>NZ_JBIWJF010000001.1:0-703852 GCF_044764985.1 Kitasatospora sp. NPDC093550
GGCTCCCAGTAGACGACTGGGTTGATAGGCCGGATATGGAAGCCCTGTGAGGGGTGGAGTTGACCGGTACTAATAGGCCGAGGGCTTGTCCTCAGACGCTCGCGTTCACTGTGTGGTTCCCGGGTAGCGAACAGCTATCGCCGGCGAACAAGGAAACACTTATTCAACTGAAAAGTGTGTTTCGCTGAATACCCGATAGGGTTTCGGTGGTCATAGCGTGAGGGAAACGCCCGGTTACATTCCGAACCCGGAAGCTAAGCCTCACAGCGCCGATGGTACTGCAGGGGGGACCCTGTGGGAGAGTAGGACGCCGCCGAACAATCATTCAAGGCCGCGGCCCCAGCGACTCGCTGGGGCCGCGGCCTTTTTGTGTTTTGCGAACGTGAAGAAGAAGGTCCGGCAGGACGGGACTTCCGCCCAGACGCGGAGGGTCCCGACATGCCGGACAATGGAGAGGTGCGCGGGCCAGGAGGTCGGCGCCGAAACCGCGTGACGGCAGCGGGAGTTGCACGCACGGCCGACGCGGTGAAGCTGAAGCAGCAGAAGGAGTCACCACGATGTCGAACCAGCCCCAGGACCGTCCCGAGCGTCGATCGGACGACGGCCGAGGCTATGAGCCCCGGTCCCGTGGGGGCTGGTCGAACGACCGTGGCGGCTACCGCCGCGACGACCGGCGCGACGACCGTCCGGTCGGCGGCTTCCGTCGCGACGACCGCCAGGGCGGTTTCCGTCGTGACGACCGTGACGACCGTCCGCATCGGGACGACCGTCCTTCGGGCGGCTACGGCCGTGACCGGGATGACCGTGGTGGCGACCGCGGCGGGTTCCGTCGGGATGACCGTCCGGCCGGCGGCGGCTACCGCCGTGATGACCGCCCGTCGGGTGGGTACGGCCGTGACCGTGACGACCGCGGCGGCTTCCGTCGTGACGACCGTCCGTCCGGCGGTTTCCGCCGTGACGACCGGGATGACCGTGGTGGCGACCGTGGTGGCTTCCGCCGTGACGACCGCCCCGCCGGTGGCGGCTTCAACCGTGACCGCCGTGACGACCGTCCGGCCGGTGGCGGTTTCCGCCGGGATGACCGTCCGGGTGGCTTCCGTCGTGACGACCGTGACGACCGTCCGCGTCGGGACGACCGTCCCTCGGGTGGCTACGGCCGTGACCGGGACGACCGCGGTGGCGACCGCGGCGGGTTCCGCCGTGACGACCGTCCGGCCGGTGGCGGTTTCCGCCGGGATGACCGTCCGGGTGGCTTCCGTCGTGACGACCGTGACGACCGTCCGCGTCGCGAGGACCGTCCCTCGGGTGGCTACGGCCGTGACCGGGACGACCGCGGTGGCGACCGCGGTGGCTTCCGCCGCGACGACCGCCCCGCCGGCGGCGGCTTCAACCGTGACCGCCGTGACGACCGTCCGGCCGGTGGCGGTTTCCGTCGGGATGACCGTCCGGCCGGTGGCGGTTTCCGTCGGGATGACCGTCCGGGTGGCTTCCGTCGTGACGACCGTGACGACCGTCCGCGTCGGGACGACCGTCCCTCGGGTGGCTACGGCCGTGACCGGGACGACCGCGGTGGCGACCGCGGTGGCTTCCGCCGCGACGACCGCCCCGCCGGTGGCGGTTTCCGTCGGGATGACCGTCCGGGTGGCTTCCGTCGTGACGACCGTGACGACCGTCCGCGTCGCGAGGACCGTCCCTCGGGTGGCTACGGCCGTGACCGGGACGACCGCGGTGGCGACCGCGGTGGCTTCCGCCGCGACGACCGCCCCGCCAGCGGCGGCTTCAACCGTGACCGCGGTGACCGCGGCGGCTTCCGTCGTGACGACCGCGGCGGAGACCGTGGTGGCTACCGCCGCGACGACCGCCAGGGCGGCGGCTTCCGTCGCGATGACCGCCGGGACGACCGCCGTGACGACCGTCGGGACTACGACGACCGCCGGGGCAACTACGAGCCCGTCAAGCGTCTGCCGATCCCGGAGGACGTCACCGGCTTCGAGCTGGACGCGGACGTGCGTCAGGAGCTCAAGAGCCTGCCCAAGACCCTCGCGGACGACGTCGCCCGCAACCTGGTGATGGTCGCCCGCCTGCTCGACGGCGAGCCGGAGGAGGCCTACCAGTACTCGCGCGTCGCGCTCCGGCTGGCCTCCCGCGTGGCTGCCGTCCGTGAGGCGGCCGGCTTCGCCTCGTACATGACCCAGCGTTACTCCGAGGCGCTGACCGAGTTCCGCGCCGCCCGTCGGATGACCGGTCGGGCGGACCTGTGGCCCGTGATGGCCGACTGCGAGCGCGGTCTGGGCCGTCCGGAGCGGGCGCTGGCGATGGCCGGCGAGCCCGAGGTGAAGCAGCTGGACAAGGCCGGCCAGGTGGAGATGCGCCTGGTCGCGGCCGGTGCCCGCAGCGACATGGAGCAGTACGACGCCGCTGTGGTGACCCTGCAGAGCCCGGAGCTGGCCTCCAGCGCCGTGCACCCGTGGACCGCGCGGCTGCGGTACGCCTACGCCGAGGCGCTGATCGCGGCCGGTCGTGCCGACGAGTCCCGTGAGTGGTTCGCCAAGGCGGCCGAGGCGGACACCGACGGCGCCACCAACGCCTCGGAGCGGCTCGCCGAGATCGACGGCGTGGGCGAGTTCACCGACGCGCTCGACCCCGAGCTGGCCGAGGACGACACCGAGTCGGCCGAGGCCCCGGCGAAGAAGCGCGGCGGCGACATCGCCGACGACCGCGTGATCTTCGAGGACGAGGAGGACGTCGAGGAGTTCTACGACGAGGACGACCTCGAGATCGACGAGGACTTCGACGGCGTGGTGCCCGAGCGCGCCCGCGACGCCGAGGCGGAGACGGTGTCGGCGGACGCCGGGACCGACGAGGCCGCGGACGGCGCCAAGGACGACGCCAAGGTCGAGGACAAGGACAAGGACGAGGCCAAGGGCTGATCGGGCCCCCTCGAAAACACCGTGAGGCCCTGCCGTTCCCCGGGATCCACCGGGAACGGCAGGGCCTCACGCCGTCCGGGCCCCGCGTGGAGGGCCCGGTGCGGGGTCAGCCCAGGGCGAGGTTGCGCAGCACCAGTCCGGTGGCCGGCTTCGGCCCGAAGGAGGTGGACTTGCGCGGCATGGTGACGCCCTGTTCGGCCAGCCGCCGCACCACGCTCTCCCGGACCGGGTGCAGCAGGACGGCGGTGCCACCGGTGCGGGCCGCCTCCCGTTCGGCGGCCGCGGCGGTGTGCAGGTAGCCGATGTCGTCCGGGCCGTCGGGGACGTGCCAGGTGTGGTCGAGCAGGGTGGCGTGCAGGACGGTGGCGTCCAGCCGGCGCCACTCCTCGGGCCGGTCGTGCGGCACGGTGGCGTCCAGCAGGGCCTCCTCGGGCTCGCCGAGCAGCCAGTAGACGCCGTCGCCGCCGGTCAGCACGAAGCCGTTGCCGCCGTGTCGTTTCTGCTCGGCGAGCGCCTGGAGCGCGGCGGGCAGCGGTCCGGGGACCTCCTTGACCTTCCAGTGGTCGCCGAGCTGCTCCAGCGCCTCGGCCACCGGCAGCCGGTAGAGGACGCGGTGGATGGCCCGCACCCGCAGCGGGTACCGGGCGGTGTCCACCAGGAGCACCAGGCCGCGGTCCCACGGGCTGCGGGGCAGGTGGCGGTGCTCGCGCTGGAGGCGCAGGTACATCTCCCAGCGGTGGTGGCCGTCGGCGATCAGCGCCCGGCAGGTGGCCAGGTCGCGGCCGATCTCGGCGATGTCGTCCGGGTCGGTGACGGCCCACAGGCGGTGGTGGGTGCCGTCGCTGGTGGCGGTGGAGAGCAGCGGCTCGCCCTCGACCGTCCGCTCGATCACGTCGGAGGCGCCGCCGTCGCCGCGGTAGGTGAGCAGCAGCGGTTCCAGGTTGGCCCGGGTGGTGCGCATCAGGCCGACCCGGTCGGCGACCGGCCGCGGCATCACGTCCTCGTGAGGGAGCACGACGCCGACCTCGCGGCCGCTCACCGCGAGGGCGCCGATCAGGCCGCGCTGCAGCAGTTCGGGGGACTCGGCGGTGGCGGGAACCCGCTGCTCGTAGACGTAGATCGCCGGGTCCGGGTCGGCGGCGAGGATCCCCTCGCGCTGCCAGGCGGCGAGCAGGCGCGCGGCGTGCCGGTACCGGGTGTCGCGGTCCGGGCGGTCACCGGCGTCCTCGGGCTCGGGCCGGGGCAGGATCAGCCGGACCACGTTGTGCGGGTCGGCGGTCTCCAGGTCGAGCCGGCGGCCCGGGTCGACGACGTCGTACGGCGGGGACATCACCGCGGCCAGGGCGCCGACCCGGTCGGGGACGTAGCGCAGGCCGCGGAAGGGGGACAGGGACAGGCCGGCGGTGGCGACGTGCCCGGGATCGCCGGGGCCGCCCTCGGGAGTCTCGACTCCGTCTTCTGCACTGGGTGTGCTCATTCTGGGCATCGTAACCGGGTACGCGTTGTTGAGAGATCGGAATACCCGTGCCGACCTGTGGGGCGGGTGTGCGACCGAGGGCGAGGTACGGCATGGACGACGGGCGGGAACGCGTGGACGGCGGCGGATCGGCCGGGTCGGGCGGGCCGGTCGACGCCACCGGTGGGGGCGCTCCGGCCCACGGCGGCGGATCGGCCGGTGGAGTGCCGCCGCAGAGCCGGTCCGGGGAGCCCGTCGGCGACGTGTACGACTGGTTCCGCCGGGGCGCGCAGCTGCTGGCACAGGGCCATCCGGCGGCCGCCGAGCAGCTGCTGGCCCGGGCGGCGGAGGCCGAGCCGCACTCGCGCAGCATCCGGGAGGCGCTGGCCAGGGCCCAGTTCGACGCGGGCTCGTACGCGGCGGCGCTGGAGAACTTCCGGGTGGTGGCACTGGCCGATCCGGCGGACGACTACGCTCAGTTCGGGTGGGGGGTCGCGGCGGCCAGACTGGGCGACTTCGAGACCTCCGCCGAACACCTGGCGCTCGCCGTGGCGATGCGGCCGGAGGCCGACCACTACCGGGCGGCCCTGCGGCAGACCCGGGCGACGCTGGCGGCCCGCGCCGGGGCGTACGGCCCGCTGCTGCCCGGGGCTCCCGGGTACCTGGCGCCGCCGCCCGCCGCGGCGGACCCGACCGGGGGAGAGCCGGAGGGCGTCGACGGCGACGCCTGACGGGCGCCGGCGCGGTGTACGCCGAAGCGGTGCACACCGAAGCCGTGCACGACGAAGCAGTGAACGAAGCCGTGAACGACGAAGCAGTCAACGACGACGCAGCGAACGATGCGAACGACGCAGTGAATGAGGTAGCGCAGCCATGACCGAGACGGCCACCCCCGTGCGACGGACCGCCCCCGGCGGCAGCGAGCGACCGCTGACCGAGGCGTACGACACGGCGCTGCTGGACCTGGACGGCGTGGTGTACGAGGGCGCGCACGCGATCCGGCACGCGGTGGCCGCGCTGGACGACGCCCGGGCGTCCGGGATGCGGCTCGCGTACGTGACCAACAACGCGTCGCGCCCGCCGCGGGTGGTGGCCGAGCACCTGACCGAGCTGGGCGTGCCGACCGAGCCCGCGGACGTGATCAACTCGGCCCAGGCGGCCGCCCGGGTGGTCGCCGAGAAGGTGCCGGCCGGGGCGAAGGTGCTGGTCGTGGGCGGCCTCGGGCTGGAGGAGGCGCTGGCCGAGCGGGGGCTGGTCCCGGTCCGCTCGCTGGCCGAGGAGCCGCTCGCGGTGGTCCAGGGCTTCGATCCCTCGGTGGGCTGGGAGCACCTGGCGGAGGCCTCGTACGCGGTGCAGAGCGGCCTGCCGTGGGTGGCGTCCAACCTGGACCTGACGGTGCCGCGGGCGCGCGGCATCGCGCCGGGCAACGGCACGCTGGTGGCGGCGGTCCGGGCGGCGACCGGGGTCGAGCCGGAGGTGGCGGGCAAGCCGCTGCCGCCGATGCACCGGGAGACCGTGCTGCGCACCGGTGCGAAGCGTCCACTGGTGGTCGGGGACCGGCTGGACACCGACATCGAGGGGGCGTTCAACGGCGGGGTGGACAGCCTGCTGGTCTTCACCGGGGTGACCACCCCCGAGCTGCTGCTGGCGGCCCCGGTCGAGCACCGGCCGACCTACCTGGCGGCCGACCTGCGCGGGCTGCTCGTCCCGCACGCCGCGGTGGCGCCCGAGGCGGACGGTTTCGGGTGCGGCGGCTGGCTCGCGGACGTCGAGGGCGGCGTGCTGCGGCTGACCGGGTCCGGGGACCGCTGGGACGGCCTGCGGGCGCTGTGCGCGGCGTCGTGGACGGCGCTGGACGCGGGCGAGGGGCCGGTGGACGGGCGGAAGGCGCTCGCCGAGTTGGGCCTCTGATCCCTTTCGGTGCCCCGTTCCGGGGCCCGGGCGGACGGGTCGCGGTGGGTCGCGAGGGGGCGCCGGGGTGAGGGCCGGCCGGGTTCAGAGCAGGGTGCGCAGCCGCAGCAGGTCGCGGAAGCCCGCCTCCAGCCGGACCCGGCCGCTCGCCCAGGCGGAGGCGAAGTTGAGCCGGCCGTCGACCATCGCGACCAGGTCGTCGCTGCTCATGGTGAGACGGATCTCGGCCTTCCCCACGGGTGCTCCGGGCGTGGCGACCACGTCCTGGATCCGGCCGTCGCGCAACTGCCCGGTGAAGGTCAGGTCCAGGTCGGTGATCCGGCAGCTGAGCGAGCGGTCGAGGGACGCGGCCTTGCGGACGTCGCCGGTGGACTTCGCCATGTTCCGGCTGAGCTGCTCCAGCGCCTCCCGGCACTCCTCCGCGTTCGCCATGGCGGCGCCTCCCTCCCCCGGTCGCTACGGTGCGGACTGCGGGCCACGGTACCTCAGCGGGGTTTTGGCGGTAGCGTCGTCAGTGGGGTGCCCGGAACCGCCCGGGCACTGAGGGCGACGGAGCGACGCGCGTAGGCGATTGGGAGGCACCCGGATGCTGCCGAGGACGGTTCGGGGAGTGGTGGAGACCGCCGCCGGGGTGGTCGAGGAGGTGGGCAAGCGGGTCGTCGTGACGGCGGCCTCGATCCTGGAGAAGGCCGGGGTCGACGTCACCGAGGTGGAGCGCCGCCTGGGCGGGCAGTTCCCGCCGTCGGCGAAGACGCTGCAGACGCTGGCGGGGGAGGCGGTCACCGCCGGTCTGGCCGGGGTGGACCTGGCGGTCGGGGTGGCGCGCAACGAGGCGGAGAAGGTCTTCGAGAAGGTCGGCGACCAGGTCACCAAGGTCGGCGTGGTGCTGGCGTACCTGGAGACCAAGCTGCGCGAGGTCGAGGAGGAGGCTCCGTCGGCGGCGCCCGGTGCCGAACCGTACGGTGCGGAGGAGCCGGTGCCGGCGCCGCGGGCGGACGACCTGTTCGGGCGCGGCTGGGAGGACGAGGGCGAGCGGTCGGACGGCCGGTCGGCGGGGGAGCCGATAGTCGCCGAGCGGGTGGAGGTGGACGAACCGGTCGAGGTCGATCCGCCGGTTCCCCCGGTCTCGCTGCTCGCCCCGGCTCCGCGGGTGGAGCCGGGGGCCGCAGCGCGGAAGGCTCCGGCGCGGAAGACCGCGGCGGAGAAGACGGCGGCTCCGGCGGAGAAGAAGGCCGCTGAGAAGAAGGCCGCCGCGAAGAAGACGGCCGCGAAGAAGACGGCGGCCAAGAAGACCACGGCGAAGAAGACGACGACTGTCAAGAAGAGCGCCACCGCCAAGCAGGGCAACGCCGCCGGGCAGGCCGGCGCGCAGCCCAAGACCCCCGCGAAGCGCACGGCGACCAAGCGGACCACCGTCCGCAAGGCCACCAGCACGAAGAAGCCCGATGCCCGAGACGAGTGAACCGGCCCCGACCGTCCACGCGGCCACCGTCCACGCGGCCACCGTCCTCGACGCCACCGCGCCGGAGCCGGTCGAGCCGCTCGGCGTCGAACTGCTGCCCACCGGCCACCCCGCGGTGGACGCCGGGCTGGCCCGGCTGGAGGCCCTGGACGGGGTCCCCGCCGAGGCGCACGTCGCGGTGTACGAAGATGTTCACCAGCGGCTCGCCGACACGCTGGCCGCGCTCGACCAGGAATGATCCGTAGGACCCGTAGGAGCTGAAACACCAGTGGCAGTGGCACGACGCCGACTCGACGCGGAGCTGGTCCGCCGCAAGCTGGCCCGGTCGCGCGAGCACGCGTCCGAGCTGATCGCGGCCGGGCGGGTGACCGTCGGCGGCACCACCGCGACCAAGCCGGCCACCCAGGTGGAGACCTCGGCGGCGGTCGTGGTGGCCAAGGACGAGAACGACCCCGACTACGTCTCGCGCGGCGGACACAAGCTCGCCGGGGCGTTCGCCGCCTTCGTTCCGCAGGGCCTGGTGGTCGAGGGCCGCCTGGCCCTGGACGCCGGGGCGTCCACCGGCGGGTTCACGGACGTGCTGCTGCGGGCCGGGGCGGCCCGGGTGCTGGCGGTGGACGTCGGTTACGGGCAGCTCGCCTGGTCGCTGCAGAGCGACGAGCGGGTCACCGTGATGGACCGCACCAATGTGCGCGAGCTGACCCCGGAGCTCATCGGCGGCACCCTGGTGGACCTGGTGGTGGGCGACCTGTCGTTCATCTCGCTGGGCCTGGTGCTGCCCGCCCTCGCCTCCTGCGCGGCCGAGGACGCGGACCTGGTGCTGATGGTCAAGCCGCAGTTCGAGATCGGCAAGGAGCGCCTGGGCAGCGGTGGGGTGGTGCGCAGCCCGCAGCTGCGCGCCGAGATGGTGCGCCAGGTGGCCGGGCAGGCGTGGGAGCTCGGGCTGGGCGTGCGCGCCGTCACCGCGAGCCCCCTGCCGGGGCCGTCCGGGAACGTGGAGTACTTCCTGTGGCTGCGCCGGGACGCCCCGCAGCTGGACCCCGCGGAGGCGGACCGGGCCGTGGCGGAGGGGCCCCGATAGGGTGCTCAGCGGACGTCCGGCCCGTCATGCTGTATGGCGGCCGCACCGGGGCGAGGGCGCCCGGCAGGCGTGAGGGAGAGGGCAGCGGCATGAGCGATGAAGAACGTACGGTCTTCCTGATCGCGCACACCGGCCGGGAGGCGGCGCTGCGCAGCGTCGAGTCGCTGGTGCACGGGCTGCTGAAGGCGGGACTCCGGATCAGACTGCTGGAGGCCGAGGCGGTCGACCTGGACCTGCCCGACGGTGTCGAGAAGGTCGCCGAGGGCCCGGGCGCGGCGGACGGCTGCGAGCTGATCCTGGTGGCCGGCGGGGACGGGACGCTGCTGCGCGGGGCGGAGCTGGCGCGCTCGCACGGGCTGCCGATGCTCGGGATCAACCTGGGGCGGGTGGGCTTCCTCGCGGAGGCGGAGCGGGACGACCTGGCCGTGGTGGTCGAGCGGGTGGTCGACGCGGACTACGAGGTCGAGGAGCGGATGACGATCGACGTCATCGTCCGCACCAACGGCGATGTGGTGCACGAGGACTGGGCGTTGAACGAGGCCTCGATCGAGAAGGCGTCCCGGGAACGGATGCTGGAGGTGGTGACCGAGGTGGACGGCCGTCCGGTCTCCAACTTCGGCTGCGACGGCGTGGTCTGCGCGACGCCGACCGGCTCCACCGCGTACGCGTTCTCCGGCGGCGGTCCGGTGGTGTGGCCGGAGGTGGAGGCGCTGCTGATGGTGCCGATCTCGGCGCACGCGCTGTTCGCCCGGCCGCTGGTGACCTCGCCCGAGTCGGTGCTGGCCGTCGAGGTGCAGCCCAAGACCCCGCACGGCGTGCTCTGGTGCGACGGGCGGCGCTCGGTCGAACTGCCCGCCGGGGCACGGGTTGAGGTCCGCCGCGGGCGGACGCCGGTGCGGCTGGCCAGACTGCACCGGGCGCCGTTCACCGACCGGCTGGTGGCCAAGTTCGCGCTGCCGGTGACGGGTTGGCGCGGCCGGGCGGACCACCACTAGGTAGCCTCCCGCTGGGACCGCCCGAACGTGCCGCCGTGGCCGGGCTGTTGGCTGGTCGTCAGACCGCCAGCGGCTGGGCCTCGTCGGGCGTGTCGAGCCGGCCGCCGGTCGCCGTTCGGGCGGCGACCGCGGCGAGGCGTTCGACGGCGGCCGGGACGGTCGCGGCGGGCACGGTGAGCGGGATCCGGATGTGGTGCTCGAACGCGCCGTCCGAGCCGAAGCGGTTGCCGGAGGCGATCCGCACCCCGTCGCGCTCCCCGGTCCGTGCCAGCGCCGCGCCGGACAGGCCGTCGGTGGAGACCCACAGGGCGAGTCCGCCGGTCGGCATCGGGAAGGTCCAGCCGGGCATGTGCTCGGGCAGCGTCGCGGCGAAGGCGTGCGCGGTGGCCCGCAGTTTGTCGAGCTGGTGGGCCCGTACGGCGGCCAGCGGCTCGCCCAGCAGTTCGGCGGTGATCAGCTGGTCCAGGACCGGGGTGCCGACGTCGCTGTAGACCCGCTCGCCGGCCAGTCGGCGCACCAGCGCGGGCGCGGCCCGGACCCAGCCGATCCGCAGGCCGCCCCAGAACAGCTTGCCGGCCGAGCCGACGGTGACCACCTGGGCGGCCCGGTCCAGTGCCGCCATCGGGCGCGGCAGCGGCGCGGTCTCCGGGACGCCCCAGCCGAGTTCCGCGGTGGTCTCGTCCACCAGCACGATGCTTCCGGCGGCCCGCGCGGCGGCCAGCAGTTCGCGGCGCTGGTCCTCGCCGATCAGCGCGCCGGTCGGGTTGTGGAAGTCGGGGATGAGGTAGGCGAGTCTGGGCGCGGCGCCGCGCAGCACCCGTTGCCACTCGTCCTGGTCCCACCGCGCCGTGGGGTGGTGCGCGTAGGGCACCGGAACCAGCCGGGCGCCGGAGAGCCGCAGTGCCTGCAGGGTGTGCGCGTAGCTGGGGGCCTCGACGGCGACCCGGTCGCCGCGGCCGACCAGCACCCGCTGGACCAGGTGCAGCGCGCCCATCGCGCCGGTGGTGATCAGGATCTGGTCGGGCGTGGTCGGCAGCCCGCGCTCGGTGTAGCGGCGGGCGACGGCCTCGCGCAGCACCGGGACGCCGGTGGGGTAGTGGCCGTGGCCGGCGGCGTAGTACGGCAGTTGCTCGACCGCCCGGGCGGCCGCAGCGCCGACCCAGGGCTGCGGGGCGGGCAGGGCGGCCACGCCGAGGTCCAGGGTGCGGCCCTGTTCGTCCGGCGGGACGGGGTGCAGGGCGTCGCCGGGTGGCGGCGCGCCCTCGGGCAGGGCGGTCCAGCTGCCGGCGCCGCGGCGGCTGCGCAGGTAGCCGTCGCCGCGCAGCGTCTCGTACGCGGTGGCGACGGTGGTGCGGCTCAGCTCCAGGGCGGTGGCCAGTTCGCGCTCGGCGGGCAGCCGGGCGCCGACCGGCAGCCGGCCCTCGGTGACCAGCAGCCGGATCTGCCCGGCCAGGGTGCGGTAGGCGGGGCGCCGGGCGGTGGGCGGTTCCGGGAGCCGGGCGGTGGTGAGCAGCCGGGCCAGCGCGGGCGGGGTGACGGTGGTGTGCCAGTCGGCCATGGCGATCAGTCCAATTGCTCTGGATTGGCCCTGGAGTGGGCTGCTTTGGCCTGGCCATCATGGCAGGGCGGCCGTACCGTCCGCCACCCGCCGGGCCACCCGGCGGTGCAGCACCACCGCAGGAGCACACCTTGGCCACTACGACCACACCCGCAGTCCGCGTCCTCGGCGACACCCACGGCCTGGGGCGCCGGATCCCGCAGCTGTTCGCCGGCCTCGCCCTGTACGGGGCGAGCATGGCGCTGATGCTCCGCTCCGGCCTCGGCCTCGACCCCTGGGACGTCCTGCACCAGGGCCTGCAGCGCAGCGTCGGGCTGTCGGTCGGTGCCTGGGTGACGATCTGCGGCGCCCTCGTGCTGCTGCTGTGGATCCCGCTGCGCCAGCGCCCGGGCCTGGGAACCGTCGCCAACGTGCTGGTGATCGGCGCGGCCATGGACCTCACCCTGCGGTTCGTCGGGGGCCCCGGCGCGCTGCCCGCCCGGATCGCCGTGATGGCCGCCGCGATCCTGCTGAACGGCCTGGCCAGCGGTCTCTACATCGGCGCCCGGCTCGGCCCCGGCCCGCGCGACGGCCTGATGACCGGCCTGCACCGGCGCACCGGCCGTTCGCTGCGGCTGATCCGCACCGGAATCGAACTGACCGTCCTGGTCGTCGGCCTGCTGCTCGGGGGCACCGCCGGGGTCGGCACCGTCGCGTACGCGCTGGCCATCGGGCCCCTGGTGCAGTTCTTCCTGCCCTGGTGCACCGCGCCCGAACCCGCGCGAAACCCCCGGAAGGGATGAACTTCGGGGTACGGAGTTGCCGCGCGCCGTTGCCGCTCGTCGCGCGCCGGGGGTGGAACCTCGTATGGTCGTCTCCGTGTTGGACGAGATGCGGATACGGGATCTTGGGGTCATCGACGACGCGGTGGTCGAGCTGGCCCCCGGCTTCACCGCCGTGACCGGTGAGACCGGCGCCGGCAAGACCATGGTCGTCACCAGCCTCGGCCTGCTGCTCGGCGGGCGCGCCGACCCGGGCCTGGTGCGCAACGGCACCGGACGCGCCGTCGTCGAGGGCCGGCTGGAACTGCCCGCCGGCTCCCCGGTGGCGGCGCGCGCCGTCGAGGCCGGGGCCGAACTGGACGACGGCGCGCTGCTGATCAGCCGGACCGTCTCCGCCGAGGGCCGCTCCCGGGCGCACGTCGGCGGACGGGCCGTCCCGGTCGGGCTGCTCGCCGAGCTCGGCGAGGACCTGATCGCGGTGCACGGCCAGACCGACCAGCAGCGCCTGCTGCGCCCGGCCCGCCAGCGCGGCGCGCTGGACCGGTACGCGGGCGAGGCGGTGGCCGAGCCGCTGGCCCGCTACCGGGAGACCTACCGCGTCCTGCGCGAGGTCTCGGCGACCCTGGAGGAACTGACCACCCGGGCCCGCGAGCGCGCCCAGGAGGCCGACCTGCTGCGCTTCGGCCTGGACGAGATCGCCGCCGCGGAGCCGGTGGCCGGCGAGGACGCCGAGCTGGCCGCCGAGGCCGAGCGGCTCGGCCACGCCGACGCGCTGTCCTCCGCCGCGACCCTCGCCCACGCCGCCCTGGCCGGCGACCCGGCCGACCCGGAGGCACTGGACGCCGGCACCCTGCTCGCGCAGTCCCGCCGCGCCCTGGACGCCGTGCGCCACCACGACGAGCGGCTGGCCGCCCTCGCCGACCGGCTCAACGAGGTCGGCTACCTGCTCGCCGACGTGGCCGGCGACCTGGCCGGCTACGCGGACGACCTGGACGCCGACCCGGTGCGCCTGGCCGCCGTCGAGGACCGCCGGGCCGTGCTGGCCCAGCTGCTGCGCAAGTACGGCGGCGAGGACAACACCCTCGCCGAGGTGATCGCCTGGGCCGAGGCCGGCGCCGTCCGGCTCGCCGAACTCGACGGCGACGACGACCGGATCGACGAGCTCGGCGCCCGGGAGACCGAGCTGCGCGCCGAGCTGGCCGAGCTCGCGGCCGAGGTGTCGGCCGCCCGGCAGGCCGCGGCCGGGCGCTTCGCCGAGGCCGTCTCCGCCGAGCTCGCCGAACTGGCCATGCCGCACGCCCGGGTGACCTTCGCGATCAGCCAGGTCGACGACCTGGGCGGGATCGAGGTCGACGGCCGCACCGTCGCGTACGGCCCGCACGGCGTGGACGAGGTCGAGGTGCTGCTCGCCCCGCACCCGGGCGCCCAGCCCCGCCCGATCGCCAAGGGCGCCTCCGGCGGTGAGCTGTCCCGCGTGATGCTCGCCGTCGAGGTGGTCTTCGCCGGTGCGGACCCCGTTCCGACCTACCTGTTCGACGAGGTGGACGCGGGCGTCGGCGGCAAGGCCGCGGTCGAGATCGGCCGCCGACTGGCCAAACTGGCCGAGTCCGCCCAGGTCGTGGTGGTCACCCACCTCCCGCAGGTCGCCGCGTTCGCGGACCGGCACCTGGTGGTAGAGAAGACCAACGACGGCACCGTGACCCGCAGCGGCGTCAAGGTGCTGAACGACGAGGAGCGGGTGCGCGAACTCTCCCGGATGCTGGCCGGCCTGGAGGACTCGGAGCTGGGCCGCGCCCACGCCGAGGAACTGCTGGCCGCCGCCCGGGCCCCGCGCCACCGCTAGCCGGGGACGGCGGCCCCGCGGACCGTCGGCGACGCGCCCCGGGCGCCGCCGACTGTCCAAGAGGGCCGCCGACCTGGCATGGTGGCCGCTGGACACTGGCTTCCCAGCCCCGAGCGCCGCCGGGCGGGCAATCCTCGCGAAAGCGGCGCGCGAACCTGATCGAGTCGGATGCGAGACGACGTGGACCATTCCGCCGCCCGGGCCACCGCGGCCGCCCCGGAACCGGGGCAGCTGCACGTGGTACTCGTCCTGGCCGCCAGCACCGGCGGCATCGGTGCGCACGTGCGCTCCCTGGCCCAGGGCCTGGTCGCGCACGGGGTGATCGTGACGGTCTGCGCGCCGGCCGGTACGGACGCCTTGTTCGGCTTCTCCCGCACGGGCGCCAGGTTCCACACCGTCGACATCACCCCCACCGCGGGGGCCCGCAGCGACGCCACCGCGATCGGCGAGCTGCGCCGGGCCTTCACCGGCGCCGACGTGGTGCACGCCCACGGGCTGCGGGCCGGGCTGCTCTCCGACCTCGCGCTGCGCACCGCCGGCCGCTTCCCGGGCCTGCGCCCGGAGACCCCGCTGGTGGTCACCTCGCACCACGCGCTGCTGGCCACCGGGATGGAGCGCCGGCTGCAGCGGCTGATGGAGCGCCGGGTCGCGCGCGCCGCGGACCTGGTCCTCGGAGCCTCCTCCGACCTGGTCGCCCGGGCCCGCGAGCTGGGCGCCACCGACGCCCGGCTGGGCCCGGTGGCCGCCCCGCCGATGCCCGAGGGCCGGCTCGACCGGGCCGCGGCGCGGACCGAGCTGCTCGGCGGCGGACCGGACCGCCCGCTGGTGCTGGCGGTCGGCCGGCTCGTCCCGCAGAAGGCCTTCGGGCTGCTGCTGGACGCCACCCGCGAGCTCGCCGCACTGGACCCGGAGCCGCTGGTGCTGCTCGCCGGGGACGGCCCGGAGGCGGGCGCGCTGCGCGAGCGGGTGACCGCCGAGAAGCTGCCGGTGCGGCTGCTCGGCTACCGCACCGACGTGCCGGACCTGCTGGCCGCCGCCGACGTGGTCGTCGTCCCCAGCCGCTGGGAGGCCCGCTCGCTGGTGGTGCAGGAGGCGATGCGGGCCGGCGTGCCGGTGGTCGCCACCGCCGTGGGCGGCATCCCCGAGCTCGTCGGGGACGCCGCCGTCCTGGTGCCCCCCGGGGATCCGGCGGCGATCGGCGCCGCGGTGCGCGGGCTGCTGGCCGACCCGGCCCGGCGCGAACGGCTGGTGGCGGCCGGCCGGCAGCAGGCCGAGACCTGGCCGGACGAGGCCGCCACCGTCGCCCAGGTGCTCAGCACCTACGACGAGCTGGTCCAGCGCGGCTAGGACGGGCCCTGGACCCCCGTCCGGCCCCGGCCGGTCAGACGGTCGCCTGCTCGACCCGGTCGCCGGCCAGTCCGTCCGGCTGGGCCGACAGGTACGCGGCGCCGCAGGCGGTCAGCCGCAGGGCGGTGTCGATCAGCGGGACGTGGCTGAAGGCCTGCGGGAAGTTGCCGACCTGGCGCTTGAGCCGCGGGTCCCACTCCTCGGCGAGCAGGCCGATGTCGTTGCGCAGCGAGAGCAGCTTGTCGAACAGGTCGCGGGCCTCCTGCACCCGGCCGATCATGGCGAGGTCGTCGGCCAGCCAGAACGAGCAGGCCAGGAAGGCGCCCTCGTGGCCGGAGAGGCCGTCGACGTTGTTGCCGCTCTCGTCGTGGGTGGGGTAGCGCAGCACGAAGCCGTCCTCGGTGGACAGTTCGCGCTGGATCGCCTCGATGGTGCCGATCACGCGCTTGTCGTCCGGCGGCAGGAAGCCGACCTGGGGGATCAGCAGCAGTGAGGCGTCCAGCTCGGTGCCGCCGTAGTACTGGGTGAAGGTGTTGCGCTCAGGGTCGTAGCCCTTCTCGCAGACGTCCCGGTGGATGGTGTCGCGCAGGTCGCGCCAGCGCTCCAGGTGGCTGTCGGCGGGGGCGTCCTCGGGGGTCTGCTCCAGCAGCTTGATGGTGCGGTCGACGGCGACCCAGGCCATCACCTTGGAGTGGACGAAGTGTCGGCGCGGGCCGCGGACCTCCCAGATGCCCTCGTCCGGGTTCTGCCAGTGGTCCTCCAGGTACTCGATCAGGCGCAGCTGGAGGTGGTGGGCGTGGTCGTTGCGGACCAGGCCGGTCATGTGGGCCAGGTGCAGGGCCTCCACGACCTCGCCGTAGACGTCGAGTTGGAGCTGCCCGGCGGCGCCGTTGCCGATCCGGACGGGCTGCGAGCCCTCGTAGCCGGGCAGCCAGTCCAGGGAGGACTCGGTGAGCTCGCGCTCGCCGGCGATGCCGTACATGATCTGCAGGTTCTCCGGGTCGCCGGCGACGGCCCGCAGCAGCCACTCGCGCCAGGCCCGGGCCTCCTCGCGGTAGCCGGTGCGCAGCAGGGAGGAGAGGGTGATCGCGGCGTCGCGCAGCCAGGTGTAGCGGTAGTCCCAGTTGCGTTCGCCGCCGATGTCCTCGGGCAGTGAGGTGGTGGGGGCGGCGACGATGCCGCCGGTGGGGGCGTAGGTGAGGCCCTTGAGGGTGATCAGGGAGCGGATCACGGCCTCGCGGTAGGGGCCCTGGTAGGTGCACTGGTCGGCCCACTCGTGCCAGAAGTCGGCGGTGGCGTCGAGCATCTCCTCGGCGTCCGGGGCCTTCGGCGGGTCGAGGTGGGAGGCCTGCCAGGTGAGCGCGAAGGCGATCCGCTCGCCGGCGGTGACCGTGAAGTCGGCGTAGGTGGTGAGGTTGCGGCCGTAGGTCTCCGAGACGCCGTCCAGCCAGACCGAGTCCGGCCCGGCCATGGCGACGGTGCGGTGGGTGCCGTCGGCCTGCTCGACGCGGTGCACCCAGGGCACCACCCGGCCGTACGAGAAGCGCATGCGCAGCGCCGAGCGCATCCGGACGGTGCCGGACACGCCCTCGACGATCCGGATCACCTGGGGGACGGCGTCCTTGCCGGCCAGCGGACGCGGCGGCATGAAGTCGATCACCCGGACGGTGCCGCCCTGGGTGTCCCACTCCTGCTCCAGGATCAGCGAGTCGCCCCGGTAGCGGCGGCGGTCGGCGGGCAGGGCGGGTGCGGCGGCGGTGGGCGGGGGCACCCGCAGGTCGGCGGTGTCGGCGATCCGGATCCGGCCCGGGCTCGCGGGGGCGGGGGTGGCGGGGGTGGCGGCGGCGGGGGCGGGGACCGCGGTCAGGACGGCTTCGGCCGGGCCGATCCGCCAGAAGCCGTGTTCATCGGTGCCGAGCAGGCCGGCGAACACGGCCGGCGAGTCGAAGCGGGGCAGGCAGAGCCAGTCCACCGCCCCGTCCCTGCTGACCAGGGCAGCGGTCTGCATGTCCCCGATGAGTGCGTAGTCCTCGATACGGCCGGCCACGTGGATCTCCAGTTCGCAATGTGGTCAGGGCATCGGCGAGCGGAGGGAGCGAGCGGTCTGCGGGGCCGGGGTTCCACCCCGGGACGTCCGGTCTGCCGGGGGGTGGTGGCAGTCCTTGCTGGAGTGTCCGCGCGGGGCTCGGTCGAGCCCCTGGAGTGGGTGGGGAGGAGCGGGAATACGGGGAGGTCCGGTCGCGCATCGGGGACCGGGAGTGTCCTGACCCTCCCACGCCCTCCGCGTGCTCGTGCTGTCGGCGATGCGTCCGAGCAGCTTACGACGGACGAAAGGGGCGAAGCACGCGGGCGCAGCCCGGTGTGGCGCCGCAATTCGGCGGAAATGCCGTGCATCGCGGGTGCGCGACCAAGGATGGTCCGGAAGGATCACCTCCGGGTGGCCTGTCCGGAGGGGGCGGAGTGACCCGGACGGAAACCGCCGGCTGGCCTGGTCCGGTGGGTTGTGCGACCGGTGTGACACGTGCGGCGGATGGTGCGCCGGTGGTGCGCCCGGCGCGCGCTCCCGGTGTGGCGCGCGCGGCCCGAACGGCGTCCCGGTCGGGGCACTGTTACCCTGGTATCCCGTGGACCGGCGGGATCAAACGCCCCGGACCAGCCGAACCGGCGACCCTTCGAGCGCGGTGCCCCGCACCCGACTCCGTCGCCCGGCGAACCCCGAGCCTCCCGCCCACGTCACCTCCGACACGCGACCCACGGGAGCCCCCTCTTGGCACAGCCCCATTCCGGCAAGGCAGCGAACGGCCGCGCCGTGACGACCAAGCACCTCTTCGTCACCGGGGGTGTCGCCTCGTCGCTCGGCAAGGGGCTCACCGCCTCCAGCCTCGGTGCCCTGCTCAAGGCCCGCGGCCTGCGCGTCACCATGCAGAAGCTCGACCCGTACCTCAACGTGGACCCGGGCACCATGAACCCGTTCCAGCACGGTGAGGTCTTCGTCACGGACGACGGCGCCGAGACCGACCTGGACATCGGCCACTACGAGCGGTTCCTGGACACCAACCTGCACGGCTCGGCGAACGTCACCACCGGCCAGGTGTACTCGACCGTCATCGCCAAGGAGCGCCGCGGCGAGTACCTGGGCGACACCGTCCAGGTCATCCCGCACATCACCAACGAGATCAAGTCCCGGATCCGCCGGATGGCGACCGAGGACGTCGACGTGGTGATCACCGAGGTCGGCGGCACCGTCGGCGACATCGAGTCGCTGCCGTTCCTGGAGGCCGTCCGCCAGGTCCGCCACGAGGTCGGCCGGGACAACGTCTTCTTCGTGCACGTCTCCCTGCTGCCGTACATCGGCCCCTCGGGCGAGCTGAAGACCAAGCCCACCCAGCACTCCGTCGCCGCGCTGCGCAACATCGGCATCCAGCCGGACGCGATCGTGCTGCGCGCCGACCGCGAGGTCCCGCAGGCGATCAAGCGCAAGATCTCGCTGATGTGCGACGTGGACGAGGAGGCCGTGGTCGCGGCCATCGACGCCAAGTCGATCTACGACATCCCGAAGGTGCTGCACGGCGAGGGCCTGGACGCCTACGTGGTGCGCCGCCTGGACCTGCCGTTCCGCGACGTCGACTGGACCACCTGGGACGACCTGCTGCGCCGCGTCCACGAGCCGCAGCACATCGTCAAGGTCGCCCTGGTCGGCAAGTACATCGACCTGCCGGACGCCTACCTGTCGGTGACCGAGGCGCTGCGCGCCGGCGGCTTCGCCAACAACGCCCGGGTCGAGATCAAGTGGGTCACCTCGGACGACTGCGAGACCCCCGAGGGCGCCCGCGAGCAGCTCGGCGACGTGGACGCGATCTGCATCCCCGGCGGCTTCGGCGACCGCGGCGTCAACGGCAAGGTCGGCGCCATCACCTTCGCCCGCGAGAACAAGGTCCCGCTGCTGGGCCTGTGCCTGGGTCTGCAGTGCGTGGTCATCGAGGCCGCCCGCAACCTGGCCGGCCTGCCGGAGGCCAACTCCACCGAGTTCGACTCCGCCGCCAAGCACCCGGTCATCTCCACCATGGCCGAGCAGCTGGCCATCGTCGACGGCAAGGGCGACCTGGGCGGCACCATGCGCCTGGGCCTGTACCCGGCCAAGCTCGCCGAGGGCTCGATCGTCCGCGAGGTCTACGGCGGCGAGCAGTACGTCGAGGAGCGCCACCGCCACCGCTACGAGGTCAACAACGCCTACCGCGCGGACCTGGAGAAGACCGGCCTGCAGTTCTCCGGCCTCTCGCCCAAGGGCGACCTGGTCGAGTACGTCGAGTACCCGCGCGAGGTGCACCCCTACCTGGTGGCCACCCAGGCCCACCCGGAGCTGAAGTCCCGCCCGACCCGCCCGCACCCGCTGTTCGCGGGCCTGGTCAAGGCCGCCATCGAGATCAAGACCGCGGCCTCCGCGTAGTCTTCCGCTCCTCGGCCTCGGTCGTTCACCGAACGGCGGCCCCGCGATTCCCGCGGGGCCGCCGTTCGGCGTTAGATTGTGTCGTACTGACGAAAAGGGGAGACCGATGGACGAGCAGAGCGACCTGGTGATCGCCGACGTGGCCGAGGAGTGGGAGGTCAGGGCCGGCCGGACGCCGTTCCAGGGCAAGGTCACCGGCGTGCGCAGCGAGGAGGTCCGGATGCCCGACGGCAGCTGGGCCCGCCGCGACTACCAGACCCACCCCGGCTCGGTCTCGGTCCTCGCCCTGGACGACCGGCAGCGCGTGCTGATCCTGCGCCAGTACCGTCACCCTGTGCGCCAGCGGCTCTGGGAGCTGCCGGCCGGCCTGCTGGACGTCCCCGGCGAGAACCCGTGGCACGCCGCCCAGCGCGAGCTGTACGAGGAGGCGCACTGCAAGGCCGACACCTGGCGGATCCTCGTCGACTACTACACCTCTCCGGGCGGCACCGACGAGGCGCTGCGGATGTTCCTCGCCACCGACCTGTCGGCGGCCGACGGCGAGCGTTACGCGGCCTCCGGTGAAGAGCAGGAGATCGAGGTCGCCTGGGTGCCGGTGCCCGAACTGATCCGGCTGATCCAGGCCGGACGGCTGCACAACCCGACCCTGGTGACCGGGGCCCTCGCCGTGCACGCCGCGCTCACCGGCCCGGACGGGCTGGACGCGCTGCGCCCGGCGGACTCGCCCTGGCCGGCCCGGCCCTTCGAGGCCTGATCCGCGGGGCGCGCACCGGCATCCGGAGGGAAGCCGTACCCGGAGGGGAGCCGCGTTCTGGAGGGGTGATCCGGCGTCCCCAGGACGCGCTGCTTCCCGGAGGGGTGGCCCGGCATCCGGGGGAAGCGCCGGCGCGACGGTGCGTGAACGGCCGTTCCCGTTGATTCGCCCGGGTGATTCGCCGGTTCGTACGACCGGATGTCACCTCGGCTCAGCCGGACGGTCGAACTACGCTTCGCAGACAGGGCGCCCGTCCGGGGCGGCCCCCGCTGAGCACCGGACAGCGAGTCCGGATGCCGAGCGTCGGATGCCGAGCGCGGGATGACGTCGGGAGTGGCACGGGTGGCGAGGAAGACGGCGACGATGGACCCCGGCCCCGACGCGCCCGCCGGCGCCGTGCCGGGACTGGAACGGCTGCCGGCCGGGCCCGCGCTGTTCGTCGGGCGGCGCGCCGAACTCGCCGCGCTGCGGGCGGCCGCCGCCCGCCCGGCGAGCGGCCGCTGCCCGGTCCTGGTGCTGGCCGGACGCCCCGGCTCCGGGCGGACCGCGCTGGCCGCGCGCTTCGCCCGTACCGTCGCCGCCGACTATCCGGACGGTGTGCTGTTCGCCCGGCTGTCCGCCCCGGACGGCGGCCGGGTGCCGCCCGCCCGGGCCGCCCGGCTGCTCCTGGAACAGCTCGACCCGGAGGCCGCCGTGCCGCTGCCCGGGGTGGTCGAGGACGGCCGGGACGAACCGGGCTGCGTGGCGCTGCGCGAGGCGCTGGCCGGCCTGCGGGTGCTGCTGGTCCTGGACGACGTGCGCGACGCCGGGCAGGTGTGGCCGCTGCTCGCCGACGAACCCGGCTGCCTGGTGCTCGCCACCACCGCCGGGCCGCTCACCGGGATCGAGGACATCGACCCGGTCATCCTCGGCGGACTGGACCGCACCGCCTCCGGCGAACTGCTGGCCGACCTGGTCGGCGGCACCCGGGTCTCCTGCGACCCGGTCGGCGCGGCCGACCTGGCCGAGGCCTGCGCCGCCCGGCCTGCCACGCTGCGGCTGATGGCGGCGTGGCTGCGCGGCAACGCGAAGACCGCGGTCACCGACGCGGCACGCGAGCTCAACCGGGTCGTGGGGGAGGAGCCGGCGCCCGCTGCCGCCACCTCAGCCCCTGGGGGCGAGGGCGGCGTGAACGTGAAGAAGAAGGGGACGGGGAAGGGCGCGGCAGGGGGTGCGGTCGGGGGCCAGGTCGGGAGTGCGGTCGGCGGTCCGGCCGGGGGGCCGGGTGGGGGCGGGCCGAAGGGCGCTCCGGCGAACGGGCCCGGGACGGCGGAGGCCGCCACGCCGAAGGGCGCCGCCGAGAAGAAGGGGGAGGAGGGCGCGGCCGCTCCCGGGGTCGGGACGGCGGGCGATCCCGCGGCCTGGGTCAAGCCCGGTCCGGAGCCGGCCGAGCCGGTGCCCGTCCCCGACAACGACCCGCTGCTCGGCGCCTTCACCCTGCTGTACCGGGGGCTGCCGGCCGCCCAGGCGCGGATGCTGCGCACCCTGACGCTGGCCCCCGCGCAGACCGCCGATCCGCGCACCGCCTCCGCCCTGGTCGGCTGCCCGGTGCCGGAGGCGGCGGCGACCCTGACCGCGCTCGCCGAACGGGAGCTGCTCGGCGAGGAGGCGCCGGCCGCCGACGGCACTCCGCGCTTCCGGGTGCCGGGGCGGCTCTACCCCCGGCTGGTGCGGCTGCGCGAGCAGGAGGACCGGCCCGCCGAGACCGAGCTCGCCCGGGCCCGGCTGCTGGAGCGGCTGGTCCGGCTGACCGAGTCCGCGCGCGCGCTGCTCGACCCGGAGGGCGCCCCCGCCCCCGAAGCGCTGCCGGCCGCGCTGCGGCTGCGGTCGGCCGGGCACGCCCGTGAGTGGCTGCTCGGCGAGCGGGAGCTGCTGCTCGGCGCGGTGGCCGACGCGATCGGCCAGGGCGACCTGGACGGCTCGGCCGGACGGCTGGTCACCGCGCTGCTGCGGACGATGCCGCTGACCGGCGCCGCCGCCCCCGCCGACCTCTACCGGCTGCACGAACTGGTGCTGACCGTCGCCGAGCGCAACGGTCGGCCCCGCAGGGCCTCGGCCGCGCTGCTCAACCTCGGCGACCTGCAGGTCTCGGCCGGTCGGTGGGAGCAGGCCGCCGCGCACTACCGGGCCGCCCTGGAGCACGCCCGGACCGCCGACGACGAGCCGCTCTGCGCCCGTGCCCTGGAGGGCGCGGCCGGTTGCCACCGGGCGCTCGGCGACGCGGTGCGCGCCGCCGACTGGTACGGGCGGGCGCTCGGGCTGCGGCAGTCGCTCGGCGACCACGCCGCCGAGGCCCGGCTGCTGGCCCGGGTCGCCGAGGCGCACACCGCGCAGCGCCGCTTCGACGAGGCGGACCGCGAGTACCGCGCGGCCCTCGCGGTGCTGCGCAGGCTCGGCGACGAACGAGGCCGGGAGGCCGTCGGGGCGGCCCTCGCGGACCTGCGGGAACGCGTCGACGGCGGGTGGTGACGGGCGTTTCGGAGGTATTGTCGAAGATGCCTGGTTGAGGCGTCTTTGGTGGGTAAGTCGCAGGGGAAGCCTACGAACCTGCCAATGTGTGCGGGAAAATTATTCACTTTGGAAGGCTGACACGCCGACTGGGCTTCATTACACTCGAACCTAGTCGCGCAGCGATCCCCGCCCCGGCCTGCCCGGAGGCTTCCCCACGTGCGCGTCGCCCACCGGTCTTCTCCGGTCGGGACCCCCATGGCAAGAGGACGTGTTCAGTCGTGAAGGTCGGCATCCCCCGCGAGGTCAAGAACCACGAGTACCGCGTGGCCATCACGCCCGCCGGCGTGCATGAGCTGGTCCGCAACGGACACGAGGTCTACATCGAGGACAACGCCGGTCTCGGCTCCTCGATCCCCAACGAGGAGTACGTGGCCGCCGGCGCCACCATCCTCCCCACCGCCGACGAGGTGTGGGCCACCGCCGACCTGCTGCTGAAGGTCAAGGAGCCGATCGCCTCGGAGTACCACCGGCTGCGCAAGGGCCAGACCGTCTTCACGTACCTGCACCTGGCGGCCGACCGGGCCGGCACCGACGCGCTGATCGCCTCCGGCACCACCGCCATCGCGTACGAGACCGTGCAGCTGGGCAACGGCGCGCTGCCGCTGCTCGCCCCGATGTCCGAGGTCGCGGGCCGGCTGGCCCCGCAGGTCGGCTCGTACCACCTGATGCGTCCGGCCGGCGGCCGCGGCGTGCTGCCCGGCGGCGTGCCCGGCACCCACCCGGCCAAGTGCGTCGTCATCGGCGGCGGCGTCTCCGGCTGGCACGCGGCCACCATCGCCATCGGCATGGGCTACGACGTGACCCTGCTCGACCGCGACATCAACAAGCTGCGCGAGGCCGACCGCATCTTCGGCACGAAGATCAAGGCCATCATGTCCAACTCCTTCGAGCTGGAGAAGGCCGTCATCGAGGCCGACCTGGTCATCGGCGCCGTGCTGATCCCGGGCGCCAAGGCCCCGAAGCTGGTCACCAACGAGCTGGTCTCCCGCATGAAGCCGGGCTCCGTGCTCGTCGACATCGCCATCGACCAGGGCGGCTGCTTCGAGGACTCGCACCCGACCACGCACGCCGAGCCGACCTTCGAGGTCCACAACTCGGTCTTCTACTGCGTGGCCAACATGCCGGGCGCCGTCCCGAACACCTCCACCTACGCGCTGACCAACGCCACCCTGCCGTACGTGGTCGAGCTGGCGAACCGCGGTTGGAAGGAGGCGCTGCGTCGCGACCCGGCGCTCGCCAAGGGCCTGAACGTGCACGAGGGCCAGATCACCTTCCCGGCCGTGGCCGAGGCCTTCGGTCTGGAGTCGGTCTCCCTGGAGAGCGTGCTCGCCTGAACCCCCTGACCGCACGGCGGTCGTTCGCCCCCGACCCGATCACTCCGGGCCGGGGGCTTCGCCGTGCCCGTGCGCGGCGGGAACGCGGGCAGGTCGCTCTGTCGTCAATTTCCGTCGGTCGTGTCACCCGACCGTCGCCCGGCCGCCGGCCGCTCGCAGAAACGATGGGGTCAGTGACCCACTCATCCCTTGACAGCAGCCCGCCCGATAGTCGACACATCCTGCCGACTACCGTGGATTGTGTTGCTGCGAACGCCTTGAACGGCCTAGAGTCGCAAACCGTCGGCATGCTGCCACGCTGACGAATCGACATAGAGTCCTGGATGCCCAAGGAGGTAAGACGACTTGTGAATGAGTCGACAATTGCTCCCGGGGGTGGTCAGCCAGGACTGGCGGAGCACACCGCCGGCCAGCCGAGTGTGGAGCCCGGGGCCCGGCAGCCCTCCGTGGGTTCGGCCGAGGTCGGCTCGGTCGCACTCCGCACCTTCGAAGCACGCCAGAACACAGCACAGGTGACCACGGTGACCGATCACGACGCCGACTTGGCGGCCTACGGCCTGGCCTACGGCGAGTTCGCCTACGGCGCCTACGACGACCCGGACGCCGAGTACGAGCCGGACCCGGAGTACGCCGCCACGCTGGCCCCCGACGCCGCGCGCCAGCGCCGCGAGCGGGTCGGCCCGACCGGCCGTCCGCTGCCGTACTTCCCCATCCCCGCGCCGGTCGCCGAGCACGGCCCCGCCCAGATCATCGCCATGTGCAACCAGAAGGGCGGCGTCGGCAAGACCACGTCGACCATCAACCTGGGTGCGGCGCTGGCCGAGTACGGCCGCCGGGTGCTGCTCGTCGACTTCGACCCGCAGGGCGCGCTCTCGGTCGGACTCGGCGTCAACCCGATGGAACTCGACGTCACCGTCTACAACCTGCTCATGGAGCGGGGCCTGACGGCCGATGAGGTGCTGCTGAAGACGGCCGTCCCGGGCATGGACCTGCTGCCGTCCAACATCGACCTCTCCGCCGCCGAGGTGCAGCTGGTCAGCGAGGTGGCCCGGGAGTCCGCGCTGGCGCGCGCCCTGAAGCCGCTGCTGCCCGACTACGACTACGTCATCATCGACTGCCAGCCCTCGCTGGGCCTGCTGACGGTCAATGCGCTGACGGCCGCTCACAGCGTGATCGTGCCGCTGGAGTGCGAGTTCTTCGCGCTGCGCGGTGTCGCGCTGCTGACCGAGACCATCGAGAAGGTGTGCGAGCGGCTCAACCCCGAGCTGCGCCTGGACGGCATCCTCGCGACCATGTACGACTCGCGCACCGTGCACAGCCGCGAGGTGCTGGCGCGGGTCGTCGAGGCGTTCGGCGAGCACGTCTTCCACACCGTCATCGGGCGGACCGTGCGCTTCCCGGAGACCACCGTCGCCGGCGAGCCCATCACCACGTACGCGACCAACTCGGTCGGTGCCGCCGCCTACCGCCAGCTCGCCAGGGAGGTGCTCGACCGGTGCCGCCCCGCCGAGTGAGTCTCCCGGGTGCCGACGAGCTGTTCCGGACCACCGGCGGGATGGCGCTGTCGCCGTCCCTCGCGCCGCGTCCGGCCGCCGAGGCATCCAGACCGGAGACCGCGCGGACCGTCAACGGCTCGGACGGTGCCGAGGGCGCTCAGGGCGCCGAGTCCGGCCAGGGCGCCCAGGGTGCCCAGGGCGACCGGCAGCTGACGCCGGAGCAGCAGCCCGCCGGCGCCGTGCCGGCGCCCGCGCAGCCGCCCGTCCAGCGGCCGGGCGGGGTGCAGGCCGCGCCCGGTGCGTCGGCGGCCGGGAAGACCGTCCCCGGCGGCCGAGGCGCCGCCGCCGCTCCGGCGGCCCGGACGCACGCGGGCGCCGCCGAGGAGCAGGCCGGTGCCGCCGGGCGCGCCCGGCCGCGTGGCCGCGCGCCGCGCCGGCCCAGCGGACGCGAGCGGCACGACGAGAAGATCACCGTGTACGTGTCCGCCGAGGAGCTCATGGACCTGGAGCACACCCGGCTGGTGCTGCGCGGCGAGCACGGCCTGGCCGTGGACCGGGGCCGGATCGTCCGGGAGGCCATCGCGGTCGTCCTGGCGGACCTGGAGCAGCGCGGTGAGGCCTCGATCCTGGTCCGGCGGTTGCGCGGGCGGTAGGGCTCGGGGCTGGTGGGGCCGGTCGGGTCGGTCGACCGGGCCTCGCGGGACGATGGGCCCGATGGGCCTGGCAGGGCGTCGAGGGGCCGTGGGCCCGGCGTCTGGAGGGCCGCCGCCCGGGCGGGCGGTCGGGTGCCGAGAGGGCGTGAGGCGAGCTCGTCTGAGCTCCTCATGAGGTGAGCTCATGAGGCGAGCTCATGAGGCCGTCGCCCGGGCTGAGTGCCGTTGGCCGCGGCTGAGTGCCGTCGGCTGGGCAGCGAGGGCCATGAGGTGGACTCATGGGGCGGTGGCCTCGGGCTTGAGGACCGTGGGCTGCCGGGCGAGGGCCATGAGGTGAGCTCATGAGGCTGTCCGTCCGGGCTTGGGCGCTGCTGGTCGTGGGCTCCGGGTCATGAGGCGAGCTCGTGACGCCGATGCCCCGGGGCTGAGCACTGTTGGTCGCGGATCGGCGGTCATGAGTTGCGCTCATGAGGTGGCCGACTGCGGGGCGAGGCGTTCTGGCGGGTGCTGGGGGGCCGATCGCCGCTCGGGTGGCGGGCCTGGGGCCGGGCCGCCTTTCGCGGGCCGGGGCGGGCGCCGGAGGGCCGTTTCCGGGGTGCCGGGGCGTTCGCCCGGGGCCCGGCGGGCGGCGTGTCGGGGGGACCCGGGGAGGGGCGGGCGGCCGCGACGGGTGAAGATGGACCGTCATGCCGAGCACCGCCGCATCAGCCGAAACCGCCACGAGCGCGACCGAGGACGGGTCGCGGGGCGGCTTCCGGGTGCGGCTGGACAACTTCGAGGGCCCCTTCGACCTGCTGCTCAGCCTGATCGCCAAGCACCGGATGGACGTCACCGAGGTGGCGCTGGCCACCGTCACGGACGAGTTCATGGCGCACATCCGGGCGATGGGCCCGGACTGGGACCTGGACGCGGCGACCGAGTTCCTGGTGGTGGCGGCCACCCTGCTCGACCTCAAGGCCGCCCGGCTGCTGCCCGCGGCGGAGGTCGAGGACGAGGAGGACCTGGCCCTGCTGGAGGCCCGTGACCTGCTGTTCGCACGGCTGCTGCAGTACCGGGCGTACAAGCGGGCGGCGGCGCTGTTCGGCGAGCGCTGGGCCGCGGAGCTGCTGCGGCGCCCCCGGACCGTCGGGCTGGAGCCGCGGCACGCGGAACTGCTCCCCGAGGTGGTCATCACCATCGGCGCGCAGCGGCTGGCCGAGCTGGCGGCCAAGGCGATGGAGCCCAAGCCGAAGCCCGTGGTGTACGTGGACCACATCCACACCCCGCCGGTCAGCGTGCGGGAGCAGGCCGGGCTGGTGGTCGGGCTGCTCGGTGAGCTGGGCGAGGCGTCCTTCCAGCAGCTGGTGGCGGACGCGCCGGACACCCTGGTGGTGGTGGCCCGCTTCCTGGCGCTGCTGGAGCTGTACCGGGAACGGGTGCTCGCCTTCGAGCAACCGGAGGCGCTGGGTGAGCTGCGGGTGCGCTGGGTGGCCGAGGAGGGCCGGGGCGCGGTCGAGGTGACGGACGAGTTCGACCGGCCGGCGGTCGCGGCGGAGGAGGAACGGCGATGAGCGTCGGGAGCGAGGGCGGCCGGCCGGTGCGGCGCCCGCTGGGGGTGCCGGGGCAGCCGCGGGCCGAGGAGTGGCTGGAGCCGGTCTTCGAGCTGCTGCCGGACCCGGTGGCGTCCGTGGAGGCCCTGGAGCCGGTGGAGGCTCTGGAGACCGCGGAGCCGGTGGCGTCGGCGGCCCCCGTGACGCCGGGCGAGGCGGAGGCCCGGGTGGTGCACCAGAAGTCCGCGCCGCCGGCTTCCGGTAACGCCGGGCTCGCCGACCCCGTGCTGCGGGCCGAGCTGGAGGCGGTCCTGATGGTCGTCGACGAGCCGGTGCCCGAGGAACGGCTGGCCGGGGTCCTGGAGCGGCCCCGGGGCGAGGTGGCCGCGGCACTGCGCGAGCTGTCCCAGGAGTACACCGCGCAGGGCCGCGGTTTCGACCTGCGGCTGGTGGCCGGCGGCTGGCGGTTCTACAGTCGGGACAGCTGTTCCGCGGCCGTCGACCGCTTCCTCCTGGACGGTCAGCAGGCCCGGCTCACCCAGGCCGCGCTGGAGACCCTGGCGGTGGTCGCCTACCGGCAGCCGGTGTCCAGATCGCGGGTTTCCGCCGTCCGTGGTGTGAACTGTGACGGCGTGATGCGTACCCTGGTACAGCGAGGACTGGTGGAAGAGGCCGGATCCGAGCCCGAAACAGGTGCGATCCTGTATCGGACGACGAACTACTTCCTGGAACGGATGGGGCTCCGCGGCCTGGACGAGCTGCCGGAGCTCGCTCCCTTCCTGCCCGAGGTCGACGACGTGGAAGCGGAGTCCCTGGAGGGCACGATGATCGCGGAGGCGGTCGCCGCCGCTGCCGCGCAGGCCGCGGACGGCAGTGGCGAGGCCGGTCGGGCCGGGCCCGATCGGTAGGGGGCGGTGAGGTCGGCCGAAACGACCGCACATCCCAGACGGAACGACGTACGGACACTTTGATGCGTAGCAGTGGCAACGGCAGGAACAGCAGCGGCGGCGGGAGCGGTCGCGGCGGACAGGGCGGGGGCCGGGGCGGCGGCTCCTACGGGGGCGGCGGCGGCCGCGGCGGCTCGGGTGCGCGCGGAGGTTCGTACGGCGGCGGCTCCTACGGGGGCGGCGGCCGCGGCGGCTCGGGTTCGGGCTCGCGCGGCGGCTCCGGCTCGTACGGCCGGGACGGCGGCCGCCGCGACGACCGGCGTGACGACCGTCGGGACGACCGGCGCTACCCGGACCGCCCGCTGCGGCCCGAGGAGCGCAAGTACGACCGCCCCGAGTACGGCGGCGGCCCCAACGCCACCCCCGCCCGCGGCGGCTTCGCCGGCCGGCGCCCCGGTCCGGCCCCGCGTCCGCGCCGTGAGGGCCAGGGCGCCCCGGGCGACCCGCGCCGCCAGCCGCAGCGCTCGCGCGAGCTGCAGGCCAAGATCGAGGACGCCGTCCTCGCCCGGCACGACAAGCCGGCCGTCAAGCTGCCCAAGACCTTCGGCGAGCCCGAGGGCGAGCGCCTGCAGAAGGTGCTGGCGCGGGCCGGGGTCGGCAGCCGCCGGGCCTGCGAGGAGCTGATCGAGCAGGGCCGGGTCGAGGTCAACGGCAAGCGGGTCACCGAGCAGGGCAAGCGGGTCGACCCGCAGAAGGACGAGATCAAGGTGGACGGCCTGACCGTCGCCACCCAGTCCTACCTGTTCTTCGCGCTGAACAAGCCGGCCGGCGTGGTCTCCACCATGGAGGACCCGGACGGGCGCCAGTGCCTGGGCGACTACGTGACCAACCGGGAGACCCGGCTGTTCCACGTCGGCCGCCTGGACACCGAGACCGAGGGCATCATCCTGCTCACCAACCACGGCGAGCTGGCCCACCGCCTCACCCACCCGAAGTACGGCGTGACCAAGACCTACCTGGCCGCCATCCAGGGCCCGATCCCGCGCGACCTGGGCAAGCAGCTGGCCCAGGGCGTGGAGCTGGAGGACGGCTACGCCCGTGCCGACAGCTTCAAGGTCGTCTCCAACGTGGGCAAGAACTACCTGGTCGAGGTGACCCTGCACGAGGGCCGCAAGCACATCGTCCGCCGGATGCTGGCCGAGGTCGGCTTCCCGGTCGAGAAGCTGGTGCGCACCCACTTCGGCCCGATCGCCCTGGGTGACCAGAAGTCGGGCTGGCTGCGCCGCCTGACCAACCCGGAGGTCGGTCAGCTGATGCGCGAGGTCGGCCTGTAGGCCGTCCGCCCGCGCCCGTCGTGGACGTCGCGAAGGGCCCCCAGTCGCCGTGGTGCGACCGGGGGCCCTTGCGCGTGCCCGGGGCGGACGACCGGGTGCGGGCCGACGGGCGCGGGGACCTGGGGGCTCGGGGCCGACGGGTGGGGGGACCTGGGGCCCGGGGCGGGTGTGGCGTGTGAGCCGGGACGCACCCGCTGGTCACGGCCTTGTCAGCGTCATGATCCGTGGCCGAGGATGGCCACCGGGCCACCACCCCGTCGTGTGGCGGGACCGCGCCAGTGCGGGCGCCGGTGGGACGGATCAGGGGCGAACAGGGGGAGACGGCGTCGTGTCCGATGCACCACTGGGGCGGGCCAGCGGACGGGCCCTCGGCACGCTGGGACTGGCCGAGCCGGACGGGCAGGTGTACGCGGCGCTGGTGGCCAATCCGCAGTCCACCGCGGAGGAGCTGGCGGAGAGCTGCGGCCTGACGCTCCAGCAGGGCGTGCGCGCCCTGGACCGGCTGGCGCAGCAGGGCATGGCCACCCGGGCGCCGGTGGACCGCCAGCGCTTCCTGCCGGTGGCCCCGGACGTGGCGATCGGCACCCTGATCGGCCACCGGGAGTCCGAACTGCGGCAGGCCCGGGCCGAGATGCACCGGCTGATGGACGCCTTCCGGGAGGCCTCGCGCTACACCGACCCGGCGCACTCGGTGGAGGTGCTGACCGGCGGCGAGGCGATCGCCCAGCGGCTGGAGCACATCACCGAGACCAGCCAGTACCAGGTGCGCGGCTTCGACCGGCCGCCGTACATCCAGGACCCGGTGGCGCCGCTGCCGCTGCAGCGCCGGCGGCTGCGCGAGGGCCTGAAGTTCCGGACGGTCTACGACCGGGAGGCCGTGGCCTGGCCCGGGCGACTGGAGCGGAACATCCTGGTCGGGGTCGCGGACGGCGAGGAGGCGCGGGTCCGGCCGACCCTGCCGATGAAGATGATCATCTCGGACGACCGGATGGCGATCATCCCGATCAGCGTCGGCGACAGCGTGCTGGACGCCGCGTACGTGATCCACCCCTCGGCCCTGCTCCAGGCGCTGGACACGCTGTTCGAGGCGGAGTGGGAGCGGGCCGTGCAGCTGCAGGCGGCGATCGGCACCGGGGACGCGTCGCCGGAACCGGAGGCCGACCACCGCAAGCTGCTGGGCCTGCTGGCGGCCGGGCTCACCGACGAGTCGATCGCCCGCTCGCTCGGCTGGAGCGCCCGCACCACCCAGCGGCGGCTGCAGAGCCTGATGCGCTCGCTGGGCGCCACCACCCGCTTCCAGGCCGGCATGGCGGCCCGGGAGCGGGGGTGGCTGTAGACCGGACCGGAGACGGGGCCGGGGTTCGGCTCCCGGGCCCGGGGTTCGGCTCCCGGCTCCCGGCTCCCGGGTGACCGGGGGCCGGGGGTCAGCTCCGGCGGGGCGGGTTCAGCTCCAGGGGATGAGGGCGGCCCAGCGGCCGTCCGGTCCCCGTTCGACCTTCTGCAGGCCGACCACGGCGGAGCGGTTCAGTCGGCCGTAGATGTGCGGGAACAGCACGTCGGGGGTGGCGCCGGGTGGCGGAGCGCCGTGCGGGGCCTCCCACTTGACCATCGGCTCCACCAGCGACTCCTCGATCAGCAGCACCATCAGCGGGTCGGGGGTGTCGGCGAAGAAGGCGTTGGCCACCGCGAGCGCCGTCTGCTCGTCCGCCGAGCAGTGGATGAACCCGTCGGTGAGCAGCGAGGCGGTGGCGTACGGGCGGCCGGGGTCGGCCAGCCAGTCGTCCAGGGGGGCGAGGTGGAGGATCATGTTTCCTTTTCTACCCGTTGTCGCCGGGTTTGTTCCTGAGTGGCCGTCACCCGTGGGGCCGTGGCCGTGGCCGCGACCGTGAGCGGCCGGGTGGGGGTCAGAGTCCGGCCACCTTGGCGGAGGCGGAGACCTCGTACACCAGGGTGAGGGTGCGGCGGGCGCCCGGGCCGAGCGGGACGTCCCAGCGGACGATGCCGTCGGCGTCGAAGGCGTCCGGGGCCGGGGAGCACTCCTCCTTGCGCAGCCGGACCTCGACCGCCGACACCTCGGAGACCGGCACCCGTTCGCGCACCGTGACGATCCGCTCGTCGTGCTCCTCCGGGCCGGAGAAGCGGGACAGGTGCAGCCGAACCGTGCGGGTGGTGGTCTGGCGGCCGGTGAGGCCTCCGGTGGCCTGGCGCTCCTCGGTCTCGCGGACCACCCGGTAGCCGTCCGAACTGCCGAAGGAGAGCTCGGTGTCGGCCCCGGCGGCGGTGAAGCGCAGCTGCCCGCGGCCGGTGAAGCCGCTGCCGCGGACCAGCTCGACGGGGCCGGCCAGCAGGGGGTGCCCGGCCGCGTTGCGGAACCGGACCACCTGGGTGACCAGCGGGGACAGCTCCGGGGCGCAGGCGTACTCGCTGCTCGCCGGGGCGGTGAAGGCGCCGAGCGGCACCCGGTGCGCCCGGCCGTCGGAGGGCACCGTGGCGGGGGCCGGGGCGGGCAGCACCCGGACCTCGCCGCCGTCGTCCACGCCCGGGACGCCGGAGGCCGGACCGAGCTCGGTGATCGCCTCCTCGCGCAGCTCGACCTCGACCTTGCGGCGTTCCTCGTCGGTGCGCTCGCGCAGCACCAGGACGTCCTCGGTGACGGCCGGGGGGTCGGTGGCCAGGGCGGAGCGGGCGGTGGAGAAGGTGAGCCGGGCGTCGGTCCAGTCCTCGCCGGTGCGCTGCCAGACCACCGCCTCCGACTCCAGCCGCAGGCTGCCGCCGTCCAGGACCGCTCGGTAGGACGGGCGCCAGAGCGCGCAGGGGACCAGGTGGGAGACGGTCAGTTCGGCCGGTCCGCTCCGCGCCGCCTCGACGGTCAGGTCCAGGTGGGCGGTCAGCTCGGCCGGCTCCTCCTCGGCCTCGTCCAGGGCGATCATGGCCTGCGAGCGTTCCTGCTCCAGGCGGCGCAGCCGGGAGTGGGTGGCGCGCAGCTCCTCGCCGTAGCGCTCGCGTTCGGCGTCCACCCGGTCCAGCTCGCGCGCCCAGCGGGTGCGTTCCAGCTCGCCGACGCCGGCGCCCTCGCCGATCTCGCGCAGCAGGTCGGCGGAGAGCTGGGCGAGCAGGGCCAGCCGGGCCTCCAGGCGGGCGCGGGTCTGGTCGGCCAGACGGCTGTCGGCGTCCAGCCGGTGCAGCCGGTGGCGCAGCTCCGAGTCGTCCGGGCCGGGCGGCAGCGGGGCGCGCGGGGCCCAGCCGCGCACCAGCCGGGCGTCCAGCACGCGGACCCCGGGGGTGGCGGACTCGGCGCGCAGGGTGCGGTCGACGGCGAGGGCGGTGAGCGGTCCGAGGCGCAGTCGCTGGACGCCGGCGGTGAGGGCGACCGCCGTGGTGCGTTCGACCTGACTGCGGTCTTCGAGGCAGGTGACGGCGGTGACGGGGAGGGGACCGGTGGCCGTGGGGGCCGTGGTGGGTGTGTGGGTGGAGGGGAGGGGCCCGGGCGCTGCGGTGGTGTCTCCGGTCATGGTCAGTTCCTCCGGTTTCCGCCGACGATGGCCTTTCCGGCCGGGATCTTGATCAGGTAGCCGCCGTCCAGCTCGGTGCGGCCGCCCGGCGGCAGGTCGACCCGCCAGAGCCGGGTGCTGGGCGGGCAGTCCGGCGTGGAGACGGTCGGGGCGTGCCAGTCGCCCCGCTCCTCGATCCGGATCTCGGCGTCGGAGGTGACCGGTACGCGCTCGCGGACCTCCACCGTGACGGCGCGGCCGAGCCGGTTCGCGAGCCGGACGTGCACCCGGTGGTCGAGCACGGTGCTGTTGCCCTTCAGCATGCCGGTCGTGGACTCGAGCAGCTCGGCGCGGCGCGCCACCTCGATGCTCTCGGTGACGCCGATGCCCAGGCGCCGCGTGCCGCCGGGCGCCAGGGTGGGCAGGGCGGCGGTGAGCAGGAACTCGTCGTCCACGGTGACCTCGACCGGGCCGGCCAGGACGGCGCGGTCGGTGCGGTTGGCCAGCACCAGCGTCGCGTACACCTTCTCCTCGACGGCGGGGACGGTGACGTACTCGGGGCGGACGGTGAGCGGGATCTCGTCCACGGTGACGGTGTGCCAGGTGCCGTCGGACGGGATGTCGGCGGGGGCGGCGGCGTCGAAGCGGTGGTCGAAGGAGCCGGCCGACTCGCGGGGCGGGACGGCGTGGCGGGGGAGGGGGAGGCGGCGGATCTGTTCGCCCGGGTTGCCGCCGGGCAGGGTCCAGTCCAGCTCCTCGCGCTCGATCCGCTCGGGGCGGGGGTGCAGGGTGCCGCGTCGGGTGGTGGGCTCGTCCGGGCCGGCCAGGACGAGGTCGGGGTAGTCGAGCAGGGTGGCGCTGGGGATGCCGTGGATGTCGGGGGTGCCGGGGGTGCCGGCGAGGGCGAAGGCGGGGGCCGGGGGCGGGGCGGCGGGACCGCTGCGGCGGGAGCGCATGGCGTCCGGCCGCGGGGGGCCGCCCGGTGCCTGCGGCAGTGGGGCGGGGGCGGTGGGGGCGACCGCGGGGACGGCCGCGGGGGCGGCGAGTGCGGCCGGTGGGGGGCCGCCGTAGCCGGCGAAGCCGCCCGGACCGGGCGGGGGCGCGGGCATCGCCTCGTCGGCGCTCAGCAGGCCTCCGCCGCCGCCGTACGGGCCGAAGGGTGCGGGCGGGGCGCCCTCCACGGGGGCGAGGGCCTCGGGCCGGGGGCCGGAGGGACGGGCGGCGAGCGGCGCGGCCGGGGCGTCGCGGCGCGCCAGGCGACGGGCCTCCCGACGGGCCTGCCGTCGGTCCTGGCGGCGTGGGGTGGGGGCGTCGGCACCGGCCGCGTCGTAGCCGGTGAAGAGGTCGGACAGCCCGGCCGGGGGTTCGCGCCAGCCGGACGGCGGCGGGGCGGGCTGGCTGCGGCCGATCCGCAGCGAGGCGAGCTTGGGCAGGTCGGTGCGGCGGTCGAGGTCGGCGGTGGACAGCGCGAGGCGCACGCCCGTCCAGTCCTCGCCGGTGCGCTGGGCGACGCTCGCCCGCAGGACGAGGTGGCCGCTGTCGGAGCCGGTGCGGTAGGAGAGGCGGTAGGCGGGCACCCAGCGGGCGGCGGGGACGCCGTACTCCAGTTCCAGCTCCAGCTCGGGGGCCGTGGTGGGGGCGGGGTCGGGGTCGGGGGCTTCGGGGGTGGGGGTTTCGGGGCCGGAGCCGGGGTCGGTGGGGACGGGGTCGGTGGGGACGGGGTCGGTGGGGACGGGGTCGGTGGGGGGCGCGGGCTCGCGCGTGGTGAGGGTGAGCAGGACGGTGGCGGAGGTCGCGACCGGCTCGGCGCGCTCGGCGGTGGACGCCCGCTCCAGCCGGTCGGCCGCCAAGGCGTGCTCGTGGTCGGCGAGTTCGATCTCCCGGTTGAGCTCCTCCGCGCGCTGCTGGAGGCGGCTCAGCCGCTCGTCGACGAACTCGGCGAGCTCCAGCCAGGCGTCGGCGGGCGTGCGGCGCAGCGGCTCCTCCGGGCGCTGCGGGGGCGGTACGGCGCGCAGGGCGGCGGTGTCGGCGATCGCGGCGAGGACCAGTCGGCGGCGCTCGTTGAGCGCGCCGAGGTGTTCCGCCGCCTCGTCCACCTTCCTTCGCAGTTCCGGGACTTCCCGCGGATCGCGGAGTTCGGCGAGCTGCTCCAGCCGGGCCTCGGTGACCGCGGTGCCGGCCGGCCCGGCGAGCACCCGGGCGCGCAGCGAGCGGCCGTCCAGGGCGGTGGGCAGACCGGTCAGCCGCAGCCGCCCGCCGCGCGGGACCGGGACGGTGGCCCGGCGGCGGCACACCGCGCCCTCCGCGTACACCACCACGGAGTCCAGGACCGACGGGTGGGCCGGTACGGCCGGCGGTTCGGTCCGCCCCGTCCGGCCGCTGTGCTGTTCGTCCATGCGCAACCCCTTCGTTCGCGTGTTGCCTGCCGCGTGCCGCTCGTCGTGCGCGCGGGTCGCCCGCTTGCCGTGCGTGCACGTACGTACGGCGGTGTCGGCGGTGTGCTGCCGTGCGCCGCGGAGCGCGGTCGGCCTCCTTGGGCAGGGGGCCTCCGTGCGGGCCGTGCGGCCCGCACGGTCTGTGCGGTTCGTACGGCCCGCACGGGTCGTCCGTCCGGGCGTCTGCCCGTCCACGCCTTCCCCGGTCGGCCAGTCTGCCCGGCTCCGGTGCGGGCGTCGCCGGATTTCCCGGGTGCGGCGTGTGCACGGGTACCCGCACGTGGTGTGTCCACTGGAGGGGACGGGGCCGGGGCCGTCGCGGTTGCCGGTGCCGGGAGCCGCCGGGAACCGCCCTCCTGGTTACCGGGTGGCAGGTGGGGACTTCGGCGTGGCCGATGAGGGAGGATGGGGCGCGGGTGCTCCCGGACGGTCCCGGCACCTGTCGAGATTCGTCATGAGGAGAGCGACCCGCCATGCGCACTGCCGTCGTCGTCGGCACCGGACTGATCGGCACCTCCGCCGCGCTCGCCCTGACCTCCCGGGGTCTGACCGTCCATCTCGAGGACGCCGACCCGGACGCCGCGCGCACCGCCGAGTCCCTCGGCGCGGGTACCACCGACCCGGCCGACGGCCCGGTGGACCTGGCGATCATCGCCGTCCCGCCGGCGCTGGTCGGCAAGGTGCTCGCCGACTGCCAGCGCCGCAACCTGGCGCACTGGTACACCGACGTCGCCAGCGTGAAGGCCGGCCCCGGCAGCGAGATCGCCGCGCTCGGCTGCGACACCGTCCACTACATCGGCAGCCACCCGATGGCCGGCCGCGAGCGCTCCGGTCCGCTGGCCGCGCGCGCCGACATCTTCGAGGGCCGCCCCTGGGTGCTCACTCCGACCGCCGACACCGACACCGACACGCTCAACGCCGGGCTGGAGCTGGTCGCGCTCTGCGGTGCGATGCCGATCGTGATGGACGCCGCCGAGCACGACCGGGCCGTCGCCCTGGTCTCGCACGCCCCGCAGCTGCTGTCCTCGCTGGTCGCGGCCCGGCTGGAGAACGCCGACGAGACGGCCATAAGGCTCTCCGGCCAGGGTGTGCGCGACGTCACCAGGATCGCCGCCTCCAACCCCGGCATGTGGGTCGACATCCTCTCCGCCAACGCGGGCCCGGTCGCCGACATCCTGGAGGAGGTCGCCCTCGACCTCGGCCGGACCGTCACCGCGCTGCGGGCCATGCAGGCGGCCGAGGAGGGCGAGCGGCTTGCCGGCGCGACCGGGATCGAGGCGGTCATGCGGCGCGGCAACACCGGCCAGGCCCGGATTCCCGGCAAGCACGGGGCGCCGCCCACCCGGTACGAGACGGTGTCGGTCGTCCTCGGTGACCAGCCGGGCGAGCTGGGCCGGCTGTTCGGGGAGGTCGGCGACGCCGGGGTCAACATCGAGGACGTCGTCATCGAGCACTCGACCGGGCAGCAGGTCGGCTTCGTCCAGCTGTCGGTGGCGCCGACGGCGGTGAAGCGGCTGGTGAAGGCGCTGCGGGCGAGTGGGTGGAGCGTTCGGGACTGAGGTTCGGGGCTGCGCGTCGGGGCCGGGGTTCGGGGCCGGGGCTGCGCGTCGGGGCCGGGGTTCGGGGCCGGGGTACGGGGTGCGGGGCCCGGTGGGTGTGGGGTGGCCCCGATGGGCGGCGGAGTCCGTGACTGCGGCGGTCCATTAACCTTGAGGGAGACAATCCCCGGCCGTCCGCCTGCGCAGGCTTCGGCTCCCATGCTCAGAGAGAGGTTCGCCCCCGTGGACACTGCCGACCGAGCGCACGCCCCGGTCGTCGTCGCCATCGACGGACCCTCCGGCTCCGGCAAGTCGACCGTCTCGAGGGCGGTCGCCGCCCGGCTGGGCCTGAGCTTCCTGGACACCGGCGCCATGTACCGGGCGATGACCTGGTGGATGCTGGCCAACGAGGTCGACGTCGACGACGCGGAGGCGATCGCCGTCGCGTGCGGCAAGCCGGTGATCGTGTCGGGTACGGACGCCGACGGCCCCACCATCACGGTGGACGGCCAGGACGTCTCCGGTCCGATCCGCGGTCCCGAGGTGACGGCGCAGGTCAGCGCCGTGGCCGCGGTGCCGGCCGTGCGGGCGCGGCTGGTGGAGCTGCAGCGCGGCTGCGCCGAGGTCGCCGAGCGCGGCATCGTCGCCGAGGGCCGGGACATGGGGAGCGTGGTGTTCCCGGACGCCACCCTCAAGGTCTTCCTGACCGCCTCCGAGGGAGCCAGGGCCGCGCGCCGGGCCGCCGAGCTGCGCGCCAAGGGCGTGGACGAGGCGACCATCACCGCGATGGCCGCCGACCTCGCCCGCCGGGACGCCGCCGACTCCTCCCGGGAGACGGCCCCGCTGACCCAGGCCGCGGACGCGGTCCTGGTGGACACCAGCGACCTCACCCTGGAGCAGGTGATCGACCGGATCGCCGCGCTGGTGGAGGAGCGGGCCGGGCTGTCGTCGGTCTGACCGGGGCCTGGTCCGGCCCCGCTCGGCCTGGCCGACCGGCTTGGCGCGGTCGGACCGGCTTGGCACGTCCGACCTGCTCGGCACGTCGGACCTGCTCGGCAGGTCCGACCGGCTTGGTTCGGCCGGACCGGCAGGTGAGGCTGACCCGCGTGGTCGGGAACGACCACCACTGAGTGAACCGTGGGCCGCCGAGGCGCCGCGGAGACAACCATCGCGCTGCCCCGAACGGGGCAGGTACGCACGGCACGCCCCTGGGAAGGGCCGGGCCGGGAAACGGAACAGACGAACATGACCACAGAGCACTCCGCCGCCGATCACGGCGGGCTGGACGCCGCCGACTACGCCGAGTTCATGGCCCTCGCCGCAGAGGAGGGCTTCGACATCGACGGCTTCGACGCCGTCGACGGTGCCGAGCACGTCCGCCTGCCGGTGCTGGCCGTCGTCGGCCGCCCGAACGTCGGCAAGTCGACCCTGGTGAACCGCATCATCGGCCGCCGCGAGGCCGTCGTCGAGGACAAGCCGGGCGTCACCCGCGACCGGGTCACCTACGAGGCCAGCTGGAACGGCCGCCGCTTCAAGGTCGTCGACACCGGCGGCTGGGAGATCGACGTCCTCGGCATCGACGCCATGGTGGCCGCGCAGGCCGAGCTGGGCATCGAGCAGGCCGACGCGGTGCTGTTCGTCGTGGACGCCACGGTCGGCGCCACCGACACCGACGAGGCCCTGATCAAGATCATCCGCCGGGCGGGCAAGCCGACCGTCCTGTGCGCCAACAAGGTCGACGGCCCCTCCACCGAGGCCGAGGCCGCCTACCTGTGGTCGCTGGGCCTGGGTGAGCCGTACCCGGTCTCCGCCCTGCACGGCCGCGGCTCCGGTGACCTGCTGGACGCCGTCATGGCCGCGCTGCCCGAGGCCCCGCCGCAGACCTTCGGTGACGCCGCCCCCGGCGGCCCGCGCCGCATCGCGCTGATCGGCCGGCCCAACGTCGGCAAGTCCAGCCTGCTGAACAAGGTCGCCGGCGAGGAGCGCGTGGTCGTCAACGAGCTGGCCGGCACCACCCGTGACCCGGTCGACGAGATGATCGAACTCGGTGGCAAGACCTGGAAGTTCGTGGACACCGCCGGTATCCGCCGCCGCGTCCACCTGACCGCAGGCGCCGACTTCTACGCCTCGCTGCGCACCGCCGCCGCGCTGGAGAAGGCCGAGGTCGCGGTCGTCCTGATCGACGCCAGCGAGACCCTCGCCGAGCAGGACACCCGGATCATCTCGATGGCCGTCGAGGCCGGGCGCGCCGTCGTCGTCGCCTACAACAAGTGGGACCAGCTGGACGAGGAGCGCCGCTACTACCTGGAGCGCGAGATCGAGCGCGACCTCGTCCAGGTGCAGTGGGCCCCGCGCGTCAACGTCTCGGCCAAGACCGGGCGGCACATGGAGAAGCTCGTCCCGGCGATCGAGACCGCGCTGGAGGGCTGGGAGACCCGCATCCCCACCGCGCGCCTGAACGCCTTCCTCGGCGAGCTGGTGGCCGCGCACCCGCACCCGATCCGTGGTGGCAAGCAGCCGCGCATCCTGTTCGGCACCCAGGCGGGCATCCGTCCGCCGCGGTTCGTGCTCTTCGCCTCGGGCTTCCTGGAGGCCGGCTACCGGCGATTCATCGAGCGCCGGCTGCGTGAGGAGTTCGGGTTCGTGGGGACGCCGATCTCGATCTCGGTGCGTGTCCGGGAGAAGCGCAAGAAGAAGTAGTAGTCGGTAGGCAGGTGGAGGGGCAGGTAGGCGGTCGGCGGAACGGGCCGGCCGACGGCCTGCGACCGGAGGGTCTCGTCACGGTGGTGTGGCGGGGCCCTTCGGTGTTTCCCCGGCTGTTCCGTGCGGTCGTCAGTGGTGGTCGCCGTTGCGCCCCGGGGGGAGGGAGAGCATCTGACGGTGGCGGCCGCCGGTGGACGGGGCGGTGGCGAGCCCCATGGCCGTACCCATCACCGGGGACGGGGCGGGCGGCGCCGGTGGCGTGGGCGCGGGAACGGCCATCGTGTGCGGGACCGCGCCGAGGTAGCCGGCGGCGACCCAGCCCTGGCCGTTGGTGAACTGGGCTCCGACGCCGGCGGGCTGCGGCAGAGACGGGACGGCGGCGGGGGCCGGGGCGGCGTGACCGAGGCCGTCGCTCGTGGGGGCGGTGGCTTCGGGGTGGTGGCCGGGGTGGCCGGGGTGCGCGGGGTGTGCCGGATGGGATGTCTGCGGCGAGTGGGTCGTCGTGTGGGTCGTATGGGTCGTATGGGTTGCGTGGCTCATGGGGTGGTGGTGGCCGCCGGTGTGGCTGTGGACGCCGTGCTGGTGGCCGATGTGACCGGCCTGGCCGGCCTGGCTGGCGTTACCGGAGTGACTGGCGTGACCGGCGTGGTGGCCGGAGGCGGGGCCGGTGCCGTGCGGCTGCGACGCCGTGAACTGCGGGAGGCCCGGCATCTGGCCCGCGAGGGTGTGGAAGGCCTGGTGCTGGGGCGGGTACGGGCGCTGCTCACCGAGCAGCGGGTAGGTGTCGCGGACCGCGAAGCCGGTGAACGCCAGGTCCTCCTCGCCCGAGCGGTCGCCGGGCAGGGCACGGAACAGGCGCCGGTACTCGGAGTACAGCTCGTCGTAGATCGGCGTGGTGGAGTGCGGGTGCTCGGCGTCGTACGACGGGCGCATGCCCGGGATCGAGCGGGGAGCGGTGGTGGAGCGGCCGGGGGACGCGGAGACGTCGTAGCTGTACACGTAGGGGCCAACGAGCGAGAGGGACGGGGGATGCGGGGCGCTCATGCGGGCGCGCTCATGTGTGGCGCTCATGTGTGGCGCTCATGAGTGATGCTCATGAGTGATGCTCATGGCGGAGCCATGAGAGGGGTTCATAGGGGGCTCATGAGAGGGGCTCATGGGGCTGCTCATGAGCAGAGCTCATGAGGGGTGCTGTTCATGAGCTTCGCTCACGGGTGGTGCTCATGAGAGGAGCTCATGGCCGCGGGGTATGAGAGGAACTCATGGCGGTGGTCATGAGCGAAGCTCATGCGCGTGGGGCCCGCCGGGGGCTCGCGGCGGGCTAGCGCGGGGGCGGGGGCGGGGGGCGAGCCCGCGCCGGAGGCGGCCCAGGTGGGGGAGGGACGGCCGCCGTCCGACGCGTCGGGTGGGGGAGCGGAGCGGATCAGGTGCCGGCGAGCGGGAGCGAGGCGGCGACCACCTGGCCGAGCGCCACCGCCCGTTCGAGCGCCTGGCGCAGCAGGTCCTCGCGGGGCTGGCGCCCGACCATGCCGGCCGGAACGGCGTACATGGTCACCTCGGAGAGCTGGCTCGCCGCCATCCGCCAGGCCTCGGTGACCTGGAGCGGCTGGTGCGCCTGCCACCAGCCGGTGCTGCCGCCGGCCGCGGCGGGCTGCAGGATCGCGTGCAGCTTGCCCATCGCCACCAGGACCGACCAGCCGGGCAGCTGCTCCGGCGTCTCGTCCAGGTCGGTGACGGGCTGGAAGCCGGCGTCCTGGAGGAGGTCGAGGAACTCGTCCTCGCCCGAGGTGCTGCCCGGGCGGCCGACCGGCCCGGTCGGCTCGACGACCAGCGAGGCGTGGCCGACCTTGCCGTGCAGGACCAGCCCGCAGGTGATGCCGAGGATGGCGGCTTGGCCGGGGGCGGTCGGCTGGGGCGCGGAGCCCGCGGGGGCGGCCGGGGAGGGGGCGGCGACGGTGAGGTCCGGGGCGCTGGTCTGGGCCTGGCTGATGCTGCGGACGGCCCCGGCCAGCTGTTCCTCGGAGACCGGAACGACCTGGGAGGGGATGCAGCGGGCGTGGGCGAAGGCGAGCACGGCGGTCTCGTTGCCGACGAACAGCACGGTGCTGGTGGGCTCCACGTGGGTGTCGCCGGGGGTGCGGCAGGAGGTGCACTCGTAGCTGTCGGGGGCGCGGTCGCCGCCGAGTAGGCGGTCGGCCTCGTCGTCGCCGATCTCGGACCGGACCTCGTCGCTGAGTTCGAGCATGCGCGGCACAGGGTCTCCTCGGATGGGTGTGCGGTTGGGGCTTCGGGCGGACACGGAGAGGGCGACATGACCAACGGGCCCTTGTGTCAGGCGTCACGGGTGCCCGGTGAGGCTGACGGGAATTGCTCCGGATCCGACCGCGCCGCGTGTTCCCGTGGTCGCAATCTGTCGATGTCGGTGACGGGACTGCCGGAATGAAGCGGTGAGGTGGGTCACGCTGCGCCGATGTTTGATCTAGGAATCAACGGTTAAATCCGACATTTCGGACAAGATTGTGGGGGTCTTACCGCCGGTAACCCTTGGCTGAGCTGGGCAGACCGTTCAAGTTTTGAATTCCTTGCCGACCGGCTCGTAGCTTCTTGGTCGGCGCAACGAGCGCCACCCGGGTTCACCCCCGACGCACAGCCCCCCGGTCCGCCGGGCGTGGCAGGTGCCCGCCGACGCGATCGCTCGAACAGGTCGTCGGCGAGCGGCTGGGTGGCCGGGGCGGCAGCGGCACGTCCGACACGTGCACGGCCGTCCGACGGACGCGGCAAGCGAACGCGACCCTTCACGGGGTCTGGTTCCGCATGCCCGCCCGGGGCTGTCGAGAGGAACCCCATGACCTTCCGTAACGAGACCGCCGCTGCCACCACCTCCACCGCCACCAAGCGCAACCGCGTTCGGATGGCTGTCGTGGCGGGCGCCGCTGTCGCGGCCCTGCCGGTGGCCGGCCTCGTCACGGCCACCTCGGCCTCCGCCGCCTCCGTCTCCACCTGGGACGCCGTCGCCCAGTGCGAGAGCGGCGGCAACTGGGCCATCAACACCGGCAACGGTTTCTACGGCGGTCTGCAGTTCACCTCCAGCACCTGGGCCGCCTACGGTGGCACCGCCTACGCCTCGCAGGCCAACCTGGCCACCAAGGCGCAGCAGATCGCCGTCGCCGAGAAGGTCCTCGCCTCGCAGGGCCCGGGCGCCTGGCCCGTCTGCTCCGTCAAGGCCGGCCTGACCAAGGGCGGCGCCCCGGCCGCCGTCGACACCTCGGCCGGCTCGGCCGCCGCCAAGCCGGCCGCCCCGGCCGCGAAGCCCGCCGCCCCGGCTGCCAAGCCGGCGCAGGCCCCGAAGGCCGCGGCTCCCAAGGCTGAAGCCGCCCCGAAGGCCGCTGCCCCGAAGGCTGCCGCTCCGAAGGCCGACAACGGTGCCAAGGCCTGGACCGGCTCGAACGACGCCAAGCCGGCCAAGGGCAACTACACCGTCAAGTCCGGTGACACCCTGAGCTCCATCGCCGCCGCGCAGGGCCTGGACTGGCACGACGTGTACAAGAACAACACCAAGGTCATCGGTGGCAACCCCGACCTGATCTTCCCGGGCCAGACCCTCAGCATCTGAGCGCCTGAGCGCTCGGGGCTTCGTGAGCGGTTGACACCGCTGCTCGTGCTGCCCACGGCTCCGGCTCCCACGGCCGCTCCTCCCTCGCGCGGGTACTCCGCCGAGTGGAGGAGTGGCCGTCGGCGTTCCGTGGCGGGCGGCGCGCAGTGTGCCTAGGGTCGGCTGCCGTGCCGCATGCGCGTGAGGAGAGTAGAGGCCGGGCCGTGGTGCGGGCCGGGCTCGTCGTGGTTCTGGTGCTGGCCGTCGCCCCTGGCGGCGTGCCGGCCGGTGCGGCCGTCCGGGTCGCGGATCCGGTGTGGGACGAACTCGCCGACTGCGAGAGCGGTGGCGACTGGCGGGCCGACACCGGGAACGGCTACTACGGCGGGCTGCAGATCCGGCCGTCCACCTGGGAGGAGTCCGACGGGCTGCGCTTCGCCGACCGGCCGGACCGGGCGAGCCGACGGGAGCAGACGACCGTCGGCGAGGTGATCGTGCGGCGGCAGGGGTGGGAAGCCTGGCCGGCCTGCGCGCGGGAGTTGGGGCTGAGCGGGGGTGGGGGCGAGGCCGCGCGGGAGTAGGGGAGGGGCGAGTCCGGGTGCTCCCGGGGCTCCCGGGCGGGTCCCGGGCGGGTCCCGGGCGGGTCCCGGGCGGGTCCCGGGAGGGGGTGCTGCGGGAGGATGGTGGGGTGATCCAGGGCGAGTTGTTCGGCGATCTGCCCGGGGCTTCCGGGCCTTCCGGAGCTGCAAGGGCCTCCGGGGCGTCGGGGGCGTCGGGGGCTTCCGGGGAGCGGGCGCGTGGGCGATTCGAGCCCGCCCCCGGCGCCGTCGTGCTGCCCGGCTGGCTGGACCTCGACGCGCAGCTGCGCCTGATCGCGGCCTGCCGGGAGTGGGCCCGCCCGCCGGCCGGCCTGCACGCGGTGCGGATGCCCACCGGCGGAATGATGTCCGTACGGATGGTGAGCCTCGGGTGGCACTGGTACCCGTACGGGTACCGGCGGGTCGCCGAGGACGGTGCGCCCGTCAAGCCGTTCCCGCCCGAGCTGGGTCTCCTCGCCCGCCGGGCGGTCGCGGACGCCTACCGGGAGCAGCTGCCGGAGATCGCGGGCGCCCCGTCGTACGAGCCGGACATCGCGATCGTCAACCACTACCCGCACGGCGCCAAGATGGGCCTCCACCAGGACCGCGACGAGCGGACGGACGCGCCCGTGGTCTCGCTCTCGCTCGGCGACCGCTGTGTCTTCCGGCTCGGGAACACCGAGACCAGGACCCGGCCGTGGACGGACCTGGAACTGCGCAGCGGGGACCTGCTGGTCTTCGGCGGCCCGGCCCGGTTCGCGTACCACGGGGTGGTGCGCACCCTGCCGGGGACGGCGGAGCCGGAGCTGGGGTTGGTGGGGCGGCTGAACATCACGGTGCGGGAGTCGGGGCTGGGGGCGTAGGGCGCCCGGCCGGGTCTCTCGTCGGCCCCTCCGTCGCCGCTTCCGTGGACTCCTCCGTCGCCTCTTCCGTCGACTGTTCGTTCACTCGTTTACTCGTTCGAGTGAACTGGGGGCTCGGACGCGCAGAGCGGGAATGACCCGGGTCGCCGGAGAATTCGAGTGAGCTGGAGAATTCGATCGAGAGTCCGCATCCGGAGGGATCGGAGCTCGAAGCTCGGAGAGGGAGCGTGCGCTCATGGGAACCCCCGTCGACGACCTGGTCGATCTGCTCGACCTGGAGCAGATCGAACTGAACATCTTCCGCGGGCGCAGCCCCGAGGAGGCGCTGCAGCGGACGTTCGGCGGACAGGTCGCCGGGCAGGCGCTGGTCGCGGCGGGCCGCACGGTCGAGGACCAGCGCCCCGTCCACTCGTTGCACGCCTACTTCCTGCGCCCCGGTGTGCCCGGCGTGCCGATCGTCTACCAGGTCGACCGGATCCGGGACGGCCGCTCCTTCACCACCCGCCGGGTGCTCGCCATCCAGGGCGGCCGGTCGATCTTCGCGCTCACCGCCGACTTCCACAGACCCGAGGAAGGCGGCATCGAGCACCAGTACCCGATGCCGGAGGTCGCCGCCCCGGAGGACCTGCCCAGCGCGCTGGAGGAGGTCGGCTCCCGGCTCGGCGAACTGCCCCCGTTCATCAGCCGCCGCCAGCCCTTCGACGTCCGGTACGTCGACCGGCTGCGCTGGACGCAGGAGGAGCTGGCCGGCGTCGAGGCGCGCAGTGGCGTCTGGCTGCGCACCAACGGCCCGCTGCCGGACGATCCGCTGATCCACGTCTGCGCCCTCACCTACGCCAGCGACATGACGCTGCTGGACGCCGTCCGCGCCCCCGTCGAGCCGCTGTGGGGCGAACGGCACTTCGACATGGCCTCGCTGGACCACGCGATGTGGTTCCACCAGCCGTTCCGCACGGACGACTGGCTGCTGTACCAGCAGGAGTCCCCGATCGCGCACGGAGCGCGGGGCCTGGCCCGCGGGCAGATCTTCGACCGCAACGGGCAGCTCGTGGTGTCCGTGGTGCAGGAGGGGCTGTTCCGGCCGCTGAAGCGCCGGGAAGGATAGGCGGCGGGTGGCGGCGGGTGAGCCGCGGCGCCGGCGACGGGCTCGGCCGCCGGGCCGGCCGCCGTGTGGACCGCGGGTGTCGGCCGCCGTGTGTGTGCGGCGTGTTGAGCGGTGTGTCGGTGTGTTGCCGCCGGGTTGCGGTTTCGACGGCTCCGGACCGACGGGAATGATCCGCCCGGCCGGGCGGTGTTGTGGATGACCGAGACGGGCGGCCCGAACAGCGGGCCGCCCGCGGACCGACCGGGAGGGTGGACCGATGACGGCGACGGCCGCGGAGGACTGGAAGCACTGGAGCGACAGCCGGGCGGCGGCCGTGAGCGCGCCGCACGGCCAGGCCGCCCTCACCGGCACGCACTGGCTGGAGTCCGAGCCCGCCGAGATCCCCGGCCTCCCCGGGCGCTGGTGGGCCGACGGCGAGGGCGTCCGGCTCCTGGCGGCGGCGGCCGACGGCATCACCGTGGCCGGCACGGACGGGCCGGTGGACGGCGAGGTGCTGCTGCGCCCCGACAGCGACCCGGCCGCCGACACCGCCACCCTGGGCGACCTGCTGCTCGTCCCGATCGAACGCGAGGGCGAACTGGCCCTGCGGGTCTTCGACCCCGCCTCGCCCCGCCGCACCGCCTTCGCGGGCATCTCCGCGTACTCCTACGCGCCCGAGTGGGCCGTACCCGCCGTCTTCACGCCGTTCGAGGACGAGGGCCGGTCGGTCGTCGTCCCGAACGCCGACGGCAAGGAGCGCCCGCTCGCCGTCACCGGGCAGATCGCCTTCACCGTGGCCGGTGAGCACCGCACGCTGACCGTCAGCCGGTCGGGCAACCGCCTCAGCGGCGTGATCGCGGACGCGGGCAGCGGCATCGACACCTACCGCTTCCGCTTCATCACCCTGCCGGCGCCGGACGCCGACGGCCGTACGGTCCTCGACTTCAACCGGGCCTACCTGCCGCCGTGCGCCTTCTCGGACCACTTCATCTGCCCCTTCCCGCCGCCGGGCAACCGGCTGGACTTCGCGGTGGAGGCGGGGGAGAAGCAGGTGCTGACCCGGTAGGGCGGGTGTAGGCGGCGGCTGCTCGGCGGCTGGGCTGCTCGGCGGCGGCGGTGGTGGCTGACTGGCGGTGGTGGCGGGACGCGGGCGGGCAAAGGGCGGGCCCCGGTGCGGGAGCGGTCGGGGGCGGGGCGGAGCATGGGGAACTATGTCGAACGATCAACATTCCAGCTCCGCCGCGTCGGCGGACACGGCTCCCGGCGCCTCGGCCGGGCCCGATCCGGCGGACGGGCGCGCGGCCGCCGACACCGCGCTGACCGAGGCAGTCACCGCCACCGCCGGACCCCTGCCGGACGATCCGGTGGCCACCGCCGCGCCCTGGTACCGCCGGGCCTTCGCCGACCTCAGCCCGCTGCGCGACCACGCCGACTACCGCCGGGTGTGGCTCGGCCAGGCCGTCTCCTCGATAGGCCAGCAGATGACGGCCGTCGCCGTCTCCGTCCAGGTCTACGACCTGACCGGGTCCGCCTTCGCGACCGGCCTGGTCGGCATCTTCTCCCTCGTCCCGCTGGTCGTCTTCGGCCTGTACGGCGGAGCGATCGCCGACACCGTCGACCGGCGCCGCTTGGGCCTCATCGGCTCGGGCGGGCTGGCGGCCGTCTCCGCCGTCCTGGCCGCACAGGCCTTCGCCGGACTCGGCCTGGTCGCCGTCCTGTACGCCGCCGTCGCCGTCCAAGCCGGGTTCTTCGCCCTCAGCTCGCCGGCCCGCTCCGCGATGATCCCCCGGCTGGTGCCCACCCACCAGCTCCCGGCCGCGAACGCCCTGAACACCGTCAGCATGAACCTCGGCCTCACCGTCGGCCCCATGCTCGGCGGCGTCCTCATCGGCGCCTACGGGGCCCAGGCCGCCTACCTGCTCGACACCGTCGCCTTCACCGGCACCCTCTACGCGATGTGGCGCCTGCCCGCCATGCGCCCGCTCGGCGAACGCAAGGGCCGCGCCTCCGTCCTCGACGGCCTCCGCTTCCTGCGCGAGCAGCCCAACCTGCGCACCAGCTTCCTCGCCGACCTGGCCGCGATGGTCTTCGGCATGCCCCGCGCCCTCTTCCCCGCCATCGCCGTCACCTTCTACGGCGGCGACGCCGGCACCGTCGGCCTGCTGGTCTCCGCCCCCGCTGTGGGCGCCCTGATCGGCGCGCTCTTCTCCGGCTGGGTCGGCCGCGTGCACCGCCAGGGCATCGCCGTCCTCGCCGCCGTCGCCGCCTGGGGCCTGGCCATCGCCGCCTTCGGAGCCCTCCACAACCTCTGGCTCGGCCTCCTCTTCCTCGCGGTCGCGGGCTGCGCCGACACCGTCAGCATGATCTTCCGCAACACGATGATGCAGGTCGCCGCCCCCGACGAGATGCGCGGCCGACTCCAAGGGATCTTCATCGTCGTCGTGGCCGGCGGCCCCCGCCTCGGCGACTTCGAGTCCGGCACCGTCGCCGCCCTCACCAACCCGGCCACCTCCGTGATCAGCGGCGGCCTCGCCTGCGTCGCCGCCGTCCTCCTCCTCGCCGCCCGCCGCCCCGCCTTCCTCACCTACGACGCCCGCCACCCGACCCCCTGACCCGCGCGCTCCCCCGAAACCTGGCAGCGAGCACCCCTCGACGTGCTGTATTGTTTTCCACGTCGCCGGGACAACCGGGGACAAGGTCGAGAAGCCCACAGCAGAGCCCCCCAGGCCCCGCTGCAGGCGCCGAGACCACGGGACGTGGCGCAGCTTGGTAGCGCACTTGACTGGGGGTCAAGGGGTCGCAGGTTCAAATCCTGTCGTCCCGACAGTGTGTCGGAGAGGCCGTTGGCCGGGAGGAATCCCAGGCCGGCGGCCTTTTTGTTGATGGGGCGGCAGGCGGGCGGCGGCTGTGGCCTGGGCGGGTCTGGTGGGTGGGGTGGGGGAGTCTCAGGGGAGGAGGGGGATCTCGGCCCAGATGGTCTTGCCGGTGAGGCTGTGTCGGGTGCCCCAGCGGTGGGCCATCTGGGCGACGAGCAGCAGGCCGCGGCCGCCCTCTTCCCAGTCCCGGGCGCGGCGCAGGTGCGGGGAGGTGCTGGTGGCGTCCGAGACCTCGCAGATCAGGGTCCGGTCGCGGATCAGGCGCAGGGTGATCGGCGGGGCCGCGTAGCGGATCGCGTTGGTCACCAGCTCGCTGACGATCAGTTCCGCCGAGTAGATCTGCTCGCTCGCGCCCCAGTCGGAGAGCCGTTGCGAGACCGCCTTGCGGACGGTCGCGACCGCGGAGGGGTCGGACGGGACCTCCCAGGTGGCGACGTGGTCGTCGTCCAGGGCGCCGGTGCGCGCGATGACCAGGGCCACGTCGTCACGGGGGCGACCCGTCACCAGCTCGTCGAGGACCGCGTCGCAGGCGTCCTCCAGTGAGGGGCCCGTCCGTGCGAGCACCCGGGACAGACGTCGGTATCCCTCGTCGACGTCGCGCTCGCGGGTCTCGATCAGGCCGTCGGAGAACAGCGCCACCAGGCTGCCTTCGGCCAGTTCCACCGTCCTCGCCTCGAAGGGCAGTCCGCCGACGCCGAGCGGCGGGCCGATCGACAGCCGGGCCGCCTTCGGCGGGCCCCCAGGCGGGACGATCACCGGGGGCGGGTGCCCCGCGCTGGCCATCGTGCAGGTCCGTGACACCGGGTCGTAGACGGCGTAGCAGCAGGTCGCTCCGATCTCGCCGACCTCTCCCGTGGCTCCGGCCTCCGACGACAGCCGCCCGACGAGATCGTCCAGGCTGGTCAGCAGCTCGTCGGGCGGCAGGTCCACGTCCGAGAGCGTGCGTACGGCGGTGCGCAGCCGGCCCATGGTGGCGGTGGCGCGGATGCCGTGGCCCACGACGTCGCCGACGACCAGGGCGATGCGGGCACCGGAGAGCGGGATCAGGTCGAACCAGTCGCCGCCGATCCCGGAGCGCGTCGACGCCGGGACGTACCGGGAAGCCGCCTCCATCGCGGCCTGCTCCGGCATGCGCTGCGGCAGGAGGCTGCGTTGCAGGGCGAGCGCGGTCTCGCGCTCCCGGGTGTACCTGCGGGCGTTGTCGATCGCGACGGCGGCTCGGGCGGCCAGCTCCTCGGCCAGCAGGAGGTCGTCCTGCCCGAACCGTTCCATGCGGTCGGCGCGGCTGCGGCGGTAGAACACGCAGACGCCGAGCGTCACCCCGCGGGCACGCAGCGGTACCGCCAGGATCGAGTGGTAGCCCTGGTCCCGGATGATCGCGGCGCGCCGGCCGTCCGTCTCCATCCAGTGCGCGAAGGCGGGGTCCTCGGCGTGGCAGAGCACGCCGCCGCCCGTGGCGAGCGCGCGCGCCGGGGGCGAGAACTCCGGATAGCTGTCGGTGGTACCGATCTCCAGCACGGTCGGCAGCAGCGTGCCCGGGGTGAAGCGGTGCGCGATCCGCCGGAGCATCACCCCGCCGGAGAGCTCGTCCGCCGTCGGTTCGACGTCGGCTTCGAGGGCGGTGAGGAGGTCGACGCTGGCGAAGTCGGCGAGCTCGGGGACGGTCACCTCCAGCAGCTCACGCGCGGTTCGGCCGAGGTCCAGCGTGCTTCCGATCCTGCCGGCGGCCTCGCTGAGCAGGACCAGGCGCTTGCGCGCCCAGTACTGCTCGGTGGTGTCGTGGGCGACGAGGGCGACACCGCGCACCGTGCCGTCGGGGTCCTTCAGGGGAGCGAAGTCGACGGACCACGCGTGGATCCGTCGCTCGCCCCCGGTGCGCTGGAAGCTCTCCAGGTGCACCGGCTCGCCGCCCTCCAGCGCGCGGCGCAGCCCGTCGGCGAGGTCGACGGCCTGCGGTTGGGTGGTGATGTCGAGGATGCCCAGGCCGCGCACCGCGCTGTCCGGCAGGCCGAGGACGGGGACCATGGCCTGGTTGGAGCCGCGGTACCGGAGCTGTGCGTCGTACAGCGAGACGGCGCAGCGGGGCAACTGCTCGAAGGCCCACCGCGCGAGGTCCTCGTCCTCGGGCCGGGGATCCGGCCCCGTCAGCGCGCACACCACGCGCCAGCTGTCCGGCGTGTCGTGCGGCGGGTCGTCCGGTGCGTCGTCCGGCGCCCCGCCGCGCGGCACCTCGTGATGGGCGACCGCGGTCACGTCCACGCGCCGCCCGTCGCGGTGCCGCAGGGCGAGGGGGCCGCTACAGCGTTCCGGGTTCCCGGCCAGGGCGCGTCGCACGTCGTCGACCGTGACGGGCTCGGCCAGCAGGTCCGCCGCGGGCCGGCCCACGACGTCGGCGGCGGGATGGCCCAGCAACCGTTCGGCACCGGCGTTCCAGCGCGTCACGTACCCGTGGGCGTCGACGATCGCCACCGCCGTGCCCGTGTCGCTGCCGCCCCACGGGGGCGGTCGGCCCTCCGGAGGGCGCCCATCCTGACTCGTCACGGCATGACCACTCACAGATCGACGGGAGCACCAGCGTAGTCCGGGGTCCGTGGATCAGCCACAGCAGCACCGGCGGCCTCCGTCACGCCCGCGCCCCGCGGCCCCGCGGCCCCGCGGCCCCGCAGCCGGCGGCCGCCGGCCGCGCGGGCCCGTCCCGGAGGCTGATCGCGCTGTGCGGACCCGAGGCCGCCGAGGAGTACGGAGAGGGTGCACACCCCGGTGCGAGGGCGGCGAACGCTTCCCCGCGTCGAGCGCGGGTCATCGGCCCCGAGATGACGGCAGTGTGACGTGATGTCACGCGCCGGCGGAGTGCGCCTGCACGGTGTGCGTGTGGTCGAGGGTGGTCGTGCGCCCTGTCCCGGCCGTCGGCGGGGCGGCGCCGCGGTCGGGCGGGTCGCGAGCCGGTGCGGACGCGGCCCCCGTTGGCGAGGGGTCGGGGGGATCCCTGATCGCCGGGGGCCGCGTCCGCAGGGACGGGTGGGGCGGTGCGGACCGTCAGGTCACGGCTTCTGTGCTCCGTCGGCGGCGGGGCGGGCGGGGCGGGGCAGGACGAAGAGCGCGATGAGGACGGCGACGGCGAGGAGTCCGGCGCCGATCAGCATGCCGAGCGCGTAACCGTCGGCCAGGGTGTCGGGCGTGATCGTCCTGCCGGTGCGGTCGGCCGCGGCGGTGCCGAGGGCGGCGAGGCCGAGCGAGGCGCCGATCTGGCGCGTGCTGTTGAGCAGGCCGGAGGCGGCGCCCGCCTCGTGGGGCTGGACGCCCCCGGTGGCGATGGAGACGGCCGGTGCGAGGCAGAGGCCGATGCCGAGACTGGCGACGACGGACGGGCCGATGACGTCGATCAGGAAGGTGCCGTCGGCACGCATCAGGCTGAACCAGGCGTAGCCGGCCGCGGCCAGCGTGCCGCCGATGATCAGCATGTTGCGGGGGGCGAACCGGTACCCGACCTTGACGGCGAGGGTGGATCCGACGACCACGCCCACCATGAACGGCAGGAACTCGACCCCGGCGCGGGCCGGGCTGCCGCCGAGGACCCGCTGGAGGTAGAGGGAGACGAAGTACAGGGCCGAGGCCATGGCCCCGCCGAACAGCAGGATGAAGAGGTTGGCGCCCGCGACCGAGCGGTTGGTGAACAGGCCGAGGCGGATCAGCGGGTCGCGCTTGGTGGTCCGTTCGACCTGGACGAAGGCGGCCAGCAGGGCGACGGCGACCGCCAGGGTGGTCACGGTGGTCGGGGAGGTCCACGGGTGCTGGTCGGTGCGGACGACACCGAACACGAGCAGGGCGGCACCCGCCGTGGCCAGCACGGCGCCCAGCACGTCCGGGCGGCCGCGGCGCGCGGCCAGGGTGTCCCGGGCGATGCCGCGCCAGGCCAGGGCCAGGGCGACGGCGGCCATCGGCAGGTTGACGTACATCACCCACTGCCAGCCCGCGTACTGGGTGAGCAGTCCGCCGACCAGGACGCCGACGGCGCCGCCGGAGGCGTTCACCGCGCTCCAGATGCCGAAGGCCTTCACCCGCTCCTTCCCGCCGGGGAAGGTCGAGGAGAGCAGGGCCAGGGCCGCCGGCGCCACGGCGGCGGCGCCGATGCCCTGCACGGCGCGCGCGGCCACCAGCTGGCCGGGTGCCTGGGCCAGGCCGCCGGCCAGGGAGGACAGGCCGAACAGGCCGAGACCGAGCAGCATCACGCGCTTGTGCCCGTACCGGTCGGCGATCTTGCCGCCCAGCAGGAGCAGGCCTCCGAAGGTGAGGGCGTAGGCGTGGATCACCCAGGTCAGGCCCACTTCGCTGAAGCCGAGGCCGCTGCTGATCTGCGGGAGTCCGACGTTCACCACCGTCAGGTCCAGCGACACCATGAACTGCACCACGGAGACCGCGGCGAGGGTGGCCCCGGGCCGCGCGCCGCGCGTCACGCTCGTCTTCTCCATCGCTAATTGCGTACTTGCCACCGCACCCAGCCCCTCTGCGCTCCGGTCGGGCCGGTAGAGTTTCCGACCATGTTCCGAAATTAGCAGCGGCGGCGGCGGGGTGTCGACCGCGCAGGTGGTGCACACCGGGTGGCGCGGCGGGGGCATGATGGGGCGATGCCCCGATCCCACACCCCGCGCCGGCCGGTCGGCCGCCCGCCCGTGACCTCCCGCGATCAGATCCTGACCGCGGCCCGCGCCCTCATCGACGAGTGCGGCTGGGAGAAGCTGACGGTCCGTCGGCTCGCCTCCGAGATCGGCGTCGGGACGACCACCCTGTACTCGCACGTGCGGGACAAGGAGGACCTGCTGTTCCTGCTGATCCACGAGTACGCGGAGCGGATTCCGCACCCCGAGCTGCCGGGCGAGCCGCGGGAACGGATCATCACGGCCGCCGTCGCGATCCATGACGGCCTGTCGGCGTGGCCCTGGGCGGCCGAGGTGCTCACCACCGACGGGTTCATCGCCCGGCTCGGTGACTCGTTCCTGTGGCTGGTCGAGACGATCCTGGCCGGCATCGTCGACGCCGGATGCCCCCTGGAGCAGACCGTGCGGATCTTCCGCAGCATCTGGTACTACACGGTCGGCGAGATCCTCGTGCGCGCGCACACCAGCCGCCGCACGATGGACGAGGAGGACCCCACCTGCCTCAACCCCTACTTCGGCGACTCCGGGGGCCCGCTGCGGCATCCGACCCTGGCCGCCATCGCCGACCGGTGGGCGGCACTGGCCGCGCAGGACACCTTCGAGCAGGGTCTGCGCGCCTTCGTCGACGGCCTGCTCGCGCAGTGCCCGGCCGAGCCGTCGGGGACGCCGGACGCGGGGTCGAGCTGACCGTTCAACTGTCCGTCCCGGGCAGTTGAACATCCGGGCGGGACCGTCGGTCGTGCGGGCTCGGCGTCCCGGGAACGATTTCCGCGCGTCCAGGTGCGCCATTCCTGATTCCGCGTGGATTCCGCGTGCCCGCGCACCGGGTTTTCCCAGGGCCGCCGACCGATTCCGCGCCCATGCCGGGAATGCCGTCCGAAGTCATGAGAAACGCATATACGAGTGGCCGGGTCCGGCGTTGTAGCGTGACCGCATCCCCGTGAACCCCCGCGACCCGAGCCCCGGTTCGCGCAGCGCGATCGCGCTCACCGTACACCACCGGACGGGCGTCGAACTCGGAAGAGGAATCGGACCATGACTATCCCTGTGTACATCGCGTCGGCCGCGGCCTGGATTCCGTCCGCGGAATCGGCGGCGGAGGCGGTGGCCGCCGGTCACTACCCCGCCGGCGACAACGAGACCAACAGAATTCCCTGCCTGCCGGTGGCCACGGACGAGGTGTCGGTGCCGGACATGGGAGTGATCGCCGGGCGGAAGGCCCTCGACCGGGCCGCCGACGTGGTCGGGGGCCAGGTCGACCTGGTCCTGCACGCGTCGATCTACCACCAGGGCCGCGACCACCACTGGAACTCGGCTCCGTACATCCAGCGCGAGCTGGGCATCACCGACGCCTTCGCCCTGAACCTGGAGGGGATGTCGAACGGAGGCATGGCGGCGATCGACCTGGCGATGGCCCGGCTCCAGGCCGGCCGGGGCACGAGCGCCCTGATCACCACCGCGGACCGGTTCTGCCCGCCCGGGTTCGACCGCTGGCGGGGTTCCTACGGGATCCCCTTCGGTGACGGTGCCACGGCCCTGGTCCTCTCCACGAGGGGCGGGTTCGCCCGCGTCCGCGACATCGCGTCGACCACCGACGCCTCCCTGGAGCCGCTGCACCGGGGCACCGCCCCGTTCACCACGGCGTACGGGGTGGTCGAGAACGAGAACCTGCGCACGCCCAAGAAGTCGTACCTGGAGGAGGTCGGGCTGGAGTCGGTGCTGCAGCGCGCCGACCGGACGCTGATGAGCGTCGTCTCCACGGTGCTCGACCGGACCGGACTCAAGGTCGGCGACTTCGCCAGGGTCCTGGTGCCCAACATGGGCCACGGGATGATGGAGGCCCAGTTCTTCAAGCCGCTGGACATCCCGGCCGAGCGCACCGTGTGGAACTGGGGCCGCCACGCGGGGCACCTGGGCGCCGGCGACCTGAGCGCGGGGGTGGCCCGCCTGGTGGAGACGAAGGACGTCGGCCCGGGCGACCTCGTGCTCATGATCGGTACCGGCGGCGGCTACTCGGTGACCGTGGCGGTGCTGGAGATCGAGTCGGTGCCGGAGTGGCCCGAGACCACCACGGACTTCGACCTGCCCGCCGACGTCGCGGCCTGAGTCCGCCGTCGAACGGGGTACCGGTGCCGCTCGTCGACGACGGGCGGCACCGGCCCGACCCATGCACAGCCGGCGGGGTGGATCCACGGTGACGGATCCACCGCCGGTGCGACCCCAAGGAGAGCTCTCGTGGCGATGGACCGTTTCGTCCGTGCCCTGATCCAGTGGCAGGCGGGCAGCCGGCCCGAGCCGGCGCGCACGCTCCCCGTGGCACGGCTGCGCGAGCGCTACGCGGAGCAGGCGACCCAGCTCAGCCGGGGCAGCCGGTACGCGGGGATCGAGACCAAGGACCAGCTGATCGACGGCGGCGACGGGGAGTTCGGCGTGCGGACGTACCTGCCGCCCACCGACCGGGGGCGGCTGGTGACCTACCTGCACGGCGGTGGCTGGGTGGTCGGCGACGTCGACACGCACGACCCCGTGTGCCGTCGCATCGCCGCCGAACTCGGCGCGGTGGTCGTCTCCGTCGACTACCGCCGGGCGCCGGAGCATCCGCACCCCGGTCCGCTCCGGGACGGCATCGCCGCGTCCGAATGGGCGGACCGCGCCTTCCCCGGCCGCCTCCACGTGATCGCCGGGGACAGCGCGGGCGGGGCCCTGGCCGTGGGGATCTCGATGCACCACCGTGACCACGGGGGCGTCGGGTTCGCCGGGCAGCTGCTGGTGTACCCGCCGGCCGATCCGGAGCTGCGCTCCCGCTCCGCCCGCGAGTACGGCACCGGGTACCTCTCGGAGGTCGACGACCTGCGCTGGTACTACGACCAGTACGTACCGGACCCGGCGCACCGCACGGCGCCGGAGATCGACCTGCTGGGTGCCGACCACCGCGGACTGCCGCCGGCGGTGATCGGCACGGCCGGGTTCGACCCGCTGTACGACGAGGGCGTCGAGCTCGCGGAGCGGATGGCGGCCCACGGCGTCCTGGTGCGTCAGGTGTCCGCCCCGGGTCTGGTGCACGGCTACCTCCTCATGGCCGACACCGTTCCGGCCGCGGACCAGGCGACGGCGGACGTGCTGGCCGCGGTGGAGGACCTGCTGGCCTCGGCGCCCACGGCGCCGTAGGCGGCCCGCCGGTCCGCCGGCGGGCCGCGCCGCGTCCCCGGGCGGGAGGGAACCGCCCGGGGACGCGGCCGTTCCGGGACCCGCGAGCGTGCCCCCGGCCTCAGGCGCCCGGGGGCACGCCGCCGTCGCGGCGGCGGAAGACGTGGCCGGCGGTGGTGCGCGCGGCGACGCGGTTGTGGCCGAAGCGGTCCTCGCCGCTGACCAGGACCGCGCGGTACCAGTCCAGGCTGACCCGGGCGCCGTACTCCTCGACCTCCGAGGCTCCGGGGTAGACCCGGACGCACGCGGGCACGTAGCGGGCCGAGAAGCCCATGCGCATCGGCTTGTCCAGGCCGCTGTGCGGGTGCGAGGCGTGCATGAGGCGGGACCAGAAGATGACGAACTGCCCGGCCCGCAGATCCACGGACACGGCCCTCGACTCGTCCGGCCGCCAGTCCGGGTCGATCTGGAGCTCGCGGTAGTCGTAGCCGAAGAAGCCGCGCGGGACGCCGTTCTTCAGCAGGGAGACGTTGTGGTCCGGGTCGTAGCGCATCGGCTTGGTCTCGTCGTAGTGCATGGTGCGGTGCGTGCCGGGGATGAACTGCAGTCCGCCCATGTCGGCGGTGGCGTCGGTGAACGCGCACCACACGGTGAGGGAGCCGCCCGGGTCGGCGCCCGCGGGCCACTGGATCTGCGGCCGGCCGGAGGCGTTGGCGAAGGTCGCGGACTGGTGCCAGTCCGTGCCTTCGCTCCCCGGGTACTTGGGGAAGAAGTCCGAGCGCCAGCACAGGACGTCGGGGCCGAGCAGGGAGGCGACCCGGTCCACGATGCGCGGCTGGGTGATGTGGTCGGCGAGGAACGCGTTGTCGAGGTGCCGGTCGTAGTTGCACGGGCTCGTGGTGCCCGAGCCGTCGGTGGCGTTCCGGTACACCGCGTTGCTGTGGTCCGTGAGGTCCTGGCGGGTCCGGGCCCACTCCCGCGCGATCTCCTGGGGCTCGTAGAGCGTGAAGGGGCCCGCGTAACCCTTCCGGTCGAACTCCGCCACCTCGTCGGCGGTGAGTCGGAAGTCGTGCTGTCGAGCGGACATGTCTCTCCTCGGTCGTGGCCCGACCTCCGGGAGACCCGGCCCGAGCGCGGAACGGAAGGGGCCCACGTGCCCGGGGGCGCGTGGGCCTCTTCCGTTCCGCGACGGCCGGCTCGGAACGGCCCGTGGGGCCCGTGCCCGTCACCTCGGAGGTCGTCGCCGTGTGGTTCGCGTCAGCCCGTCACCGGGTCGGCCGCCGGCGCGGCCGGTCCGGCCGCTCGCGCCCCGTCGCCGGCGGGGGTCGCGGTCGGCGGGGCGAAGGCGCCCGGCCGGCGCAGCTCGTCGATCAGTTCGTCGACGCGCTGCCTGGTGAGGTGGCGCATCGCGTACAGGTGGACGTAGGTGCGGGCGACGCCGTCGACCCGCACGGTCTCGCAGGCCAGGGAGTAGCGGCGGACGATGTCCGGGTTCGGCCGGCGGAACCGTACGGTCAGCGCCTGCGGGCTGCGGGCCACCCACAGGTCCCGGCCCAGCTCCTCCTGCAGCGCGAGGAGCCGCCGGTGGGTGTGGGCGGCGAGGGCGTCGCACTCGGCCGCGGTCCGGGCCTGGTCGTCGTAGGAGTTGTGGGCCAGGTGGTCCCACATCAGCAGCGAGGAGAAGCCGTTGCGGGAGCCGGCGAAGGTGGTGTCGGCGGCACCGATGTACTCGGAGGCCCCGGGCGGGGCCATCTGCAGGCCGGTGCGGGTCATGAACACCCCGCACGCCCACGGCGTGCCCATCCACTTGTGGCCGCTCATGGTCAGTGAGTGCAGGTCGGAGAGCCGGAAGTCGAAGACCGGCGGTACCTGCTCCACCAGGCCCGCGTCCCGGGCCATCTCGAGGTAGGGCGTGTAGCCGGCGCCGAGGGCCCCGTCGACGTGCAGCCAGAATCCCGACCGGTCGTCGTGGTCGCCGTCCTCGTCGTCGTGGTGGAGGCGCCGGTTGTCCAGGCCGTACTCGGCGCAGATGCCGCGGACCGTGCGGGCGACCGCCTCGACGTCGTCGTACGCGCCCTTGAAGGTGGACCCGTAGTTGAGACTGACCAGGACCGGGTAGCCGCGGGCGGCGAAGAACCTCACCAGGACGGCGAGCCGGTCGACGTCGATGGCGCCGTCCTCGGTGGAGGGCACCTTCCGCGGCCAGGGGGTTCCCGGCGCGAGGGGGTTCTCGTCGGGGTAGCGCGTGGAGCCCAGGTCGTGGAAGGTGTCGATGCCCAGCGCCCGTACGGCCTTGGTCAGCGAGTAGTGGGTGTCCTCGGAGAAGAACGCCACCGGGTGGAAGGCGTTCGGGCCCTCGCCGCGGGGTGCCCGCTCGACACCGTCCCCGCCCGGCTCGCGGCGGTGGGCGCGCAGCGGCTTGCCCGACAGGTAGTCCCGCGCGTTCCACAGGCCGTACAGGTTGCCCTCGCTGGAGCCCATGGTCAGGACGTAGCCCCAGTACGACTCCGGATCCCGCGGGTCGTGCGGCCACTTCGCGTGCCACAGCGAGGCGAAGTAGTCCAGCACGGCCCGTTCGAGCACCTTGGAGTTGAGGGTGTACGAGCTGGACTGGTACGGGTCCCCGACGTTGTTGAGGTGCCGGTTGAGGTAGTGCCCCAGGCGTCGTTCGTAGTCGAGGTCGCTGGTGACCTGGTAGCCGGCGAAGTCGCGTGTCCGGGCGTCGATGTGACGGCGGAACAGTGACTCGGCCTCGGTGTACTGCTCCGCGTCCAGCCCGGTGGGCGGCAACTGGACCTTGTGGTGGGGGACTTCGGGAACGTCGAGGTAGGCGGCCCGGGGGTCGCTGGACGGCGGAGTGCCGTAGGGGCGGCCGCCGAGGACCCGAACGCCGCTGAAGGTCTTCTGCCAGGGGGTGTCTTCGGGGCCGAACGGTATGTCCGCGTGGATTTCGGCTTCACGAGCCATGGGATGCTGATCCTTTCACTGCGCGGCTCCCGGGTCGGGCCGCGGTCACGACGCGGTCCGGGAGAGGCTGCCGGAAGGGTCCTGGACCGGGACGGCGGACGGCGGCGTCGGCAGGGATCCGCCGCCCAGGCGCGCGTACCGGGCCGGGCGGGCCGAGCGCAGCCAGGAGGCGAAGGCGACGCCCCCGACGACGACGACCAGCAGGAGCCACGGCAGGGCGGTGACGACGGGATCGGTGGTCCCGGTCAGCACGTCGAAGTTCGACACCACCAGGACCGCCGCGGTGATCAGCCCCACGGCGCCCAGCCCTGGCGCGACGACGGTCTGCCAGCGCCCCTCGCGCCGGTTCCGGAAGTAGCCGATCACGGCCACCGAGGCCAGGGCCTGCAGCAGGATGATGCCCAGGGTGCCGAGGCCCAGCATGCTGGTCGACATGTTGACGTACGGGTCGAGGCCCGCGGCCGCGAACAGGGTGACCGTCACCGTGCTGAAGACGGACTGGATCACACTGGCCCGGTGCACGGAGCCGTGCCCCGTGTGCGTGGCGTTGAGGGCGGCCGGCAGCAGCCCGTCGCGGCTCAGGGCGTACATGTAGCGGTTGGCCGCGTTGTGCAGCGCCAGCCAGGACGCGAACAGGCTGGTGCACAGCAGGACCTGCATGGCCAGGGTGGCGGGGTGCCCGAGGTAGTCGTCGCTGAGCCGGAAGAACAGGTCGCCGAGGTGGTCCGTGGCTTCGGCGCGCACCCGCTCCGGCCCGATGGCTCCGACGGCGACCCAGCTGGTCAGGGCGTAGAACCCGGCGACGACCAGGACGGCGATGACGGTGGCGCGGGGCACGCTGCGGTGCGGTGACTTGGCCTCCTCGCCGTACAGGGCGGCCGATTCGAAGCCGAGGAAGGAGGCGAAGCCGAACATCACGGCGACGCCGAGCCCGGGGGCGAGGACCTCGTGGGGGGCGAAGGAGGCGGACGGCAGCGCCGCACCGCCGTGGCGGACCAGGACGGCGATGTTCAGCGCGACCAGGATGGCGATCTCGCACACCATGCAGACGGACAGGAGCCGGGCGCTGAGGTCGGCCTCCCGGTAGCCGAGCAGGGCGACCAGCAGCAGGCCGACTCCCGCCCACACCTGCCAGGGCAGGTTCAGCCCCTGGTCCGCGGCCACGCGTTGGGTGAAGTAGGCGAACGCGCCGAGCACGCCGACCGTGGCGGCGTTGTAGGCGAGCACCGCGAGCATGCCCGCCCCGGCCGCCACGCGGCGGCCGAGGCCGTGCGCGATGTGGGTGTAGAAGCCGCCCATGTGGCTGATCCGCCGTGCGATGGCGGCGTAGCCGGCGGAGAAGCACAGCAGGGTCAGGCCCGCGAAGATGAACATGGCCGGCACACCGGGACCCGTACCGATGGCGTAGGCGAGCGGGACGGTGAACACCATCGCGGCCAGGGGAGCGGCCGCGGCGATGATGATGAACACGATCTTCGGGGTGGTCAGCGTGCGCTCGAAGCGTTCGCTCCCCCCGGGCAGGGAAGTGCCGGTCATGAAGGTCTCCAGATGAGGGGCGACGGCCCGGAACCGAGCGGTGGATCACGCTCGTACGGGGGCGGGTGGGCGGAAGGGCCGGTGCGGCGGGTCGGCCGGAGGGTCTCGGGGCGTGCGGTCGCTCGACGGCCGGCCGGCCCCGAGCCGTGCGTGTCGGTGCCGGATCAGTGCCGGATCGCCACGGCGAAGGACAGATCCGCCCGGGTGTGGATCCGGACGGGCACCGATTCACCGCGGTACGTCGCGGTCAGCGCGCCCTCGGGCCCGCCGAGGCGGATCTGCCAGAACAGGAATTCCCCCAGCGTGCCGAGGGAGTTCATCGCCTTGAAGGCGGCCTCCTTGGCGGCGAACAGGTCGCGCGCGCTGTAGGGCCCGGCCGGGGCGAGCAGCAGGCGCCGCTCCTGGTCCCGCAGGATGAACGCGGCCATGCGCGGGGTGATGGCCGCGGGCTCGATGTCGACGCCGACCGCTTCGGCGCCGGGGACCACCACGGCGACCGCGAGCCGGTCGGTGTGGGAGATCGAACCGGCGAACCCCTGCGGGAAGAGCGGCCTGCCGTCCCGGCCCCGCGGCACCGTCCGCTCGGCCGAGCCGGCCGCCGCCAGTGCCGCGGCGGCCGCCCGGCGGCCGGCGGCGAACTGTTCGGCCGGCCCGTGGGGCGGTGCCACCCGCGATGTCTCCATGGACATCTGCGGTGCCACGCCCCGCGGACCGGCCGTCTCGACGATCACCGTGGAGCCCTCAGCCCCGCTGCGCCACGACGTGGCGGGCCAGTGAGTCGATCGAGCGCAGCACCTCGGGCCGGACGTCGTCCTGCCACTCGAAGCCGAACGCGTCCTCCATCACGACCAGCAGGGCGACCAGGGCGGTGGAGGGGACCCCGGCCTCGCGGAGCGAGACGGTGTCCTGCAGCCGGGCGACGAAGGAGGGGCCGCCGAACACGCCCTCCAGCAGCTCGCGGATCCGCTGCCGCACCTCCGCCGTCGTGTCAGGCATGGGCTTCCGATTCCTCGATGAACTTCCGCACGATGTCCTGGAAGCCCTCGATGTCGTCGAGGAAGGGCACGTGACCGGCCTTCGGCATGATCACGCAGCGGCCGTTGGGGAACAGCGCGGCCAGCTCGTGGCCCGCCGTCGGGCCGAGCAGGATGTCGTCGTCGCCCAGGGCGATCAGCGTCGGCGCCTGGATGCGGGTCAGCAGCTCGGAGCTGGGGTCGCCCTGCTGGGCCAGCGTCAGGCCGTTGTTGAGCTCCTCGGGCGTGGACATGGCCAGGAAGCTCTCCCGGAGGCCGAGGAAGCCCGGCACGCCGTACTCCTCGATCATCTGGGTGCTGACGAACTCGGGGTACATGTGGCTGAACAGCACGGGGATGTCGTGGCTGTTCAGCGTCTGCAGCCAGGCGCGCTGGAGCATCCGGTGCCGCCGCATCTGCGGGCCGACGACCGGTCCGGCCAGCACGAGGCCCCGGACCCGGTCCGGGTGGGCGAGGGCCACGTCACGGGCGAGCTGGGTGGAGGCCGAGGAGGCGAGCAGATAGGTGGAGTCGATCTCCAGGGCGTCGAGCAGTCCGATCAGGTCGGCGACGTGCTCCTCCCAGGTCGGCTCCTTCTCCAGGCGCGTGGAGCGGCCGTGGTTGCACAGGTCGTAGCTCACGACGCGGTGGTCCTTGGCGAGCTCGGCGGTGTAGTCCCGCCAGAACGGGGCGGTGAAGAAGAAGTTGTTGAGCGTGGTGATGGCGATGCCCTCACCGGTGGACTCGCTGTAGAGCTCGACGCCCTCCCTGGTGCGGATGAGCGGCGTGCCCTCGCGGTAGCTCAGGTCGTGGTAGTACGGGTCGTCCTGCACGGCGTCAGCTGACATGGTGTTCCGGCCTTTCGTTGGTGGTGACTGTTTCGGCGCCCGGGAGGACGCGTGCGAACGCGGCGACGACGTCGGCCGCGTGGACTTCCTCGGTGATCTCGCCGCAGGACCGGCCGCAGTACAGGGCCATCTCCTCGATGCGGCCGGTGGTCGCGTCGGTGGGCACGGCCGCGCTGAAGCGCGGCACCAGGTACGGCTTCCCCTCGACCACCGTCCTGCCGATGAACTTCGCGGGCAGGCCCGGGTCGGCGGTGACGGCCGTGGAGAGCACCCGGTGCCGTCGGCCCGGCCAGCCGATCTCGTAGACGTCGCTGATCACGGTGTCGGTCGCCGCCGCCGCGGTCACCGCCGACTTGAAGTCGGCGTGCGCCCGCGATTGGCGGGCGACGACGAAGGCGGTGCCGAGCAGCACCCCGTCGGCGCCGGCGGCCAGGGCCCGTACGGCCTCCTCGGGCGAGCCGATGCCGCCCGAGGCGACCAGGCAGGCGTCGGGCAGCAGCGCCCGCAGCGCGCCCACCAGGTCGTCGCGTCGCGACGTGCCGAGCAGGTGGCCGCCCGCCTCGGTGCCCTGGGCCACCACCACGGCGCCGCGCTCGGCCGCGTGGACGCCGTCCCGGACCGTACCGACCTGCACCACCAGCTGCCTGCCCGCCGCGGTGACCCGGTCGAACACCGCGTCCTCGGGCAGGCCGAAGAAGGACAGGTGCACGCGGGACGGTGTCTCGTCGAGCACCTGGGCCACCTGTCGGTCCAGCTCGTCGGGCCCGACCACCTCGGGGATCAGGTTCACGCCGACGGGCCGGTCGGTGCCGGAGACCAGCCGGGCGAGCACGGCCGACAGCGCGCTGCCGGCCAGCTTGTACCCGCCCACGCAGCCGGCGGCGCCCGCGTCGGACACCGCGCAGGCCAGCTCCGTGCCCGCGACCCCGCCCATGCCCGACTGGAGCAGGCTCACCCGCAGGCCGAGCACGCTTGCCGCGGAGCGCATCAGAGCAGGCTCTCGACCGCGGACGCGGCGGCGTCGGCGCTGCCGAAGCGCTCGGTCAGGACGTGCACCCAGCGCTCCAGGCCGAACGCGAGGCAGCTGGTGTGCGCCGTCTCCCCGCCGGCCAGGATGTCGCACCGCTCGCCGAAGAAGTTCCGGTGGTAGTTGACCGAGCCGATCGCCAGGCCGTTCACGACGAACTCCTCCTTGACCGGGAACAGCCGCTGCATCTTCGCCTTGCCGCTGTTCTTGTCGAAGAAGGGGTCGGTGGCGACCTCCAGGCGGAACTCCAGGCCGAGTTCGGCACACAGGGCGGTCACCGCGTCCTTGGCCCGGAGCAGGTGGTTCTTGGCCACCTCCTCCGACGCCACGCAGACGATCTCCCGCATGGAGAAGCCGAGCAACCGCTGCAGGCCCTCGTAGTGGGTCTCGTTGCGGAAGCAGGTGCCGACCGTCGTGCGCATCGTCCCCTCGGTGGGCAGCGCGGAGCCCGCCAGGTTGACGTAGATCGAGTAACAGGCCGCCGAGGGCAGCGCGAACGCGGTCGGCTCCATCACCTCGGCGGGGATCCGCTCCAGCGGCCGCTGCTCCTGCCGGAGCAGGCCGCCGAGGCGCTCGGGGTCGAGCCGGGTCGCCGCGAGGCCCAGGTGGGGGAAGTTGTCGTAGTAGTCGAAGCTGTCGAGGTTCTCGGTGCGCATCAGGAACGGGAACCGGAACTCCGGCGCGCTCCAGCCGTCGGCCATGTGGCGGAACACCGCGTCGATCGCCCGCAGCACCCGCAGCTGGCTGCCGTCGAGAACTCCCAGGCCGTTGTCGGTCACCGTGGTCATCAGGCTGCTTCCTTCGTGAAGAATCGGGCGTTCACCGCGCTGAGGGTGCGGAAGTCGTCGAGGTCCAGGTCCTCCGGGTCGATCGACTCCCCGGTCAGCTCTTCCAGCAGGAAGATGAACTCGACGAAGGCCAGCGAGTTGATGGCGCGGCTGTCGATCAGGTCCAGGTCGTCGGTGAGCCCGTCGAGCTTGGGGTTGCGGGCCGAGATGAACTCGCGCACCGCCTGCATGGGTTCGGTCGTCACTTGATCAGCTCCCTGCCGACGCCTGCCTTCGACAGGAACTTCCGGGTCCGCTTCAGTACCTGCTCGTGCGCCTCGACGCGGGCAGGGTGTTCCAGCGCCCGCCGCCGCAGCGCGAGGGCGTCGGGGATACCGGCGTCGCGGTAGGCGGCCGGGTTGTAGAGGGTGGCGATGCTGTACTGCAGGTAGCCCTCCAGGTACTCGGCGATCAGCGGCACCTCGGCCGGGTCGCGCTTGGCGACCTGGGCGAGCAGGTTGGTGAAGACCATCCGGCCGAAGGCGACGTGCCGGCTCTCGTCCTGGTGGTGCACGCGGTTGATCTCGCGGGCGATCCGCGGCAGCGACTCGTCGGTCGCCATGTGCGCGTTGTAGTAGTCGACGATCTCCTCGAAGATCAGGATGCGCGCGAACACGATCAGCTCGCGGGCCACCGAGGAGAGGTGCTCGACCGAGTCGGCCTTCAGCGCGGGCTGCGCCGGGTAGAGCCGGCCGCCGTAGCGCAGGCAGAACTGCGCGAAGAACCACATGTGCTCGTTCTCCTCACCGATGAAGTGGTGGAGGAATTCCGAGACGTCCGCGTAGGTCCGTTCGTGAATGCGCAGGACGACGTCGTTGAGCAGCTCACGGATGCCGTGGATGTTGAGGCTGAAGAAGTTGATCGCCTCGTACTTGGTGAGCGCGATCTGCTGTTCGCGGGTCAGCTCGTCCCACATCTCGGTGCCGGCCAGCGTGGTGAGGCTCTCGCTCATCCACGGCAGGCCCGCCTCGATGCTCTCGGGCCAGTCGAACATCGAATAGGGGTTGTAGTAGCCGGATTCGGCCAGGTTCTCCAGCCGTTGCAGATCCAGCACGACCGGCTCGATTTCACGTACCGCCATTTTCACTTGCCCTTCCGAACGCAGTGGTACAGGAGTTCAGATTCAGCTCAGCGACCGGACGTCCGCGCGCACCTCGACCGGCTTCCGGGAGCCGCACTCGTGGTGCCCGAAGGACGCGTTGCCGGAGGCCGTCGACGGGATCACCTTGTTGTAGACCGACCCGAGGCACAGCTCCTGGAAGGCGCCGGTGTCCGGCGACAGCCGGGCGGCCAGCTGGGCCTTGGCGATGTCGACGGTCCTGAGCGCGCCGTCGTCGTCCACGACCTCCACGCAGGCGTGCGGCAGGTCGAGGGCGCCGCCGAGCACGCCGCAGAACCAGCCCCGCTTCGCCTCGGCCTGGTACCCGGCCGCCCGGAACCGCTCGGCGAGCAGGAGGCTCGCGGCGATGCAGCTGGTCGCGCCCAGCGAGTGCACCAGCCGGTGGTCGGCCTGCATCGCGACGGGGATCATCTGCCAGCGGTAGCCGGAGTCGAGGTAGTCGCGGGTGATGCCGCGCAGCTGGGTGGAGACCAGGGGGGTCCGGGCGCCGAGGGTGGTGATCGTCGCCTCGTAGCGGGCCGATCCCGCGCTCGCCCGGGGTGCCTCTCCGCCGCTCTGGCGCCCGCCGAAGCGGGCGGCGTCGGGCGCGGCGAAGCGCCAGGGCGCCTCCCCCTCGCACTCGGTGCACTCCAGGGTGACCTTGAAGTCCCAGGACTTCTCGCGCAGCAGGTCGTCGACCGGGCGGCCGGCGAAGCGGAACAGCATGCGGAACGCGAGCTCCGGCTGGGTGTTCCCCCGGCCCGAGTACATCCCGAGGTTGTAGAGGTCGCTCACATCGAAGTGGCGCGTGCCCGACCGGAGTTCGAACGGCAGGCCCGCGTCGACCAGCCGGTCGATGTCCGCCGGACCGCACCTCAGCATTTCCTGCGCCGTCGATTCGGGCTGGGTCTTCTCGGAATACTCGGCGGGAATGAACTCGATGGATTTCGCCACCGTTTCCCAGGGTGTTTCGGGGGTGGCGGATTGACGCAGCACAGCCTGTTCCTCCAGGAAAAAGATCCGGCCGACGGCTCGGCGTGCGTTCACTTCCACAACGCCAAGGCAACGCGACTGAACCGACTTTAGCCGCCGGGGTTGCGCTGCGGAACGGTGCTTCCGCACGCCCGTTCATGCGTTTCGCACACCCGGACTGGAGAAATCAATGCGGGCCGTACCGGGGCGGGTGGATACCGGGAGAATGGCCGGGCGGCGCCGGGGAAATGCGCCGGCGGAGAAAGCCGGAAGGCCGGCGGTCGTTGTCGCAACGACCGCCGGCCTCGGGGAGCGGCAGGACTTCGTGGGGTGGGGTGCCGGTCGGGGCCGTCACCCGCCCGCGTACGCGTGGTCGGCCAGGTCGATTCCGGCGCCGTTCGCCAGGGGGACGCCGTCGAGGAACTGCTCGGGCAGGTCGAAGCCCTCGACGAGGGTGGTCATGTGGGGGGCGAGGTCGTCGAGCAGGGAGTCGGCCAGGAGCGGCAGTCGGCGGACGTGGTCGGCGCTGAGGTGGTCCTCGGCGAGGAGGTCGCCGGTGTGGGCGCCGAGCTGGTCGAGCAGGAAGAGCGTGCACAGCCGGTGGAGCAGGTACCGGGCCCGGGGGTCGACGGCCCGCTCCACCGCCGCCAGGAAGGCGTCGGCCGCGCGCAGCGCCGCGTGGGCGGAGACCATCTCCAACGCCGCCGAGGAGGCCTTGTTCCAGCGGGCGACCGAGCCGTCGGCCCGGTTGAGGCGCAGGGCGGTCTTGGCGCGGGACTGCCAGATCGCCTTGGCCCGGGCGAGCAGCGTCCGCAGGAAGACGAGGTCGGTCAGGTCGTCGTGGCCGGCCTCCGGGGCGGTCGAGGGGGCGGTCGTGGGGGCGTTCTCCTGGGGGCCGAGCAGGAGTTCCGCCGCGGCCTTGGTCCAGATCAGCAGGTTGTCGCCTTCGGCGGTGATCGTTCCCTCGATGTACGGGGCGTACTCGGAGAGGGCGTTGACGGCGAACAGCCCCTGGGCGCCGCAGCGTTCGCGGCACTCCGCGGCGATGGCGCGGGCCTGCCAGGTGATCCAGGCCTTGGCGACCGCCACCTGGCGCTCCGCGTCGGCCTGGTTCTCGGCGGTGTGCCGGGCCCACTCGGAGAGCGTCGAGCGGTGCAGGAAGGTCATGGCGTAGGCGGTGGCCGTGGAACGCAGCAGGCGACCGTGGTGCGTGCGGTGGGCGTTGACGGGGATGCGCTGGCCGGCCCTCGGCCCGGAGGTGTGGCGGTGCTGGCCGTAGCGGACGGCGATGCCCACGGCCGCCCGGGAGGCGCCGACGGCGGCGCCGCTCATGCAGAGCTTTCCGACGGTGACCCGGCCGATGGAGTGCAGGAAGCGCTTGCGGCGGCTGCCGAAGGCGCTGGTCAGGATGGCGTCCCGGCCGAGCCGGCCGTGGTCCGCTTCGAGCAGGGCCTCGCGCGGCAGCCGGACGTGGTGGAAGGCGGTGAGGCAGTGGTCGACGGGGGCGCCGGACCGGAACGGGAGCTCGCGCACCTCGACGCCCGGCAGCAGGCCGCGTTCGTCGCTCAGCGGCGTCAGGAACAGGAACACGCCCTCGTCCTGACCGTCGACCAGGAGACGGGCGGCGACCACCGCCGACTTGGGGCCGCCGACGGTACTGGTGTTGGGCATGAACTTCCGGGCGCCGGGGTGCGGGGTGTGGAGGACGAAGCCACCGCTCTCGCGGTCGAACTCGGCGGTGGTCTCCAGGCTCACGCTGTCGTTGCCGTGGTCGAGTTCGGTGCACAGGAAGGTGCCGATGCGGCGCATGGTGGTGAACTCGGACAAGTCCCGGCGGACATCGGGGTCGTGGTCCAGGAGGCTGCCCAGGAACAGGTTGTAGTGGATGCTCGCCACCGTGCACAGGCCGCCGCCGCCGTTCACGATCGCGGCCCACTCGTGCAGGCTCGCCAGCAGGGCGGGGTCCGTGGCGAGGCCCTCGACGTCGTCGACGGTGCTGTTCACCAGCCGTAGCCGTTCATAGGACTCGGCGACCTGTTCGGCGGGTGAGCGGTCGGCGTGGTGGCGGAAGGTCGGGCGGCTGATCAGCCGCCGCCATCTGCCGTGCACCCTCTCCCGCTCGCCGCCGTGGCCGAACAGCAGGCGGGCCAGTTCCCGGGCGGTCGCGGTGTCCGCGGCGTCCGCGGTGTCCGCGGCGTCCGCGGTGTCCGGTTCGGCGACGGATGAGGTGGTGAGAACGCGCAGGTCGTGCGGCGGGTTGCCGCCGACGGTACGGCGTGCGCGCTCGGGTGTGGCGCGGATGCCGGGCTCGGTTGCCACAAGGGCCATGGGATTCCCCCCGTTGACGCTGATCTTGGTCAGGGCAGCGGCCAAGAAGATACGAGGCGATCTCTTTTCCTCACAAGTAATGGAAACGTTATAATTTTGCCTGATCTTGCATGTCCGGCGGCCCCCGCAGTGCTATGGGGAGGCGGGTAAAGACGTGGCTGCGACGGCGCGGGGTGGCCGGCCGGACGGCGTGTCCTCGGCGAGCCCCCGCGTCCACCGGCGCCGGTGCGTCCGCGGCGGATCGGGGCCCCGGGCCGACCCTTCGGGCCGGAGCGGCACGGCGGGGGAAAAAATACGGACCGACCCGTCTTGTCCCAATGAAGGGCGCGGGTGAATTATGTACGCATCAGGGTGCGCACCGGCATCAGTTGTGAGGACTGGACGTCCACGGACGGTGGGTGGACGTGACGGTGGCGGGCCCTGGTTTTCCTTTTTTGCTAGAGCGCTTATCAAGCAACGCGGAGGTATGCCGTGGCGCTGCAGGAACGGGCCATCAGGACGAGGCGCGCGATTCTCGTCGCGGCTGCCGAAGTCTTCGCCGAGGTGGGATACGAGGCGGCGACGATTTCCGAGATCCTCCACCGGTCCAAGGTGGCCAAGGGGTCCTTGTACTTCCACTACGGATCGAAGGCCGAGCTGGCGCAGGCGGTCCTCGCCCAACAGCTCACGGCGATGCCGACTCCGCCCCCGCAGGAGCTGGTGCTCCAACAGGGCCTGGACGAGGCGTTCCTGCTCGCCCACATGCTGTCCATGGGAGACCCGGTGGCCCAGGGCAGCATCCGGCTGACGGTGGACCGCGGGGCCCCCAGCGGCGGTCTGGACCGGCGCGTGCCGATGCGCGGGTGGATCGAGCACAACGGCGACATCCTCGCCCGCGCCAAGGAGAACGGCGAACTGCTCCCGCACGTCGACGTGGCGGCCGCGGCCCGGATGTTCGCCGGGGCGTTCACGGGTGTGCAGATCCTGTCCGAAATCATGACCAATCACGCCGACCTCCCCGAGCGGGTGTCGGACCTGGAGCGCTCCCTGATGGCGGGCGTCGCGATTCCGACGGTGCTCGCGCAGCTCGACATGGCCCCCGATCGTGGGCTTCGCGTGTACGAGGCTGCACTGAAACTTCGCAAGGAGCGCGAGGCGGAGGAGGCGGCCCCGGCCGTCGCGTGCGCGGCCGACTAGGGTCTGTCCGGCGCGCGGGACGACGCGACGGTGCGGCCCGCTGGGGCGCACGATCCGCCCGCGGGCGGGGGAGCCCCGGCCCGCGGCCGGACCGCGCCCCGGGCCGAGGCGTGGTGACACGCAGGAACGACCAGGGGAGAGACGACGATGGAAGCCACTACCTGCCCGTACGCCCTCGATGTGACGGGGCGTGACCTGGCCGGAGAGGCGGCGGTGTTACGCGCCCAGGGCCCCGCCGTGCGGGTGGAACTGCCGGGAGGGGTCGTGGCCTGGGCCGTGGTCGGGCAGCGACAGGTCGAGCGACTGCTGACCGACCCGCGGGTGTCCAAGGACGCCCGCCGGCACTGGCCGGCGTTCATCCAGGGGAGGATCACCGAGGAGTGGCCGCTGTACCCCTGGGTGGCGAACGAGAACATGCTCTTCGCCTACGGGGACAGCCACTCCCGGCTGCGTCGGCTGGTCGCCGGGGCGTTCACCGCGCGGCGTTCCGAGAGGCTCCGGCCCCGGATCGCCGAGATCACCGCGGAACTCCTCGACGGGATCGCCGGTGCACCGGCCGGAACGCCGGTCGACCTGCGCAGCGCCTTCGCCGAGCTCCTGCCCATGCGGGTCATCTGCGAACTGTTCGGTGTCCCGCAGGGCGAGGCCACGGAAGCCCTGTGCGTCGCGCTGCACAAGGTCTTCAGCACCACCATCCCCGGGCGGGAGATCGAGGCGGCCCGGCTGCGGTCCTTCGCGCTGCTGGCGGAGCTGGTGGAGGCCAAGCGGGCCGAGCCCGGGAACGACCTGACCACGTCGCTGATCGAGGCGCGCGACCAGGAGGACCGGCTGAGCGAGGAGGAACTGCTCGGCACGCTCTTCCTCATGATCGCGGGTGGGCAGGACACCACCGCCGCGCTGATCACCAACGCCGTCGGCGCGCTGCTGAGCCACCCCGACCAGCTGGAGCACGTCCTCGCCGGCCGGGCGACCTGGCAGGACGTGTCCGACGAGACCATGCGGGTGCACACGCCCGGCGCGTACTCGCCGATGCGGTTCGCGGTGGAGGACATCGACCTGGACGGCGTGCTGATTCCCCAGGGGGATCCCATCCTGGTCTCGTTCGCGGCAGCCGGCCTGGACCCCGAGCGCTACGGCCCCGACGCCGATCGCTTCGACGTGTTGCGCCGGGACCGCGACCTGCTCGGGTTCGGGCACGGGGCGCACCGCTGCATGGGCGCTCCGCTCGCCGAACTGGAGGCGACCACCGCGGTCGCCGCCGTGTTCGAGCGCTTTCCCCGGCTCCGACTGGCCTGCTCCCCGGAGGAACTGCGGCCCATGCAGAGCTTCCTGATGAACGCCTACCGGGAGCTGCCGGTGGTCCTCTTCTAGACCGCGCCTGGTGCAGCCGCACCGATGAGGAGGTGTCCTCGTGCCCGACCGGGCATCAGGACACCTCCTCCTTCGCGTGTCGGACCCGGTGCGGTCGCCGGTTCGCTGAACCGGGGTCCGTCCGCCCGCCCGGCGGTGGGCATCGACCAGGGCGGGCGGGGTGGGACCCCGGAGTCGGGAGGGTGGGCGGCCGTGCGGCCCCTCGTTCGGACCCGGTCGGCACGTCCGTCCCGCCGCGTCACGCGGCCCGTCCGGCTCCCGGTGAAGACCCACCGGAATCTAACCCACGCCGTCGTCGCCCGTCCCGCGGCCGGGTGCGGGAATTCCTCACGAGCCGCGGTGCGGTCCTCCCGCGGCCGCGCCTGTTCGACTGTCCGGATCAGGCAGTTGAACACGTGTGCGCACCGCTGCCGGTGCCCGCTCGTCGGGGTGCCGGCGGGGTGCGGACGTCGACAGCGGACGGTCGGCGCTGTTAGTTTCAGAACGTGCTCGGAAATTCCGTGGAAGCGGTGCCGGAGCGCGGCCTTCTCGACCCGCCCCCGGTCGAGCCGGCCGCGCCGGCCCGAGCGGCGGAGGCCTCGCTGGACGCGGTGAATTCGGACCCGGCCACCGAGTTCCGCGAATCCTGATTTCGCCCAGGATTCGCTTTCCGCTCATCACACGAAGGAGGTCGGGGTCAAGGTCCCCCCCTGGGACACTTCCGGCGGCGGCGGCGGTTCTATGGACGACGCCACCGAACTGCCGCAGAATGACGGAAGGCGGTGACAAGACAGGGGGATCTGATATGGGAATCGATGTCTTGGTGTCCGATGAATTGCATCTTTCTCGTTTCTCACTCGCTGCATTACTGGAGCAGGAGGAGGAGATCCGAGTCGTCGGGTCCGTGGACAGCACCTTCGACGCGCTGGAGTTCGCCGAGCAGCACAAACCGGATGTGGTGATCATCAGCTTCGAGGGCGAGGACAGTGACGCGGTCGCCATGTCCGAGCGGATGGCGACCCTGGGATGCCGGAGCATCCTGCTGACCACCGCGGTGACCAGGCCGGTCGTGCGTCAGGCCTTCGCGGCCGGGATCGGCGGAGTGGTCGAACGGAGCATGCCTCCGCGCCAGTTCTTCGAGGCGATCCGACGCGTGCACCACGGCGAGCGCGTCTTCGACGCGGAGCTGACCGTCGCCGCCCTGAGCAACAGCGACTGTCCGCTGAGCAAGCGGGAGTTCGCCATCCTCGAGCGCGTCTCCTGCGGCGACACGGTGGCGGAGATCGCGGAGCGGATGCACCTGTCGCAGGGGACCGTGCGGAACTACCTCTCCTCGATGGTGGCGAAGCTGGGGGCGCGCAACCGGATCGACGCGCTGCGCATCGCCAGGGGCGCCCGCTGGATCTGAGGTCCGGAATCCGCCGGCTCGCCGGCCGGGACATTCCGATGAATTCGTGAACGACTCGACCGGACGGTCGGTTTGAGGACGTGCGGTGCCCGGTGACCACCTGGTGTGCGGTGGTCACCGGGCACGACTGCGTTCGGCGCGGACGTGTGCCACCGCCGACGAGCGCAGGGGCGGTCCGGAGAGGACCGCCCCTGATGGACCGCAGTCTGCGGTGCCCCCCACCCGCTCAGGAGGGGGTGGGAGCGTCGAGCCTCGCGCGGAGGCCGGCGACGGCGGCGGCGACGAACGGCCGGCTCCGCATGAGCCGGCAGTGGGCCGCGCCGATGCGTCCCGTCCGGACCAGGCCCTGCCGTTCGGCATCCGCTCCCACGGCCGGGAAGTGCGCCCCGTTGTCGTCACCGACGTCGGGCGTCTCGACCCAGACCCGTTCGGCGTCGACCAGGTAGGGGAAGCGACGCAGCTTGCGGCGCTGCTCGGGGACCAGCGATTCGGCGTAGTGCAGGAAGGAGTTGCGGTTGTGCCCGACGCCGAGCAGCAGGATGTGGGCGTCCAGGTCGTGCATGCGGTCGAACGGTGAGCCCGGGCCGACCGCGAAGGCCAGCGGCTGGATCCGGGTGATCTCCTTCGCATGTGCTCCCAGGGCCGCGACGGAGGCCTGGGGGTGCGAGCTGCGCAGCCGACCGGGCGTGGCCAGGACGGCGGTGGGCAGGGCGCCCATCGCGGTCGGGAAGTCGTCGTCGAAGAGGGGCACGGCCGCGCGGTCCGCCTCCACGCGCGGACCCGCCTCCGGCCCGGCGCCGGGGTGGGGGTCGCGGATCTCGCCGGTGAAGGTGGGCACGACCAGCGTCCCGTCCGGTCCGAGGTGCTCACGCAGGGCGGTCAGCAGCGTGTCGACGCCACCCGTGACGTGGCCGAAGGCCGACAGCGAGGAGTGGACGATGACCACGCCGCCGGCGGGCAGGCCCAGGTCGCGCAGGCCCGCCCGGAGGTCGTCGCGGGTGAGCGAGGGGGCGGACGGGTCGGTGGCGTTCACAGCGGTCATGCTGCGCTCCTTTCGAGGACGGGCTGGGCCGGCCGGGGAAGCGGGTTGCCGTCGAGTGGGTCGGGCTGGGCCGGAGGCAGGACGAACCCGGCCATTCCCGTGGTGACGACCGCCATGACCACCATCATGGTGAACATCGACTCGTCCAGCACACCGAGGGTCAGGCCGGCGTTGAGGATGACGAGTTCGGTCAGGCCGCGGGTGTTCATCAGGAAGCCGAGCCGGCCGGCGTCGCGCCGGGACAGGCCGATGAGCCGTCCGGAGCCGAACCCGGCGAGCAGCTTGCCCAGGCAGGCCACGCCCAGGATAGCGGCGAGTTCCCACAGGCCGCTGCCGCCGAGGCGGGTGATGTCGACCGACAGCCCGGTGGCGACGAAGAAGACGGGCACGAGCAGCGTGGTGATCTGGCGGACCGGCCGGTCGAGTTGCTCGCTCAGCGCGTGCGGCTGACGGGGCGTCGCCAGGCCGAAGGCGAAGGCGCCGAAGATCGGGTCGAGCCCGATGGCCGCGGCGGCCCAACTGGTGACCATGACGCCCGAGACGACCACGGGCAGGACGTACCCGGGCAGCTTGCCGTCGACGGGCCGCATCAGCAGGTTCAGCAGCGGCCTGACCACGAGGGCGAGGACGGCGGCGAGGAGGGCGGTCAGCGCGGCGACCTGGGCGAGCCGGCCGGGGCCGTGCGCCGCGGCGATGACCGAGACGAGGATGAGGAGGACCCAGGCGATGAGGTCCCCGGCCGCGGCGCTGGCCAGGGCGATCGATCCGACCCGTGAGCGGTGCAGCCCGCAGTCGGCGATGATCCTGGCCAGGACCGGGAACGCCGTCACGGCCATGGCCGCACCGACGAAGAGCAGGAACGGGAGCGAGGCCACGTGGTGGCCACCGACGGTGTCGTGGTTCGTGTAGAGCCAGAACGCCAGGGCGGCGCCGCCGAGGAAGGGCAGCGCGGTGGCCGACAGCGAGACGGCCAGCACCTGGCCGGACTGCCGGCCGATCTGCCGCAGGTCCATCTCGCGGCCGACGGCGAACATGAACAGCAGGATCCCCACCTGCGCGATCGCCGACAGGGAGGAACGCGTCGCCGCGGGGAACAGCAGGTGCGAGGGGTCGCCCGGCAGTCGGCCGAGCAGGCTCGGGCCCAGCGCGAGCCCGGCCACGATCTCCGCCACCACGGGGGGCTGGCGCAAGCGGCGCAGCAGCGGTTTGAGGAGGGCACCGAGCAGGAGGACGAGCGCCAGGTCGGCGAGGACGAGAGTGGCGGGATTCAGCATGGTTGGGTGTCTCCGGAATTCAGGTCCGTATGAGCCGGGCGTAGTCCGGCAGGCCGTTCCACTTGAACGGGGCCTCGACGGCCGGTCCCCGGGCGCCGACGTTGGTGTAGTCCCACAGGGGGATGACGGGGAGGTCCCGCAGGAGCACCGTCTGGGCCCGGGCGGCGAGTTCGTGCGCCCGGGCGGTGTCCGGCGCGCCGTGGACGGCGGCGAGCAGCCGGTCGAACTCCGGGCTGTCGTACCCGGTGTCGTTGGCCGCGCCGTCCCTGGCGAACAGGGGCTCCAGGAATCCGGTCAGCGAGGGGTGGTCGCCGCGCCAGCCCTTGCGGAACGCGCTGCCCAGCGTTCCCGCGAGCACGCGGTCGCGCACCTCCTTGAAGGTCGGCAGCGGCCGGCCGAGGACCGCGATGCCGAGCGCGGTCGAGATGTCCCGGGCGACGGCGTCGATCCACTCCCGGTGGCCGCCGTCCTCGTTGTAGGCGAGGGTGAGCGTGCCGGTCCACGGGGACAGGGCGTCCGCCTGCCGCCAGAGGGCGGCCGCGCGCTGCGGGTCGTGGCGCAGCACCTCGCCGCCGGGCAGGTCGGCGCGGAACCCCGGAAGGGTCCGGGCGGTGAAGTCCTGTGCGGGGTGGCGGGTTTCGTGGAAGAGCTCGCGGGTGATCCGTTCGCGGTCGATGGCGTGGGACAGCGCGGCCCGCCGCAGTCGTCCTTCCGCTCCGCCGAAGTGCGGCAGACCGTGCGGGACGGCCAGCGACTTGTTGAGGGCGATCGGCTGCTCCACCGCCCGCTCGCCCAGTTCCCGCCGGTACACGGCGAGTCTGCTGTCCGGGATGGCGTCGAGCACGTCGAGGCGGTGCTCCAGCAGGTCCGCGTAGGCCGTCTCCAGGTCCTGGTAGACGACGAAGGAGACGCCCTCGTTGAGGGCCGGGTTCGGGCCGCGGTACGACGGGTTGGGGACCAGGTCGATCCGTCCCGGGGCCGCGCCGTCCGCGAGCAGGTAGGGGCCGTTGCCGACGGGCCTGGCTCCGAAGGCGACGCGGTCGCCGGCGAAGAAGGCCGCCGGCAGGGGCTTGAAGGCGAGGAAGCCCAGGCCGGTGACGAAGTCGTTGCGGGGACGTCGCAGCCTGATGGTGAGGGTCAGGTCGTCCCGGGCCGCGAGGCCCGACATCGTGGTGGCGCGCGGCGGGTCGGCGGCGACGTCCTCGTAGCCGTCGATGGGGGCGTAGAACCCGCTCAGGAGCTGGCCGTTGGTGCTCAGCGCGCCGAAGTTCCACGCGTCGACGAAGCTGTGCGCCGTCACCGGGCTGCCGTCGGTGAAGGTCCAGCCGGGCTTCAGGGTGACGGTGAAGTGCTGGTTGTCGCGGGTGGACAGCGTGTCGGCGAGGGCCGGTACCGGGTGGCCGTCGCGGTCGTACTCGTACAGGCCGGTGAACAGCAGGTCGACGATGCGCCCGCCGTACCCCTCGACCGTGTCGGTGGGGATCAGCCCCCGCTGCGGTCGTCCGGTGTTCACCGTGATGGGTCCGCTTCCAAGCATGTGCTGGTTCCTCGGTGGCGTGTGGATGAGGGGCCGGGCCGGGGACGACCGCGGTCACGGGTCGACGCGCGGTCGGCGGGTGCCGGGGCCCGGACGGGGCGCGGTCGGCGGGTGCCGGGGCCCGGACGGGGCGCGGGTCAGGGCGTCACGACTCCGCGGCCGGTCAGGCGACACCCACCGCCTCGGTGAGTCCCCGTGCCGCGGTGCTGAGCAGGTGCTCCAGGTCGGCCTCGTCGGCGCCGCGGACCACCATGACGCCGTCGAAGTCGGCGGACGAGATCCGTCGCGCGGACTTGTCGCGGCGGTTGTAGGTCCGCTGGCGCAGCCGGGACGCCGCCGGGACGAGGCTGCGCGCGTACTCCGGCAGGTAGCCGGCCGGGACGGCGACCCATCCGACCAGACCGCCGTCGGGGCGCAGCCGCGCCGGATCGGGAAGGTCCCGTCCGAGGGTCGCGTCCAGGAGCAGGTCGAAGGTGTCCACGCCGAAGTAGGTGTCGAGCTGGTCGACGATGCCCAGGCCACCGGGGCGGGAGGCGACCTCGCACAGCACCGGGCCCCGCGGCGTGTCGAAGACCTCGCAGTGGAAGTAGCTGTGGATGCCGGGGGAGAGCAGGCCGAGCTCGCTCAGCACCCGCTCGGTGAACCCGCGCAGCCGTTCGGCCTGGGCCGAGCGCTGGTCGACCATCCGGCTCCACGTGGGGGAGGCGAAGTCGAGCATGTCCGAGCGGTGCCGGCTCACGGTCTGCAGGTAGACCCGGCCGTCCACGACCAGCCCGTCGACCTGGAAGATCTCCCCGTCGATGAACTCCTCGGCCTCCAGGTTCGCGGGGGTGTAGAAGTTCGGCTGCAGCCCCGCGCGCAGGACCTCCAGCAGTCCGGCCTCGTCATGGACCACCCGGGTGCCGACGGAGCCGCCGCCGCTGCGGGGCTTGACGATCAGGGGGTAGCCGAAGGCCTCGACGGCCTGGCGCAGGTCGACTCCGGTGCTCACCGGCATGAACCGGGGCACGGCTACGCCGGCGGCGGCCAGGACGCGCTTCATGACGACCTTGTCCCGGAAGGCGACCGCGGTCTCCAGACCCAGGCCGGGCAGGCCGTAGTGGGTGCGCAGGTGCGCCGCCCGCAGCACGTCCACCTCCGACAGCGCCACGATGGCGTCGCAGGGGCCCGATTCGATGATGCGGGCCGCCTCGTACTCCACGGAGCTGTCGACGTCGTACCTGTCGAACAGGCGGACCCGTTCGGGGGGCACGCCGTGCCCCCCGGAACGGACCCCGCTCTTCTCCGGATGGCACAGGAGCCACACCTGGTGGCTGTCCGCGAACCGCCGGTAGGAGAACTGCTCCAGCGGGTGCCGGCAGAGGCCGATGATGCTGCCCATCAGTGGTCCAGCTGCTTCGCGTAGGCGTAGTCGTCGGCGAAGGCGTCGAGCGACTTGGCGTACACCGGCGTCCGGTTGAGGACGGAGCTGATCCGGCGGCTGTACTCCTTGGCGGTGTCGTGCATCGAGTAGTACATGTCCCACCCCCACAGCCCGGCGAAGTAGCGGCCGCCGGACTCGAAGTGGATCTGCGGGAGGAACGTCGTCCACTCGAAGGCCTCCACCGGGGACCGCCGCGCGGGCGAGCCTCCGATGAGGTCGATGACGACGCTCCCGGCCGGCAGGTCCGTGCCGGTCTGTTCGGCGGTGAGGATGTACTCGGTGCTGCCGGGCGTCTCGGCGCCGTTGACGACCAGTCCGGCGCCGGCCAGCCGGTCCCGCAGTTCGGCCGGGACGGTCTGGTCGCGCCCGAGCACCGTGAACGGGATCTGCTCGGCCCGCAGGTGCTCGAAGGCGCCCATGGAGGTGTTGCCGTACCCGAGCACGAGGGTCGAGGGCGCGGCGCCGGCGTGCAGGCGCCGGTAGAGGTCGACCCCGTACTTGGCTCCGCCGATGCCGACCTCGCGGATCTGGCCGATCACCCGGGCCGGGCGTTCCCGCTCCTCCGTCAGCAGCGCCTCGGTGTCCCCGTGCTGCGCCGCGCCGTCGAGCCGCAGCTGGGTGGAGCCCGAGACCAGGCTGCTGCTACAGGCCATGACCGTGATGCGGGAGCTCGCCTCGACGGTGTCCGACTCCTCGTGCGCGCTGTAGGTGACGTGCAGCGGCTTGCGGCCGAAGCGCATCGCGGCGCGGAGCAGTCCGTTGAGGTACTGCTGGTCGGTGGAGGCGTGGACCTCCACCACGGGGTGGTCCCCCAGCAGCTCGGGCCGGGCGGCGGCGCCGGCCCGGAGGCCGGCCAGGTAGGCGCGCGTCAGCTGCTGCGGCTCCGAGACGGTCTCCATGCCGATCAGCCGGACCGCCTTCTCCTCCAGGAGGCGCCTGCGCTCCGGGAAGCAGTAGAGGTGGCCCATGGAGAACAGCGTCGTCCCCGGGGTCAGCCGGGCGATCTCGGCGGCGGACGGGCCCTTGAGCTTGACCACGAGGTCCTTGCCGGCGTAGCAGGACGGGTAGGGCTCGACCCGGGCCCCCTCCATCTCGTAGTGGACGTCGAGGTAGCCGATCCCCTCTCCCAGTCCCTGCTGGACGACCACGTCGTAGCCGCTGGCCAGGTAGGCGCGCACGTCCTGGGGGACCAGGGTGGCCCGCGGGTCCAGGCCGAGCGGGTTCTCCTCGCAGTCGCTCTCTTTGGCGAACAGAACGGTTGTCACGGCGGGGTCCTGTCAGTCGGTGTAGACGGCGGCGGTGGTCTCGTAGGTCTTCTCCTCGAGCCAGTCGCGGACGCTGGCGAAGGTGAGGTTGATGATGATGCGTTCGGCGCCTTCGGTCTGGATGGGGACGGTGCGGTGGAGGCTGGTGTCGGTCTTGAAGATGTAGGACTCGCCGGGGCCGTGGTGGTAGGTGCGGATGGTGCCTTCGGCGAGCTTCTGGTGGACGGCGGGGTTGTCCTTGTTCCAGGGGGTGTGGGGGCAGGACTGGAGCATGCCGCCGTGTTCGATGGCGGGGGCTTCGGCGATGAAGATGAAGGCGAATTCGTGGTCGCCCCAGTGCCATCCGTGGGTGTCGCCGACGCGGTTCTGGTGGGTGCCGGTGATGGCTTCGTCCTGGTAGGTGGCGTTGAGGAGGGGGCTGCCGACGACGGTGGAGAGGAGGGTGCGGAATTCGGTGGAGTGGTAGAGGGCGGTGAAGAGTTCGCTGTGTTCCTGGAAGAGGGAGTTGGGGAGGCTGCCGAGCTTGCGGGGGGTGTTGCCGGTGACGGGGACGGTGATGTCGATGCGGCGGGTGTTGAGGTCGGCGAGCTTGCGGGCCTCGTTGCGCAGGGCGGTGACGAGGTCGGTGGGGAGCAGGGCGGTGGTGCGGGCGTAGTGCTCGGCGGAGTACTGCATGCGGGCGGTTTCGAGGGCGGGGGTGGGGGTGGGGTCGTCGGTGAAGTAGCGGTCGACGCGGGTGATCCGGTCGGGGTGGACGTGGGGGGCGTGGGTGTTGCCGGCGGCCAGGAGGGCGCGGGCGGCTTGGCGGGTGGCGGTCACGGTGTCGACGGGGGTGTCGATGACGGTCATCGGGGTTGTCGCTTTCTGGGTGTGGCGGTGGGCCGCCGTGGGTTTCCGGGAATTCTCCGCTGAGGCGGGAATGGTGATTGCCGGGTGGTCCGGTCGGTGAATTCGGGACCGGGGGCAGGGTGTCCGGCGGGTGCGTCGCGGGCCTGCTGACGGGTCGGGCGGTGCGCGGCCGACGAAGGGACTCTAGGCGCGTGAAACAGCCCTTGGCAACCGTGGGAACCGGAAATCGAACGCTCCTGGATCATCATTTCCCGCGGCGTGGTGGAGAACTGAGGAATTCACGGACCGGCGTGAGGAATCCACTGTTCCGAGGCCGCTTCGGGAATACCGCGGCGTGCGGTCGTCCGAAGTCATTCGTCCGGGGTCATTCGTCCGGGGTCAGCAGGTGGGACAGGCGCTTGCGGGCGAAGTCGACGAAGTCGACGGCGGGCACCAGTTCGCACGGAGCCGATCCGATCACGCGGCGGCGGGTCAGTCCCAGTGCGGCGAACTCCGTGCCGATCAGGGGGAAGTAGGTGTCGTTGTCGTTGCCGACGTCGAGCGCCTCGCACCACACCCGCTCACCGTCGACCTCGTACGGGAAGCGGCGCAGCTTCTTCCGGTGCGCGGGCACCAGGGATTCCGCGTGGTGCAGGAAGGAGTTGCGGTTGTGCCCGACCCCGAGCAGCAGGATGGACCCGCCCAGCCGGTGGATCTCCCCGAAGGGCGAACCGCTCCCGAGGGCGTAGCCGAACGGCTGCCGGGCGCAGATCGCGCGCGCGTCCGGGCCGATGGCCGCCAGGGACGCCTGGGGGTGCCGGCTCCGGACCCGGTCCGGGTGCGCCAGCACGGCGCTGGGGATCGCTCCCATGACCGTCGGCAACGCGTCGTGGAAGAGCGGTACGGCCGCGCGCGCTTCGAGCGTCTCCGGGTCGTCGAAGGCGCGGCTGTCGGGGCAGGGGTCGGCGACCTGCCGGGTGTAGGTGGGCACGACGATCGTGCCGCTCGGGCCCACCGCCGCGAGCAGGGCCCGCACCACCGCGTCGGCCCCGCCGTCCACGTGCCCGAAGGCGGACAGCGACGAATGGATCATCAGGACGGACCCGGGCCGCACGCCCAGGGCCTCCAACTCGTCCCGCAGGGCCGTCTCGTCCAGGGGCGCGGCGGGTGGCGCGGTGTTCATCTCGTTGCCCTCGTCTTCTGTCGTCGCCGTTCAGCGCTTGGTGATGTGCGGGTAGTCGGGCAGGCCGTTCCACCGGATGCGGACCGACACGCCGTCGCCGCGGCAGCTGACGTTCAGGTAGTCCCAGAGCGGAATCACCGGAAGGTCGCGCAGCAGGGTGCTCTGTGCCTCGCCGATCAGCCGACGCGCCTCGGCACCGTCCGACGCCGAGGCGGCGGCGGACAGCAGCGCGTCGAAGGCGGGGCTGGCGTAACCGAAGTCGTTGGAGGCGGCGCCCCGGGTGAAGACCGGTTCGAGGAAGTCGAGCAGCGCCGGGAACTCGCCGCGCCAGCCCTTGCGGTAGGCGGCCCGCAGGGTCCCGGCCTCGGCCCGGTCGCGGATCTCCCTGAACGTGGGGTAGCCGGCGGCCGTGACCTCGATGCCCAGACTCGCCTCGATCTGCCGGGAAACGGCCGCCACCCACTCCTCGTGGCCGCTGTGGTCGTTGTACGCGATCGACAGGACGCCCTCCCACGCCGCGATGCGGTCGGCCTCCTCCCACAACGACCGGGCGGCCGCCGGGTCGTGGCCGAGCACCTCGCTGCCGGGCAGGTCGGCGTCGAAGCCGGGCAGCACCTGGGCGGTGAAGTCCCGGGCCGGCCGCCTGGTGCCGTGGAACACCTCCCGGGTGATGCGCTCGCGGTCGATCGAGAGCGAGACGGCCCGCCGGCGCAACCGGCCCTCCTCGCCGCCGAAGTGCGGAAGGCCCTGCGGGATCGCCAGCGACTTGTTGAGGGCGACCGGCCGCACGATCGCCCTGTCCCCGAGCTCGTCCAGGGCCCCGGGCAGGGCGTCGGCCGGGACGATGTCCAGGACGTCGAGGTTCCCGCGCCGGACGTCCGCGAAGGCGTCCGACAGGTTCGGGTAGGACACGAAGGTGATCCCGGCGTTGCGCGCCCGGTCGCTGCCCGGATATCCGGGAACGGCCTCCAGGTCGATCCGCGAGCCGTTCCGCCAGGGCGCGCCGCCGGCCGGCCGGTACGGTCCGTTGCCGATCGGCCGCTCCGCGAACGCCTCGGGCCCGCGCGCGAAGAAGGCCCGGGGCAACGGCCGGAACGGCAGCAGGGCCAGCCGGGCCGCGAAGTCCGCGCGCGGCCGCCGCAGGAGGACCGTGAAGGCCAGGTCGTCCTCGACGGTCAGGCCGGACATCGTCGAGCCGAGCGGCCGCCGCGCCGCCACGTCGGGGTAGCCGGCGATCGGCGCGAACGCCGTGCGCTGGGCCTGCCGGTTGGTGGACAGCGCGCCGAAGTTCCAGGCGTCCACGAAGCTGTGGGCGGTGACCGGCGTCCCGTCCGTGAACGTCCAGCCGGGACGCAGGGTGATCAGGAAGCGCCGGTTGTCCTCCGTGGTGACGGTGTCGGCCACCTCGGGCACCAGGACGCCGTCGGCGTCGTAGCGGTACAGCCCGGTGAAGAGCAGGTCGACGACGCGCCCGCCGTAGCCCTCGACCGTGTCGGTGGGGATCAGCCCGCGCTGGGGCTCGCCGCCGTTCACCGTGATGAAGCCCGGGCGCCGGGCCGGTTCCGCGGTCGGGTCAGACACGGACCGCCCCGACCTTCTGGGCGTGGGAGAAGTCCGCGAGGAAACGGTCGACGGAGACCGCGTAGTCGGCCTCGCCGAGCAGCACCGCCTTGATCATCGCACTGTAGGCGCACGCCGACTCGTGCATGGAGTGGTACATGTCCCACCCCCACAGTCCGGCGAAGTAGCGGCCGTTCGACTCGAAGTGGATGTCCGGGAGGAAGGTGGTCCACTGGAACGCCTCGACGGGGGACCGCTGCTGCGGGGAGCCGCCGATCAGGTCGATGACCACCGAGCGTTCGCGCAGGTGGAGGTCCACCTGTTCGTCGGTGAGGAGGAAGCCGCCGTCCTCGCGTTCCGCGCCGTTGACGACGAGCCCGGCCGTCCGCAGCCACCGCGGCAGCTCCTCCGGAGAGGTCTGCCGGCGCCCCAGGACGGTGAACTCGACACCGGCGCCGCACAGGTGGGCGAAGGCGCCCATCGCGACGTTCCCGTAGCCGAGGACGACGGCCCGCGGATCGGATCCCGCGTGCAGGCCGCGGTACAGGTCGATGCCGTACGTGGCGCCGCCGACCCCGACCTCCCTCAGCCGGCCGATCGCCCGCACGCTGCGCCGCAGCTCGTCGGCGTGCAGCCGGTCCGCGCGCGGGTCGGCTTCGGCGGAGGGCTCGTCGAGGTCGACGAGTTCACCGTCGGCGGTGTACAGGTAGGTGCCGGTCCGGGTGACGCTGAGCCCGGCGGCGGGGGCCGGTCCGGCGGCCGGTGCCGGGCTCCCCTCCAGCGGCCGGACCGTCACCGGGCGCCCGCCGAGCCGCATCAGCGCCCGCAGCAGCCCGTTGACGAAGTCCTGGTCGACCGAGCGGTCCAGGTGCACCTCGGTCGCGTCGGCGAGGAGCAGACGGTCGGCGCGGGCGCCGGCGCGCAGACCGGCGACGTACGGCGCGGTGGGCTCGGCGGGGCGCTTGATCGATTCCATCCCGATCAGCCGGACGCCCTTCGCGGCGAGCTGCCGCTCGCGCTCCGGGAAGCAGTACAGATGGCCCATCGAGAACAGCACCGTCCCGGGGGTGAGTTCGGCGATCTCGTCCGGGGCCGGCCCCTTGAGCCTCACCACGATGTCCTTGCCCGCGTAGCAACCCGGGAAGGACTCGACCCGCGCCCCCGCCCTCTCGTACTGGACGTCGAGGTAGCCGACTCCGCGGCCGATGCCCTGCTGGACGACGACGTCGAATCCGGCGGCCAGGTAGGCGCGCACGTCACCGGGGACCAGGGTCGCCCGCAGGTCGTGGCCCCCGGGGTTCTCCTCGCAGTCGGATTCCTTGCCGAACAGGATGGTTGTCACGCTCTGCTCCTCGTCGTGGGGTGGTTCTGGATGGTCCGGCGGTCGGGCCGGGCCGGGCGGGGCGGCGGCTCGGCGCTGCCGCCCCGCCCGGCTCAGGAGGAGACGGGTCCGGCCACCACGAGGCTGTCGCGGCACCACGCGTCGATGCGCCGGTACAGCTCGGCCGTCTCGGCCTCGTCCCCCACCTCGACCACGAACCGCCGCAGCACGTCCGCGCTGGACGAGGCCCCGGTGTAGACCTGGCCGAGCTTGGCCATGACGTCGCAGCTGACGACCCCGGGCAGCTCGCAGTCCACGCTCGCGCTCAGGAGCCGCCCCGTGGGCGCGCTCTCCAGGAAGAATCCGTAGCGCCCGCGGTCCCCGACGGTCCCGTCCGACATCGCCAGGACCTCCTCGCGCAGGCCGCACTGGAGGAGCGTGTGGGCGTGGAAGAGGTTGACGCCGGTGGCCAGTTCGTGGCACTGCCGGATGCCCCCGCCACCCGCCCGGGCGGCGATCTCGCAGAGGTACACCTCTCCGGTCGCGGTGACGAAGAACTCCGCGTGGAAGACGCCGTCCCCGGCGTCCGGGAGTGCCGCGACGGTGCGGGCGACCTGCTCGACCAGCAGCGCGGACAGCTCCGAGTCCGGCGCCAGCATGGTCGAGGTGAGCGGCTGGGAGCCCTGGTAGCCGAGCGTGCTGCCGCCGTACCGGGAGACGCGGACGGCGTGGACGCCACCCGCGACGGCGAGGCCGTCCACGTGGAACATGGTCCCGTCGACGAACCGCTGGACCAGCATCGGCGACGACAGCCCGAGCGGACGGGCGGCCAGCCAGTGACCCAGCTCCTCCTCGTTCCCCAGCACGTGCGTGTCCCGGGACCCGGAGCCGCCGACGGGCTTGACGACCACCGGCGTCCCGAGCCGCTCGGCCGCCCGCGCCACCTCGAAGGTCGAGGCCGCGACCACGAATTCGGGGACCGCCACGCCGCTCGCCGCGGCCCGGTACATCCGGTCCTTGAAGCGGTAGGCGTGTGCCGACTCCACGTCCTGGCCGGTCTTGACCCCCAGGAGCCCGCGCAGCTCCGCCGCGCAGACCAGGCCCTTCTCGTCCAGGCACACCACGTGGTCGACACCGAACCTGCGGTGCCACTCCAGGGCCGTCTCGACGGTCCTGCGGCTGTCGAAGACGTCGTCGATCCAGCGCCAGTCCTCGGCGCGTCCGACCGCCTCGGCGAAGGCGCCGGGATGGCGTTCGTTCGCGGCGTTCCGGGAGGCGATGAGCACGACTCGGAAGCGGTCCGCCAGCCAGTGCACCACGGGAATGGTCTCGAGGTCGTACCCCGTGAGCACGAGGACGGTTTCAGTGGCGGTCACGGCGGGGTCCTGTCAGTCGGTGTAGACGGCGGCGGTGGTCTCGTAGGTCTTCTCCTCGAGCCAGTCGCGGACGCTGGCGAAGGTGAGGTTGATGATGATGCGTTCGGCGCCTTCGGTCTGGATGGGGACGGTGCGGTGGAGGCTGGTGTCGGTCTTGAAGATGTAGGACTCGCCGGGGCCGTGGTGGTAGGTGCGGATGGTGCCTTCGGCGAGCTTCTGGTGGACGGCGGGGTTGTCCTTGTTCCAGGGGGTGTGGGGGCAGGACTGGAGCATGCCGCCGTGTTCGATGGCGGGGGCTTCGGCGATGAAGATGAAGGCGAATTCGTGGTCGCCCCAGTGCCATCCGTGGGTGTCGCCGACGCGGTTCTGGTGGGTGCCGGTGATGGCTTCGTCCTGGTAGGTGGCGTTGAGGAGGGGGCTGCCGACGACGGTGGAGAGGAGGGTGCGGAATTCGGTGGAGTGGTAGAGGGCGGTGAAGAGTTCGCTGTGTTCCTGGAAGAGGGAGTTGGGGAGGCTGCCGAGCTTGCGGGGGGTGTTGCCGGTGACGGGGACGGTGATGTCGATGCGGCGGGGGTTGAGGTCGGCGAGCTTGCGGGCCTCGTTGCGCAGGGCGGTGACGAGGTCGGTGGGGAGCAGGGCGGTGGTGCGGGCGTAGTGCTCGGCGGAGTACTGCATGCGGGCGGTTTCGAGGGCGGGGGTGGGGGTGGGGTCGTCGGTGAAGTAGCGGTCGACGCGGGTGATCCGGTCGGGGTGGACGTGGGGGGCGTGGGTGTTGCCGGCGGCCAGGAGGGCGCGGGCGGCTTGGCGGGTGGCGGTCACGGTGTCGACGGGGGTGTCGATGACGGTCATCGGGGTTGTCGCTTTCTGGGTGTGGCGGTGGGCCGCCGTGGGTTTCCGGGAATTCTCCGCTGAGGCGGGAATGGTGATTGCCGGGTGGTCCGGTCGGTGAATTCGGGACCGGGGGCAGGGTGTCCGGCGGGTGCGTCGCGGGCCTGCTGACGGGTCGGGCGGTGCGCGGCCGACGAAGGGACTCTAGGCGCGTGAAACAGCCCTTGGCAACCGTTGACACCCGAAGTCGAACGCTCCTAGGTTTCCGGAACGGTTGCCGGTCGGGCAGCCTGCGGCCGCGTCGAGTCGAATTTACTCCCACCATTTCCCAGGGCAGGAGTGGAGAGATGAAGAATTCACCATTACCCGTGAAGAATCCACCGTTTTACGGCTACCATGAGAACGCTTCGGGATCAGTGATCCTCACGTACCGCTGTCGGAAAATCGGGGTCCTGCGTTCGGCCGACCAGATCCGCACGTTCCGCTGGGAGCTGGCCGCATCGACGGACCGTCAACTGGTGATCGCGCACTGGGCGCGACTGCCCGGCTCCCAGACCCCCGGCTGACGGGCGCACCCGCACCGACCGTGCGGTCGCACCGTGACGCCGCCCTGCCGGACCCCGGATGCCCACTCGAAAGGTAGTCACCCATGCCCCCTTCCCAGAAGACGGACATCCTGCTGGTCGGCAGGTACCTGAAGGCCGTGGAGGCGCTCCAGGAGCGCGGCCGGCGCGTCGTCAACGTCGTGACGCCGGCCGACCTGGAGCGCCTGCGCCACGTGCCCCGGCACGACCTCGTCGTGGTGGCCGACGCGGGCAACGCCGAGGACGTCCTGGCCGGGCTCGCGCGCGAGGGGATGGACCCGCGCGACTTCGCCGCCGTCCACAGCATGCGGGAGTTCACCCTGGTGTGCGCCAGCCTGCTGGCCCACGTCGGCGGCGGTGCGGGCGTGCCCGTGCAGACCGCGGTCGCCCTGCGGGACAAGGCGGTCCAGAAGCACCTGGTACGACGGGCCGGGCTGCCCGCCGCGCGGTGCCGGGTGGTGGACCGGCCCGAGGACCTCCTGCGCGACGGGCGGCCGGGCCCGGAGTTCCCGCTGGTGGTCAAGCCGCTGGCCGGAGCCGGCACCCGGGACACGCACCTGGTGGCCGCACCGGACGAGCTGCCCGACCTGGCGTCCCGTCTGGGGCACGGCCCCTGGCTGGTCGAGGAGTTCGTGGCGGGTCGCGAACTGCACCTGGACGGGATCGTCCGGGACGGCCGGATCTCCTTCCTGGCCGTCTCCCGGTACCTGCGGAACGTCATCAGCATCAAGGAGGGCGCGGCGGTCGGGTCCGTCGCGCTCCACCCGAGCGCCAACCGGGCCCTCTACGACCGGGCCCGGTCCCTCGCCTCGGACGCGCTGGACGCCCTCGGCCTGCGGGACGGCATCTTCCACCTGGAGGCGTTCGAACAGCCCGACCGGCTGGTCTTCAGCGAGTGCGCCGGCCGGATCGGCGGCGGAGTCATCCGGGAGTGCCTGGCCGCCGCGGCCGGAGTGGACCTGCTGGAGGAGTGGGCCCAGGTCGTCCTCGGCCTGCCGGCCACCGGGAGCTCCTGGGCGCAGGAGTCCTACGGTTGGATCAACCTGGCCACTCCGTCGGGACCGTTGGTCCGGCTGCCCGGGCGCGAGGAGCTGCTCGCCCGTCCCGGCTGCGTGGCCGCCGGTGTCGACCACGACGCGGCCCGGGGACCACTGCCCCCGTCGTCCCAGAGCTCGAACCTGCGGCTGGGGTGGGCGCTGGTGGCCGGCCCCGACGAGCAGACGGTCGCACAGCGCCTCGGCGAGGTCTCGGCGTGGTTCCGGGCGGCCTGCACCGACCAGGCCGTGGTCGCCGCGTGAGCAGCGCTCCGTCCACCCCGCGCACCGGGTCCGCCCGCCGCCTCTCCCGGCTGCTGCCCGAGCCGGGGCCGGGACGCACGCTGTACTACGCCTCCCTGGTCAGCACCCTGGGGACGGGCATGTACCTCGCCAGCAGTGCCATCTTCCTCGTGAGCTGCGCGGGTCTGAGCGCGGCGTCGGTGGGGCTCGGTCTGACGCTGGGCGGCGGCGCGGGGCTCGTCGCCGGCATGCCCGTCGGTCGGCTGGCCGACCGGCGGGAACCGCGGAACCTCTTCATCGCGGTCGCCCTGCTCCAGGGCGCGGCCATGGTCGCCCTGCTCTTCGTGCACTCCCTCTGGGCGTTCGCCCTGGTGAGCGCGGTGACCGGGGCCGGGGGCACCGCGCAGAACGTCGCCCGCAACGTGCTCATCCGGGCCGCCGCACCCGAGGGCGCCAGCGTGCTCCGCGCCCACATCCGCTCGATCGCGAACGTGGGCATCACCGCCGGCGGTGCGGTGGCCGGCGTCGTGATCGCGTGGGGCGACAGCTCGCTCTACCCGGTCCTCGTCGTCGGCAACGCCGTCTCCTTCGTCGGGTGCGCCCTGCTGGGGGCCCGACTGCCCGCCACCCGGCGGGCCGTCACCGCCCAGGAGCCCACCGCGCGGACGCGGGGCTCGGGCGTCCTGCGCGACCGACCGTACCTGGCCGTCACCGCCAACGCGGCGGTGCTGATGTTCCAGGTCCCGGTGCTGCCGCTGATCCTGCCCCTGTGGGTCTACCAGCACACGTCGCTCCCGCACTGGCTGGTCGCGACCGCCATCCCGCTCAACACGGTCATGGTCGCGGCCCTGCAGGTCCGCCTCTCCCGGAAGGCCGGTGACAACCGGAGCGCGGCGGCGCTGATGCCTCGCGCCGGGGCGGCCTTCCTCGCCGCGTTCGCCCTCCTGGGGTTCATCGGCGGGGTGCCGGCGTGGGGCGGGGCCTGCCTGCTCGTCGCCGCGGTCGTGCTCTACACCCTGGGCGAGATCTGGCAGTCCATCGGCAGCTACGAGTTGAGCCTGAACCTGGCACCGCACCGGTCCCAGGGCGAGTACTTCGGGTTCTACACCACCGGGATGCAGGTGGGGCGGGTCGTCTCCTCCACCGTGGTCACCTTCCTCTGCCTGGGCCTCGGAACGGTCGGCTGGTGGCTGCTCGGCCTGCTCATGCTGGTCGCTTCGCTGCCCATGCCGGCGGTGGCCCGCCGAGCGGAGTCCGCCGTCCCCGCGGAGGCTCCCGGCACGGCGGGTGCCGCGACCTCCGGCGGGATCACCGGCGAGGTCGTGGGATCCACGGCGGGCTCGGACTGAACGGTTCGCGCGGGTGCGCGTGTTCAACCGTTCAGCACCGCCAGTTGAACACCCGCGCCGGCTGCCCGCCCCGGTCGAAGGATGACACCGAACAGGGGCACCGCTAATCTGAATTCCACCGAAAGGCCTTTCCGGTGACGGCGGCCCGGAAAGCGCGATCGACGCGGTTCACGGGGTGTCATTACGGTGCTCTGCCGCGCGGGGACGAATCCTTCTCGGGACGAATTCTTCTCGATGCGTTCGACGCCTATGCGTCGGCCGTGTGCGGCAGGCGCGGCGGATTCTCCGCCGGACGTTCGACCACATCGGATTCGCCCCCCCTCGCCGACTCCTGGAAAAGCGGAGTCGCGTTCACACTCCAGGGCACCGTCCTTCCCCCGAGGACGGTGCCCTGGCCGTATCAGTGGACGAGAAGTCGGATGACGGCCGCCAGGCCCACCAGGATGATGGTCGCGCGCAGCGCGGGCGGCGGGAGGCGCCGGCCGATGCGGGCGCCGAGCTGTCCGCCGAGGGTGGAGCCGACGGCGATCAGCCCGGCCGCGGCCCAGTCGACCTGCGAGACGAACAGGAAGAAGACGGCGGCGACGCCGTCGATGACGAAGGCCAGGACGTTCTTGGCGGCGTTGATCCGCTGCATGTCGTCGGTGAGCAGCATGCCCATCAGTGCCATCATCAGCACCCCCTGGGCCGCGCCGAAGTAGCCGCCGTAGATGCTGGTCAGGAAGATGCCGGCGATCAGGAGCGGCCCCTCGGTCGCGGCCCCGCCGTGGCCGTCGTCGCGGCGGGCGGCCGCCGCCCGGGCGATCCGGGGCTGGATCACCACCAGGACCAGGGCGAGCAGGATCAGGGTCGGCACGATCGTGGCGAAGGCCTGGCTGGGCAGGTTCACCAGCAGGTACGCGCCGATCACCCCGCCCACCAGGGCGGTGCAGCCGAGACGACGCAACCGCCGTCCCTGGCCGGCTAATTCGCGCCGGTAGCCGAGGGCGCCGCTGAGCGTGCCGGGGACCAGGCCGATGGTGTTGGACACGTTCGCGGTCACGGCCGGCACGCCGAAGGCGAGCAGGACCGGGAACGTGATCAGGGTGCCGGACCCGACGATCGTGTTGATCGTTCCGGCGCCGACTCCGGCGAGGAGAACGGCCACCGCCTCCCAAACTGACATCTGCCATCCCATCGCTCGGTCCTGTCGGCCTGTGCCGGGGTGATCATGCCGGAGGGGCCGCGGCGGAGCCAGTGTCGTTCGGTGGCACACGGGCGGCAGGCCTTCCGAGGGGAACGGGCCCGCGGTGACGTGGACTTGGCCACGGAGCGCGGCGCTTCACCCCCGCGTACCGGGGCTGGTCTGGACCGCCCGGTCGAAAATGGGCGGCCGCACTCCCGGGCAACCGATGCTGTCCCGAGCGGTGTCAGGGGCCGTCACAGCCGCCTGATCTCGGCAGTTCGCCGGTCGGCCGGGTGTCCACCGGTGTCGTACGCAGGCCTGTCGGGCAGTCCCGGGAGCCCCAGTTTTCACAAACTAGTCCGAGCAGTCGGTTTAGTTTGGTAGCGTCGGCGTGCTGGAGAACTCTGAACCGACCATGCCAGAGGAGAAGTTGATGCTCGGTGCGTCACGGGGAGACGCGATCACGTCGGCGCTCGGCACGTCCGGGAGGCCGACCACGGAGCGGGTCCCCATCGGTTCCCTGGTCGCGTCGGACTCCCCGAGGACGGCGGGGGAGAGCCCGGAGCACGCCGAGCTGCTGGCCGAGGTGCAGAGCCGGCTCCCCCCGATCGTCGTCCACCGGCCGACCATGCGGATCATCGACGGCATGCACCGGGTGCAGGCCGCCAGGCTGCGCGGAGAGGACTCCATCGAGGTCCGGTACGTCGGCGGTTCGGTCGAGGACGCTTTCGTCCTGGCCGTCCAGCTCAACTCCGAACACGGCATGCCGCTGTCGCGGCAGGACCGGGTCGCCGCGGCCGAGCGCATCATCCGCAGCCACGTTCACTGGTCGGACCGGCGCATCGCCGGCGCGACCGGTCTCTCCCCGGCCACGGTCGGCGCGCTGCGCCGGCGATCGACCGGCCGGGTCGACCAGGTGGGCGTCCGGACCGGACGCGACGGGCGCTCCCGCCCCGTCAACAGCGCGGCCGGCCGGCACCGTGCCGTCCAGGTCATCGCGGAGCGCCCGAACGCCTCGCTGCGCGAGATCGCCCAGGAGGCGGGGATCGCTCCGGCGACCGCCAGGGACGTCCGGCAGCGCATCCGCGACGGCAGGGACCCGGTGCCGCCGAAGTTGTACTCCGCTCCGCAGTGCGGCGGAGCGTCGAGCGAGCACGAGCTGCCCGCCCGGGTGCCGGTCCAGGCGGCCGACCGCGGCGTCCGCCCCCGCTCGGAGCCCACCGCGATCCCGGGCGGCGGACAGTTGGTGAACCTGCGCAAGGATCCCTCGCTCCGCTTCTCCGAGGCGGGTCGGGCACTGCTGCACCTGCTGGCGGCGAGCACGCTGGACGACGAGCGGCGGCGGTGGCTGATGGCCGCCGTGCCGCCGCACCGGTACGCCGACATCGCGCGGGTCGCCCGGGAGTGCGGAGAGCGCTGGCTGAGCTTCGCCGACGGACTGGAGCGGGGGAACGGCGCACGCCGGAGCGCTTCCTGACGCCACGCCCGACCGATCGGGCCGCGGGGTGGCGGTCCGTTCCCGCTCCTCGTCGGGGCCGCGCCGGGCCGGAGCCGGTCCGGCGCGGGCCCCGGCCGCTCCCCGTCCCCTGGTGATCGTTTTCGCCCCCGGTCCCCGCCGTGAACCGTCCGGGCTCATACACTTGGCGTGTCCACCGCACGACTTGATGATGTCGCGGGGGCCTCACCGGCCCGGCGGGGATCGTGACGCGAGGGGGCGGAGATGTCCACGGGTGCGGGCGGCGCACGCGGAGACGACGACATGTCGGCGCAGGACCGGTTCGAGCAGTGGCGGGAGGTCATCGGCAGGACCCGCGAGTGCGAGGCGACCAGCGCCCATGCCGCCGACTTCACGGGGCAGGTGCGACGCGTCGAGCTGGGCCCGGTGGCCCTGTTCGGATCGTCGTTCCAGTCGGCGCGGTTCCGGCGCGACGAGCGCATGGTGCGGCGCTCCGACGCCGAGCTGTACCACCTGACGCTGCTGACGAGCGGCTGCCAGGAGATCGGGCGCGGTGCCGACCAGCGGGAGACGTTCCGGCCGGGAGACCTGTCGTTCATCGACAGCTCGCATCCGTACGACTCGCTGGTCTACGGCGTCGGCCGCGCCGGCCGGGGGGAACCCCGGGTCGGCGGCGTGGGCGTCGACCTGCCCGCGGCGCTGCTGCCCGTCCGCCCGCAGCAGTTGCGCGACCTGCTCGGCCGCAGACTCAGCCGACGGGAGGGCCCGGGCGCGCTGCTCGGCGAGTTCCTCCTCGGCCTGGACCGCCAGGCCCCGAACCTGCGGCCGGCCGACGGGCCCCGGCTCGGAGCCGTCCTGGTCGACCTCGTGGCGGCCTGGCTCGCCCGGGAGCTCGACGCCGAGACCGCGCTGCCGTCGGAGACCCGTCGGCGGGTCCTGGTGGAGAACGTCCGGGCGTTCATCCGGCAGAACCTCCACGATCCCGACCTGACCCCCGCCACGGTCGCCGCCGCGCACCACGTCTCCGTCAGCTACCTGCATCGCCTCTTCACCCAGGAGGCCCGGGGCGAGACCGTCGCCGCGGCCATCCGCGCCCAGCGGCTGAGGAAGGCCCACCGCGAGCTGGCCGACCCCGCGCTGCGCGCCGTACCGATCCACGCCGTCGCCGCCCGCTGCGGCATCCCCCGGGCCGCCGAGTTCAGCCGGGCCTTCAAGAACGCGTACGGGCTCCCGCCCCGCGAGCACCGCCACCGGGCCCTGGCGGAGCCCGGTGGCGGGTAGTCGCGGAACGGGAGTCGGTGCCGCTGCGGCGGGGCGCGGGAGCTTGCGGGCCGCAGCGGCGCAGGGCCGTGGCTACGCCTTCAGCCGGGCCACCGCCTCCGCCAGGACGGGGAGTCGCTTGCAGAACGCGAACCGGACCTGGGTGCGGCCGGCCTCCGGGTCGTCGTGGAAGACCTGGTTCGGAATGCCCACGACGCCGCTCCCGGTGGCGAGTTCGCGGCAGAACGCCATCCCGTCGACGGCGCCGAGGCGGGCCGCGTCGGTGGTGACGAAGTAGGTGCCCTCCGGCCGGAACACCTCGAAGCCGGCGGCGGCCAGGCCCTCGCACAGCAGGTCGCGGCGGTGCCGGAAGTCCTCGCGGAACGCGGTGAAGTAGCTCTCGGGGAGGGCGAGCGCCTCGGCCACCGCGTACTGGAAGGGGCCGCCGCCGGCGAAGGTGAGGTACTGCTTGGCCGTCAGGACCGCGGTGACCAGCTCCGGCGGGGCGGTGACCCAGCCGACCTTCCAGCCCGTGAAGGAGAAGGTCTTGCCCGCCGAGGAGATCGAGACCGTCCGCTCGCGCATGCCGGGGAACGAGGCGAGCGGCAGGTGCTCGGTGTCCAGGGCCAGGTGCTCGTAGACCTCGTCGGTGACGACCAGCAGGTCGCGTTCGACGGCCAGTTCGGCGATGGCGGCGAGCTCCCCGCGGTTCAGCACCATGCCGGTCGGGTTGTGCGGCGAGTTCAACAGGAGGAGCCGGGTCCTCGGGGTGACGGCCGCCCGCAGGGCCGCGAGGTCCGGCCGGAAGGACGGCGCGCGGAGCGTGACGGGGACCCGGACGGCTCCGGCCATCGCGATGCAGGCCGCGTAGGAGTCGTAGTAGGGCTCGAAGGTGATCACTTCGTCGCCGGGTTCGAGCAGGGCGAGCATCGCGGCCGCGATGGCCTCGGTCGCGCCGGCGGTGATCAGGACCTCGGTGTCCGGGTCGTAGGAGAGCCCGTAGTGGCGCTGCCGGTGGCCGGAGACCGCCCGCCGCAGCTCCGGGACGCCCCGGGCCGGCGGGTACTGGTTGCCGCGCCCGTCGCGGATCGCCCGGACCGCGGCCTCGGCGATCTCGGCCGGGCCGTCGGTGTCGGGGAAGCCCTGGCCGAGGTTGATCGCCCCGGTGGCAGTGGCCAGGGCGGACATCTCAGCGAAGATCGAGGTGCCGATCCCGTCCAGCCGGCTGTTCAGTATCCGGCGGGGGCCTGCCGAGGTGGTTCCCGGGCCGGTCATGCGGTCGGCTCGCGGTCCGCCCTGGCGCAGACGGCCCAGGTGCGGTGCGGGATCCGGAGCACCTCGCCGGGGAAGGACTCGGCCAGGACCGCGGTGAGCCGCTCGGTGAACTCCGCGACCTTCTCCGGGGTGAGACTGGCCCCCACGCCGGCGCTGGCGCGGATCCGGCCGACCCAGTCCGCGGGCGTGTAGGGGACGTCCAGGTCGAAGGAGAAGGTCTCGATGCCGGTGAAGCCGGCCGAGGCCAGGTCGGTCAGCCAGCGCGGGTAGAGGCCGGTTCCGCCGCCCATGGTCCAGGCGGGGTTGAAGGCGGTGATGAGGTCCTCGGTCGCGGCCACCACGTTGCCGGGCAGCGGCAGCCAGTCGAAGTGCGGGATGGTGACCAGCCCGCCGGGGCGCAGCAGCCGGCGGATCTCGGCCGTCGCCCGCGGAGCGTCGAACCAGTGCCAGCACTGGCCGGCCGACACGACGTCGAAGCTGCCCGCGGGCAGGCCGGTCTCCTCGGCGGCGCCGACGTGGTAGTCGATCTCGACGCCGGCGGCGCGGTCGAGCTGCCGGGCCTGTTCGAGCAGCGGCGCGGCGGGGTCGAGGCCGGTGACCTCGGCCCCGGCGAGCGCGAACAGCCGGGCCAGGCTGCCGGTGCCGGTGCCGAGGTCGAGGATCGTCTGGCCCGGCAGCCCGATGCCGTACGGCTTCAGCCGGGTGATCAGCTCGGTCGGGAAGCCGGCCCGGTGGCGGCTGTAGTCCTCGGCGGTGCGGCCGAAGTCCGGATGGAAGTCCCGGGTCATGTGTTCCTCCCTGAGGGGTGTGACGGTGGGGCAGGTGAGGGCCGGCGCGGACCGGTTCCGGCCGGCGCGGGCCGGCTCAGGCCGGCTCGGGCTCCAGGGCCGGTGCCGCCGCCGGCCGGGTGCGCTCCGCCCAGCGGGCCACGGCGGGCGTGGCGAGACCGGCGGCGGCCAGCAGGACGGCCAACACCCCCCAGCCGAACCAACCATGATCGATAATCATAAACGTGGTGACGGCGGGCGTGACGGCGGTGCCGAGTTGCGAGGTGAGGCCGAACAGCCCCTGGTACTGGCCGTGGGCGTGCTCCGGTGCGAGCTCGTACGAGAGCGCCCAGGAGCCCGCGCTGTAGAGGAGTTCGCCGATGGTGTGGGCCACCACGCCCACCGCGAGGACCGCGACGGCGGCCACGGGGGACGGCCCGGATCCGAGGGTGAACAGGACGCAGCAGGCCGCGAGCCACAGCCCGGAACGCCGCATGGCCCGGGCGCCGCCCCGGACGTCCTCGGCGCCGCGGCTCACGGGTATCTGGCAGAACACCACCAGCACGGTGTTGACGAGCAGCAGGCCGGCGAAGACCGAGGTGGGTGCCTGGGTGCGCTCGGCGATCCAGATCGGCAGCGCCACGTTGAGGATGCCGGTGTTGGTGATCAGGACCGCGTTGAGGAGGCCGATCGCGGCGTACGGGCGGTCGCGCAGCACCGGCCAGCGGGCGCCCCGCGCCGCCCTGGGCGCGGCCGGCGGCGCGGTGAGGGCGAGCAGGATCAGGCCGGCCAGCACGAACATCGCACCGGCGCCGAGGAGTTCGGCGGTGTACCCGGCGGGGGTGTCGCTGCCGAGGGCGGCGCCGCCGACCAGGGTGCCGACGGAGAAGCCCACGTTGGTCGCCGAGCGCAGGTACGCGCGGGTGCGGACCCGGTCCGGGCCGGGGACCACGCCGGCCACCAGCGCCCCGCGCGCGGCGGCGGACCCGGACTCCGCCACGGCGACCAGCCCGGTCGCGACGAGGAGGCTGGTCAGCCCGCCGACCAGCGGGTAGCTCCAGAGCGCCACCCCCTGCAGCACGACGTACCAGATCGAGGCGGTCCGGGCGCCGATCACGTCCGCGAGCCGGCCCGCGGGGACGCTCGCCACCATGCCGGCCACGGCGGCGACGGTCAGTCCGAGGCCGACCCGGGCGGCCGGGATGTCGACGGAACGGGTGAAGTAGAGGACGGAGACGGTCACCACGGTGCCGTGGCCGATGCTCCTGGCCACCGTGCTCAGGGCCAGCACCCAGACCGTCCGGGACCATGGCAGCACCACCTGGAGAATTCGTGCCGATCTTCTCTGGAGTTCCATGAAGTCCTTTTTCTCCCGTTCACTGAAAAACTGTTCGTGCCGCCAAGCCAGGTGCGCTGGAAAATTTGTCTACCTTGCTCATTCCGGTCGCTGGTACCGTGTCCCGCGAGCGGGCCCGAGGTTTTCGGAGAACGCTCGCGAGGAAGTGATCCCGACATCTTCGGAGCCGCCCCCATGTCGTTCTCCCCTTCTGTTCTCCACATCGGCTGGATGAGCCGCGCGGTGGCGGCGCTGCTCCGGGCGGGCGCGCGGGTCACCTGCGCGGTGGCCCCCGGCGACGCCGCCGCGGCGCGGGCGGCGGGCGTCGCGACGGTGGTGGTCCCGGACCCGGCGAGCACCACCGGCGTCCTCGCCGGGCTGGCCCGCAACAGCCTTGCCATCAGCGACTTCGAGGCGGTCTGCAGCGGCCTCGAGTTCTGCCTGGAGAACGCGGCGGCCATCTCCGACCTCGGTGGTCTGGGCTCCCCCTCGCTCGGGCGGGTGCTCGGGATGCGGGACAAGTTCGTCCAGAAGCGGGCCGTCCGGGAGGCCGGGGTGCGCGCCGCGCGGTGCACCCTGGTCGACGATCCGGACGAGCTGGAATCGGCCTCGCCGGAATTCCCGCAGGTGCTCAAGCCGCTGGCCGGCGGCGGCGCCCGGAACACCTTCCTGATAACCGGCCCGGAAAGCCTCCGGGAAACGCTGGAAAAGGCCCGGGACGGCGGCAGCGGGCCGTGGCTCCTGGAGGAGTTCGTGCCCGGTGCGGAGTTCCAGGTGGACGGGGTGGTGTGCGCCGGGGAGATCCGTCTGCTGTCGGTGTCCCGATATGTGCAGAACCTCATCCAGGTGCACCGGGGCGGGATCGTGGCGCACATCGTCCTGCCCCCGCTCGACTTCCCCGAGCTCCACGCGCGCATCCGGGACGTGGCGGAGCGGGCGCTCAAGGCACTCGACTACCACGACGGCGTCTTCCACCTGGAGGTCTTCGAGCACGCGGAGGACGGGGAGATCGTCTTCGGTGAGTGCGGGGCACGCGTCGGCGGTGGCAGGACCGACGAGGTGGTCGAGCGCGCCTTCGGCGTGGACCTGCACGACGAGTGGGCCCGCGCGGCGCTCGGGCGCCCGTCCGCGCTCTCGCACGACGCGCCCTCCGGCGACGCGTCCTTCCGCGGGGCGGGCGCCGACGGGGACGAGCCCGTCCACCGGGCCGGGGTCGCCTTCGGCGGGGTGAACCTGCCCGCGAGGTCCGGTGTCATCGGCTCGGTGCCCTCCGTCGAGGAGGTGCTGGCCCGGCCCGGGGTGGAGTACGCGGAGGTCACCGCCGCCCCGGGCACCGTGGTGCCGGACGCGACCGCGGCCTCGTACGTCCGGGCCGGGGTCGCCGTGGTCTCGGGCGCGGACGACCGGGACGTGGAACGGCGCATCCGCGAGCTGACCGACTGGTTCCTCGGTGCGACCACCCTCGCGTCGGACGGGACGGCCGGGGTGAACGGGACCGCCGGGGTGAACGGGACCGCCGGGACGGACGGGGCGGCCCGGCGGGGGTGAGCAGGCGGCTCGCCCCCGGTGCCGCCGCGCCCGACGGCGCGGGGCGGTACCGGGGGCGAGCCGGTCGCCGGGCCGGCGCCGGTCATCGCGCCGACTCCCGGACCAGGCGGTCCATGATGAAGGGCAGGACGCCGCCCGCGCGCAGGTACTCCACCTCGCGGGCCGTCTCCACCGCGGCGGTCGCCTCGAACACGGCCGTCGAGCCGTCCCGGCGGCGCAGCCGGACCGTGACCGGGCCGTGCGGGCGGAGCGCGGACAGCCCGGCGAGGTCCAGTTCCTCCGAGCCGTCGATGGCGAGGGTCGCGCGGTTCTCGCCGTCCGGGAAGCGCAGCGGGAGCACGCCCATGCCCACCAGGTTGCTGCGGTGGATCCGCTCGAAGCCCTCCGCCAGCACCGCCCGGACACCGAGCAGGGCGGTTCCCTTGGCGGCCCAGTCGCGGGCGCTGCCGCAGCCGTACTCGCGTCCGGCGACGACCACCGTGGGGGTTCCGGCGGTCCGGTACCGCTCGGCCGCCCCGTGGACGGACAGCAGCTCCCCGCTGGGGTGGTGCCTGGTCCAGGGGCCCTCGCGGCCGTCCGCCATGGCGTTGCGCAGCCGGGGGTTGCCGAAGGTGCCGCGGAGCATCACGTGGTGGTTGCCCCGGCGGGCGCCGTAGCTGTTGAACTCCTCCTCGGGGACGCCGAGTCCGGACAGGTGGCGGCCCGCTTCCGAGTCGGGTGCGATGCCGCCGACCGGTGAGATGTGGTCGGTCGAGACGCTGTCGCCCAGCACGGCGAGCACCCGGGCGCCGGTCAGTTCGTCGGCGGCCGGGAAGCCGTGCCGCGGTTCGATGTACGGCGGTTCGAGGATGTAGCTCGACTCCTCGGGCCAGCGGTAGAGCTCGCCGGTGGGGGCGTCCAGCGCCTGCCAGCGCTCGTCGCCGACGAAGAGGTCCGCGTAGGCGGTCTCGAAGAGTTCGGGCCCCGAGGCCGCCCGGACGACCGCGGCGACCTCCGTCGGGTCGGGCCAGAGGTCGCGCAGGTGCACCTCGCGCCCGTCCGGCGCCACGGCGACCGGCTCCCGGGTCAGGTCGCGGTCGACGGTGCCGGCCAGCGCGTAGGCGACCACCAGACCGGGCGAGGCCAGGTAGGCGGCCCGGACCTGCGGGTGGACGCGGCCCTCGAAGTTCCGGTTGCCGCTGAGGACGGCGGCACCCGCGATGCCGTCCTCGGTGACGGCGCGCGCGGCCTGCGCGGTGAGCGGTCCGCTCATGCCGTGGCAGGTGGTGCAGCCGAACGCGACCACGTGGAAGCCCAGCCGTTCGAGCGGGGCGAGCAGTCCGGCCCGGCCGAGGTACTCGGGCACCGTGCGACTGCCCGGGGCGAGGCTGGTCTTGACCCACGGGGGCACCGTCAGCCCGAACTCCACGGCACGCCTGGCGATCAGGCCGGCGGTGACCATCGAGCCGGGGTGGGAGGTGTTGGTGCAGCTGGTCAGGGCGGCGATCAGCACCGAGCCGTCGACCGGCCCGGCGCTCCGCACGGCGTCCGTCGGCCGTTTGACGGCGCTCAGGCTCTCCGGGACGGCGGCCAGCGGCAGCCGCTGGTCGGGCCGGCTCGGGCCGGCCACGCAGGGTTCGGCGGCGCCGAGGTCGATCACCAGCTCCTCGGCGTAGCGCACGGCCGCCGAGTCGTCGCCGCGGTGGAACAGCCCCTGGGCGCGGCAGTACCGTTCCACCAGCGCGACCTGCTCGGCGGTGCGCCCGGTGGCCCGCAGGAAGCGCAGGGTCTCCTCGTCCACCGGGAAGAACGCGGTGGTGGCGCCGTAGTCGGGCGCCATGTTGGCGATGGTGGCGCGGTCGGGGACGGACAGGCTCGCCACGCCCGCGCCGACGAACTCGACGATCGCGCCCACCACGCCGTGGGCGCGCAGCAGTTGGGTGATCGTCAGGACCAGGTCGGTGGCGCTGGTCCCGGGACGGGGCCGCCCGGTCAGCCGGACGCCGACCACCCGGGGCGGCGCCATCAGGACCGGCTCGCCGAGCAGGACGGAGGTCGCCTCGATGCCGCCGACGCCCCAGCCGAACACGCCGACGCCGCCCACCATCGGGGTGTGCGAGTCGGTGCCGAGGACGGTGTCGGGCCGGGCGAGCGGCCGGCCGTCGGAGCCGGGGGCGGTGCGGACGACCTCGGAGAGCTTCTCCAGGTTGATCTGGTGGATGATGCCCTTGCCCGGTGGCACCACCCGCAGGTCGGCGAAGGCCTGCTCGGCCCAGCGCAGCACCGAGTAGCGCTCGCCGTTGCGGGCGTACTCCAGGTCGGTGTTGACCCGCAGCGCGCCGGGGGTGCCGGCCGCGTCCACCCGGACGGTGTGGTCCACCACGAGGTGCGCCGGCAGCACGGGGCTGATCCGGTCCACGGCCAGCCCGCGCCGGGCCGCGGCGGTACGCAGCGCCGCGAGGTCGAGCACCACCGGGACGCCGGAGAAGTCCTGCAGGACCACGCGCGCGGGCCGGAACGGCAGGTCGCCGGTGGGGCTGCCGTCGGCGCCCCAGCGGGCGACCCGGTGGACGAGGGCCGGATCGGCCTGCCCGGTGGCGGCCAGGTGGGCGGTGTTCTCCAGCAGGATCCGGGCGGTGTACGGCAGGGCGGCGAGGTCCACGCCGGCCGACGCCGCGAGTGCGGGCAGGCCGTAGTGGGTCGCCTCGGGCCCGGTACCCGGCAGGGCGCTCGGGAGGGGGCTCGTCAGGGCGCTCGGAGGCGGGCTCGGCAGCCGGTCGGCGGGAGGCTGGGTCATGGCAGCTGGCTCACGTGTCCTCTGGGTGGGCGGCGGTCGGTGGGGTGGCGCGGTGCTGTGCGGGTGGCGCGGTGGCGCGGTGGCGCGGTGGCACGGGGGCGCCGGGGGCGGGCGCGGGGGTGCACGGGTGCCGCTGGTGTCAGGTGCCGCTGGGGGAGCCCTCGGGCGCGGGCTCCAGCGACCCGAGCAGGGCCGTCTGGTCGAGCTTGCCGTTCGCGGTCCGGGGGAGGGCGTCGAGCCGGCGGACGGTCGGCGGCACCATGTAGTGCGGGAGCAGGTCGACCAGCGCCCGCTGGAGCCCGGCCGGTTCGGGGGCCGCCGCGTCACCCCGGTAGAACAGGGCCAGCCGGTCCCACCCGCCGTTCGCGCCGGGGACCGGGACGACCGCGCACTCCCGCAGTCCGGGCAGCCCGAGGGCGACCTGTTCGATCTCGGCCGGCTCGACGCGGTACCCGGAGATCTTGATCTGCCGGTCGGCCCGGCCGAGGTAGTGCAGGACGCCGTCCGCGTCCCGCCGGCCGAGGTCGCCGGTCCGGTAGAGCAGCGTCGCGGCGCCGTCGACGTCCGCGGTGACGAACTTCTCGGCGGTCGCCGCCGGATCGCCCAGGTAACCGAGGGCCAGTCCCTCGCCCGCGACGCAGATCTCGCCCGGCGCGCCGTCCGGGACGGGTGCGCCCCGGTCGAGCAGGACCACCGAGGTGCCGGGCACCGGCCGGCCGATCGGGATGCCCTCCGTCCCGGCCCAGTCCGCCGGGCGCACCGCCCGGGTGGTGACGAACACGCAGCTCTCCACCGGCCCGTAGCCGTTGACCAGCCGGATCTGCGGATGCCGTTCCTGGAAGGCGCGCACGTGCGGCACGGACAGCCGTTCACCGCCGGTCATGACCTGCCGGACCCCGTCGAAGCAGTCCACGTCCTCGTCGACGAAGAGGTTGAACAGCGAGGCGGTGAGCCACAGCGTGTCCACCCGGGCCGAGCCGACGAGTTCGCGCAGGTCGCCCGCGAAGAGGTAGTCGTCCTCGACGATCACGCAGGTGCCGCCGGTGGTGAGCGAGCCCCACAGCTCCAGCGCGAAGGCGTCCCAGGGCACCGGGGCGGCCTGGGCCATCACCCGGCCCCGGCCGAAGTCCGCGAAGGTGCGCCCCTCGAAGAGCCGGGTGGTGGCCCGGTGCGGCGACAGCACCCCCTTGGGCGTGCCGGTCGTCCCCGAGGTGAAGAACACCATGGCGACGTCGTCCGGGCTCACCGCCACGGGCCGCGGCCGGGCGCCGGACCGCGCCGCGGCGGACAGCCCCGGCTCAGGGGTCCAGAGCGGGACCTCCACCCCGGGCTGGGCGCGCTCGGCGACCAGCAGCGGGGCGTCCAGGGCGCCCACCACGGCGGCGACGCGCTCGGCCGGCCAGCGGTGGTCCAGCGCCGAGTACCCGGCGCCGCACTTGAGCACGGCCAGCAGCACGGCGACCAGTTCCGGCGAGCGCGGCAGCAGGACGGGCACCAGCCGGCCCGGGCCCACGCCGCGGGCCTGGAGGGCCGCGGCGTAGGCGTCGGCCGCGGCGTCCAGCTCCGCGTAGTCGATCCGCCGCCCCTTGACCACCAGCGCGACGGCGTCCGGCCGTTGCCAGGCCTGCCGGGTGACCGCCTGGTGGATCGTCCGCCGCGCCGGGCCGGGACGGGACCCGGCGACGGCGGAGTCGGCGGGGACCGCGGAGTCGGCGGAGACGGCGGGGACGGCGGAGTCGGTGGAGGGATCGGACATGGTGCCCACCTTCGAGGAGTCGGATCGGTTCGATCTGTTCGGTGACCGGACGTCAGCCGGTGAGCCATTCCAGCCAGGCGCCCAGCGTGAGCAGCGGGAACGCGAGCCCGGTGGCGGTGGCGTCCGCCGCGGCGATCCGGTCCGGCAGGGCGTCGAGGACGTCCGGCCGCAGGCCCGCGGCCACCAGCCGGTTGCGGTGCCGCACCAGGTCGGCCCGGACCCGGTCGACCCGCGGGCCGGTCAGCCAGGCGTCGACCGGGGCCCGGAACGGCTTCTTCACCTCGTCCCGGAAGTGCGGCAGTTCCGCGGCGTAGGCCCGGCGCAGCGGCACCTTGGTCTGGCCGTCGCGGACCAGGGCGTCGAACGGCAGGGACGCGGCGAGCGCGGGCAGCCCGCCGTGCAGGAACGGCGTGCGCCCCTCCACGCCCCGGGCCATCAGGAGGTGGTCGGCCCGGCGCAGCAGCGGTTCGAGGCTGTGCTCGTACTCGAACTCCCGGACCACGTCGCCCACCGGGCGGGCGGCGGCGGCCGGCAGCGCCTCGACCAGGGCGCTCCGGGCGCCGTCGTACGCGGACGCGCCGACCAGCGCGCGGAGCAGTCCGGCGCGCTCCGTGGGCAGGTAGAAGTCGGCGGCGCCGGCCACCGCGTCCAGGCCCAGGTAGCTGCGGTACCCGCCGAACACCTCGTCGGCGCCCTCGCCGACCAGCAGGACGACGATCCCGCTCTCCGCGGCCAGCCGGGCCAGGGCCGCGTACATGGGCACGCTGGTGAGCGCGGTCGGTTCACCGAGCGAGCGGACGGCGTCGGGGATGCCGTCGAGCAGGTCGTCCGGGCCGAAGCCGACCGACCGGTGCCGCCAGCTCTCCCAGGACCGCCCGGGCAGTCGCAGGGCGGCCAGGTCCCGGATGCCGTCGCCGTTGCCCCGCGGCAGCACGCTCACCGTGGACAGCTCGCGCACCCCGCGGCGGGCCAGCTCGGCGGCGAGCACGGTCGAGTCCAGGCCGCCGCTGAGCGCCAGGCCGAGCGGCCGGTCGGAGACCAGCACGCGGTCCACCGCGCGGGTGACGGCGGCGCGGATCGCCTCCGGTCCGGCCGGTCCGTCCCACCGGGCCGGCAGCGGCCCGGCGCAGCCGCCCGCGAGCTGCTGCACCCGGCCCTCCTTGAGCAGCAGCCGCGCGCCGGGCGCGACCGGTTCGATGCCCTCGAAGAAGGTGCCGCCGTCGACCACCCGGCCGAACAGCAGGAACTGGGTGACGGCCTCGGGCCGGACCGGGGTGGGGCCGAACAGGTCCAGCAGCGCCGGGAGTTCGGAGGCCACGGCGACCCCGTCCGGGTGCCGGCGCAGGTAGAGCGGCTTGATGCCGAGCGGGTCCCGGGTGACCTCGACGGCGCCGTCCGGGGTGCGGCGCAGCAGCGCGTACATCCCGTCCAGGTCGGCGGGCCCGTGCCCGTCCACCGCCTCGGCCTCGTCGAGGCCGCCCCGCGGGACGTCCACCCGGCTCCCGCCGGTCCACGCCCCCGGACCGACCGCGTACACCTCGCCGTTGAAGGCGAACGCGGTCGCGTCCGCGGGCGCGGAGAACGGCACGGACGCGGACGGGCGGCTGCGCACGCGCAGCCGGCACATGGCGACCGCCGAGCCGGCGTCACCGACCACCCCGTAGCCGTCCGGGCCGCGGTGCATCAGCTTCTCGACGGCCAGTGCGGCCAGGCGGTCGGCGGGCGGGCGCCCGGCCCCCGACGCTGCGGGGGCCAGGCACACACCGACGACTCCGCACACCGGTCAGGCGTCCTGTCGCGCGGGGCCGGCCTCGGCGGTGTACATCCGGGTCGCCGGAGCCTGGCCGAAGTCGGTCGAGGACAGCAGGCGCAGCGCCCGCTCGCCGACCGCCGCGCTCTCCACCAGCGCGACGATGTCCTCGTGGTCGAAGCGCTGCTCCTTGCCGCGGCCGCGGTACCACTGCAGCAGCAGCTCGGAGTCGATCTCGCCGTGCGGCAGCAGGGAGTCGGTGAGCACGTCCCCGGCCAGTGAGAAGTCGATGACCTTCGTCTCGGCGTCGTAGAAGCGCTCCAGCTCGCCGCGCTCCCGGCCGGTGGCGATCATGCGCTCGTCCATCGGGTAGAGCCCGAGCTTGATCGAGGCGCGGAGCTGCCCGCCGTCGGCGAGCAGGTCGAGCATGCCCTCGATGCCCTTGCGGGCCTCCGTCTCGGCGAACCGGTTCACCAGGCGGTCGTTCAGCACGAAGTCCTGGGTGCCGCGCAGGTGCTCCGGCGCCGGCCGGGTGATGTCGTGCTGGAGCACCTCGCAGGAGCCGGCCGGCAGGGCGGCCCGCAGGTCGGTGACCATGCGCTCGGAGAAGTCGAGGACGGTGACCACGGCGCCGTGCGCGATCAGGGCCTCGACCAGGTCCTTGGTGGAGGCGCCCACCACGGTGCAGCGCGCCCCGCGGGGGATGCCGGTGGTGAAGAGGGAGATCTCCTCGTCGCTCGGCTTGGCGGTGGTGCGGCCCGACTCCCAGAAGAGCGAACCGATGAGGTCCCAGGCGGACGACTTCTCGTTGACGGTCTGGCTGGTCATGCGTGGCTCCCGAGGGGGTCGAGCAGGCTGGAGTTGTAATCGCCGGCGAGGACGTGGTTGAGGTAGGTCCCGGCGCCGCCCACGACGCGGTAGCCGTGGGACACACCGGAGGGGATGAAGACGGAGGCGGGGCTCTCCACCGCGAAGACCCGGTCGCCGAGGGTCACTTCGACGGACAGGCCCTGGTAGCCCTCGTCCTCGCCGAGGAAGACGAACAGGCTGTCGCAGTGGTGGACGTGGGTGTCGACGTGGCCGCGGCCGTAGTCGTCGAGGTGCGGGATGCGTCGGGCGATGCAGTACTGCTCGGCGCCCGGCACGAAGCGGTTGTCGACGAGGACGAAGCGGTCGCCGGGGCCCTTGCGGTGGTAGCGGAGCTCGGTGGCCGAGATGATCTTCGGGTCGACGATCCAGTCGGCGGGCTCGCTCGACACACCGGTGGGCCGGGTGGTGCTGGAGCGCCCGAGCACGGACGGCTCCATCCACTCGTACGATCCCGGCTCGCGCTCGACGGCGGCGACGTGGAGCTTGGCGACGTGGTGGAAGATGTCGCGGCCGACCACGGGCCGGCGGTGGTCCGGCATCGAGCGCGAGTAGGCGCCGACCCGGCGGCTGAGCTCGGTCAGCACGGTCGCCTCGGCCAGCGGCCGGGTGCCGCGGTAGTGCAGGTTGACGGCGAGGGCGGCGTAGTCGGTGATGCCGGCCCGCTCGCCCAGGCCGTTGACCGAGGTGGAGATCCAGGTGGCGCCGGAGTCGACCGCGGCCAGCGCGTTGGCGAGCGCCAGGCCCCGGTCGTCGTGCAGGTGCACCTCCACGTCGGTGCCGGGACAGAGCCGCTTCAGGGTGGCGATCCGTTCCCTGACCTGGTGCGGCTCCAGGAGGCCCAGGGTGTCGGCGAAGCAGATCCGCTCGGCCCCGGCCTCGGCGGCGATGAGGTAGGCCTCGGTGAGCTCGCCCGGGTCGGTGCGGCTGCTGTCCTCGACCGTGAACCGGACCCGCAGGCCGAGCCCGCGGGCGTGCGAGACGGACTGCTCCACCCGGTCGAAGAGGTCCTTCAGGGTGCGTCCGGGCAGTCGGGACCGCCGCGTCACGTCGTTCACGCCGAGGAAGATGCCCACCCAGGCGGCGCCGGTCTTGGCGACGGCCTCGATGTCGGTCACCTCGGCGCGGGCGTGCGCCAGCACGGGGACGTCGCCGGCCGCCTCCACCACCGCGGAGACCCGCAGCAGTTCGTCGGGGCCGATGGCCGGGTGGCCGCACTCGATGGCGTCGACACCGGAGCGCACCAGCAGCGAGGCGACTTCGACGCTCTGGTCCCGGGTGAAGCGGCCGTGCGCCGACTGCATGCCCTCACGCAGGGTGCTGTCGATGATGTACGTCACAAGGTCTCCTGCAGATCGTCGGTGAGCCCGGGTCAGGCGGTGCCGAGAGCGGCGAGGTCGTCGAGCAGGAAGCTGTCCTTGGCGCGGAACTCCGGGTCCGAGGCGTCCGCGAAGACGACCACCATGCCGCGTCGGTCGTCCGGGGAGGTGTTGGCGGCGCTGCCGTGGGCGAAGAAGCGGTCCCACATCACGGCGTCGCCGGGGGACAGGTCGAACTGGACCGGCTCGCGCAGGCCGTCCTCGGCCACGTCGAGGCTGGCGTGCCAGCGGTAGTGCGGCCGGTCGCGGTGCGGGATGTGCCCGCCGGCGTGCGACGCGGGACAGCCGAACAGGCCTCCGTTGGCGGGCGAGACCGGGGTCAGCGCGTACCAGACGCTGAACGCCTTGGGGTAGGTGTACGTCCACAGCGCCTGGTCCTGGTGCAGCGCCACCTCGGTGCCGACCAGGGCGGGCTTGAGGAAGGCGGCGTGGAAGACGACGGCGGCCCGGTCGCCGACGACCTGCCGGGCGAGGTCGGTGGCACCCGTGCGGTTGAGGATCGGGCCCCAGACCTTCGGGTCGTTCCAGATCAGCCGGCGGAGCTTGCGCAGCCGGCGCACCCCGTCCGCCTCGTCGTACTCCGCCTCGTACCCGGGCGCCACGTCGTCCGCGGCGTCCAGGGCGTCGAAGAAGTCGACGGCCTGGCGGTGGTCGTCGGTGCCGAGCATGCCGGGGAGCAGGTGGTACCCGTCCCGGTGGTAGGAGTCGATGTCGATGGTGGGCATGTCGGGTCGGGATCCTGTCTGTGGAAGGGTCAGGAACGGGCGGACCGGAGGACCTCGCGCATGGGCAGGTCCGGTCGACGTGCGAGTGCCGCGATGGCGGCGGTGAAGGCTCCGGCGAACTCGCGGACGGTCTCGTCCGCGTACTCGGACCGGTAGTGCAGGGCGGTGAAGTGCAGCGTGGCGCCGTCCCGCAGCAGCCACATGTGCAGGCCCGGGGAGTCGGCCGTCTCCGGCAGGGCCACCGGCTCGACCACCAGGTCGCCGAGCCGCAGCGACCTGCCCCACAGCTCGTTGAACATGAAGTAGACGCCGGGCTCCTTGCGGAAGCCGCTGGGCACCTGGGGCCACATCGCGCGGCGGACGTACCAGGCCGGCATGTCGCCGTGCAGGGTGGCCGCGAGCGCCGTCTCCGTGACGAGGCCGACGAACCGGTCGAAGGGCAGGTCCAGGTCGACGTCGGTGGTCGGGAAGACGCCGTTGGCGAACCAGCCGACGGTGTCCTGGAACTCCGGCTCCAGCCGGTTGGCGGAGCTGGTGAGCAGGGTGACCCGGGAGCGCCCGGTCCGGTGGGCGACGAGGGCCTTCAGCGCGGCGATGGTGACGCAGTACGGCGTCGCCCTGAGCGTGCGGCAGACGGCGTCCAGCGCCTCGGTGACCTCGGCCGGCACCTCCAGGTGGAGGGCGGCCGGGTCGGACAGCCCCTCGTCGGCGCGGTAGCCGGGGAGGCGGGTGGCGATCGACGAGGGGTCGCTGCCGAGCCGGGACTTCCAGTAGTCGGCCACCTGGTCGACGCGGCCGCGCTCGTAGCGGTCCCACTGCCCCGCGGACCAGTCCGCGTAGCTGCCGGCCGCGGTGAGCTGCGGCTCCTCCCCGGCGAGCAGGGCGGCGTACGCGGCGCCGAGGTCGGCGGTGAGGACGTCCAGGGACCAGCCGTCCGCGCCCATGTGGTCGAAGACCAGCGCCAGGTGGGCGTCCTCGGGGCCGGACCGCACCAGGTGCGCCCGGACCAGCGGTCCGGCCGCCCGGTCGAAGGGCCGGCGGACCTCCAGGTCGAGGATCCGCAGGGCCTCCGCCGAGCGCTCCTCCTCGGGCAGGCGGCGGACGTCCTCCACGTACAGCTCGACGGGGGCGTCGGGCCGCACGTGCTGGCGGACGGTGCCGTCCTGCACCCGGAACGCCGTGCGCAGGGACGGGTGTCGAGTGATCAGCGCGTGGAGCGCGCCGTGCAGCGCCGTCAGGTCCAGCGGGCCGCGCAGCCGGTAGGCCACGTGGAACTGCAGGGCCGGCGCCTCCGGGTCGTCCAGGCTGGACAGCAGGGCCCACTCCTGGGCCATCGAGGCCCGGCCCTGGTGGTCGAACGCCGTGCCGGGGAGGTCTTCTGACGTGCGGTCGGCTCGACGCGCCTCGTCCACGCGGTCCGCGAGTTCGCGGACGGAGCCGGCGGTGAACACCGACCGGGCGGACACCCGGACCCCGAGCTGCTCGGCGGTCCGCTTGATCACCCGGAAGGCCAGCAGGCTGTTGCCGCCGAGGTCGAAGAAGTTGTCGGTGGGGGCGACGTCCCGGGTCTCCAGCACCTCGCGGTGGATCCGGAGCAGGGCGTCGAGGGTGGAGTCGGCGGGAGCGGGGGATTGATGCACTGTCACGGACGGGTCTCCAGCTTGGGGTTCCCGAATGCGGACCGGTAGAAGTCCGCAAGGAGTTCGACTGCGGAGTCCCGCAGGAATGACGTGTGTCCGCCCTCGGTCAGGACGCAGGAGAAGTATCCGGCGGTCCGCCGCGAGAGCATCCTGGTGCGCTCGCCCTCGGGGACGACCGTGCTTTCTCTGGCTATCACCGATAGCACGGGTATTCCGAGAAATCCGAGGACATCGATCAGATGGCTGTAATCATAATGCCATTTGAGGAAACTCGCCTCTGCCCATTCGTCGGCCTCGTAGCGCTCCATGAGCGGTTCGAAGGCCTGATCGAGGAGGGCGACGCTGGCAATCCTTTCAGGCCCCAGGCAAACACCGATCAAAGCCGCGACCAAGGCTCCGTAAGAATGTCCGACCACATGCACCGGACGGGGCAGGGAATCGGCGATCCGTTGCACATCCGCGGCGAAATCCAATGGCGAATAACCCCAGGCCGGAGCCGGGCTCGCGCCGTGCGCGCGAAGTGCCGGGTAGACCGCGACCGCGCCGGCCGGGCAGAGCGCGTCGCCGAGGGGGCGCAGCGCGGTCTTGTCGTCCCCGAAGCCGTGCAGCAGCAGCAGGGAGCCGGGGGCGGCGCCGCCGGAGGCGGTGCCGGGAACGCGGTCGAAGTCGAGCAGCCGGACGGATCCGATCGCCGCGAGCTCGGGCGGTGCGGCGGGTGGCGGTGCGGCGGGTGGTGTCGGTGCTTGCCGGGGGCGCTGGGGGGCGCCCGGGGTCATCCGAGCTGCGAGGTCGGTCGGCCGAGGCCGGGCGGAACCGTACCGGTCGGCCACACGCCGCCGCGGTAGGAGCCGGCCGCGGTCGCGCCGTACAGCGACGCGTACCCCTCGGGCAGCGCGGGGCTGCCGGGGAAGGCGAGCCAGAGCCGCAGCAGCAGGCGGCCGCGTCCGCCGCCGTCGCCGGTGAAGGCGGTGCGGGCGTGCAGGACGGAGAAGTTGTTGATCAGCTGCAGGTCGCCCTCGCGCAGCTCCATGTCGAGCGCGACGCCGGGGCGCCGGAGGATCTCGTCGACGGCGTCCATCGCGGCCAGCTGCCGCTCGGTGAGCCGGGGCGCGCTGTCGTGCCGCTGCGAACCGGTGATGAAGCGGCGCACGTAGCGCATCGCGAAGTCGCCGTCCGTCCGGCTGAACACCGGGATTCCCGACCACGGCTGCTCGCCGGGCTGCTCCTCGCCGCGCCGGTCGTTCGGGAAGGGCTCGTACAGCTCGGCGAGCAGTTCGGGGTGCTCGGCGAGCAGCAGGTCGTGCACCGTCCTGGACGAGGCGAGCCTGCTCAGGCCGCCGGAGCGGGCCGGGCGGATGCACAGCAGCCCGATGACGTCGGTGCGGTCGACGTGGAAGGGGAGTTCGGCGGAGCTCTCGTAGCCGCGCTGGACGGGGCTGGAGATGTCGGCGCCGCGGTCCTCGACCCGGCCGAGCAGATCGCCCTTGCCGCTCTGCGAGACCGGCCGGCCGAGCAGTAGTCCGAGCAGCCAGTACGCCGTCTCGGCCTCGCGCGGGTCCTCGCCGGTCACCGGGAACCCGGTGACCACGACGGCCCCGGGGCCGTCCAGCCGGGCGCGGAGTTCGGCGGCGAACGCGGTGCTGTGCGGCAGATCTGCCGGTCGTGGTGCCGCGAGGTCGGGCCCGCGGTTCGCGGCTATTTCGGCGCGGGCCGCGCCGACGAGTTCGGCGGCTGCTTCGGGCGGTAACGGTAGCCGCCAGAGCCCTTCGTCCTTCGCGAGGGATTCCCCCCACCAGCCGTCGCCACATGCACGGGGTTGGTCCATTGCTGCCCCCAATACTGATGAAATTTATCGTCGGATTTGCGTGGTGATTCCGAGAAAAATAATCGACTCAGTTCGTGACATCGCTGCGGCTCGACACTAGGTCGGGCCCATCGAGGCGTCTATGTGACGTACGTCACTCGCTCGGAGTCAGCCATCCGTGGCCCGATCCCGGTGGATCATGTCTTGACCGCGTCAATCGCAAGATCTACCGTGGAACGCGAAAGGCGCCTCCCGAGCTTGGAGTTGCTCCGGTAGGAGCGCCGCTTTGCGGGAGTCACCGGGGGGTTGATGTGTTCTGCTCCAGACCCGGGCGCCGGCTGCCCACGAACGACTCGGTCCGGCCCGCGGGCCGTTGAATTCCGCCGAGTCGGGCCCCGCAGCGGGCCGTGCCGGCAGGGCGCTCCCGGGCGGTGGTCACCACCGCACCCCCACGACCCGTCTCCGGGCCGTCGTCCCCGGACGCCGCCCGGCCCCGCTCGGTCCCGCTCCGCTCCGCCTGTCAGCGCCGTCCGGTCGCCGATACCCCAGGAGAAGCATGTCCCGCCGCCTGTTCACCTCGGAGTGCGTGACCGAGGGCCACCCCGACAAGATCGCCGACCGGATCGGCGACACCGTCCTCGACGACGGCCCGTTCCGCTCCTCGCTCACCTGGGAGGACGGTGCCGTCCTCGCCGTGGACCAGCGCGCGCTGCCGCAGGAGCACCGGGTGCTGCGGCTGGAGACCGTCGACCAACTGATCGACGCCATCCGCTCCCTGGCCGTGCGCGGCGCCCCCGCCATCGGTCTGGCCGGGGCGCTCGGCGTGGCGCTGTCGGCGCACCGGCACCGCACCGGGGCCGACGGTGCGGTGGACGAGACGGCGGTGCGGGCCGACAGCGCCCGGATCGCCTCGGCCCGGCCCACCGCCGTCCACCTGGCCCGGGCCGTCGAGCGGGCGCTCGCCCGGCTCGCCGAGGGGCCCGAGGCCGTCCTGCGGGAGGCCGTGGCGATGCAGGCCGAGGACGCCGCCGTGAACCGGGCGGCCGTGCGGAGGGCCGCCGACCTGGTGGTGGCGCTCACCCCGGACCGGCCGCTGCGGATCCTCACCCACTGCAACACCGGCCGGCTGGCCACCGCTGCGGTCGGCACCGCCCTCGGCACGATCCTCGAACTCGCCGCCCGCGGACGGGTCTCCGACGTGCTGGTGGACGAGACCCGCCCGCTGCTGCAGGGTTCGCGCCTGACCGCGTGGGAGCTCGGCGAGGCCGGGGTGCCGTACCGGGTGTGCGTGGACTCGGCGGCGGCCGCCGCGATGTCCCGCGGGCTGGTGGACTGCGTGCTGGTGGGCGCGGACCGGATCGCCGCCAACGGCGACACCGCCAACAAGATCGGGACGTACGGCCTGGCCGTGGCGGCCGCCCGGCACGGCATCCCCTTCGTGGTGGTCGCCCCCGAGTCGACCTGGGACCGCGAGCTGCCCGACGGCAGCGGCATCCGTATAGAGGAGAGGGAGGCGGCGGAGGTCACCGCCGTCGCCGGCGCGCCGGTCGCCCCGGCCGGCGCGGCCGTCTTCAACCCCGCCTTCGACGTCACGCCGGCCGAGCTGATCACCGCCGTCGTCTCGGACCGGCAGGTCTTCCGGCCGGCGGCCACCCCGGCCACCCCGGCCACCCCGGCCACGGCGGGTGGGCCTCGGCCGGTGGGCGAACTGGGCGAACTGGGCGAACGCGTCACGGAGTTGCTCACCTCCTTCGCCGACCACCCGAAGCCCGGGATCGTCTTCCGGGACCTGGCCGGCGTCTACGCCGAGCCGGGCCTGGTCGGGCGGATCGCGGACGGGATCGCCGAGGCCTTCGCCGGGCGGTTCGACTCCGTCCTCGCCATCGAGTCCCGCGGCTTCGTGCTCGGCGCGGCACTCGCCGCCAGGACCGGGGCGCCGCTCGTCCTGGCCCGCAAGCCGGGCAAGCTCCCCGGCCCGGTCCACCGGGCCTCCTACAGCCTGGAGTACGGCGAGGACCTGCTGGAGCTGCAGAAGGGCGCCGTCCGGCCCGGCGAGCGGGTGCTCTGCGTGGACGACGTGCTCGCCACCGGGGGCACCCTCGCGGCCGCGACCGCCCTCGTCACCGACGCGGGCGCCGAGGTGGCCGGGCTGGCCGCGGTGGTCGAACTGCTCGGCCTCGGCGGAGCGCAACGGCTGTCCGCCCACCGCCTGCTGACCCTGAGCCGGGTGCCCGCGTGACCGCCCCCGCCGCGACCGCGGCCGCCTCCGACACCGAGCGCGCGACCACGGGAAGCCGGCTCGCCGAGCTCTCCCGCGACCTCTACCGGCGCGGCTGGATGCCCGGCACCGCCGGGAACATCTCCGCCCTGCTCCCCGGCGACCGCCGCGCCCTGATCACCGCCAGCGGGCGGGACAAGGGCGAACTGACCGCCGACGACATGGTCCTGGTGCACGCGGACAGCGGCCGGCCGCTCGCCCCGGGGGCCCTGCGCCCCTCCGCCGAGACCTCGATCCACGCCGCCGTCTACCGGACCACCGGCGCCGGAGCCGTGATCCACGTCCACGCGCCGTACGCCACCGCGACGGCCAGCCGGTACCGCGGCGACCGGGTCCGCCCGCTGCGGCTCGAACACTTCGAGCTGCTGAAGGGGCTCGGACTGGCCGACCCCGCCGGGACCGACCTGCCGGTGTTCCCCAACTGGCCGGACGTGGGCCGGATCGCCGACGACGTCGCGGACCACCTGGCCCGCACCCCGCAGGCCCCGCCCGGACTGCTCATCGCCCACCACGGCATCACCGCCTGGGGGCGCGACCTCGCCGAGGCCCGCAACCGGCTGGAGTGCCTGGAGGCGATCTGCCAGCTCCTGGTGCTCGGCACCGAGCCCGCCGGCCCGGCCACCCACGACCCCGCCGGCCCGGCCACCACCGACCCGATCGGGCGGGCCGCCACCGACCCCGCCGGCCGGGCCACCACCGACCCCGCCGAGGAGAACAGCCGATGACCCTGCTCCAGATCATGCCCGAGCACGCGCCCGGGGACGTCCTGCTGCGCACCGGCGACGAACACCGGATCGCCGCGGCGCTGCGGGAGTGCGGTGTCGAGTTCCGCCGGTGGGGCCTGCGGCGCGCGCTCACCGGCACCGACTCCGCCGAGGACGTCCTCGCGCTCTACCGCGCCGAGGTGGACGAGCTGTGCGCCCGCGAGGGGCTGCGGGTCGTGGACGTGGCCCGGCTCCTGCCCGAGCCGGGGCCGGAGTGGGAGGAGAAGGCGCGCCAGGCCCGCTCGACGTTCCTGGCGGAGCACCGGCACGCCGAGGACGAGGTGCGCTTCTTCGCCCACGGCGCGGGCTGCTTCTACCTCCACGTGGACGGCAAGGTGTACGCGGTGGTCTGCACGGCGGGCGACCTGCTCTCGGTGCCGGCCGGCACCCGCCACTGGTTCGACATGGGCGGCCGCCCGGAGTTCGCCGCCGTCCGCTTCTTCAAGGAGAAGGACGGCTGGGTGGGCGACTTCACCGGCGACACCATCGCCTCCCGGTTCCCGGACCTCGACGCGCTGCTGGCGGCGGACGCGTGATCACGGCCACCGCGCGGGCGGCCGTCCTCGACATCGAGGGCACCACCGGCTCCGCCGCGCACGTGTACGAGGTGCTGTTCCCGTACGCCCGGGTCCGGCTCGCGGACTGGTTCGCGAGCCACCGCGACGACCCGCGCCACGGCGAACTCCTCGCCGAGGTGGGCGAGGCGACCGGCACCGCCGTGGACGAGGCGGGGGCGGTCGCCGCGCTGACGGCCTGGGCCGACGCCGACGTCAAGGCCGCCCCGCTCAAGCGCCTCCAGGGGCTGATCTGGTCCGAGGGCTTCGCCGACGGCACCCTCACCGGCCACGTCTACCCGGACGTGCCACCGGCCCTGCTCCGCTGGCGGGCCGCCGGCATCGACTGCTACGTCTACTCCTCGGGCTCGGTGACCGCCCAGCGGGACTGGTTCGGCCGCAGCAACGAGGGGGACCTGTCCGGACTGCTGCGCGGCCACTTCGACCTGGCCAACGCGGGAGCCAAGACCGAGGCGGCCTCGTACCGGAGCATCACCCGGGCCATCGGCACGCCGCCGCACCTCACCGTCTTCCTCAGCGACCGCGTCGGCGAGCTCGACGCGGCCGCCGCCGCGGGCTGGCGGACGGTGGCGGTGCGCCGCCCCGAGGACCCGAGCACGCCGATGGGCGAACACCCGCTGGTGAGCGCCCTGGACCAGATCCGGCTGACCGCCCCCGCACCGGATCCCGTACCCGCCCCCGCACCGGCCGGGCCGACCGGCCCGGGCTCACCGACTCCCCGAGACGAGGACTCCCGCTCATGACCACACCAGCCGACCAGGTGGCCGAGATCGCGGTGATCGGTGGCAGTGGGTTCTACCGACTGCTCGAAGGCGCCGAGGAGATCAAGGTCAGCACGCCGTACGGCGACCCCTCGGAGACCGTCTCCGTCGGGACGGTGGCCGGCCGCAAGGTCGCCTTCCTGCCCCGCCACGGCCGGGGCCACGCCCTGCCCCCGCACCGGATCAACTACCGCGCCAACCTCTGGGCCCTGCGCTCGCTCGGCGTCCGCCGGGTGCTCGCCCCCTGCGCCGTCGGCTCGCTGCGGCGCGAGCTGGGCCCGGGCAGCATCGTGGTGCCCGACCAGCTGGTGGACCGCACCTCGGGGCGGGTCCAGACCTTCTACGAGGAAGGCGCGGTGCACGTCTCCTTCGCCGACCCGTACTGCGCCGAGGGCCGGGCCGCCGTCATCGGGGCGGCCGCCACGACCGGCGACGCCGTCACGGACGGCGGCACGATGGTGGTGATCGAGGGCCCCCGCTTCTCCACCCGCGCCGAATCCCGGTGGTACGCCTCGGCCGGCTGGTCGCTGGTCAACATGACGGGCCACCCGGAAGCCGTCCTCGCGCGCGAACTCGCGCTCTGCTACACCTCGGTGGCCCTGGTGACCGACCTCGACGCCGGGATCGACGCCACCGAGAGCGTCGACCAGGAGGAGGTCTTCAAGGTCTTCGCCCGGCACACCGAACGCCTGCGCGCGCTGGTCCTGGAAGCGGTGGCCGGCCTCCCCGCGGAGCGGAACTGTCCCTGCTCCGGCGTCCTCGACGGAGTGACGCTGCCCTTCGAACTTCCGTAACGCCCCAGGGCCCGTCCGGCGAGCGACCGCCGGACGGGCCCTCGGGCGTGTCCCGCGGAGCCTTGCCCACCCGCGCGCCCGGCGCGCACCGAACGACAGGGAGACAGATGCCGAACTCCAGGACAGCGGGGCTCTGGCGGTCGATGGTGCCGGAGCCGGGACCGGTCCGGCCGCTCGCCGTCGCCGCGCTCACCAGCCGGGCCGGCCGCGGCCTCTTCACCACGGTGCTGCCGCTCTACCTGACCCGGGTGGTCGGCCTGCCGGCCTCCCAGGTCGGCATCGGTCTGACGCTCGCCTCGCTGGTGGGCCTCGCCGCCGGGATACCGGCGGGCTACCTGTCCGACGTCCTCGGCCCGCGCGGGCTGCGGGCCGTCGCGCGGGTCGCCGAGGCGCTGCTGCTCTGCGGCTACGTGCTGTTCGACAGCTTCGCCGGATTCCTGGTGGTGGCCTGCCTGGTGACGCTCTTCGAGTCCTCCGGCCTCGCCGCCGAGGGCGCGCTGATCGCCGGATCCGCGAAGCCCGAGCAGCGGGTGCACACCCGCGCCTACCTCCGGGCGGTCAACAACGCCGGCTGGACGCTGGGCGCCTTCATCGCGGGCGGCGCCCTGCTGGCCGACAGCCGGCGGGCGTACCTGGTGGTGGTGCTGGTCGCCGCCGGGTGCTACCTGGTCTCCGCGGCGGCGACCATGAGGGTGCCGGCCGTCCCGCCGGTGCCGCGGACGAAGGACGGCCCGCGCTGGGTCGTCCTGCGCGACCGCCCGTTCGTCCTGCTGACCATGCTCAACGCGGTGCTCGGCATGAACCTGGGCCTGTTCACCGTGGCCGTGCCGCTCTTCATGACCACCCGCACCCACGTGCCGGTGGCGCTGTACTCGGTGCTCGTCCTGATCAACACGGTCGCGGCCACGGTCTTCCAGGTCCGCGCCAGCAAGGGCTCCGACACCGTGCCCGGAGCCGCCCGGGCCCAGCTGCGCGCCGGGATCCTGCTGGCCGGCTGCTGCGTGCTGTTCGCCCTCGCCGACGGGCGGGGCTCGTGGCTCGCCGCCGCGCTGCTGCTGGCCGGCGCCGCGGTGCACGTGGCGGGGGAGCTGTACCAGTCGGCCGGTGCCTGGGGGCTGTCCTTCGAACTGGCCCCGGAGCACGCGGTCGGCCAGTACCAGGGGATGTACGGGGTCGGCCGCGACCTCGGGCAGATCCTCACCCCGGTGGTCGCCACCGCCGCGATGGTCAGCTGGGGCTGGGCCGGGTGCCTGCTGCTCGGCGCGATGTTCCTGGCGGCGGGAGTCGCCGTGCCGCCCGCGGCCCGCTGGGCCGAACGCCGGACGGCCCGGATCGCGGCCCCGCAGGAGGCCGCCGTCTGACCGCCCGTGGCCCCGCCCGCGACCGCGCCCGCCCGTGATCGTGCCGCACGCGACCGCGCCCGCCCGCGACCGTGCCGCTCGTGACCGCGCCCGCCCGTGACCGTTCCCCTCCGGCGAAGTGAGAGTCGATGGCTGTCGTACTGTCAGTTTCGGGAAGTCCCTCGTCACACTCCCGCACCACCGGACTGCTGCGCCACGCGGACGCGGTGCTGGCCGCCCGGGGGCACACCGTCCTCCCGCTGGACGTCCGCGACCTGCCCGCCGACGCGCTGTTCGGCACCGACCCGGGCCACCCCGAACTGGCCCGGGCCGCCCGGCTGTTCGAGCTGGCGGACGCCGTGGTGATCGCCACCCCGGTCTACAAGGCGGCGTACTCGGGGCTGCTGAAGTGCCTGCTGGACCACCTCCCGCAGCACGCCCTCACGGGGAAGACCGTCCTGCCGCTGGCCACCGGGGGGTCGACCGCGCACGTCCTCGCCATCGACTACGCGCTGCGCCCGGTGCTGTCCTCGATGGGGGCGTTCCACGTCGTCCAGGGCTGGTTCGTCCTGGACCGCTGCATCACCGTCGACGAGCGGGCGGGCGTGACGGTCGAGGACGCGGCCGAGGCCGGGCTGCGGGAGGTGCTCGACCGCTTCTGCGCGGCGCTCGGCGGCCGGGTGCTGTCGCCGGCCGCCCCGGCCGATGCCCGCTGACCGCGGCGTGTGCCGCCCGCGATGTCCGCGGCACACGCCGTCGGTCGGCCGGTCAGCCGGCCGGGGCCGGGGTGGTGCCGGGGGCGTTCTCCGGCCCCGGCACCGGCCCCGACTCCGGAGCCGGCTCGACGCTCGCCGCGAACCAGTCCACCAAGTCCTGCAGGAGGAGGGACAGTTCCTCCTCGTCCGCCGCCGAGACCACCGCGTGTCCGGCCCGGGTCTGGGGAGCGGCGCCGACCTCGTTGCGCAGGCCCTCGTCCAGGGCGCAGAACACCACACCGGGACGGGCCATGACCTCCTCGCGGGCCGGCATCGCCCGGAGCGCCCCGGGCGGAGCCGGCAGGCACACCGCGCCGAACACGACGCCGTCCGGGTAGCCGGGCTCGGCGGTCAGGGCGGCCGGCCGGCCGAGCACCATGCGGGCCCACTCGTCCCGCAGGTTGACGCGGAAGGCGTGCTGGAAGAGGTCGTCGATCCACAGGCCGCCCACCCGGGCCGCGCACTCGCCGAACACGACGCTCCCGTCGGGGGCCTGGAAGGCTTCGAGGTGGAACACCCCGTCCTGGTACTCCAGGGCCTTCAACGCCGTGGCGGCGAGGGAACGCATCGACCGGTAGAGCTCCGGGTGCCGGTCGGGCCGGACGGCCGAGCTGCCGACCAGGCCGCCGTCGTGCATCCCGAGGACGTTCTGCAGGTACCGCGACACGCCCAGGACCAGCACCTCGCCGTCGCGCACCAGACCGTCGACGTGGAACTCCGTGCCGCGGACGAACTCCTCCAGCAGCCACGGGCCGCCGCCCGACGCGGACGCCTCTTCCAGGCATTCGCGGAGGTGATCGGGGCCGAGCGTGACGAAGGTGTGGTGCTGACCCTTTCCGTCGATCGGCTTGAGTACCCGGGGGAATTCCAGTGAATCGAAATCCAGGACCCCGGAGGAATCCACCGTCTCGCACGCGGCGGTCGCCACGCCCGCTCCCCGGACTTTCCGCTTCTGAATGAACTTGTCGCGCATGCCGAGCGATTTCACCGCAGCGCCACGGCTGAAACCGTAAAGGTCGGAAATGGCCGCGGCCGGCACGACGCAGAACTCCAGGACGCTGCAGACCGCGTCGAATTCACCGACCGGGACCTCGGCGCGCTCCAGGCCGCCGAGGATGGCCGATACGTTCGTCGGGTCGGTCACGGCGACCGTCGACACGCCTGCTGCCTGGGCTTTTGCGATGTCTCCAGGGGCCACGGCGCAGGTGACGCGCGCCCCGGCGCGGGTCAGTGCGGCCACCGCGCGGGGCATCCAGCCGATGTGGAGAACATGGGGGAGCTGCTTCATCGATATGCTCCAGAGTTCGGGAGAAACGCCTTCGCGGCGAAATTCCGATTGCCCGGTGGATGCTAACAGCCGGTCTTGTGGCGCGCCATCGCAAGCAATCGAAAAAATGCGAGTGACCCACGCCACACGGGGCTCCGGTATTGTCCGCTCGGCTTCTTGGGTAGCTTTGCCATCGCCGCCCGGGGAGGCGGCCGGCGGGTCCGGTGGATCCGGCGGATCCGGTGGGCCGATTGCCCGCCGAGGCCGGCCGCATTTCGAGGCCCGGTGGAACGAAGCCCGGTGGACGAGGCTCGGCAGAACAGCCTCCGAAGCCCCGGCATTCCAGGCCCGCGCGGCCGCATCCGACACCGCGCCACCGCATCGACAGGAGGACTTCGTGCCCACGGAACACGATCAGGACCCCGGTCCCACGCTCGGTGAGGTGCTGGGCTCGTTCCGGCCGGCCGGTCCGCCCGGAGCCGAGGTCCGCGACCGGCGCCGGCGGCTGGCGGACTTCGTCCGGGCCGCCGAACCGCGGGTCCACCGGGCGCCGGCGGCGGACCGGGAGCGGATGCGCCGGCTCCTGGGGTGGGACGACGAGTCGCTGCACCGGTTCGTCTCCTCCCCGATGGTCGTGCACACCTCGACCCACGCCAGCCTGAACGCCTACGCCCCGATGCTGGCGTTCCCCTGGTACGCGCTGCGGCTGATCAGCCGGGCGACCGGTGCCGCCGACGGCGGTACCCACCTGCGCACGCTGCTGACGCACAACAACGTCACCGACCACCGCTGGAAGCCCAACTCCTGGTGGCGCTGCGACCGCAACGGCCGGCTGGTGCGCACCCAGGTGCTCAGCCAGCGGCCGCGGTTCCGGCACCAGATCCTGCTGACCCAGCCCGTCCCGGAGATCACCGCGGACGACCTGGCCCCGACGGACGTCGAGGCGCTCGACCTCGCCCGCCACGCCACCAACTTCGCCTACTTCGCGATGATCTACCGGATCTCGCTGGAGCGGCAGCTCGGGCTGCACGTCCCGGGCGGGACCGTCGAGGTGCCCATCGACATGATGAACACCTTCTCGCTCACCACCGGCGACTACGACGGCTGGGTCGACGCCCTCTACGACGGCGGCCACGGCCTGCGCGGCATCGGCGCGGACAACAAGCTGCGGGACCTGCCGCGCGAGAGCGCCGCCGCGCTGGCCCCGCCCGAGGCGCTGGACCCGCGCTCGACGCTCATCTGCCCCAACTACATGAACCTCGGCCACTCCTACCGGATGTCCGTGAGCGCGACCATCGGCGCCGACCGGATGACCTCGTACGAGGCGGAGATGGGCGAGGTGCTGTCCCGGTTCTTCGGGGCGCTCGGCGAGGAGTTCGACCGTCCGCAGTTCCTGGGCGTCTCCCGCACCGAGATCGACCGGCTCGCCCCCCTGCCCGACCGGCTCGTGGCGGACCTCGCGGACCTGGGCGGCCAGCCGTCCTTCCCGCTCTACGCGGCGGCCTACGGGGAGCGCCTGGTGCCCGCGCTCGACGCGGCCCTGGAGCTCCCGGTGGGGAGCGTCGCGACGATCAGCGCGCGCACCGCGGGGGACCGGGCACTCGCCTGAACCCGCGCGCCGCCGCGGGCCACCGGGAGCCGCCCCGGGCCACCGTGGGCCACCGTCCGCCACGCACCGAGTCCCCATCGAGTACCCATCGATCGAGAGGAAGCACCGCAGTGACCAGTCTTGACCAGCACGGCGTCGTCATCCGCCGCAGCGAGCTGACGTTCACCGAGGAGGACGGCTGCCGGGTGAGCCGCCCGGTCGGCCCGCACGTGGACGCCCGCTTCGTCTCCGTCGACATCGTGCGCATCCCGCGCGGTGCCAGCTGGAAGCCGGAGGTCTACCGGCAGGAGGAGACCACCGCCATCGTGTTCGAGGGCACCGGCTCGGCCCAGGTGGGCGACGGGACCAGCCCGATGACCAAGGGCTCGACGGCCTACGCGCCGACCGGCCGGCAGCTCACCTTCACCGCCGAGAGCGACGAGCTGACCGTGTACTTCTGGCGGGCGGTGCTGCCCGAGGGCAGCCCCCGCGGCTCCGACCCGAAGCTCTTCAACACCGTGTACGACACCTCGAAGGGCATCCACAAGTTCGCCGGCACCGGCGAGATCGCGCCGGTGGACAACGAGCGGCGCGCCTACATGAACTTCCCGCACTGGCCCGGCAACGGCTGCGCCTACCTGTGCATCAACAGCGGCATGGGCGCTCCGGGCAACACCTTCAACATCCACGCCCACCCGGGCGCCGAGGACGCGCTGTTCGCCCTGGAGGGGAGCGGACAGTTCTTCCTCGGCGACCGGTGGCTCGACATGGAGCCCGGCGACGGCGTCTTCGCCCGCGCGGGCGCCCTGCACGGCACCCGCAACCCCGACCGGCCGGGCGCTCCCGAGCTGTTCGTCTCCGTCGGCGGGCCGGTCCCGTACGACCGGGACCTCTACCGTGCGGCGGGCCTGTCGCCCGAGCTCGTCTAGGACCCGTGCCCCCCGTGCCACCCGGGGCGGGCCAGGACGGTCTTCCCTGCCCTGCCCCGCCCCGGTCCGCCGGGGTGACGGTCCGTCGATCGAGCTGAGACGCAAGGCGAACCACCACCGGAACCAGAGAACAGACCCAGAGAACAGACCCAGAGAGAAGGTGCGTCCGATGCCCGTGGTCACCGTGGACTGGTGGAGCGGCGGCAAGCAGGAGAGCCGGCGCGAACTCGTCGAGGAGGTCACCGCGACCGTGTCCAGGATCGCCGGCTGCCCGCAGGACGCGGTCACCGTGATCATCCGCGACGTGGAGCAGAGCCACTGGGGCAAGGGCGGCCGACTCGCCTCGGACAACTGACAGTTCGACGTGACGCACGGCGACCGCCGGAGCGTCGGAAAGGCACAACGATGGCCGTTTCTGAACAGGTCGGTGCGATCGTCCGAGCGGCGGACCTCACCTTCCGCCCGGAGGCCGGGTGCTCGGTGGCGACCGCGGTCGGCCCGGACCTCGGCGCGAGCATCATCCGGCTCGACGTCGTCCGGGTCCCCGCGGGCGGACGGTGGGAGCCGGCGGAGTCGGCGGACGAGGAGAACGTCGTCGTCGTGTTCACCGGCTCCGGCGAGGCGCGCTCCGGTGAGGCCGGGGCGCGGGTGGCCAGGGCCGACGCGGTCTACGCCCCCACCGGCGAGCGGTACGCCCTCGCCGCGGCGGACACCGACGGTCTGACCGCCTACGTCTGGCGCACCCGACTGCTGCCCGGCCGCGCGCACGGGTCGCGGCCCGCCCGCTTCAGCAACCTGTGGCGCACCGACACCCAGCTGCGGGGCTTCGGCGGCACCGGCCAGGTGGCCGCGTCCGACCGGACCGCGACGATGAACTTCCTGTTCTGGCCGGGCACCGGCACCCCCCAACTCTGCCTGCACTGCGGAGTGATGCAGCCCGGCGAGTACTTCAACGTGCACGTCCACCCCGAGAGCGAGGAGGCGTTCATCGCCTTCGAAGGGAAGGGGCAGATGTACCTGGCCGACCGCTGGATCGACGTCTCGCCCGGGGACGCGCTGTTCGCGCCCCCCGGCGTCCCGCACGGCACCCGGCACGACGACGAGGACCCGGCCGCCGCCCGGTTCGCCACCTGCGGCGGCCCGACCCCCTTCGACCCGGTCCTCTACCAGCGCGCCGGAGTCCCGGCGCGGGTGAGGTGAGGCGCCGGTGTGCAGGATCTTCGGACACTTCGACGCCCGGGTCACCCCGCACGAGCTGAGGACCGTCTCCGCCGCCCAGCGCCACGGCGGGCCGGACAGCCAGGCCCGGGCGGTCGGCCCCGGCTGGGCGCTCGGCATCAACCGGCTGGCCATCATGGACCCGGTCGGCGGGCGGCAGCCGTACCGCCTCGGCGAGCACATCACCGTGGTGTTCAACGGCGAGATCTACAACCACGCCGAGCTGCGCCGGCGGCTGGTGGCCCGCGGCCACCGGATCGCCGACGACTGCGACGGCTCCGTCCTGCCCGCGCTCTACGCCGAGTACGGACCGGCCTTCACCGACCACCTCGACGGCATGTACGCCATCGCCGTGATGGACCTGCGCCAGGAGCCGACGCTCCTGCTGGCCACCGACGACCTCGGCATGAAGCCCCTCTACTACCAGTGGGACGCGTACCGCAGACAGCTGCACTTCTCCTCCGAACTGCCGGCGCTGCTCGCCTTCCGCGACGTGCGGGCCGCCGTCTGGGAGCCCGGCCTCGACGAGTACCTGTCGACGAAGACCCCGTTCGGCGAGCAGACCATGTTCGACGGGATCCAGGTGCTGCCGCCGGCGGCCACCGTGCGGGTCAACCGCTCGGGCGGGTTGCGGATCCACCGGCGGTCCGTCCCGGCGGACCCGGAGCCGTCCACCGGCCCGGGGACGAGCACCGACCCGGCGGCCGCCGCCGAGCGGGTGCGCGCCCTGCTGCGCGAGGAGACGCAGCGGCTGCTGCTCGCCGACGTCCCGGTGGCGGCGATCACCAGCGGCGGGCTGGACTCCAGCCTGGTCTCGGCGCTGGCCGCCGAGGCGGCCGACGCCCTGCACAGCTTCAACATCGCCTACACCGGCCGGTGGCCCGGCGACGAGCGGCACTTCGCCCGTGAGGTCGCTGTGCGCAACGGCACCCGCCACCACCAGGTGGAGATCGACCCGGAGACCTTCCCCGACCTGCTGCCCGACGTGGTCTGGCACCTCGGCCAGCCCAACGCCGACCCGATCACGCTCAGCACCTACGCGCTGTTCGCCGCGGTGCGCGACGCGGGCTTCACCGTGGCGCTCACCGGCGACGCCGCCGACGAGCTCTTCGGCGGCTACGACCGGATCCGCGCGGCCGTGGAGACCCCGGCCGGCGAGGACTGGATCACCGGGTACGTCGACGCCCTCGCGGCGGTGCCGGCCGCGCTGCGCGGCGAGCTGTACACCGCCGAGTACCGCCACTACGTCGCGGCCCGGGGGCCGGCCTCCGAGCGGATCGCCGGTGAACTGGCCGCCTCGGGCAGCGGAAGGATGGAGGCCCTGACCGCCTTCGAGGTCGGCCGGCGGCTGCCCGCCTACCACCTGCGGCGGGTCGACCACCTCAGCATGTCCGCCTCCGTGGAGGTGCGGCTGCCGTTCTGCCAGCCCTCGGTCCAGCGGTACGCCAGGTCGCTCCCGGCGGGCCTGAAGATCGCTCCCGGCCGGGGCAAGGACGTGCTGTACCGCGCCGCCGACGGACTGCTCCCCCGGTCGGTGCTCGACCGGCCGAAGCAGCCGTTCACCCTGCCGATCACCGCCATGATCGCGCCCGGCGGGGCCCTGTACGGCTTCGCCAGGGACGTCCTGTCCCCGGCCGCCCTGCGCTGCCAGGGACTGGTCGAACCGGCCCGGGTGGACCGGCTGTTCGACGAGCAGGCCACCCGGCCCTCGGACCGGTCCGCGCTGGCGCTGTGGTCCCTGATGATCCACCAGCTGTGGATCGAGCAGTTCTGCGCGGCCCCCGGACGGAAGGCGGACGAAGCGCCCGCCCTCCCCGGCGACGGGACGGCCGCGTGATCGGGTACATCGCCCAGGCGGACGGCGCGCCGTGTCCGACCCTGGTGCTCGACGCCGCCGAGCTGCGCGGGGCCTTGCCGTCCGGGGCCCACCTGCCCGGGACCGACCTGCCCGGGGCCGGGGCCGAGGCCGAACTGCGGGCGGCGCTCACCGGGGTACGGGAGTGGCTGGTGGCGACCGGGCGCGCCGACGTGCTCAAGATCGCCGTCGTGGCGCCGTCCCCGCACCCGCTGTTCGACCTGGACTACCGCTTCGTGCAGTGCCTGCCGGACCGGCTGGACGCGTTCGACTTCCAGGGCAGCTGCGGCCACTCGATCCTCGCCAGCCTGGTCGTCGCCCACGCCCGCCGGTGGCTGCCGCCCCCGGCGCCGGGCGACCGGGTCCGGTTGCGGATCCTCAACAACGGGGACCAGATCGTCTGCGAGGTCGACGAGTCGCGGCGCCAGGGCGGCAGCTTCACCATGTACTTCGTCCAGCCGCCGGGGCGTAGCACGAGCCGGGTCCTGATGACCGGCCGTCCGGTCGACCGGCTGACCACCCCCTCCGGCGGGTACGAGGCCTCCCTGGTGTCCCTCGGCAACCCCTACGTCTTCGTCGACGCGAAGGAACTGGGGATCGGATCGCAGCGCGAGCTGTTCGAGGCGGGCGACGAGGTCTTCGACGAGCTGCTGCGGATCCGCCGCTCGGCCTCGGCCCTGCTGGGCCTGCCGGACACCAGCGTCTTCCCCAAGGTCGCGATGGTGGGGGCCTACGGTCCCGGCCTGCTGAGCGCCCGCGCCATCAGCGTGCCGCGCTGGCACCCGACGCTGGCGCTGACCGGCATCACCTGCCTGGCCGCCGCGGTGACGGCCGCCGGCACCGTGCCGGCCCGGCTCTACGAGGAGACCGGGGGACGCCCGCCGCAGGTCGGGATCGCCACGCCCGGAGGCGGCGCCAGTGCGACCGCCAGGGTCGAGGACTCGCCGCGGGGGCCGGTCCTGCCGTGGGTGAGCGTGAGCCGGAAGCAGGCTCGGATCCGGTCCGGTCCGCTGGCGATCGCGCCGCCCGGCGGCGGGGACGACGCCGCGACCACGACGAGGAGACTGAACGGTGCCCTTCACTGAAGCCATGACCCGCGCGGACGCCGCGTCCCGACCCGACGACCGGGAGGCGCTGCGCGAACGGTACGCGCCGCTGTACCGGACGCTGGAGGCCGAGGCGGCCGCCGCGGACACCGCCGGCGAACTGCCCGAGCGGGTGCTCGACGCGCTGCGCTCGTCCGGGATCCTGGGCGCGGCCGTCCCGCGCGAGTACGGCGGCCAGGGCGGCGACGCCGTCCTGACCAACCGGCTGGTCGAGCAGGTGGCCGGCCTCGACCCCTCCGTCTCGATCATCCTGTTCCAGCACTTCGCGGTCAGCGCCCGGATCACCGAGTGGGGGACGCCCGCCCAGCGCGCCCGTTACCTGCCCCGGCTCGCCGACGGCTCCTGGCTCGCCGCCTCCGCGTGGAGCGAGAGCGGCGCCGGCGCCGACAAGCGCAACATCGCGACCAAGGCCGTCCGGGTCGCGGACGGCTGGATCCTCGACGGCGCCAAGGCCTTCACCACCGGCGCGGGCCTGGCGCAGGTCTACCTGGTCCTCGCCCAGTCGTCCGAGCCGGGTGCCGGAGACCTGGTGTACGGCAGCGACGGGCAGAGCTTCTACCTCGTCGAGGCCGACAACCCCGGACTGGCCGCGGACACCAGCCTGGACCTGGTCGGCATGCGCGCCTCCGCCACCGGCTTCATCGAACTGCGCGGCTGCGCGGTGCCCGAGGACGCCCTGCTGGGCCCGGTCGGGAAGGCGGCGACGATCATCGCCGGCGTGCGCGAGTCGGGAGCCACCCTGGGTGCCGTCGCGGTCGGCATCGCCGACGCCGTCTACCGGATGGCGCTCGCCAAGGCCCGTCAACAACGCCTGACGGAGCAGCCGTTGACCCGGCACCGGCTGTCCGACCTGTCCGCCCAGGTGGAGAGCGCCCGGGCGATCGTCGAGGCCGCGGGCCGGCGGGAGGGGCCGGACCCCGGCCTCACCACGCTGCGCAGCAAGGTGGTGGCCTCGACCCTGGCCGAGGAGATCTGCCTGCAGGTGCAGCGCTACCTCGGCAGCGCCGGCTTCGTCGCGGGCCACCCGGTCAACCGGCTGGCCCGGGACGTCCGGGCGGTCTGCCTGATGGGCCCGACCAATGACCTCTGCCGTCAGTTGATCTCCGTGGAGCAGCCCTCATGACCGAACACGACGTCCCGTACGACCTGGTGATCCGCGGCGGCCGGCTGGTCACCCCCGAAGGGGTCCGGCCGGGCACCGTCGCGGTGCGCGGCGGCCGGATCGGCGCGCTGCTGCCGGCGGACGCCCCGGTGACCGCCACCGCGACCATCGACGCGGCCGGCCGGCACGTGCTGCCCGGGGTGATCGACTCCCACGTCCACTTCCGCACCCCCGGGCTCACCCACAAGGAGGACTGGGCGCACGGCAGCCGGGCGGCGGCCGCGGGCGGCGTCACCACCGTGATCGACATGCCCAACACCCAGCCGCCGATGCACGATCCGAAGGACGCCTGGGCCAAGGCGGCGCTCATCGAGGGCACGTCCCTGGTGGACTACCGCTTCCACATGGGCGTGGGCGCGGACACCGTGGACGCCCTGGTCGACCTCGACCCGCGGGTGGCGACCTCCGTCAAGGTGTTCATGGCCGGCCACCACACCGCGCCGCACGTCATCCACGACCCGGCGGTGCTCGCCAAGGTCTTCGAGGTCGCGGCCGCCGGCGGACTGCGGGTGGTCCTGCACGCCGAGGACGGCGGTCTGTTCGACCTCCTCGACGGCTACCTCCCCAGCCCCACCAGCTACCGCGCCTACGAGCCCGCGCGCCCGCGCACCGGCGGGATCGTCGCCGTCGCCCGGGTCATCGAACTGGTCCGCGCGTACGGCACCGCGGCGCACGTCCTGCACACCTCCTCGGCGGAGGAGTGCGACCTGCTGATGGCCGCCCGGGAGGCCGGCCTGCCGGTCACCTTCGAGGCCACGCCCCACCACCTGTCCTTCACCCGCAACGACATCACCCGCCTCGGCGCCCGCATCCGGCTCAGCCCCGCCATCCGCGAGGAGCGCGACCGGGAACGGCTGTGGGAGGCGCTCATCCAGGACGGACTCGCGACCCTCGGCAGCGACCACGCCCCGCACACCGTCGAGGAGAAGACCAGGCCCCCGGCGGACGCGCCGCCCGGACTGCCCGGCGTGCAGGAACTGCTGCCCGCCGTCTTCACCGGGATGCGGCAGCGCTGGCCCGACCGCCCGGTCGACGACCTGCTGACCCAGCTCACCCGGTTGGCCAGCGCCCGCCCGGCCGAACTCTTCGGCCTGGGGCGCAGCAAGGGCCGCATCGAGGTCGGGTACGACGCCGACCTGGTCGTCTTCGACGCCGACGCGACCTGGTTCATGACGGCCGACGACGTCCGGTCCAAGTGCGGCTGGTCGGCCTACGAGGGCGCCACCCTGGTCGGCCGCCCGGAGACCACGATCCGCCGCGGCGAGGTCATCTGGGACCGCCGCACGGGCGAGTTCGGCACCCCGGACGGCCGCTGGCTCACCGGCGACGGGCACTAGCGGCGCCGGGCAGAAGGCGCGGCGGGGGGAGCGGGCCCGCCCGGCGCGCGACCCCCGCTCCCGGGCGGCCGGTCGCCCGCCCGGGAGCGCGCCGGACACGCCTCAGGACTCCAGGTAGCGCAGCACCGCCAGGATCCGGCGGCTGTAGCCGGTGGTCTGGCTCAGCTCCAGCTTGTCGAAGACGGCGTTCAGGTTCTTCTCCACCGAGCTCAGCGAGATGTGCAGCTTCTGCGCGATGGCGGCGTTGGTGTGCCCTTGCGCGAGTGCCTCCAGCACGGTGCGCTCGCGCGGGGTGAGCCGGGCCAGTGGATCGCCGTGCGCGGTGCGGAGGACCAGTCGGCGGACGACCTCCGGGTCGATCGCCGCGCCGCCCGCGTGGATCCGCTCCAGCGCGTCGAGGAACTCCTCGACCTGGGCCACCCGGTCCTTGAGCAGGTAGCCGACCCGCTCGGCGCCGGCCGCGAGCAGTTCGGCCGCGTAGTGGCGTTCGACGTACTGCGAGAGCACCAGCACGCCCACCTCCGGCCGGCGTTGGCGGATCGCCACGGCGGCCCGCAGCCCCTCGTCGGTGTGGGTCGGGGGCATCCGGACGTCGACGACCACGGCGTCCGGCTTCCGTTCCTCGACCTCCTGGAGGAGCGTCGCCGCGTCGCCGAGCGCGGCCAGGACCTCGTGGCCCTCCTCGACGAGCAGCCTGACCAGCCCCTCCCGCAGCAGGGTCGAGTCCTCGGCGAGGATCACGCGCACGGGATCTCCGCGGTGATGGTGGTCGGTCCCCCGACGGGGCTGTCGACGTGCAGGACGCCGTCCAGCGCGGCCACCCGGCTGGACAGCCCGGACAGTCCGCCGCCGGACGGGTCGGCGCCGCCGGTGCCGTCGTCCTCGACCCGGACGGTGAGCAGGGCGCCGTCGAGCGTCACCCGCACCGAGACGGCCGAGGCGGAGGAGTGCTTGGCGGCGTTGGTCACGGCCTCGGAGACGACGAAGTAGGCGGCCGTCTCCACGCTCTCGGGCAGCGGCCCGCGGACCTCGAACCGTGTCCGCAGCGGGATGCCGCACCGCTCGGCCACCCCGCCCAGGGCCTCCTCGAGGCCGAGGCTGTCCAGCGCCGAGGGGTAGACCCGCCAGGCCACCTCGCGCAGTTCGGTCAGCACGCCCCGGGACTCCTCGTGGGCCTGCCGCAGGAGCGCGCCCGCCTGCTCGGGGTCCCGGCCCCGGCGGGCCCGGCCCAGCAGCATGCCCAGGGCCACCAGGCGCTGCTGGACGCCGTCGTGCAGATCGCGTTCGATGCGCCGGCGCTCCGCGTCCACGGCCCGCACCACCGCGGCCCGGCTGGTGGCCAGTTCGTCGATCCTCCGCTGCAGCAGCTCCTGCTCGGAGGGGCCGAAGCACTCGCGGGCGATCCGGGCGTCCAGGGCGGCCAGCGAGCACAGGCCCTGCACGTCGAGGAAGAGCAGGACGCCGCCCAGCAGCGCCTGGGTGAGCAGTTGCTCCCAGCCGAGGGTTCCCCGGACCGCCCCGCCGACCGTCAGTCCTGCCAGCACGGCGCCGAAACCGAGCAGCCCGGTGACGACACCGCAGAGCAGTCCCGTGGAGCAGCGGAGCGCGAGGTAGCGCAGGAGCTTCCGGTCGGACGCCTGGTAGTGCTCGGGGAACCGGTCGCCGAAGAAGGCGGAGCGCCGGGTCCGTTCCAGGGCCGTCAGCCCGCGCGCCCCGGTCATCAGGGCGCCGAGGGCGCGCTGCCGACTGCGCGGCCGCAGCAGGAAGGGGCCGAGGACGGTACCGGCGAGGAGGAGGTACAGCGCACCGAACAGGGCGGTCAGGAAGCCGATCAGACTGCCGGTCAGGCGGCTGATCGGTCTGCCCGCGGCCCGGCGCGGCCAGGGCGTCAGGTGGTGGGCTGGGGGTCCCGCCGGATCTCCGCGCACGAAGCCCGAGCCTAGTGTCGCCGTACCGCCCGGGCAAGATCGCCGGGGCCGCGGCGGTCCCGGCCGCCGCCCTCGGGCAGGGCGGCCCCGGTGGCGAACTGTGCTGCCGCCGGGGCCGGTTGCGTTACGGGAAACCGTAACGGGGACGGCGGTTGACCGCATGGTGGCGGCCCGGTGGGCCCTCCTAGCGTGAACGTCATGATCGCAACCTTGGCCTCCGCGTCGCTCTCGACCGCCGCCTCCACCGCCTCCGCCGCCGCTGCCTCCACCGCCTTCACCGCGGCCGCTGCCTCCGCTTCCGGCGAGCCCGCCGGTGGCATCGCCGGCTGGGCCGTCGACGTCATGGGCACCCTCGGCGCCGCGGGTGCCGGCCTGACCAACCTGGTGGACACCGTTCTGCCGTTCATCCCCAGTGAGATCATCCTCCCGGTCGCCGGATTCGCGGCCGGGCAGGGCGAGCTGAGCCTGCCGGCCGTCATCGTCTGGACCACGATCGGTTCGATCGTCGGCTCCTGGATCGTGTACGCCGCCGGAGCCCTGCTGGGCCGCGACCGGACCCGCGCGCTCGCCGCCCGCGTCCCGCTCGTCAAGGCGCACGAGATCGACCGGGCCGAAGCGTGGTTCGAACGGCACGGCCGCAAGGCGGTGCTGATCGCCCGCATGGTGCCGGTGGTGCGCAGCCTCATCTCCGTACCGGCGGGGATCCAGCGCATGCCCCTGGCGGCCTTCACCGCCATGACCGCCGTCGGCAGCCTGGTGTGGAACACGGTGTTCGTGCTGCTGGGGTACTGGCTGGGCGACAACTGGCACCTGGTGGAGGAGTACGGGGGCTGGGTGTCGAAGGGCGTCGTGGCGGTGGCGCTGCTGGTCGTCGGCCGCTGGTTCCTGGTGCGGCTGCGCCGTCGGCCGGGCGCCCGGCACCGCGGCTGAGGCCCGTGCGGCCCCGCGGACCGGAGGGGCGCGAGCCGACTCACGGTGCGTCAGCCACGGCGGGGCGTACCGGAACTGACACTTGCGCGCCACGCGTGGAGCCCATAGCGTGGCGATACATCGGACCGATACATCGGGCCGATACATTCAACCGACGCACCGCCACATGACCCGCCGATTCGGCGACCGGAGCACTGGCGCAGCGGTTGCGTACGAGTCGGGCGTGGCCGAGCGCGGCGCGCGAACCGGCCCGTACCCGGGCGCAGTGTGATCGAGCCCCCCGTCGGTGACGGCGCGCCGGCGCGGTATCACCTCTGGAGACTGGGATGAACGTGGAGACAACGAAGCACCACATCGAGCCCGCCACCGGCCGGCTGGGCGTTCTGACCGTGGGTCTCGGCGCCGTGGCGTCGACCTTCATCGCCGGCGTCGAGCTGATCCGGCGCGGCCTCGCGGAGCCCGTCGGTTCGCTCACGCAGATGGGGACCATCCGCCTCGGCAAGCGGACCGAGGACCGGTCCCCGCTCGTCCGCGAGTTCGTGCCGCTGGCGGGCGTCGACCAGCTGGTCTTCGGCGCCTGGGACCCGATCTCCGACACCGCCTACGAAGCCGCGCTGAAGTGCGGCGTGCTCGACCGCTACAACCACATCGAGCCGATCGCGGCCCAGCTCAAGGAGATCGAGCCGATGCCGGCCGTCTTCGACCAGCACTACGTGCGGCTGCTCGAGGGCACCAACGTCAAGACCGGGGCGACCAAGCGCGAGCTCGCCGAGGCCGTCCGCCAGGACATCCGCGCCTTCAAGGCCGCGAACGACTGCGACCGGCTGGTGGTGATCTGGTGCGCGTCCACCGAGATCTACATCGAGCCCGGTGCGGCCCACGAGACCGTCGCCGCCCTCGAAGCCGCGATGGACGCGAACGACGAGAGCGTCCCGCCGTCGATGATCTACGCGTACGCGGCGCTCAAGGAGGGCGTGCCCTTCATCAACGGCGCGCCCAACCTCACCACCGACGTCCCGGCGATGACCGAACTCGCCCAGGAGACCGGCGTCCCCGTCGCGGGCAAGGACTTCAAGTCGGGGCAGACCCTGCTGAAGACCGTGCTGGCCCCGATGCTGAAGGCCCGCATGCTGGGGCTGGCCGGCTGGTACTCGACCAACATCCTCGGCAACCGCGACGGCGAGGTGCTGGAGGACCCGGACAGCTTCAAGAGCAAGGAGAAGACCAAGCTGGGCGTGCTGGAGCACATCCTGCAGCCGGGCCTCTACCCCGAGCTCTACGGGGACTTCCACCACAAGGTGCGGATCAACTACTACCCGCCCCGCGGTGACAACAAGGAGGGCTGGGACAACATCGACATCTTCGGCTGGCTCGGCTACCCGATGCAGATCAAGGTCGACTTCCTGTGCCGGGACTCCATCCTGGCCGCCCCCCTGGCCCTCGACCTGGTCCTCTTCATGGACCTGGCCCAGCGCGCGGGCCTCAGCGGCGTCCAGGAGTGGCTGTCCTTCTACTTCAAGAGCCCGCAGCACGCCCCCGCCGTCTACCCCGAGCACGACCTGTTCATCCAGCAGACCAAGCTGAAGAACACCCTCCGCTGGCTGATGGGCGAGGAGCAGATCACCCACCTGGGCATGGAGTACTACCAGGACTGACCCGGCCCGCCCCGCGCCCGCCGCCCCGCGCCCGCCGCCCATCGCCGACGGCCCGCCGCCGACGGCCCGCCGCCCGCCGCCTCCGGGGTGGCGGGCCCCGGCGTGTCCGGCGGGGAAGCCTCTCGGACTTGAGCTGAACACGCCTGATGCGCACCGTTCATGACGTCGCATCAACTGCGGGAACGTCGGGGCGGTGACCCGTGGATGCCGATACCCTCTACTCCTGTCACGGAAGGTCGGCGGCGTGGGCGGGAGAGACGTGGCGAGCGACCTGGCGGCGTTCCGCCGCATGGAACGGTACCTCCGGGGGGCAGCGGCCCAGGCCGACTTCCTGCTCGACCTGTCCAACGTGGTGCGCGCGACCGAACTCGGCGGCGCCGGCGAGCGGTCGCTGGAACGGCTGCGCCTGGTCCTCGCCGCGCTCCGGGAGTGGACCGGGGACCGCGAGGTCACCGTCCACGCGATCGCCGACGACAGCCTGATGCGCCCCGACCGGGACCGCGACTTCCCCGACCCCGCCGAGGGGGCGCTGCTGCGCGCGTGGCGGGACCGCGGACTGATCGCCGCGATCGCCAAGGCCGACCCGGACCTGCTCGACCACGCGAAGGTGCTCGGCACCAGGGTCATCAGCGCCGACCTCTTCCGCGGCCACCGGGGCGAGCACCCGTGGATCCAGGGCGACCGCGAGCACTTCCTGGAGCCGCTGCGCGGCCCGGACGGCTCCGTCCGGCTGGTGCCGCGGGACATGCGGGTGTTCGCCGACCGGGAGGTCTCGCGGGAGCGGGAGCGCGACGGCCTCAAGGCGCGGAACCTGCTGGACTTCCGTGGTCGCCCCCGCTCGGAGGTGCTGGAACGGTCCTGGCGTTGCCCGCGGACGCCCTGCAACCCCAGCCCGGCGCTGCGCTCCGGCAAGGTGGTCTGCCGCGTCCACGGCACCCTGCTGACCGACCTCGGCCCGCGCCGCCCCCGGCTGCAGCTCAAGATCCTGGTCGACGGTGTCTGCCGGGCCTGGGAGAACCTGACCGAGGACGACGGCCGGGAGTTCACCCTCGGGCGGGCCCACCTCGCGCGGATCGAGGAGCGGCACCTCTCCGACGACCGCCGGGGCCGGGTCAGCCGGCAGCACCTGGTCCTGCTCTCCAGCCGGGGCTCCCTCAAGGTCCTGGACACCAGCTCCGCGCACAGCCGGATCCGGACCCTGCGGCCCGGGCAGGAGCCCACGCCGTGGGTGCCGCTGCCACGCCCCGACCAGCCGGCGGGTGGCGCCGGGACGGGAAGCCGGGGGCCGGGCGGTGTGCGGCCGGAGGGCGCGGGGCCGGAGCGCCGGCTCCGGGGGTTCGGTCCCGACGACGAGATCGAGCTCGTCCCGGGGGTGGTCCTGCGGCGCAGCGGCCAGCGCTGGCCGGGGGAGCGGGACGAGGGCGTACGGGCGAAGCCGCCGCGGCGGCCGCGGGGCGGCGACGAGCTGACCAGCCTGGGCTGAGGCCGGGGCGGGAGTCGTCCGGACCGGCGCGGGCGTCACGGTGGTACGGGCGTCGCGGGGCTACGGGCGTCGTGGTGGGTACGGCTGGTGGGTGGGCAGGCCGTCGAACTGCCGTACGGGAGCGCGGGCTGATCCCGCGGCGCGCCGGGGCGGCAGTGGATGGCCGGTGGATCGGTGAGGGAGTCGAGTTGGAGCCACTGCGGGACGACGATCCCGAGATGATCGGTCCGTACCGGCTGTTCGCCCTGCTGGGCCGGGGCGGCTGGGGGAGCGTCTACTTCGCCCGGCGCCCGTTCGGCCGCGGGGTGGCGCTCAAGACGATCCTGCCCGAGCACCTGGCCGCCGACCCGGTGGGCTTCCGCCGCCGGTTCGCGCACGAGGTCGAGATGGTCAGCGCGGTCGACAGCCCCTACACCGCCCAGGTGGTGGACGCCGACACCCAGGCCGCCAGGCCCTGGATCGCCGCCCGCTACATCCGCGGCGTCGACCTGGCGGAGGCGCTCGACCACTGCGGGACGCCGTTGCCCCAGCGGACCTGGCGAGTGCTGGCGACCGGTCTGGCCGACGCGCTGCGCAGCATCCACGCGGCGGAGCTGGTGCACCGCGACCTCAAGCTGGCGAACATCCTGCTGGCCGGCGACGGCCCGTACGTCATCGACTTCGGGATCGCCCGGAACCTCGCCCCCGACGGCATCACGCTGACCGGCTCCGGCGTCGCGCCCCGCACCGCCACCTTCTCCTCGCCCGAGCAGCTCCGGGACGATCCGGCCGGGCCGGCCAGCGACGTCTTCGCGCTCGGCGTGGTGCTGGCCTACGCGGGACTGAACCGGCATCCGTTCGGGCCCGGCTCGGTGGCCCAGATCCAGTCGGGCATCCTGGACGGACGCCACCGGCTGGGCGGGCTGTCGGCCGTCATGAAGCGGATCGTCCTGCCCTGCCTGGACCCCGTGCCGGAGAACCGGCCCACGCCCGTGGAACTCGCCGGGATGCTGCCGCCGAGCGTCTCCCCGAAGGAGGAGGAGTGGCTGCCGCCGGGCCTGCGGAGCGTGATCGCCGGACTGTCGGACCTCGCCGTGGACCTCGAAGAGCCGATGCGGGAGCGGCGCCCCGGCCCGCCGCCGTCGGACCGCCCCGAGCCCGGACGCGCCGCCGCCCTCGTGACCACCGCGCCGCCCAGACGGCCGGCCGAGGGGGGCGACCTCCCGCCCGCGGTACCCGCGCGGTCGGTCCACGAGGCGACGACCCAGCCGCCGCCGAAGGGCCGTCCGGTCGCGCAGGACTCGCCGCAGGCCGGGCAGCAGGCGCCGCCCCCGTCGGCGTCCGTGCCCGTGCCCGTGCCAGCGGCCGCACCAGCGCCCGTGCCCGCGTCCGCGTCCGCACCGAAGGCCGGGGCCGCGTCCGCACCGAAGGCCGGGGCCGCCAAGGCGGCCAAGGGCCTGCCCGGTGCCCGGTACCGGGCCGCCGCGGAGGCCGGGGACCCCGCTGCCATGCGCGAGGTGGCCGTCGCGTACCGGGCCGTCCAGGACTGGCCGCAAGCGCTGTCCTGGTCGCTCCGAGCGGCGGAAGCGGGCAATCCGACCGGCGCGCTGGAGGCGGCGCTGCTGATCGAGCGGCGCTTCCCCGAGGCGTCGGAGCGCCTTCCCGCCCTCTACCGCCAGGCGGCCGGAGCCGGGGAGATCTACGCGATGATGCGCCTGGGCGCGCTGCTGGAGGGGAGCCCGGGCGGCCTGGCCGAGGCCCTCGACTGGTACGAGCAGGCCGCCGCGCGTCACCACCAGAAGGCGCCCGAGGCAGTGGCGCGCGTGCGCGCCGAGCTGGACCGGCTCCGCAAGCCGGAGCCCGCGCCCGAGCCGACCCCCGAGCCGGCGTCCGAGCCCGGGCCCGAGCCCGAGGACGAGGACGCGGCGCTGATCCGCAGGCACGAGGGCGCCGCCCGTGAAGGCGACGTCAAGTCCATGCTCGCGCTGGCGAGTTGGCACATGGGGGAGAAGCGCGCACAGGAGGGCCTCGCCTGGTACCGGCGTGCCGCGGAGGCCGGGCACGTCCACGCCATGGTGGTGACGGCCCAGTGGCTGGCCAAGGAACCCGGGAAGCAGGCGGAGGCCGTTGGGTGGTTCCGCCGGGCTGCGGCCGCCGGAAGCGCCGACGGGATGTTCGGGCTCGGGCGTTCGCTCAAGCACCAGGGCAACGTTCCGGTGGCGTTGCTCCACTTCCGCCAGGCCGCCGCCCAGGGACACCTGTTCGCGATGACGGAGGCGGCGGAGATCCTGGAAGGCATGGGCCAGCGTCAGGAGGCGCTGGAGTGGTACCAACGGGCCGCGGAGAAGCGGCACCCCAAGGCCGCTGCAGAGGCGGACCGCCTCCGCGCGGAGCTGTCGGCGGTGGACGCCGCCGCACCGCCGCCCGTGTCGGTCAAGCAGGCCGCGAAGGGGGCAGCCGTCAAGCCTGAGCCGGTCAAGCAGACCGCGAAGGCGGCCGCGGGGCGGGCGGTGCCGACGCCGACCGAGCCGGACGCGGGGGTGCGGATCACCCCCGCGACCTTGCGGGCCGCGGCGGCGGCGCACGAGCGGGCCGGCCGTCCGTCCGACGCCCTGCAGTCCCTGCTCCGGGCCGAACGGCTCGGCGACCTCACCGTCAAACGGGACATCGCCCGGCTCTACCTCGTCCTGCGCGACCAGCACAAGCGTCCCGTCGACCGCAAGCCGTTCCAGAAGCAGGCCGTGCGGAAGTACGCCGAGCTGGCCGAGGCCGGGGACGTCGAGGCGATGTTCACCCTGGTGGGGCTGGACACCGCGAACTCCCTCGCCTGGCGGCTGCGGGCCGCCGAGGCGGGCAGCACCCGGGCGATGCGGGACGTCGCGCGGGTCCAGTTGAAGGCGGGGACGGAGGAGCACGTCGAGGCCGCGCTGTCGTGGCTGACACGGGCCGCCGAGGCCGGCGACACCGAGGCGATGCTGGAGGGGGCCCGGCTGTTCGAGCGGCGCGGAGCGTACGGGGACGCCGTCGCCTGGTACCGCTGGGCGGCGGAGAACGGCGTGGAGAGCGGCGGAAAGGCGGCCGCGCGGGTGACGGCCGAGCACCCGGTGGCGGTCGCGGGATACCGGGTGACGACGCGGCTGGAGCGCCTGCGCAGCTGGGGACGCGCCATCTTCGAGTGACGGAGCCGGTCCGCCGCCCCGCGGCCACGCACCGGAGGGGACGAGCCGGGGAAGCCGGGCGGGCGAGGCTGCGCGCGGGAGGCCGTGCGCGCGAGGCCTGCGCGCTCTTATGACAACGGCATTGACGTGTGGCGGGGGCGCCGGTTTCATGGCTCGCACTTCCCGCCCGTGCCCGGCACTTCGGCGCGGGCGTTCCCCCACATGTGCACCCCCACGACCAAGGCGGTGATCCGTTGGCATCGACGGTGAAGGACACGGGCAGCGGTCCGAGAGCGAACGCGAGCGGGACCGGCGGCGGCATGCGGAAGTCGATCGGGCTGCTGGACGGCGTGGCGATCGCGGCATCGAGCACGGCCGCCACCAGCAGCATCGGGATCGGCCTGGGCCTGATGGCCGGGGTGGTCGGGCTGCACCTGCCGGCGATCATGCTGCTGGCGTTCCTGCCGGTGCTCGCGATCGCGGGCGGCTACGGGCGGCTGAACGCCGTGGAGCCGGACGCCGGCAGCAGTTACCGGTGGGTCGGGCGCACGCTCAGCCCGTGGCTGGGCTTCCTCACCGGGTGGGTGAACACGGTCGGCACGGTGGTGTTCATGGCGTACACCACGACCGTCACCGGCTCGTCGATCGTCCAGCTGCTCGACGAGGCGCACGTGCGCAGCGTGGCCGGACTGCGGCTGGACGCCGACGCGACGGTCCAGTGCACCCTGATCGGCCTGGTGGTCCTGGTCGGCGCCGCGCTGGTCGCGGTGCGCGGGCTGGACCTGGCGGCCCGGCTGCAGAAGGCGCTGCTGGTGTTCGAGTACGTGGTGCTGCTGGGCTTCTGCGGGTACGGGCTGTTCGCCGGCGACCAGCCGTTCTCGCTCCAGTGGTTCAACCCCTTCGACATCCCCTCCTTCGACGCCCTCGCGCAGGGCATGGTGCTGGCGGTGTTCTGCTACTGGGGCTTCGAATCGGTGTTCAGCGTCGGCGAGGAGGTGCGCGACCCGCGCGACGCCTCCCGGGGCGGCGTGATCGCCCTGGTGGTGATGCTGCTGCTGTTCCTGCTCGCCGGCACCGCCTTCCAACGGGTGCTGCCGATCGACGAGTTGGCCGACAACGGCGCGCACGGGCTGACCTACTTCGGCACCAGGCTCGCCCACCAGCCGCTCGCCGCACTGCCGTTGATCGCGCTGATGTTCTCCGCGGTGGCCTCGCTGCAGTCCTCGGTGATCCCGACCGCCCGCGGGACGTACGCGATGGGACGCGACCGGGTGCTCGGCCCGGTCTGGACCCGGCTGCACCCCCGGCACGCCACACCCGCCGTCGGCACCCTGCTGATCACCGGCATCGCCGTCGCGCTGGCGCTGGCCTCGATCGCCATCCCGACCGTCAACGACCTGATCTCGGCCGCGGTCAACGCGATCGGCATCATCGTCGCGCTCTACTACGCCCTGACCGCGATCGCCGCCGCCGTACGGTTCCGCGGGCTGCTGCGCACCGACCTGGCGCAGGGGCTGCGCGCCGTGGTCGGGCCGCTGCTGGGCGCGGCGGCACTGCTCGCCGTCGGCGGCTACCTGGTCTGGGACTTCTACGACTCCGCCGACCACTTCGAACTCTCCGCCGACAACGGGTGGTTCGAGCTGACCGTGGTGACGCTGATGATCGTCACCGGGCTGCCGTCGGCGGCCTGGGCCCGCTGGCGGCGGCGCGCGCCGTACTTCCTGGGAGAGGAGGGCCGCGACGTGGACGACTGAGGAGAGGGATCAACGTCCTTGCCGTGCCTAGCGGTTCACCAGAACAGAACGGAGCACCACCCATGACCGAGGCCGATCTGGTCTTCACCCGCGGACCCGTCCACACCGGCGACGCCGCCCGCACCCGGGCGAGCAGCCTGGCGGTCGTCGGCGAGCGCATCGCCGCCGTCGGACACGACGAGGTACGGGAGTTGATCGGGCCGGGGACGGAGGTCGTGGACCTCACCGGCAAGCTGCTGCTGCCCGGGTTCCAGGACGCGCACATCCACGCGGTTTTCGGCGGAACGGAGTTGGCGGTCTGCGACCTCACCGGGACGGTCGGCGTCGCCGACTACCTGGAGCGGATCCGGGCGTACGCGGAGGCGAACCCCGGGCAGGAGTGGATCACCGGCAGCGGATGGTCGATGGAGAGCTTCGACGGCGGCCTGCCCACCCGGCAGCTGCTCGACTCCGTCGTCCCCGACCGCCCGGTCTACCTGACCAACCGGGACCACCACGGCGCCTGGGCCAACACCCGGGCGCTGGCACTCGCCGGCCTCACCCGGGACACCCCCGACCCGGCCGACGGGCGGATCGAGCGCGAGGCCGACGGCACCCCGAGCGGCACGCTCCAGGAGGGCGCCACCGCACTCGTCGCGCGCCTCCTGCCGCCCTCCACCGCCGCCGACCGGCTGGACGGGCTGCTGCGCGCCCAGCGGCTGCTGCACTCGCTCGGCATCACCGGCTGGCAGGACGCGCTGCTCGGCGAGTTCAACGGCCAGCCGGACCCGTCCGACGCCTACCTGGCCGCGGCGCGCTCCGGCGCGCTGACCGCCCGGGTGACCGGCGCGCTCTGGTGGCAGCGCGACCGGGGCGCCGAGCAGATCCCCGAACTGGTCCGGCGGCGCGAGGAGTTGAGCCACGGGCGGTTCCGGGCCGGCTCGGTGAAGATCATGCAGGACGGCATCGCCGAGAACTTCACCGCCGCGATGACCAGCCCCTACCTGGACGGCTGCGGCTGCGCCACCGCCAACTCCGGCCTCAGCTTCGTCGATCCGACGGCGTTGCGCGGCTACGTCACCGAACTGGACGCGCTCGGCTTCCAGGTGCACTTCCACGCGCTCGGCGACCGGGCCGTCCGCGAGGCGCTGGACGCCGTCGAGGCCGCCCGCGCCGCCAACGGACGGCGCGGCGCCCGGCACCACCTGGCCCACCTCCAGGTGGTCCACCCGGACGACCTGGCCCGCTTCGCGCGGCTCGGCGCGATCGCCAACATCCAGCCGCTCTGGGCCGCCCACGAACCGCAGATGGACGAGCTCACCATCCCCTTCCTCGGCCCCGAACGCGCCGCCTGGCAGTACCCGTTCGGCGCCCTGCAGCGGGCGGGCGCCACCCTGGCGGCGGGCAGTGACTGGCCGGTCAGCAGCCCCGACCCGCTGGCGGGCCTGCACGTGGCGGTCAACCGGATGGAGCCGGAGGCCACCGACGGGCGGGTCTTCCTGCCCGAGCAGCGGCTCGACCTGGGCTCCGCGATCGCCGCGTACACGGCCGGGTCGGCGCACGTGAACGGGCACGACGACGCGGGAGTGCTGGCGGTGGGTCACCTCGCCGACCTGGTCGTGCTCGACCGGGACATCCTCACCGGGCCGCCGGAGGGGATCGCCCTGGCCCGGGTGCTGCGGACGTACGTGGGCGGGGAGTTGGTGCACGCGGCGGACTGATCCGGGGGGCGGGGGCGGGCGAGGGCGGGGGCGAGCGCCGGCCGGGACGGCTCGGTTCACGCCGCCCCCGTGCCCGCTCCCGGTCCCGCTCCCGCCGCCGTCCCCGTCCGCAGGCGGGGGCGGTTCAGTCCTCGCGGCTCCCGTTCCCGCTCCCGTTCCCGCCGTCCCCGCCCACCGCCCGCAAGCGGGCCTCCGCCGCGTCGAGGAGGAGGTCCAGGGCGTACGGGTAGCCGCTGCGGCGCATGTCGGCGGTGAGGAGGTCGGCGGTGGCGGCGATGTGCGGGTGGGTGGCGGCGTCGAGGCGGGCGTAGGAGGCCTGCCAGACCGCCCGGTCGGCGGACGCCGCGGGGCCCGGGAGGGCGAGGGCGGCGGCGTCCAGGGCGGCGAAGCCGAGGCTCTGGTCGACGAAGGCGTGGTAGATGCGGACGGCCTCCGGGTCCGGGAAGCCGGCCGTACGCAGGATGCCGAGGATCGCCTCGACGGCGGCGGTCTCGTGGGTGCGCCCGGTGGTGCGGTGGGCGGCGAGCAGGGCGGCCTGCGGGTGGGCCTGGTAGGCGGCGTGGATGCGCAGCCCGATCTCCCGCAGGTCGGCCCGCCAGTCGCCGGTGCACCGCCGGCCCTGCTGGGCGCGGCCGATGAGCTCATCGGCGATCGCGAGCAGCAGGTCGTCGGTGCTGTGGAAGTAGCGGTAGACCGCGCTCGGGTCGGCGCCGAGCGCGGCCCCGAGCCGCCGTACGGTGAGCGCCTCGGCGCCGTGCTGCCCGATCAGCCGCAGGGCGGTGTCGACGATCAGCTCGGCGGAGAGGACCACGCCCTGCTTGGTCGGGCGCCGCCGCCTCCGCTGCGGCTCGGGCACTACGCGGTCGGTCATGCCCGCCAGGCTAGGACAACGGGGTTGACGTGGAGAAGGGGTCGCGTCGGGGAGTGTTCGGACCACCCGGCGCGGCCGGCGGTGCCGGTCCGCCGCCCCCGTCGCTCGTGACCCCTGACCGAACAGGACGGTTCCGCCGGGGGTGCAGGGATCCCGTGAGCGCTTCGCGCGGTTCGGGCGGCTTGTGCGACCGCCCGTGCAGGCCGGTGTTCGGGGCCGGGAGGGGGGCGCAGCTGCCGGTATGCCGTCCGGCGATCTTCGGACTGTATGACGGGGTATCGGGGGACCGCGATCACCGTCGACCGGCTGGGCGTCCTGCCGCGCGCCCTGGTCTTCCTCGGCGAGGTGGTCCGCTCCGGCGGTACCCGCTACGCGGCCGCGCTGCCCGAACCGCTGCCGGGCCCGGCCGCCGCGGTGGCGCGCGGCTGGCTGGAGTCGGCGGCGACGGTGGTCGGCGACGCGACCGGGGACCGGTACGTCAAGAACTTCGGCCTCACGGACCTGGTCGGAGCCACCGGCTCGGCGGGCTCCGGCGGCCGCTACTACTTCGTCCTCCGCGCCGGCCCCACCCCGGGCCGCGCCGCCATCACCCTGCACAACCCCCACCACTCCGCCTCCGGGTCGGGCGGCACCGACCAGGACGAGCGCCACTTCACCGTCGACGTGCGCTGAGCGGGGGCCGGGGCCCCGTCCGGCGCGGAGTCGGCCCGGGCCCGGGGCGGATGCGCGGTGGGCCGGGCGGGGTCGGGCCCCAGGGGGCGGGGGCGGCGCGCTGAGGGTCGGGTGGGGCCCGGTGGGGCCCGGTGGGGCCGGGTGGGTGAGGCGGGTTTGGGCGGGGGGCTGCCACGGAACGACTTCCCGCCGTAGCGGCAGCGGCACCGGCTTGTGCCCGAACCGAGGGGTGGCATGGCGACCGAAGGTTCCCCGGAGGCTCCCCGACAGGCGCGGGCGCTGGTCCTCGCGCGCAATCCGAAGCTGTGGCTGTTCCCGAGCGTGCTGTGCGGTCTGCTGGCCGTGGTGCTCTCACTGCTCTACATGGGCGGCATCGTCAACCCGAACGGGCACCTGCACCGGCTGCCCATCGCGTTGGTGAACGCGGATCAGGGCGCGCCGCCGCCCGGGCAGCCGGCGAACCTCGGCACGCAGCTGACCGGCGCGATCGTGGCCGGCACGCCCGACAGCACCGTGGACTGGCGGCAGGTGGACGAGGCCGGGCTGCGCGAACAGCTCGCCTCCGGCAAGGTCTACGGGGCGCTGCTCGTCCCCAAGGACTTCACCGCCTCCGTCACCGCGCTGGCCACCGGCGGGGCCACCGAACGGCCGACCGTGACCGTGCTGACCAACCCCGGCCTGGGCAGCCTCGGCTCCTCGCTGGCCGCGCAGATCTCCCAGAACGCCGTTCGCCAGGCCTCCCAGGCGGCCGGCCGGCAGCTGCTGGCCGCCGTCCCGGCCGGGACCACCCCCGGCCCGGACACCGGCGCCACCGCACGGCTGCTGCTCGCCGACCCGATCGCCGTCCTCACCCAGGTCGGCCACCCGATCGGCAGCCACAGCGGCCTGGGCCTGAGCGCCTTCTACTTCAGCCTGCTGGCCGTCCTGACCGGCTTCATCGGCGGAAACATCATCCACAACGGCGTCGACGGCGCGCTCGGCTACAGCGACAGCGAGATCGGCCCCTGGCACACCCGCCGCCCGACCGTCCCGATCAACCGCACCCAGACCCTCCTGCTGAAGATGATCATGACGGCCGGGATCATGCTGCTCACCACCTCCCTGGTGATGCTCGGCACGGTCGGCATCCTCGGCATGGACGCCCCGCACCAGGCGATGCTCTGGCTCTTCACCTACTGCGCCAGCCTCGCCGTCGGCCTCGGGGTGCAGGCGATCAACGCCGCCTTCGGCGGGATCGGGCAGCTGGTGTCGATGTTCGTCTTCATCGCGCTCGCGCTGCCCTCCTCCGGCGCGACCGTCCCCCTGCAGGCGGTGCCCGGCTTCTACCGCTTCCTGAGCGTCTTCGAGCCGATGCGCCAGCTCAGCGACGGCATCCGGGCGATCCTCTACTTCGACGCCCGGGGCGATGCCGGGCTGGCCCGCGGCTGGGTCATGATCGCGATCGGTGCGACGCTGGCCCTGGCGTTCGGCTTCGCGATGACCCGCTACTACGACCGCAAGGGTCTGCACCGCTGGACACCCCAGCCGACGGACTGAGCATGAGAGTTGCTCATGGCATGAGGTCTCCTCGTGCCATGAGGCTTCTTCATGGCATGAGGGCTCTTCATGGCATGGGAGTCGCTCATGCATGAGCGACTCTCATGCCTTGGTCACGGTCACCCTGAGGTGCTTCATGATCGGCTGGTCGCTCTGCGTGCTGTAGTCGCCGATCGCGCAGAGCACGTTCAGCTCCGGCATGTACCCGGCCGCGCAGCCGCGCGGGATGTCGTACGGGACGGCCAGGTAGCCGGTCACCGAGCGGGTGCTGCCGTCCCGGGCGGTGCTGGTGACGTCCACCCGGTCGAACTCGGAGATGCCGCGCTCGCGCATGTCGTCCTTGTTCAGGAAGACCAGGGTGCGCAGGTTCCTGATGCCCCGGTAGCGGTCGTCGTCCGAGTAGATGGTGGTGTTCCACTGGTCGTGCGAGCGCATCGTGCCGAGCGCCAGGGTGCCCGGCTCGGGGACGACGTCGGGCAGCGGGGCGGTGGAGAACTCGGCCTTCCCGGAGTCGGTCAGGAAGACCAGTTCGCGGGCCGGCTGCTTGATCCGGAAGCCCAGCGGCAGCCGCACCCGCCGGTTGAAGTCCTCGAAGCCGTCCAGGACCCGGGCCATGGTGTCGCGGATCCGGTCGTAGTCCTCGATGTACCACTCCCAGGGGGTGGGGCTGTCCGGCAGCGCCGCGCGGGCCATCCCGGCGATGATCGCGGGTTCGGAGAGCAGGTGTGACGAGGCGGGTTTCTTCATGCCGGTGGAGAGGTGAACCATGCTCATGGAGTCCTCGACCGAGGTGGACTGCACCCCGGCGCGCTGGTGGTCCTTCTCGGTGCGGCCCAGGCACGGCAGGATCAGCGCCGCGCGGCCGTGCACCAGGTGGCTGCGGTTGAGCTTGGTGCTCACCTGGACGGTCAGCTCGCAGGCACGCAGGGCCTCGTAGGTGTAGGGCGAGTCCGGGGCGGCCAGCGCGAAGTTGCCGCCCATGCCGACGAAGACGGTGACCTCGCCGCGCCGCATCGCCTCGATGGTGCCGACGGTGTCCAGCCCGTGCGCGCGCGGCGGCTCGATCCCGCACACCTCGGCGAGCCGGTCCAGGAACTCCGCGGCGGGCCGGTGGTCGATGCCGCAGGTGCGGTTGCCCTGGACGTTGCTGTGCCCGCGCACGGGGGAGGGGCCGGCGCCCTCCCGGCCCAGGTTGCCGCGCAGCAGCAGGAGGTTGACGATCTCCCGGACGGTGTCCACGCCGTGCTCGTGCTGCGTGACGCCCAGGCACCAGCTGAAGATCGAGCGGTCGGCGTCGCGGTAGATCCGCGCGGCCTTGAGGATGTCCGCCCGGTCGAGGCCGCTCTGGCGCTCGATCTCCGCCCACGGGGTGGCCGCGCAGACGTCCCGGTAGGCCTCGAACCCGGTGGTGTGGCGGTCGACGAACAGCCGGTCCAGCGCCCCGTCGTCGGTCGCGGACTGCTCCAGGACGGCCTTCGCCATGCCGCGCAGCAGCGCCATGTCGCCGCCGATCCTCGGCTGGAGGTTCAGCGTGCTGGTGCGGGTGGACTTCGCCAGCGCCATGTCGGTGAAGTCGTGCGGGATGATCGTCCGGGTCGCCGCCGCCTCGACCAGCGGGTTGACGTGCACGATCTGCGCGCCGCGCCGGTACGCCTCGGCGAGCGAGGTGAGCATCCGGGGCGCGTTGGAGGCCGCGTTGACGCCCAGGATGAACAGCGCGTCGGTGACCTCCCAGTCCTTGAGGTCGACCGTGCCCTTGCCGGTGCCGAGCGAGGCCTGCAGGGCCCGGCCGCTCGCCTCGTGGCACATGTTGGAGCAGTCGGGCAGGTTGTTGGTGCCCAGCTCGCGGGCCATCAGCTGGTAGAGGAAGGTCGCCTCGTTGCCGAGCCGGCCGGAGGTGTAGAACGCGGCCCGGTTCGGGTCGTCCAGTCCGCGCAGCGTCCGGCCGACCAGCGCGAAGGCGTCCTTCCAGGAGATCGGCACGTAGTGGTCGGTGGCGGCGTCGTAGACCATCGGCTCGGTGAGCCGGCCCTGGTCCTCCAGCGCGAAGTCGCTCCAGTCGGACAGCTCGGTCACCGAGTGGGCGGCGAAGAACTCGCGGCCGACCCGCTTGCGGGTCATCTCCCAGGTGACGTGCTTGATGCCGTTCTCGCAGATGTCCAGGTGCAGGCCCTTGGTGTCGTCGGGCCAGGCGCAGCCGGGGCAGTCGAAGCCGCCGTCCTCGTGGTTCATCCGCATGACCGCCCGCGGCCCGTCCAGGTACGCGCCCTCGCGGGCCAGGAAGCGGGTCACGCTCTTGGCCGCGCCCCAGCCCGCGGCGGGGTGGTGGTACGGCCGGAACCGCGGCGCCCCGGCGGGGGAGGGGCCGACCTCCGGTTCGCGCCCGGGCCCGTCGGCCGGGGCGGGCGTGGGGGTGCCGGTGGCGGTCGGTTCGGCGTCGGTGGGGGTCGCGGCGTCGTCGGAGGTGGTCACGGGGCTCGCCTTCCGTCGCCCGGGGCGGGGCTCGGCGGGGAGTACGGAGCCCGGCGGACACCCGGCGTTGGGTCGAGGCTACGTCCGCCGGTCGGGCCCCGCCCGTCGAGCTGCCCGCGCGTCGAGGTGCCCGCCCGTCGAGGTGCCCGCCCGTCCGGCGGCCCGGAGCCGGGCGGGCCCTGCCGCGGCGGCCCGGGCGTGGCTACCCCACCGGAAGGCCGCCGAGGGCGGCGGCGAGGTCGGTGCGCCGGGCGACCTCCAGCAGCGCGCGGGCCATCACCGAGCCCGGCTCCCGGGCGGCGGTCACCAGCCCGATCGGGGCGCTGTGCGCCGGCTCCACCAGCGGTACGGCCCGCATCCCGCGCGGGACCCCGAACACGTGCAGCCACGCGTACGGCACGATGCTCGCCCAGTGCCCGGTCCGCACGTGGGCGAAGAGCGAGGCCACCGAATCCGTCTCGACCCTCGGCGTCGGCGCCAGCCCGAGACCCGCGAACACCTCGTCCAGCACCCGCCGGCCCTGCATGCCCGCGTGCAGCAGGCACAGCGGCAGCCGGGACGCCTCCGCCCAGGTCGCCCCCGGGTGGCGGGCCGGCTCGTCGGCGAGGCTGGTCAGCAGGACGTACCGCTCCTCGTACAGCGGAAACGTGCGCAGGTCGCCGGCGTCCGGCCCGGGCAGGTAGGTGATGCCCGCGTCGATCTCGAAGTTCCGCACCTGACGCAGGAGTTCCTCGAAGCGCAGGTTGGTGGACAGCTCCACGGTGACCAACGGGTGCGCGGCGCACAGCGGCCCGGTGAGCAGTGGCACCGCGCCCGAGGCGGTCGGCACCGAGCCGATCCGCAGCCGTCCGCTCAGACCGGTCCGCAGCGCGTCCACCTCGTCCCGCAGGGCGTCCCGGTCGGCCAGGATGCGCTGCGCCCACCGCACGATCCGCTCACCCTCGGGCGTCAGGCCCTCGTAGGCGCGGCCGCGCCGGACCAGCAGCACCTTCAGCTCGTCCTCCAGCTTGCGGACGGCCTCCGAGAGGGCGGGCTGGGAGACGTGGCAGACCTGGGCGGCGCGGGCGAAGTGGCGTTCCCGGGCGAGGGCGACGAGGTATTCGAGCTGGCGGAACTGCATCTACTCGGTCCGTCGGGCGGGAGTGGGGGAGGGGGCGGGGGCGGGGGCGTCCAGGGTGGGCGCGGCCCGGTCGGCCGTCTCCCGGCCGGCCGGTTCCGTGTCGATGCGGTCGGTGCGGGTGTAGACGTTCATCGAGTCGCCGCGCAGGAATCCGACCAGGGTCAGGCCGGTCTCCTCGGCCAGGTCCACCGCCAGCGACGAGGGTGCGGAGACCGCCGCGAGCACCGGGACGCCCGCCATCACGGCCTTCTGGACCAGCTCGAAGGAGGCCCGGCCGCTGACCATCAGCACCGTGCCGCGGGCCGGCAACAGGCCCTCGCGCAGGGCGTGGCCGACCACCTTGTCCACGGCGTTGTGCCGGCCGACGTCCTCGCGCAGGCAGAGCAGCCGGCCGTCCGCGTCGAACAGGCCCGCGGCGTGCAGGCCGCCGGTGCTGTCGAAGACCTTCTGGGCGGCACGCAGCCGGTCGGGCAGGGCGGACAGCAGTCCGGGGGTGACGCGCAGCCCGTCCTCGGCGACGCTCCAGGGCGCGGTGGTGCGCACCGCGTCCAGGCTGGCCTTGCCGCACAGGCCGCAGGAGGAGGTGGTGTAGAAGTTGCGCTCCAGCGAGGCGTCCGGCGCGGGCACACCGGGGGCGAGGACGACGTCGACGACGTTGTAGGTGTTGCCGCCGTCGGCGGTGGCGCCCGCGCAGTAGCGGATGCCCGCCACCTGGTGGGCGGCGTGCAGCACGCCCTCGCTGACCAGGAAGCCGGCCGCCAGGTCGAAGTCGTTGCCCGGGGTGCGCATGGTCACCGTCAGCGGGCGTCCGCCGACCCGGATCTCCATCGGCTCCTCCGCGGCCAGGGTGTCGGGGCGGTACGAGGGCGTGCCCTGGCGCAGGCGCAGCACTCTGCGTGGAACGGTCACTCGGCCCATGGTGGTCGGCTCCTCGGCGGGATCGTGGCGGACTGCGGACTGCGGACTGCGGACTGCGGACTGCGGACTGCGGACTGCGGACTGCGGTGTGCGGACCGCGGTGCGCGCCGTGTCGTGGACGACGTCGTCTATGGCGTCGTCTACGGCGTCGTCGCGGACTCTACGGATGAATCCTCGCTCGTCCGGTGGCCGGGTGCGCCGCGCGGTCCGGTTCGGGCAGGTGACGGCGGCTGTGCGCGGCCGTGACGCCCAGGCAGCACAGGCCCACCGCGGCCATGCCGGTGAGCAGCACCGGGTAGGAGGCGTGGCCGGCCGTGCCGGCGAGCAGCAGCGGGGTGAGGAAGCCGGTGGAGGTGGTGCTCTGGTAGAGCGAGGCGGCGCTCGGGCCGGTGGTGGTGCTCGGGCCGGTACGGGTGTTCGGGCCGGTGGTGGTGCGGGCGGGGCCGGTGGGCGTGCGGGTCAGCCGTTCCACCTCGTGCAGGCCCGCGCCGAGCGTCAGCCCGTACCCGGTGCCGAGGACGAGGGCGGCCGCGACCACCAGGGCCACCGAGTCCCGCTCGGCGGCGAGGGCGCCGACCAGCAGCCCGGCGATCACGGTGGCCATCGCGGTGAGGGTGGCCCGGGCGCTGTCGCGGTCGTCCAGCCGGGCCGCGAAGGGCTGGGCGAGCACGCCCATGGCCAGGGTCAGTGCCGCCACCAGGCCGCCGAACAGCGGCGCGAAGCCGGGCACCCGGTCGGCGACCAGCGGGGGCAGGACGACGTACGCCACGGTCGCGGAGCCCAGGACGGCGGGGCTGGCGGGCAGCACGACGTAGCGGAAGCGGGGGTGCCGGACGGCCGCGCGGTGCTCCTCGCCCTGGCCGGCCGGCACCCCGTGGCCCCGCCCGCCCGGCATCCCGTCGCGTACCCCGTCGCGCGCTCCCTCGCGCCGCCCCGCGGCGTGCTCGGGGCGGGGGCCCGGAGCGGTCTCCGCGAGGTGCCGGGTGGCCCGGAGGACCAGCAGGCAGCACAGGGCGTGGGCGAGCGCGGGCAGGGTCGTCGGGCCCGGCAGCCACTCGGCGAGCACCCCCGAGGCCAGTGCGCCCGCCGAGAACCCGACCCCGGTGGCGTACATCGCGCGGCGGGCCGAGGCCGCGGGCGGTACGGACGGTCCGGACAGCTCCCGGAGCCAGGTCGCCCCGGCCAGGAAGACCAGTCCGGCGGCGAACCCGGTGGCCAGCCGGGCGGCGTACACGGCCGGCTGGTCCGGTACGGCCAGGACGGCGCTCGCGGCGGCGGACAGCACCAGCGCGCCGCGCACCACCCGCCGACGGCCGTACCGGTCGGCGGCGGGGCGGCCCACCAGCAGGCCGGGGACCAGCCCGACCAGGTAGACGGAGAACATCGCCGCCAGCGACAGCGCCGACCAGTCGGTGCGCGCCCGGTAGACGGTGGCCAGGGCGGTGAACTGGTTCGCCCCCCAGGCGGCGACGGCCACGGCGGCCGCCGCCGGAAGCCAAGGGGTGGCCGGGGGTGCCCCGGGGGAATTCCCCACGCCCGCGGTGCCGGAACGCGTGCGTGGGAATTCCCCGTCGTCGATTCCGTGGGAGGTGGCCTCGCCGCCGGGATTCTTGTCGCCGCCGGCCGGGCCGTCGATGGTGCTCATGTGCTGCTCGGCCCCTGTTCAGGGTTGCCCGGATCTCTCCCCACCAGTGTGTTGTCCGAGGCCGCGGCGCGTCAAAGAGGCCATTCCTGTGACGTGATAGGCGGCGCCTTTCGACGCTCCTGAAATGGCGAAGGGAACGGCTGGGGAAAGGGCTGGGGAAAGGGCTGGGGAATGGCGGATGGAGTGGCTGTGGAATGCCGGAACGAAGGGTGGACCGGATTTCCCGGAAGAGCGATCGGGATCGGGAATTCCGGCCTAGTCCGTCGTCCGCCCCACCGACAGCACGACCGCGCTGGTCGCGCCGCCCGGCGTCTCGTAGTCCACCCTCTCCCCGGCGTGGCGCCCGAGCAGCGCCTTCCCGAGCGGGCTGTCCGCGGTCACCAGGGTCAGTTCGCGCTCCTCGGCGAGCTCCGCGATCTCGACGGTCTCCTCCTCGCCGTCCGCGAACCGCACCGTGACGGTGGACCCCACTCCCACCACCTCCGTCGACGGCGCCCCGGCGACGGACGCCTCCCGCAGCCGTCCCTCCAGCTCGGCGATCCGCCGGTCCAGCCGGGTCACCTCGGACGCCCGCTGCAACTCGTCCGCCGCGTCCGCGCGGTCCCCCACCGGCTCCACCCCGCGCAGCGTCGCGGCCACCTCCCCCCGATCCGCGCGCAGCTGCGCCAGTTCCTCCTGCACCGCGCGCAGGCCCTCGGCACTGATGGGTTCGGGACCGCCGGTCATGCCTGCTCCCGGGTTGCTCGTCGAACACGTGAACCGTCGAACACGTGGACACCGGACGCTCCCATTACCCCACCGCCCCGGACCCCGGGCAACTCCTCCCGCCGTCGCCGACGTTGCCGCCGCCGCCTTCGCCGCCTTCGCCGCCTTCGCCGCCTTCGTCAGCCGAGGAGGACGTCGGCCCGTCCGTGCTCGGCCGGCTGCCGCGGCACGACCGGGTCGAGGAATCCGCTCGGCGCTCCGTGCCACGAGACGGAGAGCGCCTCGCGCGCCCGGGTGCAGGCCACGAAGAGCAGGTTCAGCTCGCCGTTGAGGTCCTCCTGGTGCTGCTGCGGGTCGACGTCCACCGGGGTGATCGCGGTGCGCATGGGCACCACGCCGTCGCTCACGCCCGCGACGGCGACGCAGCGGAACTCCAGCCCCTTCATCCGGTGCATGGTCCCGATCCGCACGCCGGGGGCGGGCGCGTTGCCGAGCAGGCAGGCGGGTGTCCCGGCCCGCTCCAGTGCCTGGGCGATGTCGCGGCCGAACTGGACGGTCCGGGCGGCGACGCCGATGTCCTCCGGGCTCACGCCCGAGGCGGTCCACTCCGCGACCCGGGCGACGACCGCCCGGATCTCCTCGGACCTGTCGGCGTGCCCGTGCGTCTCGGGGTGCGCGCCGTGCAGGGTCGAGTGGTAGCCCGCGAGGGACTCCTCCCCGCCGTCCATGTCGTCCGGGCGCTCGCCGGTGAGCAGGGACGCCGACCAGCTGAGGATCTCCTGCGTGGTGCGGTAGTTGATCCGCAGGCGGGAGGACCGCCCGACCACCTGGATGCCGAGCGAGCGCAGCGAGACCTTGTTGCCGTAGATCCGCTGGTGCGGGTCGCCGGCGAGGAACAGGTCGTCCGGCCCGGGCGCGACGAGCGCCCGCAGGAACCGCCACTGCGCGGGGTGCAGGTCCTGGGCCTCGTCGATCACGACGTGCCGGAACGGGCGCTCCCCCCGGTCGTCGAGCGCCCGCGCGGCCTTCGCGCAGACCTGCAGGAACGTCCACTCCCCGGCCTGCCGCAGCTCCTCCTCGAACGCCGCCACCGCGCGCCACAGTTGGGCCTTCTTCAGCGGGCCGAGCGCGGTGCCCCGGCCGGAGCGCGACGCCCGCAGGTACTGCTCCGGGCCCTCGATCGCCTGGGCCAGGACGACCTGGCGCCACTCCTGGTCGAGGAAGACGTCGGTGAAGTCGACCCCGAGCCGGCGGGCGACCCGACCCCAACGGGCCAGGACGGCACGCTGGTTGAAGAGGATCTTCAGCGGAGCGCCGCCGCGCGAACGGCGCAGGACCTCGTTGGCCAGCGCGTCCACGGTGACCACCCGGACCTTCGCCCGGATCCGCTCGTCCGTGACGAGCAGGGCCAGGCAGCGCTCCAGCTCCGCCGCCAGGTCCTTGGTGTAGGTGGTGAGCAGCACCGAGCCGTCGGGGGCGTCCGGCGGCAGCCGGCGCGCCAGGTGGTACGTCCGGTGCAGGGCCACCACGGTCTTGCCGGTCCCCGGGCCGCCGGTGACGCGGGCCGGTCCGTTGTACGACTCCCGGTGGGCGATCCGGTACTGGGCCGGGTGCAGGAAGATCCGCCAGGCGTCGAACGGGCGCTCCAGGATCTCCGCCAGCTCCTCGGGGCAGGACACCAGGGCGACCCGGCCGCGTGCGCGGGCCATCGCCGAGACCAGCCCGTCCGCGGGCTGCGCGGCGCTCACCGGCGCCGCCGCCCGCGCGTACGCCTGGACGATCTCGCGGTCGATCTCGGCCGGCTCCATGCCGCTGGCCAGGCCGATCAGGACGTCGAACTGCTGCTCCGGCAGCACCCGGTGGAGCGCTTCGAGGTGGGCTTCGTCAGGCAGCAGCCGGATGATCGGCAGGATCTCCTCGTCGATGCCCAGGCTGCGCAGGACCTTGTCGGACCGGTCGGCGAACAGCCGCCGGGGCTCGTCGGACGCCCGCGTCCGCAGCGACTCGGTCGCCCGTTCCAGCGCGACGTCGTTGCGTATCTCGACGCCCTGCGTCGCGGCGTTGACCGAGGCCCGGTGCTTGGACGCCCAGTCGTTCGCCTTGTCGTGCGGGAGGACCTTCAGCAGCAGGTAGCCGTCACCCCGGTCGGCCTTGAGGACGACGCCGCGCCAGAAGTCGGTGATCCGGATGGTCCGGATCCGGGCGTCCCGCTGGTGCGTCAGCTTCTCCAGGTGCGCGCCGGCGTGCGTGGCCCCGGTGAACTTCTCGAAGGTCTCGAAGACCCTCCGCTGCACCGACTTCTCCAGGCCCGCGAACTCCATCAGGAAGTCCCGGTGCATCCCCAGCGTCGCCACCCAGGCCCCCTCGTGCATCCGTCCGCTCGCGCAGTGCGATCACTGTACTGGCCCCGGTGATCACTCCGGGCGCGAACGGACGACGGGCGCACGCGCCCTCCCGGGACCGGTCGGCGGCCCACCGGCGCGGGCTGCCGACCGGTCCCGCGGGTGGGCCCCGGGTGGGCCCGCGGGTCGGCTGCGAGTGGGTGCGGCCGCGGGTCCGGAGGGTGGCGGTGATCACCTTTGCGGACGGGGCGGCGGGGGAAAGCGCAGGTCGGCGGGGCGGGGGAGACGGGGGAGGGTGGGACCGGCCGTTGGGGCGCGGGCGGGCGAAGCTACCATGTGGGCAACACCCTCAGCTCGAAAGATGGACTTGTGACTGTCAACGACGACGTGTTCACGGACTGGAAGAACCGCGAGGAGATCGCGGAGTCGATGATCCCGATCATCGGGCGGCTGCACCGGGAGCGGGACGTCACCGTCCTGTGCCACAGCCGTTCCCTGGTGAACAAGTCGGTGGTCAGCATCCTCAAGACGCACCGCTTCGCCCGGCAGATAGCCGGCGAGGAGCTCTCGGTCACCGAGACGATGCCGTTCCTGAGCGCGCTCACCGCCCTGGACCTCGGCCCCTCGCAGATCGACATCGGCATGCTGGCCGCCACGTACAAGGCGGACGACCGCGGACTGTCGGTGGAGGAGTTCACCGCCCAGGCCGTCGCGGGTGCCACCGGTGAGAACAAGCTGGAGCGCCGTTCCGCCCAGGACGTCGTGCTGTACGGGTTCGGCCGCATCGGCCGGCTGGTGGCGCGGCTGCTGATCGAGAAGGCCTCGGCCAACGGTCTGCGGCTGAAGGCCATCGTCGTGCGCAACGGCGGCGGCGACGACCTGGTCAAGCGCGCCTCGCTGCTGCGCCGTGACTCCATCCACGGCCAGTTCCAGGGCACCATCACCGTCGACGAGGCGAACAACAAGATCGTCGTCAACGGCAACGAGATCACGGTGATCTACTCCGACGACCCGACCAAGGTCGACTACACGGAGTACGGGATCAAGGACGCGATCCTGATCGACAACACCGGCAAGTGGCGTGACCGCGAGGGCCTGTCCAAGCACCTGCGCCCCGGCATCGCCAAGGTCGTGCTGACCGCCCCGGGCAAGGGCGACGTCCCGAACATCGTGCACGGCGTCAACCACGACATGATCAAGCCGGACGAGCAGATCATCTCCTGCGCCTCCTGCACCACCAACGCCATCGTCCCGCCGCTGAAGGCGATGGAGGACGAGTACGGCGTGGTCCGCGGCCACGTGGAGACCGTCCACTCGTTCACCAACGACCAGAACCTGCTGGACAACTACCACAAGGCCGACCGTCGCGGCCGCTCGGCGCCGCTGAACATGGTCATCACCGAGACCGGTGCCGCCTCGGCCGTCGCCAAGGCCCTGCCGGACCTCAAGGCGAGGATCACCGGCAGCTCGATCCGCGTGCCCGTGCCGGACGTCTCCATCGCGATCCTCAACCTGCAGCTCAAGCGGGAGACCAACCGCGAGGACGTCCTGGAGTACCTGCGCAACGTCTCGCTGACCTCGCCGCTGAAGCGCCAGATCGACTTCATCGACTCGCCCGACGCGGTCTCCAGCGACTTCATCGGCTCGCGCCACGCCTCGATCGTGGACGCCGGCGCGACCAAGGTCGAGGGCGACAACGCGATCCTGTACCTGTGGTACGACAACGAGTTCGGCTACTCGTGCCAGGTCGTCCGGGTCGTGCAGTACATCTCGGGTGTCGAGTACCCGACCTACCCGGCTCCGGCGGTCTGATCCGTCGAAGGGCTCAGGCGGCGGGGCGGTGACCATGGCGGTCGCCGCCCCGTCGGCGTTCCGGGGCTTCCGGGGCTTCCGGGGTGTTCCGGGGTGTTCCGGGGCTTCCGGGGACGTCCCGGGGCGGTAGCGTGCGGGGCGGGCCGGGGTGTCGGGCCCAGCGCTTCGGGCTCCGGGCTCAAGGCGTAGGGCTTCGGGCGGCGGGAGGGGTGGGGCGGATGGCGGAGGGGTGGCCGACGGTCGAGCTGGACCCGGTGCGACGGCTGCGGGTGATGGCGGCCGCCGGGTCCGGGCGTCCGCTGTTCGCCGAGCGGCGGCTCGCGGCCGGCTTCGAGGAGGTGTGGTCGGTCGCCGGTGACCTGTCCGGTGAACTGCCCGGGCTGATCAGCGGGTTGCGGTCCTTCGAGGTCAGGGACCGGGACGACGGCTCGGGCAGGTCGGAGGGGCTCGCGGTGAGCGTCCTCGGGCACCGGGAGCGGTTCGAGATCGTGCTGCGCAGCGGCTGGTGCCTGATGCGGAGCCGGGTGCTGCTCGGCGGGATGGCCGCCGTGCCGGACGGCGAGGGGACGCGCTTCGCCCTGCTCGCCGCGCTGCGGGTGCCCGGTGCGGGCCCCGCGCAGCGCTTCTTCGGCGGGCTCGTCGACCGGCGCGGCGAGGTGCTGCTGGACCGGTTGGAACGGCGGATCGGATCAGCGGCGGACCGGCGCGGCGAATAGCCGGCGGACGGCGGCGGCGACCTCCTCGGGCCGCTCGTGCGGCAGGAAGTGTCCGCAGCCGGGCAGGACTTCGGCCGTCAGGCGGTCGGCCGGGGCGCCCGCGGTGGAGAGCAGCGCCGGGTGGATCACCGGGTCCAGCGCGCCGCCGAGCAGGTGGGTGGGGACGGTCAGCCGACGGTGCCGGAACCGGCCGAGGGCCAGCCGCGGGATGTCCCGGACGACGAAGCCCCAGTGCAGCCGCTCGGCGGCGTAGGCGGCCTCGGGCGTGCTGCCCGCGGTCACGTACGAGGCCAACTCCTCGGCGGGCCAGGGGGTTTCGGTGGACGGTACACCGCGGCGCAGCAACTGGGCGAGCAGGCCCGGGTAGCGCCGGACGACCCGGCGGCCGACGCCCGGGTACTCCAACAGCGCGGTGTACCAGAACCGCCAGGCCGTACCGAGCAGGGCGCGTTGCCTCGGCCACGGGTGGGTCATGTTGAGTGCGAGCAGGCCGGTGAACCGCTCGGGTGCGCGCAGCGCCAGCTCGAAGCCCGTCCAGGCGCCCCAGTCGTGGCCGACCAGACCGACCCGGTCGAGGCCGAGCCGGTCGAGGGCGGCGAGGACGAGGCGGGCCCGGTCCTCGGTCGTGTAGCCGCTGCCGCGGGGGGCCTGCGACCAGCCGAAGCCGGGCAGGTCGAGGCAGAGCAGGCGGAACTCGCCGCTGAGGAGCGGGAGGAGGTGGCGCCAGGCGTACCAGTGCTGGGGGAAGCCGTGCAGGAGGAGGAGCGGGGTGGGGCGGGCGGTGCCGGTGCCGGTGCCGGTGTCGGCGCCGCGGCCGACCCCGGGACCGGTTTCGGCGAGGTGGAGGCGGATGCCGTCGGCGTCGAGGTCGTGGTGGCGCACTCCGGGCACGGCGGGCAGGGCGGGCGCGGCCGGTCGGGCGGGCAGGGGGTGGGTCATCGGGGTCTCCCTCCTGGGGGTGGTCTCAGGAGGGGAGAGGGCGGAGGAGCGCGTCGCAATCCCCGGGATCCCGGATTCTCTCCGGGTTCAGCGGGATTCGGCGTCCCATGCGGCGCGGAAGCCGTGGCGGGCGCGGAAGAGTCGTGAACGGACGGTGCCCAGCGGGAGTTCGAGGATCTCGGAGACGGACTTCTCGTCCAGGCCCTCGACGTGACGCAGGGTCAGGACGGCGCGGTGGTCGGGCGGGAGTCGTTCCAGGACGTCCCGGATGTCGGTGGCCAACTCCGGGTCGTGGACGTCGGGTCGGTCGGGGTCGGCTTCGGGGCGGGGGGAGCGACGGGTGGCGAAGCGCACGGCCTCGCGGGCGGCGATGGCCCGGGCCCAGCCGAACAGGGCTTCCGGCTCGCGCAGTTGGCGCAGGTTCCGGACGATCGCGATCATCGCCTCCTGGGCGGCGTCCGGCGCGTCCTGCAGGGCGATCGGGGCGCAGACCCGGCCCACGTACGGCATGAGCAGGCTCAGCAGCTCGTCGAGTGCGAGGGCGTCGCCCTGCTGGGCGGCCCGGACCAGTGGGATGAGGTCCGGTGGCCGACTGTCCGCACCTGTCATGTCGTCCCCCCGTCGGTGGTCGTCGCCCCGGGGGGACGGTACTGGATGGGCGGGTGGGGCGTGGCGGCGGGCGCGGGTGGTCGGGCGAGGCCGGGGTCGGGTGGAGGTGAGGGCGGGGGTGAGGGAGGGCACCGGGCGCGGGGGCCGGAGGTGGGGGTGGCAGTGGGTGGCGGCGGACCTGCGGCTATGTTGAGTGGTCACTGACAGCCGGAGGGAGCGGGCGATGGGGATGGGTGGTCGGCGGAAGGCCGCCGCGGTGGCGGCGGGCGTGCTGATGGCGGTGCTGGCCGGGTGCTCGTCCGGGGGCTCGAAGAGCGCCGCGGGTACGGCGTCGGGGGCGGCCCCGGGAGCGGCCTCGGGAGCGCCGAGCGCGGCTGCGGCGAGTACGGCCGCCGGTAGCGCCGGGGCCTCCGCGCCCGGGACGGCGGCCGCGTCCCCGGCCGGGTCCGGGGCGGCCTCGGCACCCGCGCCCGCCGCCCCCGTCGCGGCGCCCACCGCGGACCTGGAGGCGGCGCTGCTGGACGACAAGCTGGTCGCCCAGGTGCTGCCGGACGCCAAGGTCATGACCGGGTGGGAGGAGGAGAAGCGCAAGGTCGACACGGCCGACCACACCGTCACCTGCACCGCCGCCACCTCCTGCGCGGGCAAGCCGCTCAGCGCGTCGGTCCGCTACTCCTCGGGCGACGTGGTCACCCGCTTCATCGTGGAGACCCTGCCCAGCCGGGACGCGGCCAAGAAGCGGCTGGCGGAGACCTACGCCTCGTACGCCGCCGGACCGTTCAAGAAGATCGACACCCCGGCGCTGGGCAGTGAGAGCCAGGCCTTCCAGGGGCCGTTGGCCGAGGGTGAGGGTGTCGGGATCGTGACGCGCTCGGGCACCGTGGTGGCGAGCGTGACCACCGAGGGCGGTCCGGTGGACGTGGCCGCGACGCGCCGGTTCGCGGTGATGCTCGTCCAGCGGGTCGAGCAGGCGCAGGCGGGCAAGACGCCGGACGCCGGGCTCGGTTTGCGCTGAGGACCGGGCTCGGGCGCCGGATGGGCTGAGGACCGGCCTCGGGCGCCGGGCGGGCGGACGGCGGTGGGGCGGACGGCGGTGGGGCGGACGGCGGTGGGGCGGACGGCGATGGGGCGGACGCCCCGCCCGTCAGGGGTGGCTCGGCTCGTGCGGGCCGGGCGCGAACCAGCCGTCCACCGCGCAGTGGGCCACCCGCCAGCCCGGCAGCGGACCGTCCGGGCCGGTCAGCCCGGCGCAGGCGTCGGCCAGGGCGGCCTCGGCGGTGAACAGGTGGTCGGCGAGAGTGAAGACCACCCCGTCCACGGTGCCGGGGCCGACCAGGATCCGGGCGTGTTCGAGCCGGACCGGGCCGCGCAGCCCGCGCTCCAGCCCGTCCCGTACGGCCTCGGGGGCGGGTTGGGCCGGCGGTGCCGGTCGGGCCGGTCGAGTCGGCGGGGCCGGTCGGGCCGGACGGGTGGGCGGGGCCGGCCGGGGCGGTCGGGTCGGCTGGTGCGCGCTCCGGGCATCGTCGGGAGCGCGCAGGTGGAAGCGGATGGCGTGCACGGTTCCCAGACTGACGGATCGTCGGCCCGCGCAGGGCCGCGGACGGTGGCAGATCGCTGTCAGGCAGCAAGATGTCACCCCCCGCACCTCTCCGTGCCGGTGCCCCTCGCGTCGCTGACCGGGGAGGGCGCTGGGCTGGGCAAACGGATGTCAGTCGAGCGTGATATGTACTCATCTCGGGTGGCCGTGGTGCGGCCATGCGAAAGATGCCGATGACGTTCGAGGGGGCCGACACATGCCGCTGTTCCGACGCCGCCCAGGCGGGGAGGGCGCGCAGGACCGGGCGGGCCGGCGCGGGTTCGGGTTCGGCCGGCGGTCGGCCGGCTCGGCCGGGGCGTCCGGAGCGGTCCGCGGTGCCGAGCCGCGGCTCGACCCGGCCCTCGGGGACGAGGCCGTACGCCTGGTGCTCGGACACGCCGCGGCCGGGGACTGGGCCGCGCTTCGCCCCGCCCTGGCCGCCGTCGAGGACGGCGCCGAACTGACCCACCTCGCCGGGGCGATAGCCGACGTGCCCGGGGTCGAGGAGTGGACGGCCCGGGTCCTCGCCGAGGCCCCGGACGACACGGTGGCGCTGCTGGTGTCCGGTGCCCGGCAGGTCACCTGGGCCTGGGAGGCACGCACCGGCGCCCGGGCCAAGCACGTCGGCGAGGAGCAGTGGAAGCTGTTCCACCAGCGACTGGAGGCGGCCGAGGAGCAGCTGCTGGAGGTGGCCGAGCGCGAGCCGTCCTGGCTCGCCCCCTGGTACTTCCTGCAGATCAGCGCCCGCGGTGCCTCGCTCGGCCGGGAGATCGCCGACTGCCGCTTCGAGGCCGCCGTCCGTCGCGCCCCCGGCCACCCGGGCACGCACCGGCAGCGGTTGCAGCAGCTGTGCGCCAAGTGGGGCGGCTCGCACGAGGAGATGCACGCGTTCGCCCGCTCGGCGATGCTGGCCGAGCCCGAGGGCGGCCACCTCGGCGAGCTGGTGGCGGTCGCGCACCTGGAGCACTGGCTGGACCTCCCGGACGGCGAGGACCACGCCTACCTGACCAGCCCGACCGTCCTGGCCGAGCTGCAGGAGGCCGCCTTCCGTTCCGTACTGCACCCCGACTTCGTCCCGGTGCGCGGCTGGCAGGGCGCCTTCAACACCTTCGCGATGGCCTTCTCGCTCGCCGACCAGCGCAAGACCGCCCGCCTGCTGTTCGACGCGCTGGACGGGGTCGTCACCGAATCGCCCTGGCACTACCTCGCGGGGGATCCGGTCAAGGTCTTCCGGGTCCACCGCGACCGCTGCGCCGTCTCGTGACGCGCACCGTGTCCGCGGCGCGCACCGTTTCCGCGACGCACGCCGTGCCAGCGGTGCACGCCGTGTCCGCGGTGCCGACCGCGGACTGACGCCAAGCCGTCCCCGGCGCGGAGCCGCGCCCCGTCGAACCAACCCGCCCCGCGATCGAAAGAGCCTCCGGTGTCCCCAACCGACAACCCGACGAGCGCGCACACCTTCCAGGTGGACCTGCGCGGCCTGGTGGACCTGCTCTCCCACCACCTCTACTCCAGCCCGCGGGTCTACCTGCGCGAGCTGCTGCAGAACGCGGTGGACGCGATCTCCGCCCGCCGCGCCCTCGACCCCGACGCGCCGGCCCGGATCACCGTCCGCGCCGACGGGGACCTGTCCGTCACCGACACCGGCGTCGGCCTGACCGAGAAGGACGTCCACACCTTCCTCGCCACCATCGGCCGCAGCTCCAAGCGCGACGCCGACGGCCGGCTGGACGGCGCCGGGCTGGCCGCGGCCCGTGGCGACTTCATCGGCCAGTTCGGCATCGGCCTGCTCGCCTGCTTCGTGGTCGCCGACGAGATCACCGTGGTCACCCGCTCCGCCGCCACCCCGGACGCCCCGGTCATCGAGTGGCGCGGCAGTTCGGACGGCAGCTACACCATCCGCACCCTGCCCGCCGAGGCCAAGCCCGAGCCGGGCACCACCGTCACCCTCGCCCCGCGCGCCGACGCCGTCGAGTGGACCCGCCCCGGCCGGGTGCTCACCCTCGCCCGGGACTTCGGCAGCCTGCTGCGCCACGACGTCACCGTGATCGACGCGGGAGGCACCGAGCACCGGGTCAACCGCACCCCGCCGTGGGCCGAGCGGCACGCCTCCCCGCTGGCCAAGCGCGACGCGCTCGCCGAGTACTGCCGCTCCGCCTTCGACTTCACCCCGCTCGACACCATCGAGCTGGACCTGCCGCTGGTCGGCCTGCGCGGCGTCGCGTACGTGCTGCCGGACGCGGCCCCGCCCTCCCGCCGCAACGGCCACCGGGTGCACCTCAAGGGCATGCTGCTCTCCGACCAGGCCGACGAACTGCTGCCGGACTGGGCGTTCTTCGTCCGCTGCGTCGTCGACACCGACGGCCTGCGCCCGACCGCCTCCCGCGAGGGCCTGTACGCCGACGAGACGCTGGCCGCCGTCCGCGACGCCCTCGGCGCCCGGATCCGCGACTGGCTGACCGGCCTGTCCGCGAGCGACCCGGCGCTGCTGCACCGCTTCCTCTCCGTCCACCACCTGGCGGTCAAGGAACTCGCGCGCTACGACGACGAGTTGCTGCGGATGATGCTGCCCTGGCTGCCGTTCGAGACCACCGACGGCAACGTCACCCTGGACGAGTTCGCCCGCAGCCACCCGGTGGTGCTGGTGACCCGCACGGTCGAGGAGTTCCGCCAGGTCGCCCCGATCGCCGGTGCGGCCGGCCTCGGGGTGGTCAACGGCGGCTACACCTACGACCGCGACCTGGTGCACCGGCTGCCCGAGATCCGCCCCGGCGTCTCGGTCTCCGACCTCGACCCGGGCACCGTCACCGCGCACCTGGACACCGTCGACCCGGCCGCCGAACTGGCCGCGAACGCCTTCCTGGCGATCGCCCGCGAGGTGGTCGGCCGGTTCGACTGCGACGTCGCCCTGCGCAGCTTCCACCCGACCAACGCGCCCGCCCTGCTGCTCGACAACCGGGAGGCCCGGCACGAGCGTACCCGCGCCCAACTCGCCGACGAGGCGGACGGGTTGTGGGCGGACATCCTCGGCTCGCTGCGCGCCGAGGTGCCCCGCGCCCAGCTGGTGCTCAACCACCTCAACCCGCTGGTGCGCCGCGCCGCGACGGTGACCGACCGCGAGCTGGCCGTCACGGCCGTCGAGGCGCTGTACGGGCAGGCCGTGCTGATGACCCGCCGCCCGCTCAAGGCCAGCGAATCCGCCCTGCTCAACCGGTCGTTCATCAGCCTGCTGGACCACGCGATGCTCGGCCACGAGGCGGCCGGGGCGGGCGCGGCCGGCGGCGTGGGCGGGAATGGCGGGGCGGGCGGCGGCGTGGGCGGGAACGGCGGGGCGGGCGGGAACGGCGGTGCGGGCGGCTCGGGTCGTGACGGCTCTGGTCAGGGCGGCGGCCCGGGTCGTGACGACTCAGGTCGTGGTGGCTCCGACGATGCGAAGGAGGTCTGACGGTGCTGGACACCCCCGACGCGGTGATGGCCGCGCTGCACGAGAACGACTCCCGTCCGTACGGCCGCACCCGGACCGTCACCGCCGAGGAACTCGTCGACGCCGCCGAGCAGTTCGAGGAAACCAGGGTCCGCTCGATGGCCCTCCTGGAGCTGATGGAGGCCTACGAGTACGACGGCGAGAGCAACAAGAACCCGGTCGTCTTCGCCCGGCTGCTCAAGCTCTGGGACCAGGACCCGGACGGCTTCGGCGACTGGGCCCGCCACCAGGTGTTCTGGCGCTTCAAGTGGGTGGCCGCCTCGCTGCGCGACAACCCGGACGTGCCGCTGACCGCCGTCGAGCGCTGGCTCACCGAGCTGCGCGACCGCTACCGCGCGGCCGGCTTCGGCCTCCAGCCGTACTACGCCGAGCGCTACCACCTGGCCCACCACACCGGCACCGGCGTCCAGGACGCCTACGAGCTGTGGGCGGCCCGCCCGCGTTCCGAGATGAGCGACTGCCACGCCTGCGAGACCCGGGCCCGCGCCCAGCACCTCCTCGACCTCGGCGACGACGCCCGGGCGCTGGAGGTGCTGGCCCCGGTGCTGGGCGGCCGCAGCACCTGCGAGCTGGAGCCCTACGTCAGCCAGTCCGTCGCCCTGCTGCCGCTGCTGCGCCAGGGCCGGCTCGACGAGGCCCGCTCCGGACACCTGACCGGTTACCGCTTCGCGCGCGGCAAGTCCTCGATGCTGACCTCCGTCGCCCGGCACATCGAGTTCTGCGCCCTGTCCGGCAACGAGCCGCGCGGCCTGGAACTCCTCGCCGAGAACCGCGACCTGTTCGCGGTCACCGGCGAGGCCCGCGGCCGGCTGGACTTCCTGACCGGCATCGAGGTGCTGATCGCCGGGTTGGCCCGGGCCGGCCACGGCGGACTCGCGGTCAGCGGCCCGGCGGGCACCACCTGGACGGTGGACACCCTGCTCGCCCACCTGCGCGCCGAGGCGGACGCGCTGGCCGCCCGTTTCGACGCGCGCAACGGCACCGACGCGGTCAGTGCCGCCCGGCGCGCCCGGCTGTCCGTCGAGCCGCCGCTGGCCGAGCCGCTGGCCCTGGGCGTGCGCGCCGCCGTGGCGCCCGAGCTGTCCGGCGCCGCCCCGGCCGTCGCGCCCGCGCCGCGTAGGGCGGTCGAGGCGGAGCCGGAGGACTTCACCGCCCTGGTGGTCCGGGCCCGCGAGCTGGAGCTGCTCGGGCACCCGGACTCCGACCGGCTCTGGAAGCGGGTCGCCGAACGCGCCGCCGCCCCGGACTTCGTCCACCCCGAGGGCACGGCGGTCGGCAGCCCCGAGCGGCTGCGCGCCGAACTCGCCGAGCAGCGCGCCCACGAGGCGCTGCAGCGCGAGCAGCACGCCGAGGGCAAGGCTCGGCTGCTGGCCGCGGCCGAGTTGTTCGAGGCGGCGGGGATGCCGGGGGCGGCGCTGATGGTCCGCACCCGTACGCTGATCTCCGACCTCGACGAGGGGGCGGAGGGCGCGGACGGCGCCGAGAACGCCGAGAACGCCGAGAACGCCGAGAACGCCGAGAACGCCGAGGGTGCGGGCGGTGCGGGCGGTGGCGCGGGCAAGGCGGCCGACTGGGTGGCGCTCGACGCGGCGCTGGCCCGGGCCGAGGAGCTGCGGGCGGCGGGCGAGCTGACCGACGACGACTACCTGATCGTGTTGCAGACCCGCGCCTACGCCGCCCACCACGACCTGGTCGAGGCGCTGCCCGAGCCCTCCGCCGAGACCGCCGGGCGCTTCGAGGCGGCGGTCGGCGGCTACCACCGGACCGCCGTCGAGCTGGGCTCCGCCCGACGGGCCGCGACGTCGCGGCAGTACACCGCCGACGCCGCGGCCCGGCAGGGTCGCCTGGCCGAGGCGGCCGCCGAACTGCGCGAAGTCCTCGCCCAGTTGGACGCGGCCGAGCTGCCCTGGCACACCCCGCGGGTGCTCGGTCTGCTGGGCCAGGTGCTGCTGCAGAGCGGCGAGCCGGGCCAGGCCGTCGAGGTGTTCCACCGGGCGCTGGCCGAGGCCGTGCGCTGGGGCGACGACTCCTACCCGTACGCGCCGACGTACATGATGCTCGGCCACTCCTGCCTGCAGTCGGGCGACCTCGGCGGCGCGGTCCGCGCGCTGTCGGAGGCGGCCGCGCGCTACGACCGCAAGGGCGCGGAGGCCGCCGAGGAGGCCGCCCGGGTGCGGCTGCAGCTGGCCGACGTGCTGCGCGACACCGGTCGGGCGACGGACGCGGTCGCCGTCCTGGAGTCGGTGCTGCTGGACGCGTCGGCGGCCCGGCTGGACGTGCGGATGCTCGCGCAGACCCGGCTGGACCTCGCCCGGGGCCTGGCCGAACTGGAGGAGTACCGGGACGCGGCCGAGGAGTACCTGCGGCTGGCCGACCTGGTGGCCGACTGGGAGGACCAGGAGACCCACACCATGGTCGCCTGCGAGGCCACCCTGGCGCTCGCCCAGGCGGGCCGTCGGGACGCCGCCGAGGCGGCCCTCGCCCGGGCCCGCGAGGCCCACGGCAAGGCGCCGCAGGTCGATCAACTGGCCGCAACGCTCAGGGAGTTGGCCCGGATCACGATGCGGGCGGAGGGTGCGGAGGGGCTGGCCGGCGCGCTGGCCCTGCTGACCGAGGCCGACGAGGTCGGCGCGACCGCGGAGGAGCGCGGACAGGAATACAACTCCTGGTACCTGCGCGGTGGTTCGCACTACGAGCGGGCGCGCTGTCTGGCCGTCGCCGAGCGGTACGAGGAGGCGCTGTCCGAGGTCGAACGGGCGATCGCGGTGTACGAGCAGGGCGGTGAACGGGCGGAGGCGCCGCGGGCGGAGTCCGTCCGGCTGGCCGCGCTGATCGAGGGCAGTGACCTCGGCCGCACCGGGGCGGCGGTGGCCCGGCTGTCGGCCGGAATCGCCCGCTGCGAAGCCGCCGGGCTGCCGGAGGCGGCGGAGGTGCTGGCGGAGCTGCGGGAGCGGTTCGCGGCGTCGGGGTGACGTCGTGGCGTCGTGACGCCGTCGCGTCTTGCGCCGTGAAGGCGTGAAGGCGTGGCGTCGTGGCGTCGTGATGTCGGGGTTCGTGACGCCGTGACTCGTTGGGCGGTGCGGCAGTGAGGCGGGCTCCCGGGGCGTGTGCCCCGGGAGCCCTGCCGTGCTCGGGTCGGTCAGCAGGGGCCGTCGTCGGCCCAGACGCCCCACTGGCCGCTGGCGGTCGGCACCTCGTTCAGCGTCCACCACTTGGCGTGGTAGTTGTGCCCGTTGTACGAGACCTTGTTGCCGGCGGTGTAGGTGGTGCCCGCGTTCCAGGCCGGGGCGGTGCAGGTGCCCGGGCTGGTCGGCGGCGTGGTCGGCGGCGTCGTGGGGGGAGTGGTCGGCGGGGTCGCCCCGGCGAACTTCACGGTGTACTTGGTGAAGTCCCAGTCGTTCTGCGCCACGCTGGAGCAGGAGCCGGACAGCCCCGGGTCGACCGGGCCCTGGCACTGCCGGTCCCGGTTGACCGACCAGTAGGTGTACCGGGCCAGGCCGTGCGCGGTGGCGAAGTCCAGCACCGTCTGGAAGTCGGCCTGGCGGAAGTACTCGGCGGCGTCGGTGCGCCCGTTCATCATCGACACGCCCTCGTGGGCGTACGCGGTGGCCTCGCTCCAGCCGAAGGTGGTCTGCAGGATCCGGTTGAACTTCACCAGGGCATCGGTCTGGGCCGCCGCGCCGTTGAAGCCGCCGTCGAACGGCATGATGGAGTAGTTGTTCGGCGTGAAGCCCTGCGACTTGGCCTCGTTGAGCATCTGAGTGCCGAACCAGCCGGTGCCCGCGTTGGTGCCGGCGGTGGTGATGGAGACGTACAGGCCCGGGTTGTTCTGCTGGAGGATCCGTGCGGCGCCGATCTCGTTGTGGATGGCCGCGGTGTTCTCGTACTCGGGCTCCTCCAGGTCGAAGTCGATCGCCTTGAGCTGGTACTTGGTGATCACCTTCTGGTAGCCGGCGGCGGTCGCCTCCGGCGTGCCGCAGACCTGGCCGAGCTTGGTGCCGCCGTACCCGCCGACCGAGACCGAGACGTCCCCGCCCTTGCCGCGGACGGTCTGGATGACGTTCGGCATGGTGGTGTCGGTGTCGATCGAGGAGGTGCCGCCCCAGGCGGGGGAGCAATTGTTGCCCTGGGCCAGGATGAACGCGAGTTGGAAGGCCTTCTGGCCGGTGGCGTCCATGACGGTGGCGGCGTCCGGGGGACTGTTGTCCTCGGGCATGAGGTACGGCGCCGAGGCGTACCAGTTGCTGCCCAGGCCGGCGGTGCTGGTGACCGCGCTGTCCGTGGTGGCCGCGCTGTTCGCGGCGGCGGAGCCGGTGCCGGCCAGGGCGGCCCGGTGGGAACGGCGGCGGTGCCCGGGGGCGGGGTGTGAGGTGCTGCCGCCCGCGGTGGCCGTGGCGGATGCGGTGGGTGGGACGTGTGTGGTTGCGCGTTCCATCGGAGGCCTTCCAGGAAACGGCGGTGGGGGAAGTGCCCGTTCGCGCCGGAGGTGGGGGTGGCGCGATGGCAGGCCGAACTGCCCGGGGGCGTCGGGTGGTTGCCGCAGGCTCCCACTGGTATAGACCTGTCCCGGAGGGCGGGTCAAGACCCGGCGGAGGGCGAGTGTGAACCGCCGGGAACAGGAGCCTGTTGTTCCGGATTCCGATCCGTTGACGGCTTTCGAAGTTGGTCTAGACAAGCTCTCGAACGGTCGGTTAGCTTTTCGAACCGCGAGATCTCGTGAGTAAGTGCACAGCCTCTCCAATCCACCCTCCCGAGGAGGAAAAATGGTTCAGGCGGTTCTCAACCTGGTCGACCGCGTGGTTTCCGGCGGCCGCAAGGCGAATGTCGCGGACGCGTACTGCGCCTGCCCGGCCGGCACCACCACGCACTGCAGCGGCGAAAACCTGTACGTCACGGAGTGCTGCTCCTGGAACTGTGCGGTCAAGCCGTCCTGTGTCACCTACGTCATCGTCGGCGGCTGCTGACCCGTCCCGGTTCGCCGACCGAACCGGCCGGCTGACACACGGCCGCCGGTGCCCCCGCCCTGCGTCGGCGGGGGCACCGGCGGAGGGGGATCCATGACCGCATACCTGTTGCTCGGCTGCCGCGCCGTGATCGCGGTGGTGTTCGCCACGTCCGCCCTCGCCAAGCTCCGCGCGCGCCGCGACTTCGCCTCCGCGCTGCGGGTGATGGCCGTCCTGCCGCCCCGGCTGACGGGCCTGGCGGTGGTCGGCGTACCCGCCGCCGAGGCTGCCCTGGCCCTGCTGGCCTGGGCACCCGGACCCATAGCGACCTGGGCCTTCTTCGCGAGTGGCGGCCTGATCGCGCTGTTCACCGCCGTCCTGGTCCGGCTCCTGCGGCGGGGCGCCGACGTCTCCTGCTCCTGCTTCGGCGCCTCCGGCGTGCCCGTGAGCAAGGCTCATGTGGGACGCAACCTGGTCCTGATGGCCGTCGTCGGTGCGGGCCTGGCGGCGAGCGCCGCGCCCGACCCCGGTGGCCTGGGGGCGGCCGGGGCGGCCGTGGCGCTGCTCGCCGCCGCGTTCGCCAGCGCGCTGATCATCGCCACCGACACGCTCGTCGAACTCTTCACGGCGGCGCGCTGAACGGTGCCGTGCTGAACGGTGCCGTGCTGAACGGTGTGGCGCTGGAGGTGTGGCGCTGAACGGTGCCGCGCGGCCCGGCCCACCCCCACGGGACCCCCTTTTTTACCGGAAACCGCCGGAAATTCCTCCCGGTACCCGATCGAACCCAGGAACGAGGCGCGGAATCGCCATGGCCATGCTTTTCATCGTCATTATCGGCTGTCTTTCCCTGTTCAATCTGGTGTTGACGCTCGCACTCGCGCGGAAAATCAACACGCGTGGTTCCGCACACGGTTCTCCGGCGTCGTTCGGAAACATCAGGACGGGCGTCTCGGTTCCCGACAACCGGATTCCGGACGGTGCGCCGGTGCCGGAATTCCGGGCGCCCACCGCGGGGGGCGAGGTCACCAGGGCGGACCTGGTCGGGGCGCCGGCGGTGGTCGGCTTCTTCTCCGGGACGTGCGGGCCGTGCCTGGAGCAGGCACCCGACTTCGTCAAGGCGGTCACCGGCTACCCGGGCGGGCGCGAGCGGGTCCTCGCCGTCGTCAAGGGCAGCGGCCCGGTGGTCACCGAACTGCGCACGCTGCTGGAGCCGGTGGCCCGGGTGTCGGTGGAGACCTCCGGAGCCGGGACCGACTCCACCGCCGAGGCGTTCGGGATCGTGCGCTGGCCCAGCTACGTCTCGGTCGACGCCGACGGCCGGATCACCCATCACCTGGTCCCGGGTGAGCTCGTCATCCCGACCGCCGCGCGATGAGTGCGGCTCATCCTCCGGGCGCGCGGGGTGCGGCGGGCCCTGGCTCCGGTCCTGGCTTCGGCCCTGGCTCCGGTCCCGCTCGTGGTCGGGGCCCCGGTGCTGTCCGCGGTGCCGGTCCCGGGCGTGGCCCGGTGACACCCGGCGCCGGGCGGGCACTGCGCTCGGCGGTCGCCGCGTGCGCGCTCGCCTGGCGGGCCGGCCGGACCACGCTGCTGCTCTCGCTGCTCTGCGGCCTGGTCGCCGGTCTGCTGCCCGCCGCCACCGCCCTGCTGGTGAGCCGCCTGTTCGACGCGCTCACCGGAACCGCGAACGGTCCCACCACCGGGACCTGCGTCCTGCTGGTCGCGGCGAGCCTGGGCATGGCCCTGGCCCCCGCGCTCGGCGAGTACACCCGGGCGCGCTCCAGCCGGGCGATCCGCCTGCGGGTGCAGGAGGAGCTGTTCGACGCCGTCAACCGGCTGCCCGGCCTGCGGCCCTTCGAGGACCCGCAGTTCCAGGACCGGCTCCGCCTCGCCCAGCAGGCCGGCGGCGTCGCCCCCGACATCCTGGTCGGCGCCGCCTTCGGCAGCCTCCAGGCACTGCTCACCGTCATCGGCTTCCTCGGCACGGTCTTCGTCGTCAACCCGCTGCTCGGCGCGCTCACCCTGCTGCTGACGCTGCCCCTGGTACGGGCACAGCTCGCGGCCGGACGCCGCCGGGCCGCCGTCCTGGGCGCGACCATGTCCCGCAACCGGCGCCAGTCCTTCTACAGCAGCCTGGTCTCCGACGTCGACGCGGTGAAGGAGATCCGGCTGTTCGGTCTGCAGGACTTCCTGCGCGGGCGCGCCCGGCACGAACTGCGGGCGGTCTGCGGCGCCGAGGAGCGCACCGACCGGCAGAACCTCGCCCGCCGGCTGCCCGCCTCACTGCTCGGCGTCGCCGTCTACGCGCTCGGCCTGGTGTGGGCGGTACGGGCCGCCAGGCACGGCGAACTCTCCCTCGGCCAGGTCTCGGTCTGCCTGGCCGCCGTGGCCGGCATCCAGACCGGGGTGGGACAGCTCGCGGCCGGCGGCGCCTCCGCGTACCAGGCCGCGCTCACCTTCGACCACTACCGCACGCTCGGCGAGGCCCCGCCCGACCTCGCCCCGGCCACCGACCCGCGCCCACCCGCCGCGCTGCGCGGCACCATCGAGTTCCAGGACGTCTGGTTCCGCTACCACCCCGACGCGCCGTGGATCCTGCGCGGCGTCGACCTCACCCTGCGGGCCGACTCCGTCACCGCCCTGGTCGGCCTCAACGGTGCGGGCAAGAGCACCCTGGTCAAACTGCTCTGCCGGCTCTACGACCCGGACCGGGGCCGGGTGCTGTGGGACGGCGTCGACATCCGCGAGTTCCCGCCCGACGAGTACCGGCAGCGGATCGGCGTCGTCTTCCAGGACTACTGCCGCTACGACCTCACCGCCGGGGAGAACATCGGCCTCGGCCGCCTCGCCCACCTCGACGACCGGGCCCGGATCGCCGACGCCGCCCGCGCGGCCGGCATCCACGACCGGGTCCAGCGGCTGGACGGCGGCTACGGGGCCCTGCTCAGCCGGATCTTCCTGCCCGAGGGCGTCACCGAGGCGGGCTGGGGCCACTCGCTGTCCGGCGGGGAGTGGCAACGCCTCGCCGTGGCCCGGGCGTTCATGCGCGGCGACGCCGACCTGATGATCCTGGACGAACCCAGTGCGGGCCTCGACGCCGCCGCCGAACAGGAACTCCACGAGAACCTGCGGGAGTTGCGCCGGGGTGCCACCAGCCTGGTCATCTCCCACCGGCTCAGCGCCGTCCGGGACGCCGACCGGATCGTCGTCCTCGGCGCCGGCCGGGTGGTCGAGGAGGGCACGCACGACGCGCTGATGGCCCTCGGCGGCCGCTACGCGGACCTGTTCACGCTGCAGGCGTCCGGCTACCAGGACGCGGTGGTGGACGCGGTGGTGTCGGGACGGACGGGGTCGTGAGGCGGGGCAGTGCAGCGGGGACCGGGAGCGGGACCGGGAGCGGGGCCGGGACCGGGGCCGGTCCCGGGGCGGGCGTTGGTGGTTGGGGGGCGGTCCGGTCGGTCCGTTGAGTGGGGAAGGCGCGGGGACGGGGATGGAGACGGTGACGGTGACGGGGATGTTGCTGGCGGTGGGCGGTGCGGGACTGGTGACCCTGGTGGGCCTCGCCGGGCTGCTGCGGGTGGCGCTGTCGGTGGTCGAGGTCTCGGGGCCGAGCATGACTCCGGCCCTGCGGCCCGGGCAGCGGGTGCTGGTGCTGCGTCGCGGCCTGGCCCGGCTGCGCGCGGGCCGGATCGTGGTGGTCGCGCCGGACGGCCTCGCCGCGGCCGGCGGTGGCCCGCTTCGACGGCGGCCGGGTCGGCTGTTGGTGAAGCGTCTGGCGGCGCTGCCCGGCGACCCCGTCCCGCCGCCCGTTCGCCCGGTCGTCGCGGGCGGGACGGTGCCGGGCGGGCACGTGGTGCTGCTCGGTGACAATCCGGAGTTCAGTACGGACTCCCGGATGTGGGGCGCCGTTCCGGCGCGCAGCGTCGTGGGCGTGGTGCTCGACGGCGTCCGGCTGCGGGGCTGAGCGGGCGCCGGCCCTGGCGCCGGACCGGGCGCCCGCTCGGGCGCCGCACCCGCCGCCGCACCCGCCGCCGGCCCCGCAGCGGACTTGCGGTGGGCCTTGCGGTGGGTCCGGCCCGGTCAGGGGCGTACGAGTCCCGGGGGTGCCGGGACGGGCCCGGCGGCCTTCAGGGTGCGCAGGACGGGGGCGGACTCCAGGGCGGTGATCTCCGGGACGGCGCCCAACCGCTGTGTCACGTACCGGTGGAGGTCCGCCGGGTCGGAGCACAGGGCGAGGGCCGCGAGGTTGCTGGGGCCGGTGGTGGCGGCGACGAAGGCGAGTTCGCGGTGGGTGGCGAGGGCGCGGCCGACCCGGTCGAGGTGGGCGGGGGCGACGCTCAGCCAGAGCAGCGCCTGCATGTCCGCGCCCAGCAGCCGGGCGTCGAGTTCGACGTCGAGGAACACCGTTCCGTCCGACCGGAGTTCGGCGAGTCGGCGGCCGATGGTGGCCGGGGTTCGGCCGGTGGCGGCGGCGAGGTCTCCGAGGGGTGTGCGGCCGTCGCGGTGCAGCGCGCCGAGCAGGGTGTGGTCGGCCTCGTCCAGGTCGGCCCGGGGGCGGCTCGTGGCGGGGGCGCTCACGGAGGAGGGGCTCATGGTGGGGAGGTCGGTGGCGGGGAGGTCGGTGGCAGGGAGGTCTGGAGCGGTCGGGCGGAGCCGGGCCTGCTGGTCCTCCGTCAGCGCCTCGGTGCTGACCGGCCAGGCGGACGGGCCGCCCCGGTAGGTGTGCAGCAGGCAGTGGGCGGCGACGTCGGTGACGGCGGCGCTGCGGGGGATGTCGCGCAGCAGCAGGCTGTGACCGTCGGGGCCGGGGCCGGTGTCCACGATGGCGGTGATCTCGGTGCCGCCGGAGGAGAGTTTCACCCAGGCGGTGTCGGAGCGTCGGACCAGGGCCTGGGCGAGGTTCTGGGCGGCCTGCGGTCCGGCGGTCAGCCGCAGCAGCCACTGGGTCCGTCCGACCTGCTGCGGGTCGGCGAGCCCGACCACCCGCAGTCCGGCCTCGGCCCGCAGCCGCCGGTAGCGGCGCGCGACGGTCTGCGGGGAGACGTCGAGGACGGCGGCGATCCGGCTGAACGGGGCGCGCCCGTCGACGCGCAGGGCGTGGACGAGCGCGCGGTCGAGGTCATCGAGCATGCGTGGCTTCCCGGTGGTCGGACACACCGCCTGATTCTGCCGCGTCCGGTTCCGTGCCGGTCGCTTCGCTGCTGTTCGCTTCCGTCGGGTTCGGCTCCGCCGGGCCGCGGTCCGGTCGGTGGGTGGCGGCGGGGGAGGGGTCATGAGCGCCGCTCATGACCCGGCCGGCCACGGCGACGGCCGCCAGCACCCCGGCCGCCGCCCAGCAGGCGTGCTGCGCCCCGGCGGCGCTCGGGGCGGCGAGGTAGATCCGTCCGAGCACGGCGATGCCGAGGGTGGAGCCGAGCTGTTGCACGGCGTTGAGCAGGCCCGCCGCCGAGCCGATCTCCTGGGGTCGCAGCGGCTTCAGGGCGGTGGCGAAGAAGGCGGGCGTGAACAGCCCCTGCCCGAGGCCGACCGCGGCGAGCGCGTACGGCAGCGCCTCCGGCCGCTCGCCCGTCCGGTAGGCGCCGACGGCGGCGACCACCCCGACGGCCATGATGCCTACTCCGGCGGGCATCACCCGCGCCCCGTACCGCCGGACCAGCGAGGATCCCGCCCATAGGGAGCCGGCCGCGAGCCCGGCGGACATCGGCAGCAGGGTCAGGCCGGAGGTCAGGGCGTCGGCGCCGCCGGCGAGTTGGAGCTGCAGCACGACGACCAGGCCGAGCCCCGTGGTCGCCGCGAAGGCGAGGGCCAGTGCGAGCAGCGCGGCGGGGAACCGTACGGAGGTGAACAGGCTCGGCTCGACCAGGGTGTCGGCGCCGCGCCGGGCCCCGCGCCGCTGGTGGACTACGAAGGCCACCGCGACGAGGACTCCGGCGGCCGTCCACACCGGGGGCGTACGTCCGGCGGCCAGCAGCGGCAGCACGACCAGTGCCGTGGCGAGCGCCGCGAGCGCGCTGCCGGCCGGGTCGAGGCCGGGGCGGCGCGGGGCGCGGTCCTCGGGGAGCAGCGGGGCGAGGGCCAGCACGGCGAGCGAGAGCGGGACGTTGACCAGGAAGACCGCGCGCCAGGAGGAGCCGAACAGGTCGGCGTGGGTGAGAACCCCGCCGAGCACCGGCCCGGCGACCGCCGCGAGCCCCATCACCGGTCCGATCGTGCCCAGTGCGCGGGCCGTCTCCGAGCCCCGGAACATGGCCTTGATCAGGCCGATGGTCTGCGGCACGATCACGGCCGCGGCCGTGCCCTGGACGGCCCGGAAGGCCAGCAGGGCGCCGAGCGTGGGCGCGCAGGCGCAGGCGAGCGAGGCCAGCAGGAAGCCGGTGACCCCGATCCGGAACACCCGTCGGCGCCCGGCCCGGTCGCCGAGCCGTCCGCCGGTGAGCAGCAGGACGGCGAACGGCAGGGTGTACGCGCTGGTCAGCCAGGGCACGGCGGCGGCCGGTCCGCCGAGGTCGGCGCGCATGCGCGGCGCGGCGACCTGCACGATCGTCGCGTCCAGCAGGTTTATCGCCTCGGCGGTGAGCAGCGCGGCGAGCGCCCACCAGCGGCGCGGCTGTCCGGGCGGCTGGTGCCCGGGCGCCGGGTGTGCGGTCGGCGGCTGCGCGGACGGCGGTTGCCCGGGCGGTGGGGGCAGCGGCTGTGCGGACATCGGGTCCTCCCTCGGGTGTACGGCGGGAATGCCGTCACCCTCCGGCCGTGCGCCCGCGCCGACCAGCCACTGCCGTCCGGATCGGCGGAAAGTTCCACCGGCCCCGCCCCCGGCACCGAAATGCTCCAGTCAGACCGGTGCCAGAGCCGCCACCGCCTTGCCCTTCGCCGTGCCCGCCACTCCCGCCAGCAGCCCGCTGACCGCCGGGGACCACGGTCGGCCCGCCGGCCCGGTGAGCGTGAGCGTGCGGTGGACGGAGGGCCGGATCGGGATCAGCACGCAGCCGGCCGGGAGCATGGTCACCGCCAGCGCGGGGATCACCGAGACCCCGACGCCGGCGTTCACCATGCCGATCAGGGTGTTGAGGTCCCGGATCCGGTGCCGGGGTGCGAAGCGGGCGCCGGCCCGCCGGTACGCCTCCCGGATGTGGCGCTCGCAGCCGCCTTCGGAGAGCAGGAAGTCGTCGTCCGCCAACTCGGCGACGTGGACGGTCTCCTGCCCGGCGAGCGGGTGGTCGCGGCGCAGCAGCGCGTGCATCGAGTCCGCGCCGAGGATGACCGCCCCGGGCTGCGGCGGCCCGGCGTCGACCAGGACGGCGGCGTCGACCGTCCCGGCCTCCAGCCAGGTGGCCAGCTCGATGTCCTCGCCCTCGAAGACCCGGACGGTGACCTCGGGGTAGGCGGCCTTCCAGTCCCTCAGCAACCCGGGCAGCAGTCCCTGGCAGACGGTGGTCGGCGCGGCCAGCCGGACCGTGCCGGTCAGCCCGCCGGTGTGCCGGGTGGCGACGGTGCGCACGGCGGCGACGGAGGTGACGGCCGTCCGGGCGTGCGGCAGGACCTCCCGGCCGAGCGGGGTCGGCCGGCACGGGGTGCCGCGCATCAGGACGGGAGCGCCCAGGGCCCGCTCCAGCGCGCCGACGGCGTGCGAGACGGCGGACTGGCTGATGCCCAGTTCGTCGGCGGCCGCGCCGAAGCTGCCGGTGTCCGCGACCGCGACCAGGGCCCGGAGCTGTGCCAGGTTGACCTCCGTGGTCATCGGACGGCCTGGGGCGTGTGACCTGGGGTCATGAGACTTCCTCATCCACGTAGGACTGCCACTTGTTGGACTCATGCTCGGGCGGCGGCACATCCTCTGTCCAGCAGGGAACACCGGAGGAATGCGGGGGTGGTTGCGGTGCGACGCTGGCTGCCGGGTTTTGCGGCACTGTCGGCGATCTGGGGTGCGAGCTTCGCCCTGATCAAGGTGGCGGTCGACGCGGGCGTGCCCCCGGTCTGGGTGGCGCTGTGGCGGTGTCTGTTCGGCGCGCTCACGCTGGCCGCCGTCCTGGTGCTGCGCGGTGAGCGGATGCCGCGCGACCGCGCGCTGTGGGGGCACTCGGCGGTGGTCGCGGTGCTGCTCAACACCGTGCCGTTCATCCTGTTCCCGTACGGCGAGACCAGGATCAGCTCGGTGCTCGCCGGGGTGATGAACGCGACCACCCCGCTGTTCACCCTCGTCTTCTCGGTGCTCACCGTCCCCGAGGAGCGCCGCCCGGGCGCCCGCCGGCTCACCGGCCTCGCCCTGGGGTTCCTCGGGGTGCTCACCGTGCTCGGGGTCTGGCGCGGCATCGGCTCGGGCGAAGCGGCCGGGGGCCTCGCCTGTCTGGCCGCCGCCTGCTGCTACGGCGCGGGCTTCGCCTACCTGCGGCGCTTCCTGTCCGGTCGGCCGGAGTCGGTGACCACCCTCTCCACGCTGCAGATCGGCTGCGCCACGGCCGAGTTGGCCGTCATCGCCCCGCTCGCCGCGGGCGCCCCGCAGTGGCCCGGGGCCGGCCCGGCCGTCGCCCTGGTGGCGTTCGGCGTGCTCGGCACCGGCCTGGCGTACCTGCTCAACCTCGGCCTGGTCCGGACCGCGGGCACCACGGTGACCTCGGCCGTCACCTACGTGATGCCGCTGTGGTCCACCGCGATCGGCGCGCTGTTCCTCGCGGAGCCGGTCGGCTGGAACGCCCTCGTGGGCGGGGCCCTGGTGATCGCGGCCGTGGCGCTGGCCCGCCCCCGCCCCCGGCCCGTGACCGGCGCGGCGGACCAGGGCCCGAAGCAGCGCCAGCCCGTCCGATAGGGCGCGCGCCGCCCCGGCGACGGCACGGACGAAGAGTTCACGCATGGGGATCTCCCTCCCGAACGGCCCCTCCGGGACAAGCCGGTGGGAACCGGGCTGATCGGACAGGGGGATTCGTACCCGATCTGACGTTCGGTGTCCACTGAATTACGGAATGTCCGCGGGTCCCGCTAGGGTGGCGGCGTGGTGAGGTCGTGGGATGCGGCGGTGGAGCGGGCGCAGGACCGGCTGGCGGTCGGTCCGCGGCTGCGCGCGGCCGCCGAGGAGGACGAACGGCGGTTCGCGCTGTGGGACTTGGCGTCCCTGGTGGAGGGCGAGCTCGGGGAGCTGGTGGACCCGGACGGCCTGGCGCCGCCGGTCGAGCGCGGCTGGCGCGAGCGGCTGGGCGAGAGCGGGCGGGAGTGGCCGGGCGGGGAGCTGTACCGCCGCCGGTACTGGATCCAGGACGACGACGGCACCGTCGCGGGCACTGTCGCGGTGGACAACTGGACCAAGGGCCCGGGCCAACTCGCCGTCTCCTCCCTCTACCTCGGCCCGGCCGCGCGCGGCCGCGGGCTGGCCGCCGCCGCGCTGGACGAGGTGTACGCGGCGGCCACCGCCGAGGGCCTGCCCGGGTTCCGGCTGGAGGCGCACTGGACGTGGCAGTCGGCCGTCCGCTACCACCTGCGCCGGGGGTTGTGGGTGGTCGGCTGGAAGCGCTCGCTCTCGCTCGCGCGGATGCCCCAACTCCCCTCCTACCGGGTGCGCGAGGAGGACGGGCGCCTGCTCCTGCTGGTCGCCGACCGGCTGCGCGGCTGGGTGCCGATACTGACGGCCGGCCGGGAGGGGCGCTGGCTGCGGCTGGACGAGACGGCGGACTACCGGGGCACCGACGGCTGGGTGCACGAGTACGCCCGCTCGACGCTGGCCCTACACCTGGCGCTCGCGGGCTTCCCGATGGTGCGCGGCCCGCAGTGGTGGGCGGAGGCGTGGCGCTGGGCCGACGCCGGGGAGCCGGAAGGACTGGCCTACCGGATCGAGGAGTTCGAACGGGCCGCCCGTCGGCCGGTGTCCTCCCCCTACCGTCCGGCGCCGGTCCCCGCCCCGCAGGTCCCGGAACGGAGGGCGGAACACGGCCCGGAACACGGCCCGGAGCAAGGTCCTGGGCGGAGTCCGGCGCAGGGGTCGCCGCAGGAGGGGCGGGAGCGGGGTCCGGCGCGGGCCGGGCTACCCGGCCCCGTGCGGGCCGCGGCGCCGTCGCCGCAGCTGGCAGACTCGGGGGATGGCTGAGATCGAGATCGACGGCGCCCCCGCCGACCCGGCGCGGCTGGCCGCGTTGGGGCTGCTCAACTACGGGCACTTCACCACGTTGCGCGCCGAGGCGGGCCGGGTCCGCGGTCTGACGCTGCACCTGGACCGGCTGGTCCGGGACTGCCGCGTGCTGTTCGCCGCCGAGCTGGACCGGGCGGTGGTGCGCGAGCGGATCCGCGCGGTGCTGCCCGTCGACGGCGCCCCGGTGATCGTCCGGGTCACGGTGTACGACCCGGCGCTCGGTCTGGAGCGCCCCGCCGCTCCCGCCGCGCCCACCCTGCTGGTCACCACCCGGCCGGCCGCCGCGGCCGAGCCCGCCCCGCTGCGGGCACGGACCGCCGTGTACCGGCGGGAGCTGCCGGAGGTGAAGCACGTCGGCCTGTTCGGTCTGGTCCACCACCGCAGGCAGGCGCAACTCGCGGGCTACGACGACGTGTTGCTGGTCGACCCGGACGGCCGGGTGACCGAGGGCGCGACCTGGAACGTCGGCTTCCTGGACGACGACAAGCTGGTCTGGCCGCAGGGCCCGAGCCTGCCCGGTGTCACCCAGGCCCTGCTGTCCGGGGCCTACCGGGGCCCGCAGACCCGCGAGCCGCTGCCCGTCGCCGACTTGGGGCGCTTCCGCGCCGCCTTCGCGGTGAACGCGGGGGTCGGGGTCCGTCCGTTGGCCGCCGTCGACGGCACCGTCCTCGACCCCGCCCACCCGGCGCTCGCCGGGCTGCGCGCGGCCTACCTCGGGATCGCCGCCGATCCGGTGTAGGGATAACCCCACCCCCGGTCCGCCGGTGACCTCCATGGCCGGGTCCGTCCGTAGTTCCTAGCGTTGAGCGCGTTGACGACGAGCGACGCAGAACCGAAGGAAGGCCCCTCCATGGCACGCCGCCACCTCCGCCGCAGCACCGACGAGCGCGGGACCGACGAGCGCGGGACCGAGCCGTACGCCGCCGACGCGTACGGAGGCGCCCTACCCGCCGCCGAGCCGAACGGCGGTGCCCCGTACGGTGCGCCGCAGGGGGCCCCGGCGATCGAACTGCGCGGGGTGCGCCGCAGCTACGGGCGCGGCGAGGCGGCGGTGCAGGCGCTGCGCGGGATCGACCTGGCGCTCGCCCGCGGCACCTTCACCGCCGTCATGGGCCCCTCCGGCTCCGGCAAGTCGACCTTCCTGCAGTGCGCGGCGGGCCTGGACCGCCCGGACGCGGGGGAGATCCGGCTCGGCGGCCAGGAGATCACCGCGCTCAGCGAGAACCGGCTCACCGAACTGCGCCGCAGCCGGATCGGCTTCGTCTTCCAGTCCTTCAACCTGCTGCCCTCGCTGAGCGTCGAGCAGAACGTCCTGCTCCCTCAGCGGCTCGCCGGGCAGCGCCAGGACCGCGGCCGCGCCCGGGACCTGCTGGAGCGCGTCGGCCTCGGGCAGCACGCCCGGCGCCGGCCCGGCCAGCTCTCGGGCGGCCAGCAGCAGCGGGTCGCGATCGCCCGCGCACTGATCACCCGCCCGGACGTGGTGTTCGCCGACGAGCCGACCGGCGCCCTGGACACCCGCACCGCGCACGAGGTGCTGGGCCTGCTGCGGCAGTCCGTCGACTCCCTGGGCGCGACCGTCGTGATGGTGACCCACGACCCGGTGGCCGCCTCCTTCGCCGACCGGGTGCTGTTCCTGGCCGGCGGCGCGCTCGTGGACGACCTGCCGCACCCCAGCCCGCAGGCCGTCGCCGACCGCATGGTCACGCTCACCGCCCGCCCGGTGGGAGCCGCGGCATGAGCAACGGACTCGCCCGCGCCTCGGTGCGCTTCCGCCCCGCCTCCTTCGTGGGCACCCTCGTCGCCCTCCTGCTCGGCGCCGCCGTGGTGACGGCCTGCGGTGTGCTGCTGCAGACCGGCCTGACCGCGCGCCTCGAACCCGTCCGGTACGCCTCCGCGCCCGTGGTGGTCGCGGCCGAGCAGACGGTGAAGATCCAGCGGAAGGTCGGCGAGGACACCGAGACCCAGGAGCAGACCACCCCGGAGCGGGCCCGGACCGACGCCGCGCTGGTCGGCCGGCTGGCCGCCCTGCCCGGCGTCGCGGCCGCCCGGCCGGACACCGCCTTCCCGCTCACCGCCGTCCCGCCCGCCGCCGGGAACGGGACGGCGGCCCTGACCGGGCGGGGCTACGCCGCGCTCGGCATCGCCGGCCCGGACGACCGGCTGTCCGAAGGCCGAGCACCGGGTGCGAACGAGGTGGTGCTGGACGTCGACACCGCGCGCGCCGCCCATCTCGCGCCCGGCGCGAACCTCACGCTGACGGCGCCCGGCGGTACCGTGAGCTACCGGGTCTCCGGCCTCGCCGCCGCCCAGGCGGCCGGCCCCACCGCCTGGTTCGCCGACGCCACCGCCGATCGGCTCTCCGGCCACCCCGGACGGATCGACGCCGTCGCCGTCCAGCCCCGCGAGGGCGTGACCGCTGCGGCGCTCGCCACCCAGGTCCGCCAGGCGGTCGGCGGCGAAGCGAAGGTCTTCACCGGAGACGGCCGGGGCGCGGTCGAACACCCCGCCCTCGGCGAGGCCCGGACGATCCTGATGGCCCTCGGCGGCAGCTTCGGCGGCTACGCCACCATGACCGCGGTCTTCGTGGTGATGAGCACCGTCGCCCTCGCCACCGGCCAGCGCGCCCGCGAGTTCGCCCTGCTCCGTGCCATCGGCGCCACCCCGCGCCAGATCCGCCGCACCATCGCCACCGAGGCCGTGCTGGTCGCCCCCGTCGCCGCGGCGCTCGGCATCCTGCCCGGCCTCGCCCTCGCCCGCTGGTGGTTCGGTCAACTGGCCGAACGCGGCGCCGTCCCCGCGGGTGTGCGCCTCGACGTCGGCCCGCTGCCGATGGTCGCCGCCGTTCTCACCTGCACCCTCGCCGCGCTGACCGCCGGCTTCCTGGCCGCCCGGCGGCCGTCCAAGCTGCGCGCCGGACAGGCGCTCGGCGAGGCCGCCGTCGAGGCGCCCCGACCGGGGAAGGTGCGCACCGTCCTCGGGCTGGTCTTCGCCGCCGGCGGCAGCGCGGTCGCCGCCGTCGCCGCCTCCCTGGACGGCGCCAAGGCCGCGCAGACCGCGCTCGGCGTCGTCATGTGCTTCATGCTGGCCGTCGCCCTGCTCGGTCCCTGGGTGGCCCGGGGTGCCGCGGCCGTGCTCGGAGTCCCGCTGCGGGCCGGCGGTGCGCCCGGCTCGCTGGCTGCCGACAACACCCGCGCCAACGCCCGCCGGCTGGCCTCCGCGATCACCCCGATCGTCCTGGTCACCGCCTTCTGCGGCACCCTGCTGATCCTGCAGAGCACCCTGCGCCACACCAGCGGCGAGAACGTCCGGGCCGGCGTCACCGCCGACCACGTGCTCGGGGCCACCGGCCCTGGCCTGCCCGCCGGGACCGCCGAACGGGCGGCGAAGGTGCCCGGCGTGCGGACCGCCGTCGGCGTGCTGCGGACCGGACTGGTCCTGGAGAGCGGCGGACAGCTGAGCACCGCCCCCGCGCTCGGCGTCGACGGCGACCCGGCGCGGCTGCCCGAGGTGCTCGACCTGGGCGTGCGCAGCGGCTCGCTCGCCGACCTCGGCCGGGCCGCCGACACCGTGGCCCTGAGCACCACCCTCGCCGACGCCCTGGACGCCGGGGTCGGCGACCGCGTCCCGCTGCGGCTCGGCGACGGCACCGTCGTCCGACCGCAGGTGGTCGCCGTGTACGAGCGCGGGCTCGGCGTCGGCCAGGCGGTGCTGCCCCGGGCGGCCGTCGCCGCGCACGTCACCAGCGGGTACGACAGCCAGGTGCTGGTCGCCGACGCGCCGGGTGCCGACCGTACGGCGGTGGCCGCCGGGCTGGGCGCCCTGGCCGGGACGAGCGTGGCCGACCGGGCCGGGTTCGTCGCCCAGGCCGACAAGGAGATGGAGCTCAGCGGCTGGGCCAACACGGTGATGGCCGGCGTGCTCGGCGGGTTCGCGGCCGTCAGCGCCGCCAACACCCTGGTGATGACGGTGCTGGACCGGCGTCGCGAGGTCGCCCTGCTGCGGCTGGCGGGCACCACCCGGCGCCAGGTGCGCGGCATGATGCGCTGGGAGGCGCTGCTGGTGGCCGCGACCGGGCTGACGGTCGGCGCGGCGATCGCGTGGATCACGCTGGTGCCGGTCACCCGGGGCGTCGCCAACGCCGCCCCGTACGTGCCGCCGACGCTCGCCCTGCCGCTGGCCGCCGGAGCCGTTCTGCTCTGCCTCGGTGCGACCGGGCTGCCGGTCCGCGCCCTGCTGCGGACCCGGCCGGCGGCCCTGGGGGCGGCTCGACAGTAGGCGGGAGATGGGAGGCGGGACGGTGTGAGGTGAGCGGGGCTCATGGGGGTGGCGACGATGAGGGGAGCTCATGGCGGGGAGCATGAGAGGACCTCATGACCGACGGCCATGAAAGGAGCTCATGGCGCGCCCCATGAGAGGAGCTCATCGCCCCGCCCCATGAGAGAAGCTCATCGCGTCGGCCCCGACGTGCAGCACACGAGGGACCCCCTTGAGGACCGCTCAAGGGGGTCCCTCGTTCGGGTGACAAAGGCGGTCCGAGCAGGCGCAATGGGGTAACCGGGAGATCCAAAAGCCTTTATCGGAACTGATCGTGATGTCGGATCAGCTACGCTCTCGCCCGCCCCGCCCGACCGCCGAAGCAGAGAGAGTAGCCCGACATGAGCAGTCCACCTGTCGCCCCTGCGCCCCGCTGGCCGCTGATCCTGCTGCGCACCACCGCCACCGCGCTGGCCCTGCTGGCCCTGCTCCAGGTCATGCTGGCCGGCAGCTTCCTCAACGGCACCTACGACTCCCTGAAGGACCACGAGGGCAACGCGATGACCCTGGCCACCGTGGTGGTGCTCCAACTGGGGGCGGCCGTCGCCGTGTGGCGGCCCGGCCGGGGGCCGCTCTGGCCGCTGTGGACCACGGCCGTGCTCACCGTCGCGGTCATCGGCCAGATCGCCGCCGGCTACGCCCGGTCGATCGGCGTCCACGTCACCCTCGGCGTGCTGCTGGTCAGCGGCACCCTGTTCGGCTTGGTCGGCGCCTGGCGGCTGCCGCTGCCCGCCCGGGCCGCGCTGCCCGAGGCGGGACCGGACGGCAGCGGCCGGCTGCCGCGCCCCGGCGGGCCGCTGGAGGTGTCCAAGTGAACCGGCGCCGGTTCCTGGGCATCGGCGCCTCCGTCCTCGGCGCGGGCGCCCTGGCCGCCGTCGCCGTCCCCTCCGCCGCCAAGCTGTTCGCCGAGGGCCGCCCCGGGCGGCTGCTGAGCAGCGACCTGGACCTGCCCGAGGCGTTCCGGGTCCCGCTGCCGGTACCGGCCGTGCTGAACCCGGTGCGCACCGAAGGGGCCACCGACTACTACGAGATCACCCAGCAGGTCGCCAAGCTGGAGATCGTCCCCGGCGTGAGGACCGAGGCCTGGACGTACGGCGGCGGCTTCCCCGGCCCGACGCTGGTCACCCGTTCCGGGCGGACCGCGGTGGTCAAGCACCGCAACGAACTGCCGGTGCCCTCCGTCACCCACCTGCACGGCGGGCACACCCCGGCGGACAGCGACGGCTACCCGGTGGACCTGCTGATGCCCGTCGGATCCCCGGCGGACGCCGCCCAGGGCATGCAGGGCATGCCCGGCATGGCGGGGATGCACCACGTGGCGGGCCGCACCGTCGCCGGCGAGCGCAGCTACACCTATCCGGGCAAGCAGCGCGCCGCCACCCTCTGGTACCACGACCACCGGATGGGCTTCACCGGCCCCGGCGTCTGGCGCGGGCTGGCCGGCTTCCACCTCGTCCAGGACGACGAGGAGGGCGCCCTGCCGCTGCCGCGCGGCGAGCGCGACCTCCCGCTGATGATCGCCGACCGCTCCTTCGCCGCCGACGGCTCCTTCAAGTACCCCTCCAGCGACCCCGCGCTCGGCGAGCCCGGCGTCTCCGCCGCCTACGCCAACGGCGTGCTCGGCGACGTCATCCTGGTCAACGGCGCCCCCTGGCCCCGGCTGGACGTCGACCGCCTCCGCTACCGGCTGCGCCTGCTCAACGCCTCCAACGCCCGCCCCTACCGGCTCGAACTCGACCCGCAGCCGCCCGGCGGCGACGCGCTGGTCCAGATCGGCTCCGACGGCGGACTGCTCGCCGCCCCGGTCGCCCACGACCGGATCGAGATGGCCCCGGGCGAACGCTTCGACGTCGTGGTCGACTTCTCCCGCTACCAGCCCGGCACCCAGGTGCGCCTGGTCAACCGTTTCGGCAGCGGCCGCACGGCCGAGGTGATGCGCTTCGACGTCTCCGCGAAGCAGGTGCAGGACGACACGGCGGTACCGGACAGGCTCTCCGCCGTCGAGGCCCTGGACGCCTCCGCCGCCGTCACCACCCGCGAGTTCGCCTTCCGACGAAGCCGCGGCGACGGCTGGACCATCAACGGCGAGCCCTACCAGCCGGGCCAGAACATCGCCACCCCCGCCCTCGGGGCCGTCGAGCGCTGGCGCTTCTCGTCCGATCTGCACCACCCCGTGCACGTCCACCTCGACCACTTCCAGGTGATCGGCCGCGACGGCGGGGATCCGGGCCCGTACGACGCGGGCTGGAAGGACACCGTGGACCTCCGTCCGGCCGAGGCGGTGGAGGTGCTGGTGCGCTTCACCGACTACGCGGGGGCGTACATGCTGCACTGCCACAACCTGGAGCACGAGGACATGGCGATGATGGCGGACTTCACGGTGCAGTGACCCGCCCGAGGGCACTGTCCGAGGGCGCCGCCCGAAGGCGCCGCCCGAAGTGGCCCGTCCGGGTGAGCCGCGCGGAACGGACCCGCGGGGTCTCACTCGGACGGCCGACTGCCGGAGGGCGTGCGCTGCGCCCTCCGGCACTCGTGTCCTAGCGTCGCGGGGAGGGGCACCCGCGGTCTCCCGCGTCGCGCGGAGGCCGGGACCCGCCGACGGACGGAGCCGCCGCATGACCACCCCCGCCGAACGCCGCCGCCGCGGTCGGGCCGCGCGCGACCGCGTGTCCCGCTCCGAGCACGGCCGCTGGATCCCCGCCGCCGACCGGCCCGACCCGCTGACCGTCCTGGAACGCCAGGCGCGGGACCGGGTGGCCGCGCTGCTGCCGATCCGCTACGGGCGGATGGCCGACAGCCCCTTCACCTACCTGCGCGGTGCCGCCGCCGTGATGGCCGCCGACCTCGGCGCCGTCCCGGACACCGGTCTCACCGTCCAACTCTGCGGTGACGCACACCTGTTGAACTTCGGGGTGTACGCCTCACCGGAGCGCGCCCTGCTCTTCGACGTCAATGACTTCGACGAGACCCACCCCGGTCCCTTCGAGTGGGACGTCAAGCGCCTCGCCGCCAGCGTCGCCGTCGCCGCCCGCGACAACGGACAGGACGAGGAACGCGTGCGGCGCGCCGCCCGTACCGCCGTCGAGGGCTACGCGGCGGCGATGCGGCGACTGGCGGGCCTGGGCGAACTCGACGTCTGGTACGCCCGGGTGGACACCGAGCAGGTGCTGCCGCTGCTGCGCAAGCGCCGGCAGCGGGAGCGTGCCGCGGCCGAATTCGCGCACGCCCGGCGTCGCACCAACCTGCAGGCCTTCGGCAAGCTGACCGAGGAGCGGGACGGGCAGCGCCGGATCATCAGCGCGCCGCCGCTGATCGAGCCGCTGAAGCGGTCCGAACTACGCGACGTCGGAAAGGTGTTCAGCGACTACCGGGCCACCCTCGCCGAGGACCGCCGGGTGCTGCTGGACCGCTTCCGGTTCGTGGACGCGGCCAGCAAGGTGGTCGGCGTCGGCAGCGTCGGCACCCGGTGCTTCATCGTCCTGCTGGAGGGCCGGGACGCCGGCGATCCGCTGTTCCTGCAGCTCAAGGAGGCCGGCCGCTCGGTGCTGGAGGACCACCTGCCGCCCACCCGGGTGGGCGCCGAGGTCGCCGCCCACCACGGCGGCCGCCGGGTGGTCACCGGCCAGCACCTGATGCAGGCCGCCAGCGACATCTTCCTCGGCTGGACCACCGGCCCCGCCGGTCGCCACTTCTACGGCCGCCAACTGCGGGACATGAAGGGCTCGTTCGAGGTCGGCGAGATGCGGCCGTCCGGTCTGCGCGCCTACGCCGACCTCTGCGGCCGCACCCTCGCCCGCGCCCACGCCCGCACCGGCGACCGCCTCGCCATCGCCGGCTACCTCGGCGGCTCGGACACCTTCGCGGAGGCCCTGGCCGAGTTCGCGGTGCGCTACGCGGACCGGACGGAGGAGGACCACCGGGAGCTGACGGCGGCGATCGCGGACGGACGGATCACCGCGACCCGGGGCGTGTGAGGGCCGCCAGCTTCTCCAGCTGGTCCGACTGGTCGGACAGGTCCAGCGCTCCGAGGCGGGCCACGACGTGCCGGGCGCCGGCCGCCGCGTACCGGGCGAGGGTGGCGGCGACCTCGTCCGGGGTGCCGAGGGCGAAGGCCTGGATCTGCTCCGTCCCGGTCAGCGGCAGCCCGTAGTTGGCCCGGGTGTAGGCGTCCATGGTCCGGCGGGCGGCCCCCGTGCTGCGGTCGATCCGGACGTTGACGAAGAGGGCGGGGGTGACGGCCTCCGGCTCGCGCCCGGCATTCCGGGCCGCCTGCCGGACGGCTTCGAGCCCGGTCGTGTAGTCGGCCGGGTCCGGCGGGTACGGCAACCAGCCGTCGTACCGCCGTCCGGTGCGCTCCAAGGCCGCCGGGGTGGCGCCGCCGAGCCAGACCGGCGGGCCTTCGGGGCGGAACGGCGCGGTGGCGGGAGGGAGTTCGGCGAAGGAGTGGAACTCGCCGTGGAACTCCTTCGCACCGGCCCAGAGTGCCCGCCACAGGGCGACCGTCTCGTCCAGCCGGGCGAAGCGGCGCTCCCACGGCACCTGCGACAGCTCGTGCAGCGGGCGGCCGAAGTGTCCGGGGAAGGCGGCGCCGACGGCGACGGTCAGCCGGCCGCCGGAGAGCTGGTCCACCGAGGCCAGCGTCTGCGCGGTCTGCACCGGGCGGCGCAGGACCGGCAGCAGCGCGCCGGTGCCCAGCCGGATCCGCTCCGTCACCGGGGCGGCGGCCGCCAGCATGGTGAGCGGCTCGATCCGCGGGCTGAGCAGGGAGTCGTTGACGAACAGCGAGGAGAAGCCGAACTCCTCGCCGCGGCGGGCGAATCCGATCAGATCGCGGGCGTTGTGGGCGGCCCACTGGTCCTGGCCGGTGGGGAGGAAAACTCCGATGTCCATGACCCCGATGCTGGCCGAGGCGCGGCATGGTCTCAATTCCCCCGGGGGAATGGCGCGATGCGCGCCGGGCGGGTTGGCTGGTGCCGTGGACTTCCCCCAAGCGCTCCGCGAGCGCCGAACCAGCCGCCGCATCAGCCAGCTCGACCTCGCCACCCTGGCGGGCACCACCCAGCGGCACCTGAGCTTCATCGAATCCGGCCGCTCCGCGCCGGGCCGGGGCATGGTCGTCCGGCTCGCCGAGTCGCTGGACCTGCCGCTGCGGGAGCGCAACGAACTGCTGCTGGCGGCCGGCTACGCGCCCGTCTACCCGGAGACCCCGCTGGACGGGCCGGCGCTGGCGCCGGTGCGGGAGGCGATCGGCCACATCCTGGCCGGCCACCTCCCGTACCCGGCCCTGGTGGTGGACCGCCGGGGCGACGTGGTGGCCGCCAACGCCGCCCTGGACGTCATCACCGAGGGCGCCGACCCCCGGCTGGTCGGCCCCGGCACCAACGCCTACCGGCTCGCCCTGCACCCCGACGGCCTCGCCCCGCGCATCCTCAACTTCGCCGACTGGGCGCGCCACATCGTCGAGCGCACCCGGCACCTCGGGGATCTGCACCGGGAGTTGAGCTCCTACGTGCCCGAAGCGCCGGTGGAGGAGCAGCACTTGGGGTTCGCCGTCCCGTTGGAGCTGCGCACCTCGATCGGCGAGCTGCGCCTGATGACGACGGTCACCACCTTCGCCACCGCCGTGGACGTCACGCTCGCCGAGCTCAAGCTGGAGGCCTTCCTCCCGGCGGACGCGGCGACCGCCGGGGCCCTGCGCGAGGCGGCCGCTCAGAGCGGGAACTGGTAGTCGGCGGTGATCCGCCCGTCGGCGTCCAGGACGACGAACTCCTCGCCGTGGCCGACCGGTTCGCCGTCGGCCACGGTCACCATCTCCCAGCTGAAGCGGACGACGTCGCGCAGCCGTACGGCGTCCGGGCGGGCGCGGAAGGTGAACTCGCCGGGCGCCACGAACTCCTCGTGGGCGCGGGCGACCCGGAACTCCAACTCCTCGTAGCCGCGCGCTTCGAGGACGGGCTCCGCGAAGCCGACCCGCACGGCCGCCTCCCGGGCCTCGACGGGCGGGTGCAGCAGGTGCACCCCGCCCTCGGCCCACAGCCGCTCGATCGCCTTCCGGCGCGCCCCGGCGTCCGACTCGGTCCACAACGCGGCGTAACGGTCGGCGAGTTGCTGCGCGCTGGTGGGGGTGGTGGTGGCGGTGGTGGTCACGACGGGCTCCCTCGGGTGTTCGGCGGTCTCGGTGCGACCCATCCTCCGAGCGCCCCGGGGCCCGGACAATTCCCGCCGGGGAATGGCCGGGGCCCCTCCCGCGGTGCGCGGAACCACGCCCGGCCGCACGGCTATCCGGCTGTCCGACTGCGTCGGAACGACCGTCCGGCCTAGGGTGACGCGCAGGAGGCGGACGGGACCGGGGGGGCGATGAAGCGTCGTGAGAGGTTCGGCGGGATCCTGGCGGGCAGCGCCCTGCTGCCCCTCGTCCTGTGCGTCGTGGGGCGCCGGGAGTCGCGCAGCGGCGGGCGGTTCGCGGTGGCCGACGCCCTGGACCATCCGGTCCCGCTGCTCGGCGCGGCCGCGGTCCTGCTGCTGGTGGCGGCGCTCGTGCGCGGGCGGCGGGACCTGGTCGGCGGGGCGACGGCGGCGGTCGGGAGCGCCGGGTTGCTGTGCGCGCTGGGCGTCCTGGCGCTCCACTCGTTCTCCCGGGAGCCCTCCCAGCAGACCCGGACGAGCTCGCCGGGGCGGGCCGACCACGTCCTGGTGGTGATCCACCGTGGTCTCCCCGGGGACGAGACGGAGTCACAGAGCCGGCAGGTCCGGCTGGAGACCGGCACCGGCTGGTCGGCCCGCCGCTGGAGCGTCCTCACCATGCCCGAACGGTTCCCGGGAGAGGGGGCCTTCCGGTCGGCCGCGTGGACCGCCCCCGACCGGATCACCGTCACCACCGACACCGGCTCACGGGTCTTCACCGTGGCCCCCGACAGCGGCGAACCCACGCTCACCGAGAGCGCTGGCACCGTCCGGGGCGACTAGCCGAGGACGCCGCGGCGCTCGCCGGCCCCGGGCGGTGCGGGCGCCGCCCGCGATGTCAGTGGGGTGTGCAAGGGTGGACCCATGCTGGCGATCACGGTGATGACGAACGAGGGGGAGCCGCTCTCCCGCCCGAGCGCGGACGAGTTGGCGGGGCTGGTCCGGCGGATCGGCGCGGAGGACGACGGCTTCGTCGTCGTGGAACGGATACCGGACCTGCCGGACGTCTACATCCAGGTGTGCCACACCGACGGCGAGGACTACACGCTGGAGCACCGCGACGGTTCCGCCGACCGGCACTTCGAGGTGCGGCTGGACGGGCCCGAACCGGCGGTCGAGGCGATGACGGCGTGGGCGCGCGGCGAGGCGGGCTGGGGCGACGGCCTGGACTGGCACCCGGTCGACCTGGGCCCCGAACCGGAGCCCGTGCCGGAGCCGGAGCTGGACGCGGAGGAGCGCCAGGAGTTGGAGGAGCGGCTGCGGCTGACGCTGGCCTGCGGCTACACCGATCGCGCCCGCCTGGCGGAGGAGGCCGAGGAGTACCTGGTGTCGGACGACGGCCGTCCGCTCTCGCCCGCCCAGGCCGAGCGGCTCGCGGACCGGCTCTGGCTGGAGCGCGTCGGCGAGCAGACCGGCTGGCTCGGCGAGACCGACCCGGAGCGCCTCACCCGGGCCTTCGCCGCGCTGGAGGCGGACGGCATCACCGCCCGGGAGGACTTCACCTGCTGCCGCTCCTGCGGCCAGGCCGAGATCGGCGGGGCCGGCGCCCCCGGGGCCCGCGGTTTCGTCTACTTCCACTCCCAGTGCACCGAGTCCGCCGCCACCGGCCACGGCCTGACCCTCCTCTACGGCGGTTTCGACGGCTCGACGGCGACCACCACCGCCGTCGGCCACGAGGTGGTCGCCGCCCTCACGGCCGTCGGCCTGCCCACCGTCTGGAACGGCGACCCGTCGCACGCGATCGAAGTCCGCCCGCTGCTCTGGCGCCGCCGCCTGGGTAGCTGACCGGCCGGACTGCCGTACGCTGCCGGGTCGGTGGCGCCGCTCGACGGCGTCCGACGGCGTTCGACCGCGGTGCGTCCTCCGGGGCGTCCCGGTACGGCGGGGCGGAACGGGAGAACGTCATGCTGCAGCGGGGGTCGGTGCCGCGGAGCGACGCGCGGGAGCTGTGGCGGGCGGTGCCGAGGGTGGTGCGGCGGCGGGTGATCGCGGCCGCCCGACGGGGGCGGGCCTGGGCGTCCTCGACGGCTCCCCGGAGCACGACGCCGATCCGCTGGTCCGCCACTGGGCCCGCCGGGTGGAGGCGGCCGACCCGGTACGCGGCGGCTGAGGGAGCGGGCCCGCGGTGAGCGACGCCGTTCGCCGGGGTCGTGCGGTCCGGGGCCGCGTCGTCCGTGATCGCGTGGTCCGGGCTCGTGTTCGCCGCGGTCCGGGCGGCCGGGTGGGCAGCCGCTCGGACCGCGGCGTCGGCCTCGGCGCCGGTGTCGGCGGTTCAGGGCACCAGCAGGTGCAGGGCGTTGCGTTGCACCTCGACCTCCACCGGGAGTGGCGCGATGAACTCGCCGTCGGCGTAGGCGGTGATACCCGGGGACTCGATGCGCAGGGAGGCGGTGCGCAGGGTGGTGACCTCGGGGCGAGTGGTGTGGGTGCCCTTGAAGAGGGTGGGGAAGAAGCGGGCGATGCGCAGGCGGGGCATGGCGTCGACGAGGGTGACGTCGAGCAGGCCGTCGTCGGGCAGGGCGTCCGGGCACATGAGCATGCCGCCGCCGTAGCTGCGGGTGTTGCCGACGGCGGCCAGGGTGAGGTCGCGTTCGATGACGGTGCCGTCGGCGAGGGTGATCCGGAACGGCAGCGGGCGCAGGTTGGCGAACTCGATGAGGATGGCGAGGTTGTAGCGCATCCGTCCGCGCGGCCAGCGCAGCCGGTTGGTGCGGTCGCTGACCAGGGAGTCGAAGCCGGTGGCGAGGATGGAGCCGAACCAGCGGGCGGCGCCGTCGGGGCCGGTGACCCGGCCGAGGTCGACGGTGCGGACCCGGCCGGCGGCGATGACCTCGGCGGCGGCCTCCGGGTCCCCGAGCGGCAGGCCGTACGCACGGGCGTGGTCGTTGCCGGTGCCGGCCGGTATGACGCCGAGCGGGACGCTGCCGCCGGCGAGGGTCTGCAGGGCGAGGTTGATCATCCCGTCGCCGCCGACCACGGCGACCGCGTCCACGCCGTCCGCCGCCGCCTCGCGGGCGAGGCGGACGGCGTCCTCGGCGGAGCGTCCGGCGTGCGGTTCGACGTCGACGCCGAGGGCCCGCAGCCGGGTGACGGCCCGCTCGGCGGCGGGGCCGGAGTGGCCGGCGCCCGCCGCCGGGTTGGTGAGGACGGCGACCCTGCGGACGGTTCTCGGACCGGCCTCCCCATGAGGCGCGCTCATGGGATCAGCTTGCCGGGGTTGAGGATGCCCGCCGGGTCGAGCTCGGCCTTGACGGCGCGCAGGATGCGCACGCCGAGGTCGCCGACCTCCTCGGTCATCCAGGGGCGGTGGTCGGAGCCGACGGCGTGGTGGTGGGTGATGGTGCCGCCCGCGCCGAGGATGGCGTCCCCGGCGGCGCGCTTGGCGGCGCTCCAGCGGGTGAGCGGGTCCTCGCCGAGCGCGGCCACGACGGTGAAGTAGAGCGAGGCGCCGGTCGGGTAGACGTGCGAGATGTGGCAGAGCACGAGCGCGCCGGGCAGGGCGGCGGTCAGCGCCTCGGTGACGGCGGTGCGCAGGGCCGGCAGCCCGCTCCAGTTGGCGGCCGTCTCCAGGGTCTCGCACAGCGCGCCGGCGCCGAGCAGCGAGTCGCGCAGGTAGGGCGCGTTGAACCGGCCGTGCTCCCAGGCCCGGGCGGGGGCCTCGCCGAGCGAGGTGGCGCCGGCGGCGAGCAGCACCTCGCGGGTGGCGCGGTGCCGGGCGGCGACCTGTTCGGCGCTGCCCTCGAAGACGGTGACGGCGAGGCAGCCGGTGACCGCCGGGGCGCCGCCGATCTGCTCGGTCATGGCCAGGTTGACCATGGTCTCGGCTTCGTCGGAGAGCCGGATCACGGTCGGGCCGGTGCCCTGCTGCTCGACGGCGCGCAGCGCCGCCGTCCCGGTGGCGAAGTCGGGGAAGCTCCACGCCTCGTACGCCTTGACTGCGGGCAGCGGGTGGACGCGCAGCCGGACGGCGGTGATCACGCCGAGGGTGCCCTCGGAGCCGAGGAAGAGCTGGCGCAGGTCGGGGCCCGCGGCGGAGGCCGGGGCGCGGCCGAGGTCGAGCACGCCGGCCGGGGTGACGACCCGCAGGCCGCGCACCATCTCGTCGAAGCGCCCGTACCCGGCGGAGTCCTGGCCGGAGGAGCGGGTGGCCGCGAAGCCGCCGATGGTGGCGTAGCGGAAGCTCTGCGGGTAGTGGCCGAGCTCCCAGCCGCGCTCGGCGAGCAGCGCCTCGGCGGCCGGGCCGGTGAGGCCGGCGCCGAGGACGGCCTCGCCGGAGGTCTCGTCCAGGTCGAGCAGTGCGTCGAAGCGGCGCAGGTCGAGTGAGACGACGGCCTCGAACTCGCCGCGCTCGGGGTCGAGGCCGCCGACGACGCTGGTGCCGCCGCCGAACGGGACGACGGCGATGCGGCGTTCGGCGCAGACCGCGAGGACGGCGGCGATCTCCTGCTCGCTGCCGGGCAGCACCACGGCGTCGGGCGCGTCCTGGGCCTCGCGGCTGCGGCGGCGCAGCAGGTCCGGGGTGGACTTGCCGCCGGCGCGCGGCAGGCGGTCGGCGTCGGCGGCGCTGACGTGGGCCTCGCCGACGGCGTCGGCGAGCGCCTTGAGGCCGTCGGCCGTGATCCGGGAGGGACGCAGCACGACGTCCTCGGCGCTCGGCCCGGGGGCGGCGTCGCCGGTGACGCCGAGGGCGGCGGCGAGCAGTCCCTTGATGTCCGCGGACAGCTCCTTGGCCAGGGCCGGGTCGCCCCAGGCGTCCCACTTCATCGGGGGGAGCGGAAGAGCGGCGCCCGCCGGTCCCGCTTGCGTCTCAGGTGCCATGCGTTACAGTTTCACACATCATGTCAAGTAGTAACGCCGCCGAGTCGGCGACCCCAGCCGAGCGGCCCGGCAGCACCGGAGCCGAGCAGCCGCGCAGCACCGACGACGCGATCCTGGACGCCGCCGCCGACCTGGTCGTCCACCTCGGCGTGCGCCGCACCCAACTGGCCGAGATCGCGCGCCGCGCCGGGGTCAGCCGGCCGACCGTCTACCGCCGCTGGCCGGACGTGCGGGCGGTGATCGGCGCCCTGCTCACCCGGGAGATCCTGGCCACCCTGGAGGGCGCCTCGCTCGACGTCCAGGACCGGGAGACCTTCGTGGAGCGGGTCGTCGAGGTCTCCGTACTCCTGCGGGACCACCCGGTGCTCGGCGCACTGCTCCGCTCCGATGACTCCGACCTGCTGCTGGAGTACGTGGTCGAGCGGCTCGGCGCCAGCCAGCGCGGCCTGCTGGAAGCCCTGCGCGCCGGCATCGAGCGCGGCCAGGCCCAGGGCTCGATCCGGGCCGGGGAGCCGCTCGAACTGGCCGCCATGGTCCTGCTGATCGCCCAGTCCACCGTCCAGTCGCACCGCATGGTCGCCTCCCTGCTGCCCGAGGCGGCCTGGCGGCGCGAGCTGGCCAGAGCACTGAACGGATACCTGGCGCCATGACGACGCCCGCCGTCGGCCCCTTCGCGGGGACGAGCCGACTCAACGCCGCCCGCCGCACGCTGGAGTTCGAGGCGCTCGGCGACGACCCGCACATCGACCTGCTGGTGATCGGCGGCGGCGTCACCGGCGCCGGGGTGGCCCTGGACGCCGCCTCGCGCGGCCTGCGCACGGTGCTGGTCGAGTCCCGCGACCTGGCCTTCGGCACCAGCCGCTGGAGCTCCAAGCTGGTGCACGGCGGGCTGCGCTACCTGGCCTCCGGCCGGATCAAGGTGGCTCGGGAGAGCGCCGTCGAGCGCGGTGTGCTGATGACCCGCACCGCCCCGCACCTGATTCGCGCGCTGCCCCAACTGGTGCCGCTGCTGCCGGACTTGCTGCGCCCGGGGCAGGGGGCGCTGATCCGTGCGGGCTTCCACGCCGGGGACGCGCTGCGGATCAGCGCCGGGACGCCGGGCGAACTGCTGCCCCGGATGCGCCGGATCGACGCCGCTCGCACCCGGCGGCTGGTGCCGGCCGTGAGGACCGCCGGCCTGCGCGGCGCGCTGGTCGCGCACGACGGCCAACTCGTGGACGACGCAAGGCTGGTGGTCGCCCTGGCCCGGACCGCCGCGCAGTACGGCGCGAGCGTGCTGACCAGGGTGCGGGCCGAGGCCGTGACCGGCACCTCCGCCCGGCTGGTGGACACGCTGACCGGTCAGGGGCTGACCGTCCGGGCCGCCGCGGTGGTCAACGCCACCGGCGTCTGGGCGGGCGAGGTGGACACCTCGATCACGCTGCGGCCGAGCCGCGGCACCCATGTCCTGGTGGACGCCGGGGCGTTGGGGAATCCGAGCGCCGCCCTCACGGTGCCGGTGCCCGGCTCGACCAGCCGCTTCGTCTTCGCCCTGCCGCAGCAGCTCGGCCGGGTCGCGATCGGGCTGACCGACGAGGACGCCCCGGGCCCGATCCCGGACCAGCCGCAGCCCACCGAAGCCGAGCTGACCTTCCTCCTCGACACCGTCAACGCGGCCCTCGCCACCCCGCTGACCAGGGCGGACGTCCGTGGGGCCTACGCCGGCCTGCGCCCGCTGATCGACACCGGGGGCGGCAGCACCGCCGACATCTCGCGGGAGCACGCGGTGCTGGAGTCCCCGTCCGGGGTGGTCACCGTGGTCGGCGGCAAGCTGACCACCTACCGCCGGATGGCCGAGGACGCGGTGGACACCGCCGTCCGGCTGCGTGGGCTGCCGGCCCGGACCTGCTGGACGGCCCGGCTGCCGCTGGTCGGCGCGCCGGGGCACCGGGACAGCCGCCCCCTGCCCGCGCGGCGCGTGCCCGCCTCGCTGCTCGCCCGGCACGGCGGCGCGGCCCACGAGGTGCTGGCCGCGGGCGAGTTGACGCCGGTGGCGGAGGGCCTGGACGTGACCCGCGCCGAGATCGGGTACGCCGTCACGCACGAGGGCGCGCTGGACGCGGCCGACGTGCTCGACCGCCGCACCCGGATCGGGCTGGTCGCGCAGGACGCGGAGCGGGCGCGGAAGGCGGTCGAGGAGATCCTGGCGGAGCGTCGGGGCGCCTGAGCGCGGGCCGACCAGGGGGAGGGGGCGAGGCCCGGTTCGGCCCAGCCGGTCCGGGCCCGCTCGTCCGCGAGCGGGCCGGGACGGTGCTGGCGGGCGAGCAGCTCCTCGCCGAGCGGCTCGGGGTGCCGGGCCGCGAACGCCTCGACGTCATCGGGCTGGTCGGAGTTCCGGGGCTCCTCGGAGCTTCCGGGCTCGCCGGACATCGGAGAGCTGCGGACGGGAAATCGTGAGGTTCCCTGGCATTCCCGGGCAAACCACCGCGGGGCGGTGTCAGCGGGCCGTCTTCTCCGGCATGGGGAGCTCGGCGCCGGCGAGCTCCAGGACGCAGGAGAGCGGGTGCTCGGCCGTGCCGGTGCGGTCCAGGGTGACGGCGACCGGCCGGGGCGGTTCCTCGGCGAGCTGGGCGGCGAGGGTCAGCGGGTAGCTGCCGTGCCCGTGGACGCGGTGGAAGGCGCACTCCTTGCCGTCCACCAGCAGTTCGGTCTCGGTGATCCAGCCGGAGCGGACGTTGACGGTCACGGAGTGCCCGTCCTGGTCGACGTGGAAGCTGTACCGCTGGCGCATGGGAACCTCCCACGGGGGCGCCGAGGCCGGGGGCCGGGAAGAGGCGGCCGGGAAACCGGGAAGCCCGGAAGCCCGGAAGCCGGGAGTCGGGGAGAGGGGGCGGGGGAAAGGGGAACCGGGGAACGGGGATCCACCGTCAGTCTAGGTCGGCGGCCCCGGGTCGGCGCCCGGTCGGACCCGGGCCCGGCCGGTTCCCGTCGCAGTCCCTGAGAAGGCCCGGATGAATTCCGGGGTGGAGCCCGCCCGTGGACGGATTCTCGTGATCTCTACAGTGTTGTAGATTCGTCCTAGGGAGAGATCAGAGGAGGGCATTGTGGGAGTTTCGCTGGCCAAGGGCGGCAACGTCTCGCTGAGCAAGGAGGCGCCCGGTCTGAGCGCCGTGATCGTGGGTCTCGGTTGGGACGTGCGGACCACCACCGGGGCCGACTACGACCTGGACGCCAGCGCGCTGCTGTGCAACGCGCTCGGCAAGGTGATCTCGGACCAGCACTTCGTGTTCTTCAACAACCTTCGCAGCCCCGAGGGTTCGGTCGAGCACAGCGGTGACAACCTGACCGGTGGCGGCGACGGCGACGACGAGCAGATCAAGGTCGACCTGGACCGGGTGCCGGCCGACGTGGCCAAGGTGGTCTTCCCGGTGTCGATCTACGACGCCGACGCCCGGCTGCAGAACTTCGGCCAGGTCCGCAACGCGTTCATCCGGATCGTCAACCAGGCCAACGGCCAGGAGGTCGCGCGCTACGACCTGACCGAGGACGCCTCGACCGAGACCGCGATGGTCTTCGGCGAGCTGTACCGCAACGGGGCGGAGTGGAAGTTCCGTGCCATCGGCCAGGGTTATGCCTCCGGCCTGCGCGGCATCGCGACCGACTACGGCGTCAACGTCTGACATCCGGCGTCCGAGCCCTGGCGTCTGGCATCGGCGTCTCAGCTCTGGCGTCCGGTGTCCGACGCCTGACGTCCGACCCCGGCGCCCGGGCCGGGGGTTCGCCTGTCCGGGCGCCGCGGGATCCGGCGGTCACGCGCTCACGAGGACGGTTCCGGCCGTCCGAGCGCGTGGCCGCCGAAGCCCCCGCTGCCGGTGAGCTGGTGCTGCCACCAGGCCGCCATCGTCGGCTCGTCCATGCGGGACCAGTCCGGCGCCTCGGTGACCTGCGCCCGTCCGAGCGTGCGGCCCAGATCCACCAACTCCCGCCCCGCCGCGCTCCGTTCGCGGTCGTACGCGGCGAGCAGGGACGACCAGGAGCCGCCGTCCGCCCCCGCCTGCTCGAAGGCGTGGGCGTCCTGCAGGGCCTTCACGGCGCCGCTGGTGTTGTGCGGGCGCACGACGGTGGCCGCGTCCCCGCCGATGAGCAGCCGGCCGGCGGTGCGGCGTGGGGCCGCCAGGTCGTAGACGGGCTGCAGGAAGGTCCGCTCGCGCGGGGTGAGGGTGACCACCCCGGCCCAGTAGGGCGGCAGTTGCCGTTCCGCGAGCTGCCGCAGCTCGTCCAGCCGTCCGTCGGTGAGGGTGCCCGCCGGGATGCTGGTCGGGCCGTCCAGGCGCAGCCAGGCGGGGGTGGGGGCGTAGAAGACCCAGTTCACCTGGGTGTGGCCGGGGTGGAGCCCGGGGATGCGGTAGATCACGACCTGTCCGCCGGGGTAGCAGGCGGTGATGCACTCCTCCTCCGGCCAGGCCGCGGCCCCGCCGGGCAGGTCCTCCAGGAGTGCGGCGTCGTAGCTGCCGCGCCAGCACACGTACCCGGCGAACTCGGGTGCGGCCTGCGGGCAGACGGCGGCGCGGACCACGGAGCGGTAGCCGTCCGCGCCGATCACCAGGTCGTAGGGGTGGCGGACGCCGTCGGCCTGCGCGGCCCAGGCGCCCCCGTCGTCCCCGCCGACCGCGGTGACGGTGGTGCCCAGCCGGTACTCGACGCGTTCGGGGGTCCGCTCGCGCAGCGCCTGCCAGAGGACGGCCCAGTGGTGGGAGTGGAACGGGAACGGCTGGTCCCAGAGGAGGCGCCCGCGCCCGTGCGGGCCGTCGCCCTCGCCGGCCGGCCCGCGGGTGACCCAGCGGCGGACGGTGAGGCGGTGGCGGCGGGTGTCCGCGGCGAGGTGCCCGGCGCGGACGAGTTCGTCGAAGCGGTCGTTGTGGGTGCACAGGCCCACTCCGCGGTCCTCCAGCCGGCCGGGGCTGCGTTCCAGCACCACGACCCGGTCCGCGCCCAGGCGGGCGGCGGCCCCGGCGAACGCGCTCCCGGCGATGCTGCCCCCGACCACGGCCACCGAGCCACCCCGCACGGCCGCCCCCTCTCCCGACTATCCCGACTCTCCCGAGCCTCGCGATGTCCGGGACACGACGATACGCGGGCGGTCCGCCGCCCGCCCGGTGTTCGGAGGCTTCCGGTGGCGGGCGGTGGCGGGCGGTGGCGGTCCGGGGGTTTATGCAACTCGTTGCACAAAGCTTGGACCGTCCCCTACCCTGCGGTAACCACCGCAGCCAGCCCGCGCCCCAGGAGACGTCGATGAGCGCCACCCCCGGCAGCAGCCGCTACCCGCACCTGCTCAGCCCGCTCGACCTCGGCTTCACCACCCTGCCCAACCGCGTGATCATGGGCTCGATGCACGTCGGTCTGGAGGAGGCACCGGGCGGGTACGCGCGGATGGCCGCCTTCTACGCCGAGCGCGCCCGCGGCGGCGTGGGCCTGATCGTCACCGGCGGCATCGCCCCCAACGAGGCCGGACGCCCCTGGGAGGGCGGTGCGATGCTGACCACCGAGGCGGAGGCCGACGAGCACCGCGTGATCACCGACGCCGTGCACGCCGCCGGCGGGAAGATCGCCCTGCAGATCCTGCACTTCGGCCGGTACGCCTACCACCGCGACCTGGTCGCCCCCAGCGCCCTCCAGGCCCCGATCAGCCCCTTCGTGCCCAACGAGCTCACCGCCGAACAGGTCGAGCAGACCGTCGAGGACTTCGCCCGCTGCGCGGAGCTCGCCCGCCGCGCCGGGTACGACGGCGTCGAGATCATGGGTTCCGAGGGCTACCTGATCAACGAGTTCGTCGTCGCCGCGACCAACCACCGCGAGGACGAGTGGGGCGGGACGTACGAGCGGCGGATGCGCTTCCCGGTGGAGATCGTCCGCCGGGTCCGCGAGCGGGTCGGCGAGGACTTCATCATCGTCTACCGCCTCTCCATGCTGGACCTGGTGCCCGGCGGCTCCACCCTCGACGAGGTGGTGGAGCTCGCCCAGGCCGTCGAGGCCGCCGGGGCCACCATCATCAACAGCGGCATCGGCTGGCACGAGGCCCGCATCCCGACCATCGCGACCTCGGTGCCGCGCGGCGCCTTCGCCTGGGTGACGAAGAAGGTCATGGGCAAGGTCGGCATCCCGCTGGTCACCACCAACCGCATCAACACCCCCGAGATCGCCGAGCGGCTGCTCGCGGAGGGCAGCGCCGACCTGGTCTCGATGGCCCGCCCGCTGCTCGCCGACGCCGACTTCGTCGCCAAGGCCCGCGAGGACCGCGCCGACGCCATCAACACCTGCATCGGCTGCAACCAGGCCTGCCTCGACCACACCTTCAACCTCCAGATCACCTCCTGCCTGGTCAACCCGCGGGCCTGCCACGAGACCGAACTCGTCCTCGCGCCCACCAGGCTGCGCAAGCGGGTCGGCGTCGTCGGAGCCGGCCCGGCCGGCCTCGCCTTCGCCGTCTCCGCCGCCGAGCGCGGCCACGAGGTCACCCTGCACGACGCCGCCGAGGCGATCGGCGGACAGCTCAACGTGGCCCGGCGTATCCCGGGCAAGGAGGAGTTCGACGAGACGCTGCGCTACTACCGCACCCGGCTCGCCGAGTTGGGTGTCACGCAGCGCCTCGGGGCCACCGTCACCGCCGACGAGCTGTCCGGGGCGGGGTACGACGAGATCGTCCTCGCCACCGGCGTCAGCCCGCGGATCCCGGCCGACATCCCGGGGATCGACCACCCCAGCGTGGTCGGCTACCTCGACGTGCTGCGCGACGGCGCGCCCGTCGGCGAGCGGGTCGCCATCCTCGGCGCGGGCGGCATCGGCTTCGACGTGGCCGAGTTCCTCACCGACCAGGGCGACCAGGCGAGCCTCAACCCGCCGGTGTTCCAGGCGAAGTGGGGCATCGACCCGGAGTACCGCGAGCGCGGCGGCCTGCGCGCCCCGGAGCGCCCGAAGCCCCCGCGCAGCGTCCACCTGCTGCAGCGCAAGACCGGCAAGGTCGGCGCCGGGCTCGGCAAGACCACCGGCTGGATCCACCGCACCGAGCTCAAGCACCGGGGCGTGGTGATGGTCCCCGGCGTGACCTACGACCTGATCGACGACGCCGGCCTGCACATCACCGTGGACGGCGAGCGCCAGCTGCTGCCCGTCGACACCGTGGTGCTCTGCACCGGCCAGGAGCCGCGCCGCGACCTGTACGACGCGCTGCGCGAGCGCGGACTGGCCGTGCACCTGATCGGTGGCGCGGACGTGGCCGCCGAGCTGGACGCCAAGCGGGCCATCAAGCAGGGGACGGAGCTGGCCGCGGCCATCTGAGTCGCTCATGTGAGTCGCTCATGTGAGGTGCGGTCGGGGTGCGCGGCGGGGTACTCGCCGGGTGCTCATGGGCGTGGGTGGGTGCGTGCCGCTGGCGCATGAGACCTGCTCATGGGCGGGGCGTCATGAGACCTGCTCATGCTCCGGTGGCCATGAGACCTCCTCATGGCCACGCTCCGGCCCGTCCATGAGACCCGCTCATACGCCCCTAGGATCGTCCGCATGTCGCTGCCGCACGCCATCCTCACCGCCCTGCTGGAGAAGCCGTCCTCGGGGCTGGAGCTGACCAGGCGGTTCGACAAGTCGATCGGCTTCTTCTGGCCCGCCACCCACCAGCAGATCTACCGCGAGCTCGGCCGGCTGGAGGCGTCCGGACACATCCGGGCCCTCCAGCCGGACGGGCCGGTGCGCGGGCAGAAGAAGGAGTACGAGGTCCTCCCGGAGGGCCGCGCCGAACTGGCCCGCTGGACGGCCGAGGGCGCGGGACCGCGCGCCGTCCGGGAGCCGCTGCTGCTGCGGTTGCGGGCGGCGGCGGTGGTCGGCACGGACGGTCTGGCGGCCGAACTGGAGCGCCACCTGGAGATTCACCGCACCCAGCTGGCCGACTACCTCGAGATCGAGCGGCGGGACTTCCCGGCCGAGAAGGCCGACGGTGAGAACCGGCTCCAGCACGCCGTGCTGCGGGCCGGGATCGGGCTGGAGACCTTCTGGGTGGAGTGGCTCGCCGAAACCCTGGAAACGCTGCCGTCCGAGGGATGAGCCCCGCTCATCGGGGTGCCCATGAGAGGTGCTCATCAACGCGGTGCATGAGCCGGGCTCATGGCGCCCCAACCATGGGACCCGCTCATCACGCGGCGTCATGAGAGCTCCTCATGGTGATCCCCATGAGACCTGCTCATGCGCTGCCTCGTGCCCCCTGACCTGCGGTGATGACCGCCCCGCGCGCCCGGATCGGCGCCTGGTGGGAGACTGGAATCCTGTCCCTGCCCGAACTCTCGACCGGGGGCCCGCATGTCTCTTCCGAGGCCTCTCCACGCCGTCACCGCCGCAGCCGTCGTCCTGGCGGTGGCCCTCGGCCCGGCGCAGTCGGCATCGGCCGCGCCCGCCCAGGACCTCCCCTCCGCCGACCAGCTGAAGTCGGCGCTGCTCACCGTGGCCGACGTCGGCCCCGGCTTCACCGAGGTGCCCGCCACCCAGAGCCCGGGGCCGGAGGAGAACCCGACCCCGGTCAGCGGCTGCGACGCGCTCAGCGCCCTGATCAACATGCACGCCACCCAGCCGAGCCCGGCGAACCCGCGGGCCGAGACCGAGTTCGACGGTCCGGACGGCAACCCGATGGTGACCGAGGCCCTCGCCGCCGAGGCCCCCGACCAGCTCGCCGCCGACTTCAACACCGCCGCGGACGCCTTCCGGACCTGTCACACCATCACCTTCAACGCCGGCATCGAGGACACGGTGACCTTCACCGTCACCCCGGTCACCCTCGGCGACCGCCAGGACGCACCCGCCGTCCGGCTGGACGGCACCCTGGACGGGGTCCCGCTCAACGCCTTCCTCGGCGTCGAGCGCTTCGGTACCGTCGCCATGGCCTTCGGTTACTTCCAGCGCGAGGGTTCCGACCCGCAGGCCGCCTCGATGCAGTACCGCACCGCCGTCGCCAAGGTCGAACGCACCCTCGGCACCACGGCCGGCAGCACCACTCCGCCCACCGCCGTCGCCACCCCGGGCACGCGGGTCTGACGCGTCGCCGGTGCCGAGGAGGCGCTCGACGCCGCGTACCGGCCTGTCCGTTCCGGCCCCGCCGTGCAGCCCGACCGTCTCCGACCCGCTCAAGGCCGCGCGGTGCCGAAGGGGTTGTCGATCACGTAGTGCCAGTGGCCGGTCGGGTCGCGTCGGGCGACGTCGGTGGCGGTGCCGGTGAGGTGCACGTCGGTGCCGTCCGCGGTGGTGCCGCTGATCTCCCAGTCGACGATCAGCAGGGCGATGTCGTCGGCGACGTAGGTGTGCCGGGGCCGGACCGAGATGGGCAGCCCGAGGGCGAGGAACTCGGCGTTGGCGCGGTGGAGTTCGGCGCCGGTGGCGGTGGTGCCGGGGGAGGGGACGAAGACGGCGCCGGGTTCGTAGACCCCGGCGAGCAGGGTGGCGTCACCGGAGTTGAAGGCGGCGGCGAAGGCGGCCGGGTGTTGTGCGGGGTCGGTGCTCGCGGGGAGGCTGGTGGGGTGAGTCATGCGAGCAGTGAAGACGGCCGCGTCGTAGGTCACCAAACGGGAAGCGACGTGCGCGCCGAGGAGCGGCGCGGGGGCGGTGGGGGCGGGAACGGACGCCGGTGGGACGCCGAGCTGGTGCCGGACGACCGGGGCCGAACGGCGCGTCCGGAGGCGGATTGCCCGGTGGAAGTGGCGCTGGCGGCGGTGGCCGGCCGGTGGACGACGCTGGTCCTGCGGGAGCTGATGCACGGCCCCGCCTCGTACGGGGAACTGCGCGAACGGTTGCCCGCGATCAGCTCGAAGGTGCTCGCTGAGCGCCTGCAGGCCCTGGGGGAGCGGGAGTTGGTGGTGCGCGAGCGGCTCACCGGTTTCCCGGTACGGACGCTGTACCGGCTGTCGCCGGCCGGTGAGGCGTTGCGCCCGCTGCTGGTGGAGCTGTACCGGACGGGAGTGGCGCTGTCCTCGCTGTCGTGACCCGGGGTCAGAGACCGGCGCCGACGCGCTGCCCGTCGCGTACGGTCCCGGCGACACCGGCGGCCATCGTAGTACCGGCACCCGCAGCACCGGCCTCCGCGGCCCCCGCGCCCTCGGGGCGTCGCCCGGCGAGGCGGCAGCCGAGGCAGTCGGGGTGGCCCCGGCGTCCGGCGGGGTCGGGGGTGCGCCAGTGGCGGAGGTGGGGCGGGCGCGGGCCGGTGGGTTTGCCCAGGCCGGCGAGGTGGAGCAGCCAGGCGGCGACGGCGCCGAGGGCGGTGAGGGCCGCGCCGGCCGAGATCCCGGCGGCCGAGCCGAGGACCAGGCCGGCGCCCGCGACGGCGAAGCCGAGGACGGCGATGGTGGAGCCGGTCCAGCCGGCGACGGTGTGCCCCATGTCGTGATCACCGTGTGTGCGCATGTCTCCTCCGGTGGTGTGAGATGGGTGGGTGTGCTCGTGGGCGACCCAGGTCTTTTATCTCACGAGGTAAGTAACTTAGATGCTAAGGAGAATCTGGGTGAAGGGCAAGCCGCGCCCCCAGGCGACGCCCGAGCAGGCGCAGTACTCGATGGACCGGATGATCGCGTTGGCCCAGTTCGGCCAGCAGGACATCGCCGCCCGGCTCGGGCTCAACGTCACCGACCTGACCTGCCTCGGCTTCGTCATCGAGGCCGCGATGGCCGGCGAGTCGCTGGCCGCCGGCGACCTCGCCGAGCGGGCCCAGCTGACCACCGGGGCCGTGACCGGGGTGCTCAATCGCCTGGAGAAGGCCGGGTACGCCCGCCGGGAGGCCGATCCGGGCGACCGGCGGCGGGTGCGGGTGGTCATGTCGGAGGACGCCCAGGAGCGCATCCTCCAGGTCTACGGCCCCTTCTACCAGCGGATCGGTGCGCTGTTCGCCGACTACACGCCGGACGAGATCGCGGTGATCACCGACTGGTTCACCCGGGCCAGGGTGGTCCTGGCGGAGTCGCTGGACGAGATCCGGGCCGAGACGCCGTAACGGCTCCGAGCGCCGGGGAACGACGTCCGGGCGCCCGGCGGACCCGAGAAGGAGTCCGCCGGGCGCCCACGGACGCACGGCCGGCGCGGTGACGGGCAGGGTGGCGCCGCACCCGCACGGCGACACGCACGCCCGGCGCCGCACCCGCACGGCGACACGCACGCCCGGCGCCGCACGGGCACCGCTACGGGTGGAAGACGACCTCCGGGAAGGATCGGGTCGGCCCGTCGAGCAGGCGGCGGCCGCTGCCGCGGTGCCGCAGGTGGAGGTCGAAGAAGGCGAGCGGGTAGGCCTGCTGGATCCGGATGCCGCGGTCGGGGTCCAGGGTGCCGACCTGGGAGCGGATCTGCTGCTCCGTCATGCCGAGCAGCTTCCCCGCCTGGGGGATCAGCGTCATGTTGTCGCCGTACGAGGCGTGGACGGCGCCGGTGGCCTGGATGTCGAGCCGCCAGCCGCGCAGGTGGCTCCAGAAGGTCTCGGCGGCGGGATTCGTGGCCCGGGCCCAGGCGGCGGTCATCATCATGAACGGCCGGTCGAGGTCGGTGCCGGGCGCGGGGTTGGCGATCATCGGTCCGTCGAGCGCGAGCCCGGCGCGGAGGCGCGGGTCGGCGCCCATGGCGAGGGCGGTGGCGGTGCCGCCCTTGGACCAGCCGAACGCCCCGACGGCGTCCGGGTCGAGGCCGCCGAGCAGCCCGACCGGGAGGGCGCGCCCGTCGACGTCGGGGTTGCGGCCGGCGGCGAGGTCGTCGACCCGGTCGAGCAGGAAGCGCAGGTCGGCGGCGTAGTCCCTCGGGTACATGGGGACGCTGTCGCTCGGCGTCCGGACGGTGCCGTCGGGGAACTCGGTGAAGCAGTCGTCGGTGTGGTCGACGGTGACGACCGCGTAGCCGTGGCTGGCGAGTTCCTGGCAGATGACGGTGTGGTCGGCGCGGTGGCTGCCCGAGCCGTGGGAGAAGACGACGACGGGGAGCCGGTGGCCGGTCCGGTGGACGGGTGCGCCCCGGTGGCCGGAGGTGAGCGGGGCGAGCGAGGGGTCGAGCGGGTAGCCGACGTCGGCGAGGAAGGCGCGCAGGGCGCCGTCGCTCATCCAGGGCGCGAGGGGGTACGCCCCCGCGTCGGCGCTCCGGGCCGGGTACCAGACGGCGGCCATCAGCTCGCGGAAGCGGCCCGGTCCGGCGGCCGGGTCCGGCCGGGAGGTGTCGCGCAGGTGGAGCGGGACCGTGCCGACGGGGCACGGGCCGGTCGGCACGGGAAGGGTGAGCCGGGCGGGGGCGCCGCCGCCGGACGGGGTCGGGGCACTCCAGGCGGTGTCGGCGAGGCCGAGCGGCGCGACGGCGCCCATCGCCACCGCGGCGCCCAGGAGGCGGCGGCGCGTCAGACCGGTGCGGCCCGTGGTGGGGCCCGCGGTGCGGCCCGTGGTGCGGCCTCCGGTGCGGCCCGTGGTGGGGCCCCCGGTGAGGCTTGCGAACGGCGTGGTGTCCATGGGGGGAACGCTGCCACGCGCGGCGGAGCGCGGACATCGGCCCACCGATTGATCCACCCGCCACCGCTGTGGCCCACGGACTTACGTCCCCGGGCTGACATCGCGCGGACCCGGGGACGGTGGGTGGCCGGGGGTGGCCGGAGGGCCTAGACGACGTTCTTGTCGATCAGCATCTGCAGCACGTTGACGTGGAAGTCCGGGAAGTCCATCGGGACGATGCCGAAGCGGGCGCGCTGCTGGGTGCGGGCGTTCAGGTACGGGTAGACGGTGCGGTCCATGAGGCTCTGGGAGCTGGTCTTGGGCCAGTAACCGCCCGCGTAGCTGAGGAAGTTGACGAACATCGTCGGGCTGTTCGGGGTGCGGAAGGCCTTGTCGAACTGGGCGACGATGTACTGGCCCTTCGTGCCCAGGGGGTCGAGGCCGCCGAGCTGCCACACGTCCTGGGTGTCGAAGTACGCGTTCTGGCCGCTGGACCAGTCGATCAGGCCCCACGGGTTGGTGAAGTCGGCGAGCAGGACGACCTTGCCGCGGGCGGTGCCCAGGGTCGGCCAGCCGTGGAAGTGGAACAGGCCGCGGTAGCCCAGCGCGTCGAGGTAGTGGTCGACCCGCCGCAGGAACTCCTCGTCGCCGAGGGCCTGGCCGCCGGCGCGCTCGTTGCGCAGGCGCATCACGACGGTCTCGCCGGGGTGCGCCTGCAGGAAGGAGCGGCACTGGTCGAGCACGTCCTGCAGTCGGATGTGCTGGTAGGCGTCGGAGTGGTAGATCCCGAGCTCGTCGGGCGCGCCCTGCAGGCCGTTGCAGCGGATGTCGAGGAAGCGGACGCCCTCCCGCAGTTGTTGCGGGATGCCCCAGTTCTGGGTGTGCGACCACTCGGTGCCGTAGGCCGGGTTCTCGCAGCACGAGTCGTGGGTGCCGGGGATGGTGAGGTCGAGCAGGGAGACGCCGCCGTCGAGCCGGCTCATCCAGTCGTCGGTGGGCAGTCCGCGCGGGGTGGTGCGTACGGTGGCCGAGGCGGTGGACGGCAGGGCGAGGCCCCCGAGGGCGGCCGCCCCGCCGACTCCCGCGCCCCACTTGAGAAGATCACGACGTGCGATGCCCATGGCGTGGCTCCTTAGGCCTTCCGGTCGGCTCGGAGGTGCGCTGTCACTGCGCCGAACGCGGCCCGCCCGGTGGGGGGTTCACCGCCCGGGGAGCGGTTGCGTTTCGGTCTCCATCCCGTCCTACCCGACTCCGCGGCTGACGAACTGCTGTCACATTGGACAGCAAGTCGGTTGTCATCAGAGGGGGTTGAGGATGGGTTCGGGGGAGGGTGCCGACCTGGTCGGGGCGGTCGTCGCGGCGCTGGTGCAGGCCGCGTCCGGTGTCGCGGGGGCGGCGGGGACGGCGCTGGGCGCCGAGGCCGTCGGCTGGGTGCGGGAGGGGCTGGGGCAGTTGCCGCGCTGGGCGCAGGCGGCCGAGCGGGTCGATTCGGCGCCGCAGGACGACGGAGCGCGGCGCGGACTGGCGGACGCGGTGGGCGAGTTGCTCCGTGTGCACCCGGCGTTGGCGGAGTCGCTGGCGGAGCGCTTGGCGCAGGCCGTGGCACCGGTCGGGCTGCCGCCGGCGCCGCCCGCGCCGCCGCCGTCGATCACCGTCGGCGAGGGTGCCTTCGTCGGCGGCGCGGGACAGACGGCGGTGGGATCGGGGAACACGGTCGTCGGTGGGGACGTGCACCACAACACCGTTCACAAGCGTGGCAGCGGCGGGCTCGTGGTCGCGATCCTGGTCGTGGTGGCGGCATTGGTGGCCCTCGGCATCCACTTCCTCGGCGGGAACAAGGACCTGGGCTCGACCCCGCTCCTGCCCGCGTCGGTGGAGGGGGACGCGCTCAGGCCGGGCTCCGACCGCGACTGGGAGGGGGAGCGGGCGTCGCTGACCCGGGACGGCATGGAGAATCCGCAGCTGGGGGGCTACGGCAAGGTCCCGAACGCCTTCTCGGACCGGAAGTTGGGAGGTGATGAGCACGAGGTGCGCTGGACCGTGTACATCGCCGACGCGACGATGACGTTCCAACGGAGGTTCGCCGAGCTCCGGGCCACCTCCTCCACCTCGCGTACGCCCTTCGGTCGAGAGGTGCCCACCTCACTGCCCGGGAAGATGTACTGCGACGCGTCCGAGGCGAAGAACGGTGCGCTGAGCGACGACGACGAGCGGAGCTGCCTGTGGTTCGACGACAAGCACGTGATCGTCGTCAGGGCGTACGGGAGGGACCCGATCCTCCTGGCCGCCGTCGTCGAGCGGATCTACCACAACAGCGAGCGCTGATCCGGCGGTGCCGGTGCGGGGAGTCGGCGGGGCCGACTCCCCGCACCGCGTGGGGGCGTGCCGGTCAGCGGGACTCGATGACCACCGACTCGATGACGACGTCCTTCACCGGGCGGTCGGTGCGGGGGTTGGTCTCCACCGCGACGATGGTGTCGACGACCTTCCGGCCGACTTCGTCGGCGACCTCGCCGAAGATGGTGTGCTTGCCGGTGAGCCAGGTGGTCGGCGCGACGGTGATGAAGAACTGCGAGCCGTTGGTGCCCGGACCGGAGTTGGCCATGGCGAGCAGGTAGGGCTTGGTGAAGGCGAGGTCGGGGTGGAACTCGTCCGCGAACTTGTAGCCGGGCCCGCCGGTCCCGTTGCCCAGGGGGTCGCCGCCCTGGATCATGAAGCCCTCGATGACCCGGTGGAAGATCGTGCCGTCGTACAGCCTGGCCGTGGTCTTCTGCCCGGTCTCCGGGTCGATCCACTCCCGTTCGCCGGTGGCGAGTTCCACGAAGTTCTTGACGGTCTTCGGGGCGTGGTCCGGCAGCAGCCGGATCTCGATGTCGCCCTGGTCGGTCTTCAGGGTCGCGTACAGCTGCTCGGCCATGGGTTCGTCCTTCGCGGTCGGTCTTCGGTCGGTCTTCGATCCGTCCTGCTGGCGCGGACAGTCTTCCGACCGGCGTGGGCCGACCCGGGGCGACAACACGGCATCTCACCCGCATGAGTGATGCGGTGGCGGTCCGCCCGCGCCCCGGGCGGACCGCCTCGGTGTCCGCCCCGGGGCGGACTGCCACGGTGTCATCGCGGCGAGGCCGTCCTCACCGTCCTCACCCGCCTCACCCACGTCACCCGCCTCACCCGCCTCACAGGCCGACCTCCGACGAGCAGCGCCGGAACGGGACCGGGGGGAACCAGCCGACGCTGTCGTTCCCGCAGACGTGGATGCTGGTGATCCGCTCGCCGAACTTGACCGCGCCGGCCTGGTTCTTCCCCAGTTCCAGCTGCCGCACCTGGCCGGAGGCGGTCTTGGCGTACGCGGTGGCGCCGTTGAAGCGGGTGCCGGTGGACATCCAGACCCAGCCGTCCGAGCAGTTGTCCACCTGCACCTGGACGTCGTAGAAGCGCAGGGGGCGGGTGCAGCCCGCGGCGGCGGCGGTGCTCGCGGAGGCCGGGACGGCCGACACGGCGGTCAGCGCGGCCACGGCGAGGCCGAGGGTCGCGACCGTCGTCGGCAGCGGGTTCGACAGGAACTTCATGGACGACTCCAAGGTTTCATCACGGCATGTCTGCTGGCGCAGCGGTTCAACTGTTGCCGTCACGGCGCACGTGTGGCATCAGTCATCTGACTGCGACCGTGCGGACGGACGTCCGTTCCGAGGAACGGTGGTGGCGGCAGCGGATACCACGCCAAGGACAGTGACGGGCGGGATCGTTCGTAATCCATCAGATCGGGCGAAGGTGGTTGATCGTCAGTTTCGTCGGTGCACGCACGGTGGAGACCAGCTTCGGTATCCGTTCACGAGAGGGTGATTCCGCATGACCGATCCGATCTCCTCGATCACCGAGGCGACACTGACCGACATCGCCACCAACGGCATCTGGGGCGAGGGCTTCACCGTCAATCCGTCCGTCGTCGCCGTCGGCCAGGCCCTGCTGGCGGCCGTCCGGGGCGACGGCGGCGTCGAACTGCCGCCCGAGCTGGAGGAGTTGGTCGCCGGCGTCCGGGAGGCCGCCGACGTCGAGCTGCCCCGCATCGCCGCCGCCGACGGCATCGAGCTCTCGGCGCTCAGCATCAAGCTGAACGACGGGGTGCCGCACCCCGTGGTGATCGTGCCCGCCGGGTGGAACCCGTACGGCTGGCTGCCGTTCCTGTACCTGTACCTCACGCTGGCGCGGCGCGGCTACCACGTGCTGGCCTACTCGCCGCGCGGCATCGGCATCGAGGGGTGGGTGTCCACCTCCCAGGGCTTCATCGACGTCGGCGGCCAGGCGGACTGGCGCGACGGCTCGGCGGTGATCGACTACGCCGAGGGCCACTTCGCGCCCAGCAAGGTCGGCTTCCTCGGCGAGTCGTACGGCTCCGGCATCAGCCAGCTGGTGGCGGCCCACGATCCGCAGGAGCGGGTCGGCGTCGTCGTCGCGCTGAGCACCTGGGGCAACCTCGCCACCAGCCTCTACGACAACGGCACCCGCCACCTGGCGGCGGTCCAGGCGCTGATCGGGTTCACCGGCGGCCCGATGGAGGAGAAGTTCGACGAGGAGACGCAGGAGATCCTCAAGGACTTCCTCAGCGGCCGGAACCTCGACCGGGTCGTGGAGTGGGGCACCGAGCGCTCCCCGCAGGAGTACACGGACGAGACCAACCGGCGGGGGATCCCGACCTTCATCTCGAACACCTGGCACGAGACGCTCTTCCCGGTCGGCCCGGTGGTGGAGACCTTCGACGCGCTCACCGTGCCGAAGCACCTGAACCTGTGGATCGGCGACCACGGTGCGCCCGAGGGCCCCGGTCTGGCGGGCCTGGTGCCCGGGCTGCCGTTCCCCGGACTGGCCGTGCCGATCCGGGAGGCCTTCGACTGGCTGGACCACCACCTGCTCGGCGTCGACAACGACGTGCCGGTCTGGCCGGAGGTGGTCAACCAGTCGATGTTCACCTACCGGACCATCGCCATCCCGGGCGGCACCAACCTGATCACCGTCCCGGCGCGGCGCGAGTCCTACGCGTCCTGGGGTGAGGTCACCACCGGCCGCGAGACCTGGCACCTGACGGGCACCGGCGGCGCCGGCGACGGTGCGCTGGTCGAGAAGCCGACCGCCGGCTGGTCGCGGGACTTCACCGCCGGCAACCTGACCGAGGCCACCGCGGGCGAGCTGCTCAAGACCGGGCAGCAGGAGTGGTTCGGCAACCCCCGGCGCTACGAGCTCGCGAAGTTCGACCGCGCGCAGCTGCTGGTCTGGTCCACCGACCCGCTGGCCGGCCAGGACGGCGTCGCCCGGCGGATCCGCGGCGCCGCGTCGCTGCGGCTCACGGTGCGCAGCACGGCCGAGGCGACCACGCTGGTGGCCTACCTGTTCGACGTCGCCCCGGACGGCACGGCCCGGATCATCACCCACGAGCCGTACACCGCGTCCGACCTGACGCCGAACGTCAACACCGAGGTCGGCTGGGACCTGCAGGCGGCCTCCTACGACCTGCCGTCCGGGCACCGGCTGGTCCTGGTCGTGAACAGCCGCGACGAGCTGTACTCGTTCGAGAGCGTGGACGGGAGCACCACGACCATCAGCTCGCACAGCGGCAGCGAGGCGAGCCTGGGGCTGCCGCTCGGCTGATCGGTCGGCTTGACCGATCGGGTTGGTCGGCCGGGCTGATCGGCCGGGCTGATCGGCCGTGCTGGTCCGCCGGGCTCCCGGTGGCCCGACGGCCCGCCGCCCGATGGTTCGTCCCCTGACGGCCCGTCGCCACACCTGGCGGCGGGTCGTCGGCCGTGTCCGGGCGTGGCTCGCCGGCCTGGGAGATCCGGCTACACGACGCACACGGACTTTTAACACGGTTGTTCGTTTTCACGTGGCCTACGCCACAGTAGCTTCGATGCGAACAGAGGTACGATCACGCTCACACCTCCGATCGGAGGGGTACCTACATGCAGGAGCCCAGAGGGGGAAGCTCAGTCATGTCCGCCATCCTCGACCGTACTCTGACGTACTCGAACACCGTCCCGCGCGCCACCGTCCACCGGGCCGCCATCTGTGAGGTCTTCCTCACCGACTCCGCCCGGGTCGCCGAGGACCAGTACCTCATCGCCGCCCAGCTGCCGCGGGTGCACAGCTACTACAGCGACAACGTCACCGCGCCGGCCGCCTACGACCCGCTGCTGCTGGTCGAGGTCTTCCGCCAGGCGTCGATCTACGCCGCGCACACGTTCCTCGACGCGCCGCTGGACAACAAGTTCATCTTCGTCAGCGGGGAACTCAACATCACCGACCCGGAGGCGCTGCGGATCGGGGCCCGCCCCGGGCAGGCCGAGATCCGGGCCCACCAGGTCGGCCTCAAGCACCGGGACGACGTCGTCACCGGCAGCACCCTCGACCTGGTCCTCTTGGTGGACGGCGACGAGGCCGCCACCATGCGCACCGTCTGCCAGTGGATGCCGGGGGCCGCCTGGGACCGGATGCGCGAGAAGGGGCGTGCCGCCCTCGCCCTGACCCCGGCCCGTCCGCACCACACCGGCCGGCGGGTGCCCGCGATCTCCGTCGGCCGCGCCTCGGGGCAGAACGTCGTGCTCGCCGGGGTCGAGGCGCGCGGCCACGAGCTGCGCACCCAGGTCGTCGTCGACCAGGGCAACCCGGCGCTGTTCGACCACCCACTGGACCACATCCCGGGCGCGCTGATCTTCGAGGGCTTCCGGCAGTCCGCGATGTACGCGGCGCAGGAGCTGTTCGGGCTCTCGCCGCGCAGGCTGCTGCTCGCCCGGGTGGAGACGGAGTTCACCCGCTTCGGCGAGTTCGAGCTGCCGACCGACTGCGTCGTGCGGGTGGTGGAGTCGCCGGCGGCGGACACCGTCGCGTTCGAGATCACCATGGTGCAGGAGGAGGAGCAGATCGCGCGGGCCAGGGTGCACCTGGAGCGGACCAGCCCGATCACCGCGGCTCTGCAGGATCGTTTCGCCTATGCCGCGGCAAGTGCCTGAGCTGCGCGATCGGTGAGATCCGCCTGATCCGCCTGATCCGCATGATCCGCCCGATCCGCGTGATCGGCCCGATCCGTCAGACCAAGGCCCGAGCAGCCCGAACTGTCCGAGCAGCACGAACAGTCCGGGCCGTGGCACCGCGAACCGGCACCGCAAGGAGACACCGCCATGTCCAAGCCCATGATCTGGTTCGACTTCGGCGGGGTGCTCTCGCCGCCGCTGGACGACCTCTTCGACTCGTACCACGCCCGCACCGGCATCACCCCGCGCCAGCTGAAGACCGCCCTCGGCACCGTCGCCGGCGAACTCGGCGTCGAGCCGCTCGCCCCCATCGAACTCGCCATGCTCACCGAGGCCGAGTGGGGCCAGGCCATGGTCCGCGTCCTGGAGGACAAAAACCCCGGCATCGACCTCTCCCGCGCCCGCTTCGAGCGCTTCGGCGAGCAGTGGTTCGAGGGCGTGCGCGCCAACCCGGTGATGACCGCGACCGTGCGGCACGCCAAGGAGCACGGCTTCCGGGTCGGCATCCTCAGCAACAACGTCAAGGAGTGGGAGCCGTACTGGCAGGCCATCGTGGCACCCGCCGGTGACGTCGACTGCGTCGTCGACTCCTGCAAGGTCGGCTACCGCAAGCCCGACCCGGAGATCTTCCGGCTCGCCGAGCAGCAGGCGGGGGTGACGGCCGAGGAATGCGTGCTGATCGACGACCTCCCGGAGAACTGCGTCGCCGCCCGACGCTGCGGCTGGCGCGCGGTGCACTTCCGCAACAGCGCCCAGGCCGTACGGGAGTTGACCGGCCTGATCGGGCTGCCCGCGCTCACCTGACGGGCAGCGCGACCCCAGCCGACTCCAGCCGACCCCAGCCACCCGCCCCCACCCGTCCAACCGGAGAACGCATGACCACCGTTGTCCCGTCCGCGACCGCCAGCGTCACGGACATCCCGCACCTGGACCCCGTCCCGGCCTTCCTCCCGCTGGCCGAGCCGGGCCCGAACGGGGTGCCGCTGATCGAGCTGCCCAGCGGACACTCCGCCGTCCACCTCACCCGCTACGCCGACGTCCACAAGCTGCTCACCGACCCGGCCTCCGGCCGCACCGAGACCAACGTCGAGGGCGGGCCCAGCTTCCTGCCGACGGTGATGCCCAAGGAGCTGCTGCTCAACCTGGACGCCCCGCACCACGCCAGAGTGCGCGGCTTCGTCGCCGCCGACTACAGCGCGAACGGCGTCGAGCGGCTGCGCCCGGTGCTCGACCGGGTGATCGAGGAGGGGATCGCCCGGCTGCGCGCCGCCGAGTCCCCGGACCTGTTCAGCGACCTGATCGACCGCGTGCCGATCACCGTCAACTGCCACTTCCTCGGCGTCCCGCTGGACGACGTCGACTACTTCCGGCCCTCGTCACGGGTGGTGCAGATCGCCTCGCACGAGAACGTGCCGGATCTCGTCCAGCACTTCTACCGGGTCTACGGCTACGTCCAGGACCTGGTCACCGGCGCGCGGCCGGTGCTGCCCGGCGGGCTGATCGAGCAGTTCCGGGCCAACCGCGACCGCGCCGAACCCGCCCTGGACGACGCCGAGCTGACCGGCATCTTCTTCGGCTCGCTGCTCGGCGCGGACCAGAACATCGTCTCCGTGCTCACCAAGTCCCTCTACGCGCTGCTGTCCGCCCCGCAGCTGTGGCGCCGGCTCGCCGAGGAACCGGAGATCGCGCCCCGGCTGGCCGAGGAACTGATCCGGCTCATCCCGCTCGGCACCATCTCCGCCTTCCCGCGGATCGCCGGCCGGGACCTGGAGACCAGCGTCGGCCTGGTGCCCGAGGGCAGCGTCGTCTACCCGGACGCCTTCGCCGCCAACCGCGACCCGGAGGTCTTCCCGGACCCGCTGGTGATCGACCCCGACCGCCAACCGGCCAAGCGGCACCTGCAGTTCGGGTACGGCATGCACCACTGCATGGGCGCGGCGCTGGCCCGGATGGAGATCGTGTCCGTGCTGACCCGCCTCGCGCAGGAGTTCCCGACGCTCGCGCTGGCCGTCGAGCCGGCGGACGTGCCGTGGGACGTCGGGACGGTGCTGCGTCGGCCGACCTCACTGCCGGTGCGGTGGTAGTGGCAGAGGAGGCGGCCGAGGACGTGGCCGGGTAGCTGCTCGGCAGCAGCCGAGCAGCCCGGCCGGGCTTGCGGGAAGGGCGGGTACGGGAGGCCGTACCCGCCCTTCGGCGTGCCGTTGCGCCGGGGTCACCGGCTCACGGCTCGCCGAACCACTCGCGCAGGGTGCCGGCCAGCGGGCCGCCGTCGGAGGCCCAGGCGATGTAGCCGTCCGGGCGGATCAGGACGGCGTCCCAGGGGAGCTTGCGGTCACCCTCGGCGCGGACCACGCGCAGCAGGTGCGACCAGCCCTCGGCCTGCTTGCGGTGCGCCTGCTCGTCGGCGCCGAGCAGGAGCAGCACCGGGCGGCCGTCCAGCAGCAGGCGGATGACGTCGGTGGGCCCGTCCGGGGTGGTGAGGGGGAGGTTGGGCAGGAAGTGGCCCTCCCAGGGGGAGCCGTCCGAGGTGCGCGCCGGGTAGACGGTGTCCTGGGCGCTGATCATGTTGCCCAGGTGGGTGTTGGCGCCCTCCACGCCGAGCAGGTCGGAGACCAGGTCGCGCAGCGGGTCCAGGCCCGGATCGGGCCGCATCAGGGCGAGTTGGGCGCGGGTGTTGTCGACCACCCGGCGGGCGACCGGGCGGCGCTCGGCGCTGTAGGTGTCCAGCAGGTCCTTGCCCGCCGTGCCGGCCAGGGTGCGGGCGAGCTTCCAGGTGAGGTTGAGCGCGTCCTGCAGACCCAGGTTGAGGCCCTGGCCGCCGACCGGGAAGTGCACGTGGGCGGCGTCGCCGGCCAGGAAGACCCGGCCCTTGCGGTAGTCGCAGACCACCCGGGAGAAGTCGTTGAACTTGGAGAAGAACACCGGGTCGGTCATCGGCACCGGGTGGCCGAGGATGCGTTCGGCCTCGGCGCGCAGCTCGCCCAGCGTGAGCGGGGCGTGCCGGTCCCGGTGCGGGCCGCGGAAGTCGATGGTGAAGAAGCGGCTGTGCCCGTACGGGTTGACGCCCGCGATGGTCCAGCCGTGCGGGGTGCGGTTCCAGCCGGAGGGCACCCGGTAGGGGTCGGTGAGGCGGACCAGACCGAGCAGGGCGGAGACGGTCGCCGGGTGGGTCTCGGACGCGAAGCCGAGCAGCTCGCGCACGGTGCTGCGGGCGCCGTCCGCGCCGACCACGTACTCGGCGGAGAAGTGCCGGACGCCGTCCGGGCCCTCGGCGGTCACCTCGACGGCGTCCGGGCCCTGGACCACGTCGGTGACGCCGTGGCCGCGCAGGACGGTGACGCCGCGGGTGCGGGCCCGGGCCTCGAAGTCCCGTTCCAAGTCCGCCTGGGAACGGCCGTAGACGGGCGCGGGCTCGGTGCCGGGGGCGGTGATCACCAGGCCGGGCATGCCCGCGAAGTGGAAGGCGTCGGCGTTCGGCCGGGCGAGGCCGTTCTCGGTGGCCTGCTGGGAGCGCAGGTGACCGCGGCGGGCCAGGCCCTGGACGGTACGGGCGTGCAGGGTGCCGGCCTTGGGCTGGTCGACGGTCTGCGGGTTCGTCTCCAGGACGACGGTGGTGATGCCGTGGTGGCCCAGTTCGGCGGCGACGAGCATGCCCACGGGGCCGCCCCCGACGACGACGACTTGGGCTCGGGTGGTGGTGGCGGGGTCCATTGGTACGGGGTCCTTTCGGGGCGGGTGGGAAGCGCTGGGTCATGCGGGGGGCTCATGGGCGGGGCTCATGGGCGGGGCCACATGCGTGGGGATCATGTGTGGGGCTCATCGGCGGCGGCCTCATGAGCCGGGCTCATGGGCGGCGACATGAACGGGGCTCATGGGCCGGGACGGGCATGAGTGACGCTCACGGGAGGCTCATGAGCAACTCTCATGGGGCAGGCGCGTGAGAGTCGTTCATCGGCTGCCACCCCCATGAGCCGCGCTCATGAGCCGGCCCCATGACTCGCGCTCATGAGCCGGCCCATGAGCAGGGCTCATGCCCGGCCCTCATGAGTCCCGCTCATGGCGGGCGGCGGCACATGGGTGAGGGCCCGGTGCCGCTCGGGGGGTCGCGGCGCCGGGCCCGGTCTCGGGGTGGTGCGGGGTGGTGGGGGGGGGGGGCCCGGGGGTTGCCCCCCCCCCGCGTCTCGGAACGGCCTCGCGGCCGTGGTCGAGGGGGCCGGTCAGGCCTGGGCCTTCTGCCCGCCGCCGCGCAGCAGGGCCGCGATCACGACGAACAGCACCACGCCGACGGCCGCCAGGCCCCACAGGACGGAGTGGAAGGCGGAGTCGTAGGCGTTGGCCAGGAAGTCCACGAAGCCCTTGTGGTCGGTGGCGCCGGAGAGGTCGGCCGCACCGGAGAGGTCGCCGCCGGCCGCCTGGTCGGCGACCTTGTCGGCCTGCGAGGCGCCCTCGTGGGCGCCGATGCCGTCGGTGATGCGGGTGCCGAGCACGGTCGCCAGCGCGGAGCCGTACACCGCGACGGCGACGGCCTCGCTGCCCAGGCGCAGCGTGTTGAGGAAGCCGGCCGCCATGCCCGCCTTGGCGGGGTCGACCAGTTCCAGCGCCTGGCCGTCGACCAGGCCGGCCGACAGGCCCATGCCGGCGCCGGTGATCAGCATCGGCGCGGCGAGCACCAGGACGGTGACGGAGGGGGAGAGCAGGGTGAGGGCGACGTCGCCGAGGACGAGGCAGACCAGGCTGACGTAGATCAGGGTGAGCGCCGGGACACCGCGGGTGACCAGCTTGGCGGCGAGCATCGGGAAGACCAGCACCGGGGCGGTGAGCAGCAGCATCAGCAGGCCCGCGGCGCCGGTGTCGCGGCCGGTGACGGCGGTCAGGTAGCTCGGCAGGTAGGTGAGCATGGTGACGAAGCCGAAGGAGGCGGCGACCGGGACGAGGCACAGGCCGACGAAGCGGCGGTTGCGCAGCACGCTCAGGTCGAGCATGGGGTGCGCGCTGCGGTTCTCGACGGCGGCGAACACGGCCAGCACGACGACCGCGCCGACGAACAGGCCGATCACCCCGACGCTGCCCCAACCCCACTGCGAGCCCTGCACGATGGCGGTGGTGAGCAGCACCATGGCGACCACGAACAGCGCGCTGCCGGGGACGTCGATCCGTCCGCCGCTGCCGCTGTCGGAGGGCATGGCGCGGGAGATCGCGGGCACCGCGAGGAGCACGAGGGCGAGGGCGACGGCGTGCACCGCGAACACCCAGCGCCAGCCGAGGCCCTGCACCAGCACGCCGGCCAGCGACGGGCCGATGGCGACGCCGATGCCGGCGATGGTGCCGAACAGCGCGAAGGCCTTGGCGCGGGCCGGGCCGTCGAAGACGGTGGAGACGATCGCCGCGCCGCAGGAGAAGATCGCGGCGCCGCCGATGCCGGTGAGGGCGCGGGCGGCGTCCAGCCAGATGACGTCGGTGGCGACGGCGCTGGCGAGGGAGGCGACGGCGTAGACGGCGACACCGGCGGCGAAGGCCTTGACCCGGCCGATGACGTCGGCGATCGAGCCCCAGACGAGGGTGAAGCAGGCGAACGCCACGTTGAAGGCGTTCACCACCCACTGGAGCGGGGCGAGGTCGGCGTGGGTGCTGGTGCCGATGTCGGGGAGGGCGACCGCCGTGCCGGAGATGGACATGGGCACGACGAACACCGCGAGGAGAACCGCGGCCAGGGTCAGCGAGCGGCCGGGCTGCTGCCCGTCCGTCACCACCGGAGGCGTGGCAGACGACGTGGTCTGCGTACTCATGGGGCACAACTCCAGGCTCGGCCCGGCCGCGGAACGGCCAGGTAAGGAATTTTTCGAACCTTACGGTGCCATGCGGGCGAGGTACGATGCAACCCATACCTGAGGATGCCTGTGGATGGAGGATCCGATGCCCGACCCTGAAGGCCACCCCCTGGTCGAGGAGATGGACCTGCGGACGGTCTTGAACGCGCTCGCCGATCCGCTCCGCTACGGCGTGATCTCAGCCCTACTGCGGGAGGCCGAGGGTGCGGCGCGCACCTGCGCCTCCTTCAACCTGCCCGTCTCCAAGTCCACGATCACGCACCACTTCCGCGTCCTGCGCGAGGCCGGTCTGGTCCAGCAGGTGGACCGCGGCAACAGTCGCGCGGCCACCCTCCGTCGCGAGGACCTCGACAAGCGCTTCCCCGGCCTGCTCGACCTGATCCGCGCGAACCCCTGAGCGTGCGCGGGCGGTACCGGCTGCGACCCGCCGGGGAGCCAAGTCGGGGAACCAAGTCGGGGAACCAAGCCGGGGAACCGGGACGGGAGCCGGGTCGGGGAACCAAGCCGGTGAACCAAGGGGCGGTCAAGGAATCTTGACCGCCCCTTGGTCTCCCCGGTGGTGACGGCGTGTCAAACTGTGCGCCCCCACAGGACGATGAGGAGACCCCGGTGGACCACGCGCGCCCCCTGATCGAGGACTTCCCCGCCCACCCGGACGGCGACCCGGCGGAGACCCTGGCCCGCGCCGTCCGCGACCGCCGCGCCGCCCTCGGCCTCACCGTGGCCGAGCTCGCCACCCGCTCGGGCCTCCCCGAGACCCACCTCCGCACCATCGAGGCCGGCCACGCGATGCCGACGTTGGCGCTGTTGGCGGTGCTGTCGAGGGCGCTGCGTGCGGGGGCGGACGGGTAGGAGCACGCGTAGCGGCCCTCAGGCCGGTTCGTACGTCGTGTTGCGGACCAGGGTCCGGGCGTGGGGGGAGTCCATGGGGTGGGCGAAGAGGTAGCCCTGGCCGAGGGGGCAGCCCATGGCGGCGAGGAGGTCGCGCTGCTCGGGGTGTTCGATGCCCTCGGCGATGACCTGGACACCGAGGGTGTCGGCGATCCGGGCGATGCCCTCGACGAGGGCGTACTGCTGGGGGGAGTGGCCGAGGCCGTCGATGAAGGACTTGTCGATCTTCAGCAGGGAGATCGGGAACTCCCGCAGGTAGGAGAGCGACGAGTACCCGGTGCCGAAGTCGTCGATGGCGATGCCGACGCCGAGGCCGGAGAGGGTGGCCATGTCGGCGTGGATGCGGTCGTCGTGGCGCATCAGGACGGATTCGGTGAGTTCCAGGACGAGGGTGCGCGGGTCGATGCCGGAGGTGGCGATGGCGTGCCGGACGACGTCGACGAACCCGGCGTCGCGGAACTGGCGGGCGGAGACGTTGACGTTGACCCGTAGCGGGGGCCGTCCGGAGCCGGCGCGGGCGGTGGAGCTGGCGGCGTGCCAGGCGGCGGCTTCCTTGGCGGCGCGTTCGAGGACCCACGCGCCGAGCGGGACGATCTGGCCGCTCTCCTCGGCGAGGGCGATGAACTCGTCGGGCAGGACCATGCCGCGCCGGTCGTGCGGCCAGCGGACCAGGGCTTCGAAGGCGACCAGGTCGCCCGTCTGCAGGTCGACGATCGGCTGGTAGTACAGCTGGAACGCGGATTCCGCGATCGCCGAGTCGAGGTGCTCGTTCATCTCGTGCCGTTCCACCAGCCCGGCCTGCAGGGCCGGCCGGTAGTGGCACCACTGGCGGCGGCCGGCCGCCTTGGCGGAGTAGAGCGCGAGGTCGGCGTGGGTGAGGAGTTCGGCGGCGTCGACGCTGTCCTCGGTGGTGGCCACGCCGATGCTGGCGCTCACCCGGACCGCGCCCGCCTTGAGCTTGAACGGTTCGGTGAACACCTCCAGCACCCCGGCCGCGATGGTGTCCACGTCGGAGGGCAGGGTCGCGTCCTCCACCAGGACCGCGAACTCGTCCCCGCCGAGCCGGGCGGCGGTGTCGGAGGAGCGCAGCGCGGTGGAGATCCGCAGCGAGACGGCGACCAGCAGTTCGTCGCCGACGGTGTGCCCCTGGGTGTCGTTGACCACCTTGAAGTCGTCCAGGTCGATGAAGAGCACCCCGGTGACGGACCCGCTGCGTTCGCCGCGGGTGAGCGCGTGCCCGACGCGGTCCTGGAACAGCACCCGGTTGGCGAGGCCGGTGAGCGAGTCGTGGAAGGCCCGGTGGGTCAGTTCGCGCTCCATCTGCCGCTGCTCGGTGACGTCGCGCAGGGTGAGCACCAGGGCACCCACGGTCGGGTCGGCGCGCAGGTCGTTGAAGCGGACCTCGGCCTCGATCGGGTTCCGGTCGGGCCGCAGCAGCCGCCAGTGCTCGCGCGGCTGCTCCCTGGGCTGTTCGCGCGGCTGTTCGCGGGATTGGCCGCCGGGGGGCGGGGCCGCCGGTCCGCGCATCCTGGCCAGGGCCCGGCCGACCTCGCGGCTGTCCTCGGGCGGGACGAGGTCGGTGAGGTGGGTGCCCGCGAGGGCGGGGTGGCCGAGCACGGACTCGGCGGAGGGGGAGGCGTAGCGGACGCGGTCGTCGGCGTCGAGGATCAGGATGACGTCGCTGGCGTTCTGGACGAGCGTGCGGAAGTACAGCTCGCTGTTGCGGCGGGTGACCTCCTGGCTCAGTACGACCCGTTCGACGGCCAGGGCGGCCTGCGCGGCGAGGATCTCCAGGGAGCTCCAGAGGCTGGCCAGTTCCTGTTCGGTGCCGGTGACGATGAGCGCGCCGATCAGCGGGTCGCCGGAGGGGCGTTCGGCGAGGGTGAGCGGACAGATCAGGGCGTACGGCATGCCGTCGAGGTGCCCGGTGAGCTCGTGGGCGGGCAGGTCGACGGAGGAGACGGGCAGCAGCCGGCTCTCCCGGTACCCGGCGAGGGCCAGGACCTGGTCGGAGGCCGCGCCGAGCCGGTGCTCGGCCGAGCCGTGTTCGGCGTGCCGGACGTGCAGCACGCCGGCCTCGGCGACGGCGAGCAGGGCGACGTGCCCGGGTTCGGCGGGCATCAGCGTGGAGGCGGCGGACTGGACGGCGTCCGCGACCTCCTCGACGGTGACGGCGGCGGTGAGCCGGGCGCCGGCCTCGCGCAGCGCCCGTTCGCGGGCGATGGCCTGTCTGCGGGCGGAGACCACCACGGCGAGGCGGGCGAGCACCAGCAGGTAGAGGAGGGCGGAGAAGGCGCCGATCACGCCGGCGTTGTTCGTGTTCCCGTCCAGCGACTCGATGATCAGGATCGCCGGGGCGATCAGCGAGGCGAGGGTGAGCAGGACGAGCCGGGCGGTGCTGAGGTCCGGCTGCTGGGTGGGGACGGGTTTGGTCAGCTCGACCATGGACGGGTGCAGCGCGGCCGCGCCCCAGGCGGTGTAGAAGGCGGCCCAGCCGAGTTCGACGGGCGTGCCGATGCGCCAGGTGCCGTGCAGCTGGATCAGCCCGTACAGCACGTCGGAGACGAGCAGGCCGACGGTGCCGACGGTGAGCAGTTGCAGGGAGCGGGAGTTGCCGCCGCGCGGGGTCAGCAGGCGCAGCAGCAGGGCGAGGACGACCACGTCGCCGAGCGGGTAGGCGATCGAGACGGCCCGCTGGAACCAGGTGAGGTCGGGGCTGCGGGTGTACGGGAGGATCAGGTAGATCCAGGAGAGCAGGGCGAGGCCGATGGTGAGGATCAGCGCGTCGAGCAGCCCGGCGCGGTCCTGACGGGCCGTGCGCCAGCGGATGAAGCCGAGCACGCCGGCCGCGTACAGCACGAACTCGGCGAGGTAGAACACGTCCGCGATGGAGGGGAAGGGGTTGTTCAGGTGCAGGATGTCCAGCTGGATCGCCTGCACCACCTCGCCCGCGGTGAAGCTCAGGTTGGCGAGCGCCAGCAGGTACCAGAAGCGCGCGTGCGCGGGGTGGTTGAGGCGGACGCCGAGCACGATGGCGGCGACGCCACCGAGGCCGATGCCCGTCCACCAGATGATCCGCTGGCCCGGGTTGGTGTAGTAGATGCCGATGAACAGCACCATCCAGAGCAGGTAACAGACCATCAGGCGTTGTCGCCGGCGTGTCAACGAGGCTACCTCCTCCGCGACATCACCCCGCCGGTCGGGCGGGGGAGTTCGGGCGAGGGTGTGGGCCCGGGTGCGTCCTGTGCCACCGGGCGGCGGGACCGTGCTTCCTGGCGCGCTTCCAGGCGGGTGTGCCAGCCTGGATGTGCGGCGTCCGGTCGAGGGGCGACCGGACGTTCTCCATGTGTCGTGAGTGCGTATAGTCGGAAATGTCGCACTCCCAAGCATTCTGCCGCCACAGCACGAGGTCAAGCCGGTGGACGACGCAGCAGACAGCGCACAGGGCGTACGGGCGGATGCGAGTTCCGGGCGTCACGCCGTGGTCCGCAACGACAACGGTCAGTATGCGGTCTGGCCGGGGGACTTGACCGTACCGGGCGGGTGGCACCAGGTGTACGGGCCGGACGGACGGGCCGAGTGCCGGGCCTGGGTGGAGCGGGAATGGCGGCCGCCCGGGCTGGGATTCCCCGGCTCCGAGGGCGTCCGACGGGCGGCGGCGGGGTTCGCCGACACGGTGCACGGGCTGTTCCGCACGCGGGCGGCGCACGACCCGGACGCGGTGGCCGTCCTCGCCGAGGGGACCACGCTGAGTTACCGCGAACTCGACCTGCGCAGCGACCGGTTGGCCGCCACGCTGCGGGCCCGCGGGACGGGACCGGAGCACGTGGTGCCGGTCTGCCTGGAGCGCGGGGCCAACCTGGTCACGGCCTGGCTGGGGGTGCTCAAAGCGGGCGGGGCCTTCCTGCCGCTGGACCCGGCCCACCCGGAACGGCGGTTGGCGCGGCTGGTGGAGGACTGCGGGGCACGGGTCGCGGTCACCGACGGTCACGAGTTCCCGGGGGTCGAGGTGGTGCGGGTGGACGGCGTCCGGTCCCGGGAGCTCCGCTCCGACGACGGCGCCACGCCCGGCACCGCGCCCGGCACCGCACCGAGCACGTCCCCGGGCACGTCCCCGGGCACTCCCGCGTCCGCACCCGGTACCCCGCCCGCCGCCGCGCCCGGCGAGTTCCGGATCGACGACGGCGCCCTCCCGGACGACCTGGCGTACCTGATCTACACCTCCGGCACGACCGGCCGCCCCAAGGGTGTCCCGGTCACCCACCGTGCACTGGTGTTCACCCTCGACCGGGTCGTCCGCGCCTACGGACTGTCGCCCGGCGACCGCGTGCTGCAGCTGGCCGCGCTGGGCTCCGACACCGCCCTGGAGCAGGTGTTCGGCGTGCTGCTCGCGGGCGGGACGGTGGTGCTGGGCGGGGGGCGCGCGAGCGGGGGCGGCACCTGGGCGCCCACCGAGCTGGTCGGCCGGCTGCCCGGGCTGGGCCTGACCGTCGCCGACTTCACCCCCGCCTACTGGCACCACGTGCTCGGCCTGCTCCCGCCCGACGGGCCCGGCCCGGCCGGGCTGCGGCTGGTGGTGGTCGGCGGGGACGTGGTGCACGCCGACGACTGCCGCGGCTGCCTGGCCCGGCTGCCGGGCGCGCGGCTGCTGAACGCGTACGGCGTCACCGAGGCGGCCATCACCTCCACGCTCTGCGAGGTCACCGGCGAGCTGCTGGACGGCGGCGAGGCCGGCACCAGTGGCTCAGGCGGCGCGGGCTCAGCCGCCCTGGTGCCGATCGGGCGGCCGCTGCCCGGGGTGCGGGTGCACGTGCTGGACGCGCGGCTGCGGCCGGTGCGGCCCGGCGAGAAGGGGCAGATCCACCTCGGGGGGCCCGGCCTCGCCCGCGGCTACTGGCGGCAGGCCGGGCTCACCGCCGAATCCTTCCTGCCCGACCCGTACGCGCCGCTGCCCGGCGAGCGGATGTACCGCACCGGCGACGCCGGGCGCTGGCGGGCGGACGGGCAGCTGGAGATCCTCGGGCGCTTCGACGACCAGGTGAAGGTCCGCGGGCACCGGGTGGACCCGGCCGAGATCGAGGCGGTGCTGGCGGCGCACCCGGACGTCCGGCAGGCCCGGGTCGCGGCCGACGGGGCCGCGGCGGACGGCAGCCGGCTGCTCACCGCCTACTACACGCTCGCCGCGGGCGCGGTCAGCGACGGCTCCGAGGGCATCCGGGCCTTCCTGGCCGAGCGGCTGCCGGAGTTCCTCGTCCCGGCCGAGTTCGTGCCGCTGGAGGCGATGCCGCTCACCCCGGCCGGCAAGATCGACCGGCGCCGGCTGCCGCACGCCCCGGTGCGGGCGCTGCCCAGGGCGGCAGGAGCGGACCCGGGCGCGGGCCCGGGCGCGGAGGCGGGCTCAGGCACGGAAGCGGGCGGCGGCGACGGCGATCCGGTCGAGGAGGCGGTCGGGCAGCTGTGGGCGGAACTGCTCGGGATCGAGACCGTGAACCCGGCGGACGACTTCTTCGCGCTCGGCGGCACTTCGCTGCTGGCGATGGAGATGCTGGCCCGGGCCCGGATCGCGTTCGGCATCGACGTCGGCCAGGTGCGGTCGCTGACCCGCGCGCTGCTGCGCGAACCGGTGCTGCGGGCCTTCGCCGTGGCGCTGCAGGGGGCCCGGACCGGCGGCGGTGCCCGGGCGGGCGGCGGTGCCGGTCCGGAACCGGGCCGCGCCGGCGCGAGCACCGGAACGACGGTCGTGAACGACGGAACCGGAACGGCGGCCGTCGTGACCACCGGTACCGCAACGGCGGCCGCGGTGAACAACGGCGAGGCGCCGGTCGACTGGGAGGAGGAGGCCCGGCTCACCGATCCCATCGGCCAGTCCTGGAGCCCCGCGCCCTCCCGCGCGGAGCCCGCCGAGATCCTGCTCACCGGCGCCACCGGCTTCTGCGGCGCGCACCTGCTGAACGCGCTGCTCGCCACCACCCGGGCCCGGATCCACTGCCTGGTCCGCGCGCCCGACGAGGAGCACGCGCTGGAGCGGCTGCGCGCCACCCAGCAGCGCTTCCTGCGGCACGACCTCGCCGACCGCCGGGTGGTGCCGCTGGTCGGCGACCTCACCCAACCCAGGCTCGGACTGACGGAACGTCAGTTCCGCTGGATGGCGGGCAATCTGGACGCCGTCCACCACCTCGGCGGGCAGGTCAACTTCCTCTACCCCTACCACCAGCTGCGCGAGGCCAACGTCGGCGGCACCCGGGAGATCGTCCGCCTCGCCGGGTACAGCCGGGGCATCCCCGTGCACTACCTCTCCACCCTCGCCGTGCTGGCCGGCTTCGGGGCGGCGGGCGTCGACAAGGTCACCGAACGGACCCCGCTCGCCCACCCCGAGCGGATCGGCGTCGGCTACGTCGAGAGCAAGTGGGTGGCGGAGCAACTGCTGCACAACGCCGCCTCGGACGGGCTGCCGGTGACCGTGCTGCGCGCCAACGACGTCACCGGGGACCTGGCGAGCGGCGTGATGAACACCGGCACCGAGCTGTGTGCGCTGATCAAGTACCTGGCGGACAGCGGCACCTGTCCGGACGTCGAGCTGCTGCTCGACTTCGTCCCGGCGGACCGCTTCACCCGCGCCATCGTCCACATCGCCGCGCACGCGCCCGCCGACGGCGAGGTCTACCACCTCACCTCGCCGCAGCCGGGCATCCTCGCCGACCTGGCCGACCGGCTGCGGGCGCGCGGCCACCGGATCGACCAACAGCCCTACGGGGACTGGGTGCAGGGCCTGGTCCGGTTCGCGGCCGGGAGTCCGACACATCCGATCGCGCCGTTCGTCCCGCTGTTCGTGGACCGCGCGCCGGGGTCGGAGCTGTCGATCAGCGAGATGTACTTCCGTCCGACGTTCCCGCTGTTCGACCGGGCCAACGTGGACGCGGCGCTGGTCGGGAGCGGGATCGAACTGCCGGCGGTGGACGCCGGGTTGATCGACCACTACCTGACCGGCCTGGAGGCGGAGGGCTTCCTGGGAGTGGCGGGAGCGGCGGGAGCGGCGGGGATGGCCGGGGCGGAGCGGTGAGCGGGGCGGGAGGCGGAGGCGGAAGCGGCCCGGAGGGCGGCACGGCCGCCGCCTTCGACTCCCTCGACCTCCACAACGCCCCCGGCGACGGCCCGGTGGCCTTCGGCGGCCCGCTCGGCCCCGGGGAACTGCTGGCGGCGTACCGGCGCGGGCTGTTCCCGCTGCCGGCCGCGGACGAGTTCGCGAGCGCGTACAACGAGGCGTTGTACGGGGACGCCGTCGACGCCGGGGAGCTGCCGCTGCTGCCGGGCGGGGCCGGGGACCCGTACGCGCTGGCGTGGTGGTCGCCCGACCCCCGGCCGGTGATCGCGGCCGAGGGCGTACGGATCGGCAGCCGGCTGGCGCGGCGGCTGCGGAACCGCTCGGCGTGGTGGACGAGCGCGGACCGGGCCTTCGGACGGGTGCTGGCCGAGTGCGCCGAGGGGCGGCAACCGGCCTGGCTGAGCGAGGAGTTGGCGTGGGCGCTGACGCGGCTGCACGCGCTCGGAGCGGCGCACAGCGGGGAGGTGTGGGAGGGGGAGGAGCTGATCGGCGGGGTGTTCGGGGTCGCGGTCGGGCCGGTCCTGAGCCTGGACTCGATGTTCCACCGCCGCCCGGACGCCGCCCGGGTCGCCGTCGCCGACCTCGGCGCGCGCTTCGGCGCGGCGGGCGGCCGACTGCTCGACGCGCAGTGGGACGGTCCGCACGTCCGCAGCCTGGGGGCCGAGCCGATGGCGCGCTCCCGCTACCTGGCGGAGCTGTCCACCGGGGGTGGGAACCGGGGCGGGACCGGGTCGTTGGAGGGCGATCCACTGCCGGTGTCCCGACTGGGGTGACCGGCCGTTCAACCCGCGTTGGGGGCCCGTTTGGCCTGTCTTCGACAAACTTATTCCTCGTCAGTAACATGACGCCGCGTGTTCAAGAGTTCGATAGGCAGGGCCGCGGGCCCCGCCGTCCTCACCCTCATCCTCGCCGGGGCCGCCGCGTGCGGGCCGACCAGCCCCGGCACCACCCAGACCGGCGCGGCCCCGGCCGCCGCCACCATCGCCACCGACGCGGGCGCGACCGCCGCCGGGGGCAGCCCGGCCGCCGCCGCGCCCGCCGCCGGCACCCCGCGCGCCAAGGCGGCCACGCCCGCCGCGGGCCGCCCCACCGCGGGCACCGCCCCCGTCACCGCCGCACCGGCCGGGGACAAGCAGGCCGCGATCGGCAGCCCCGGCAAGGACGGCGCCCCGGTCACGGCGGCGACCAAGGCCCTGCAGCTGACCGCGTACGACCCGGCGGGCGGCACCGCCGTACTGTCGGCCACCGGCCCGGCGCCCGCGGCCACCACGGCTCCGGCGGCCACCGCCGCCCCGGGCGCCGCGTCCCCGAGCGCCGCGCCGTCGGCGGCCGGCCCGGCTTCCCCGGCCGCCTCGGCCCCGGCCGCCGCTGCCGCAGCCGTCCAGCCCGGCCAGCTGATCGCCAGCCCGCCGACCCCCGCCGCGCCGCAGGGCGCGCTGGTGGCCGTCACCGGCGTCCACCCCGGCGCGGGCAACACCCTCAACCTGACCACCCGCCCCGCCACCATCGCCGAACTCCTCGGCGGCACCGAGGCCGACGGCAGCGTGCCCGTCGACCCGCACGGCATCACCGTGACCCCGCTGGTCAAGGACCTCAAGGCGAGCGTCGGCGCGGACCTCGGCGGGGTGAAGGCCGACGCCTCCGGCACCCTGGAGGTCAACGTCAAGGCGCCCGTGCCGCTGCCCGAGGGCGCCAGCCTGGACGCCTCCGGAGCCCTCCAGCTCCACCCGGCCGTCCACTTCGCCTACCACGGCGCCGCCGCCGGCAGCCCGCGCACCGCGTCGATCGGCTTCGACCTGGGCGCCCACGCCGAGTGGAAGGTCACCGGCGACGTCGCCCGCAACACCGGCGCCGCGCCGATCCGGGTGCCCTTCGCCAAGCTGCAGGCCAGCCCGGTGCTGACCGTCGCCGGCCTGCCCGTGGTCGTCAACCTCGGCCTGACCTGCTACCTGGAGATCAGCGCCGACGGCCAGGTCCACCTGGAGGCGGAGCAGGACGCCACCGGCACCTGGGCCGTGCGCGCCGACTACACCGGCGGCAAGGGCTGGACCCCGGTCACCAACGCCGAGACCAAGGTCAGCCCCGTCCACGTGAAGCTCAACGGCAAGGCCGGCGTGCGGGCCGCGCTCGGCGCCGAGATCAGCGTCGGCCTGTACGACACCGTCGGCGTGGAGACCACCGTCGCCCCCTACCTGAAGGCCCAGGTCGAGGGCTCGCTGACCGCCGACTCCTCCGGCACCCCGCCGCAGGCGCAGGGCAGTTGGTCCCTGCTCGGCGGCGTCGACCTGAACGGCGCGCTCACCGCGCACCTCAAGGTCTTCGGCACCCCGATCATCGAGGGCAAGCTCCCGCTGCCGCCCTTCCACAAGGAGTGGCCGCTGCTCACCGGCTCGGCCACCCTCCCGGCGCCGAAGCCCAGCAAGAGCTGACGCAAGGTCACAACGAGTCCCCTTGACCGTACTTCCGGTCAAGGGGCCTCGTCATGGGTAGGCTCGACCCCGGGTGGAAGGCGGGAAGGGGTGGTGCGATGGGCAGGAGGCAGATCGCCCGCGTCCTGGTCACCGCGATCCTGCTCGTGGGCGGTGCGCTGTCACTGGTCGCGGTGGCCGGGTGGTGGGCGGCCCTGGCGTTCCTCGGACTCTCGGCGGTCGCCGTGCTGTCGCTCTTCGGCGGCCGCGGGTGGAGCTGGAGTGACACCCGGGCCAGGTCCGCGGCGCCCTTGCTCACGCCCTCCGGCGCGCAGGCCGTCGGCATCGGGTCGATCACCGGCGGTGCCGTGGCCGCCGGTGCCGGTGTCGAGCCCGTGCGCAACCGGCAGCGGCACCTGCACGAGTACGCCGAGGACCCGCTCACCCCGGCGGCCGCCGAGACCGTCGCCGACGGGCTGGAACGGCTCTTCCTCCGCCTGGGCCCGCCCTCGCCCACCGCGTCCGGCGGCCCGGACGACCCCGACGGCCCCGACCCCACGCCCCGAGGTGACCACCGGTGAGCACCCCCGAGGAGAGCCGCACCCGACGCCCAACGGCGTTGGAGATCGCCACCCAGTGGGCCCAACTCCCGCCCGAGCACCTGCGGGTGGCCCTGGAGCACCTCGAACTGGAGCTGCAGCGCGAGCACGCCCGCGAGACGGCCCGCGAGCGCCACCAGGCGGGCCTGGACGCGGACCGGATGCGGCAGGAGCAGATGACCGAACGGGCCCGCATCGCGGCGCAGGAGCGCCGGGAGGAGCGCGCGCACCAGCTCTACCTCGGCGGCCTGGTCGCGGGCTTCGTGCTGGCCGCCGGGATGCTCGTCGGCTCGGTGATCGTCGGCCTGGACGGCCGCCAGTGGCTGGCCGGCCTCCTCGCCGGGCCGAGCCTGATCGCCCTCCCGGTCGTCTTCGTCCTGCGCCGCAGCGACCGCCTCGGCACCCGGGGGCGCGCAGCCGCGCCGCCGCCCCCGGAGCGACTGCCGGCCGATCAGGCGGGGTAGCGGCGCACGCTCGCCGATCGGGACGAGCCCGGCGCCGCCGTGCGGGGTCAGGAGCCTCGCTGCTGGGCGCGTCGGGTGAACAGCAGCACGCTGCCGTCCGCAAGGCCGACGGCCCGGAAGGAACCGTTCGGCGAGAAGGCCATGGCGGGGCCCGGTCCGTCATGGCCGGGGAGCTCTCCGACCTGGCGGGTGGCCGGGTCCCACAGCCGGATGACTCCGACGCTTCCACCCGGAACCAGCAGGCCGACGCGTCCGGGGTCAGTGTTTGGTCGGGGCCGCCTTCAGGACGTCCTGGACGCGCTTCTGCAGGCCGGCGGGCAGCCGGCCGTAGTGCCACCGTTCGGCCGTCTGCTGGCCGGACTCGCTCACCACGTGGGTGAGGAATCCGGTGAGGGCGCGCCCGGTCCCGTCGCCGGCCGCGCCGCCGTCGCAGTACACCGCGTAGCCGATCTGGATGAGCGGGTACCCGTCGGTCGTCCCGTAGTTCGGGCTGACCGTCAGGTTGTCGCCGGACCCGGCCACCTGGGCGGAGGCGGCCGCCTTGGTGGCGGCCTGGGGCTCGGGCGTCACGGGGCCGGTGCCGCCGGGCCCGGTGGTGAGCACCGCGGACTTCACCAGGGCGGCGGAGGTCAGCGGGAGGAAGGAGATCGAGAACGGGGTCTTGAGGGTCTGGCCGGCGAGGTCGGTGGTCGGCCGGGTCGGGCCGTGGGTCCCGGTGGGCCAGGTCGCGCTCGGCGGGTACGGCCAGTCCGCGGGCGCGGTCGTGGACAGGTACTGGGTGAGGCCGAGGGTGGTCGACAGGTTCTCGGACGGGGTGAACACGGCGATGTCCTTGTCCGGGAGCGGCCGGCCGGGGTTGAGGTCCGCGATCGCCGGGTCGTTCCAGGTGGTGATCCGCCGGTCGAAGATCCGCGCGATGATCGAGGGGGAGAGGACCAGCCGCTCGACCCCCGGGACGTTGTAGGCCACGGATATCGGTGCGACGTCCACCGGGAGCTTGACCGGGTGGCCGTTGGCGCAGCGCACGCCGAAGGCCTGGTCCGCGGGCGGGAGGCCGAGGACGGAGGCGGCGGCCCGGCCGGTGGTGAAGTCGGTGCCCGCCGTGCCGTAGGAGCTGTCGGGCAGGGCGGAGAGGCTCGCGGAGGCGCAGGACCGGCGGTAGTCGTCGGTCCAGTGCCCGACGAGGGCGGTCTGCTGGTCGTCCGCGCCGATCGCCGCGCTCCCCGCGGGCCCGCAGGCGACGGCGCCGGACCCCGCGTCGGGGCCGTTCGGTCCCAGGGGGTTCGGGTTCTCGTACGTACCCGACGGCCAGGCGTAGACGACCAGGGCCGTCACCGCCGCGACCGTGGCCAGCGTCGCGCCGAGGACGCGCGCGGGCCGAAGGGGCCGCGGGGCATCGGCGGGGGCGTCGCCCGGGGCGTCCGCGACCGTGGGCGGGTGGGTCGGCGTGGAGGCGGGCGGGTCCAGGACGGTGTCCGGCCCCTGCGGCCGCTTCTCCTCCCGGACGGTGTCCGTCCGCTCCGTGCCCGCGAGCCGCCGCAGCAGCTGGTCGACGGTGGGCCGGGCGGCCGGGTCCTTGGCGAGGCAGGCGGTGATCAGGGGCAGCAGCTCGGCCGGCACGCCGGTCAGGTCCGGTTCCTCGTGGACGACCCGGTAGCCGACCGCGTGGGAGGAGTCGCCGCCGAAGGGCCCCCGGCCGGTGGCGGCGAAGACCAGCACCGAGCCGAGCGCGAACATGTCGGTGGCCGGGCCGGCGGTGCCGTCCCGGAACTGCTCGGGCGCCATGAACGGCGGTGTGCCGACGGCGACTCCGGTGCTGGTGAGCTGGGTGCCGTCGAGGGCCCGGGCGATGCCGAAGTCGATCACGCGCGGGCCGTCCTCGGCCAGTAGTACGTTGCCGGGCTTGAGGTCGCGGTGCACCAGTCCGACGCGGTGGATGTCCTGCAGCGCCTCGGCCAGCCCGGCCGCCAGCCGCCGCACCTCGGCGGGGCTGAACGGCCCCTGGGTGGCAACGCGTTGGGCGAGTGAGGGCCCCGGGATGTAGAGGGTGGCGAGCCAGGGGGTCGTCGCGTCGGCGTCGGCGTCGATGACCGGCGCGGTGAACGCGCCGCTGACCAGGCGGGCGGCGGTGACCTCGTGCCGGAAGCGGGCGCGGAACTCGGCGTCCGTGGCCAGTTCCGCGCGGATCACCTTGACCGCCACCTGCCGGCCGGAGAGCGACCGCGCGCGGTACACCACGCCCATCCCGCCCGCGCCGAGCCGGTCCTCCAGCCGGTAGCCGCCGATCTCGCGCGGATCGTTCTCCAGCAGCGCCATGCGCCCGTTCCCCCGTCCTCAGGCGTGCCCCGCTTCGGCGGGTGCTCGCGGGTCAGCCTAGTGCGGTGACCGCAGAGGTTCGCCGGGTTGCCGTCGTCGCGGCGATCGGAGCTAGTCCCCCTTGTCTCCGCATGCCTTCAGAACCTCCGACCTCGACCGTTTTGCCTGACTGTCCCCAGCGTCTTGGGCGGACCAATTCCTCAAGAGGCTGTCCAGGTAGTCCTCAAGGGGAGATTTTATGTCATGGTCAAGCCCTGGGAGAACCAGAGCATCTCTCGCCTGATTGATGACCTGCTGTCGATTTTGATAGGTGGTATAGCCGTTCGGTTCGTACTTGGTAAGTGCACTCTTCATCCATCCGCAGGCCATGTCGTCTGTCACTTGCGATAAGGACCAGAATGCCACCCCCGTCAGAACCGCCATTCCCCCTACCATGGCTATGAACTTGCGGGCCTCCTTTGCCGGAAGGCCGCCCGATCGCCCGGTCGCATCGCTCGCACCGTCCTGGCCTTCGGATGGCCCCCGCTCCTGCTCCGGCGTTCCGCGCGGTTCGGAAGCAGCCACCGGAGCGGCAGGTGCCGGTCTATTGAGCAGCAATTTTTCCACCTGCCGTTGCCGCTCAAGCTCTATGGCTGCTCTCAAGAAGGCTTGGTTATCCTTCTTCGGCAGCAAATCCGGGTGCTCGGCCTGGGGCCCGCCGGGGCTCTGCGAGCCAGGAGCTTCGGCAAGCAGTACCGAAGCTGTTGAAATGCCGAGCCGCCGTTCGGGCTTCTTCTCGAGTAGCAGACGGATGACCGTTCTCAGCGGGTCACGGGCCTTCACCAGCGGTGGAGGCTCATCCATCAACACTGCGGACATGGAGGCCATCGACGTCTCCCTTCGGAACGGGGAGATTCCTTCAACGGCTTGGAAGAGCGTGACTCCGAGGGAGAAGAGGTCGCTGACCGGCAGGTCGGCCCGTCCTCGGATTCGCTCGGGCGCCATGTACTCCGGGGATCCGATGACCGTCCCCGACGCAGTCAGCACCGTATCGCTCTCGTGACGGGCGATCCCGAAGTCGGTCAGAAGGATCCTTCCGTCGGAAGCCATCATGACGTTGGCGGGCTTGACGTCGCGGTGGAGGATACCGGCCCGGTGAGCGGCGTCGAGGGCTTCCAGGAGTGCCCTGGCAACCTTGAGCGCACGGTCACGAGCCAACGGGCCATGCTGCCTCACGTATTCGTCCAACGAACAGCCGTTGACCAGTTGCATCACGATCCACGGCCTGCCGGCATCCACGACGACTTCGTGAACGGTCACGATGTTGGGGTGATCGCGGAGCTTGGCGGCGCTTCGGGCCTCACGCGCGGCGCGTTTGAGGCGCTCGTCGTACTCCTCCTCGAACTGCGCGGGCGGGAGCCAGATCTCCTTGATCGCTACGTCCACGCCCAGACCCTCGTCATGGGCCTTCCAGACGCGCCCGAAGCCGCCTGACCCAAGGCTGGAGACCAGCCGGTACTTCCCCCCGATGAGCTGGCCAGGGCTTGCCTGTTGAGCCATCGTCTCCCCCGGGCTCTCGTGCCGACGAGCAATCGGGTCCGAGCGTACGCAGTGCGTACATGACCGGACCAGATGTCGACCGAACCCGATGAAGATCGAAATGCACCCGCCGACACGATGACCGATGGTCGATCACGGCAGGGGTCATCGTCCTCTTCGAACGGGACCAGGCCCAGGCAGAGCGCCCCCGATCGCCGCTGCACCGCTGCGGTGGGCGTGTGGGCGGAGTGGGAAGTCGGGTGGGCCGACTTCCCACTCCGTTTGTTCACGGTGTGGTGCTGGGACTCGAAGCGGGTTGCGGGGGCTGGTGGTTGTGGTGGGCGTCGCCCGAGGTGAGGGGGAGGAGCCAGGCCAGGAGAGCCAGGAGGAGGGCGAACGGGAGGACGGTGCAGAGGGTGGCGTGGCCCTCGCTATGGCGGGGTTCAGAGGGCATCGGCGGTGTCGGGGGTCGCGAGGGTGTCGGGGGATCCGGGGGCGGCGAGGTCGAGTTCGGCCCAGACGGTCTTGGCGTTGGGGTGCCGGGGGACGGTGCCCCAGCGGTCGCACAGGGCGTCGATGAGGGTCAGGCCACGCCCGGACTGGGCGTTGGGGGTGTGGACGACGGGCAGGACGGGGAGCCGGTCGCCCCTGGGGTCGCTGATCTCGATGCGGAGGGTGGTGCCCCGGCGCACCGTGGTGGTGAGCGCGAGGTGCAGCTCGAACCCGCGCCCCGGAACGCGTCCGTGCGTGATCGCGTTCGCGGCGAGCTCCGCGACGATCAGGAGAGCGGAGTAGTACGGCTCGGTGTGCGTCGAGTTCAGCCCCCAGGTGGTGAGTTGACGTCTGGTGATGCGTCGGCAGATCGCCGCGCCCTTGGGGGTGGCGGCGAGCGTGGTGGTGTGGCTGCGGGGAGCGTCGAGTGGGATTTCGGTCGTCATGGGAGAAAAGCGTGACGGCGCGGACGTACCCTGACCATGCGTCTGGCGAGTACGGAGAGTACTTGTGCGGGCGCGGACAGCTTTAGTCTCGTGGCTCAATCACAGGTGGGGTGGTCGCGATGGGTGCGGCGCGTAACAGCGAGTCGGGCGAGGGCCGGACGGAACTGCCGGAGGACCTGACGGAGGTCTCGGACTTCTTCCGCGCGATCGGGAAGCAGATCAAGCTCCTGCGGGAGCAGGCCGGTCTGTCGCGGAAGGAGCTCGGCGAGTACGTCGGCTACGGGGAGCACCTGATCAGCGCGGTGGAGCGCGGAGTGCGTACCCCGCAGCCGGAGCTGCTGGTGGCCGTGGACAAGGTGCTCAAGGCTGGTGGGCTGCTGGCGGTCGCGAAGGATGACGTGATGAGCGCTCGAAACAAGGCGCGGGTGCGTCATCCAGCCTGGTTTCAGGGCTACGTGGGCGTGGAAGCCATCTGCATCGAACTCCACGACTTCGCGACGCTCGACTTCCATGGGCTTCTTCAGACGGAGGCGCACGCGCGGGCCGTGTATGAGATGCGGCAGCCGATGCTCTCGGAAGAGATGATCGAGATGCGAGTCGCGGCGCGAATGGCTCGTCAAGAGATTCTCACGCAGTGGCCGAGAGCGATCTTCAGTTGGGTGATTGACGAGAGCGTTCTGCGCCGCCCGCTGGGAGGATGGGATGTTCACTCCGAGCAACTGCGACACCTGCTGAAGATCGGAAGCACGCGCGGGATGGTGATTCAGATCCTGCCGTTGGACCGAACCGAGCACGCCGGTATGGCTGGGCCTTTCACTCTCATCACGCCCAAGGGCAAACCTCAGCATGCCTACATTGAGGTGCAGACGAGCAGTAGGCTGATCACCGATCCGGATGAAGTCCGGATCCTGAACGTCAGGTACGGCACCCTCAGGGCGCAGGCTCACACTCCGCAGGAGTCCCTCGCCTTGATCGAGAAGATGCTGGGAGAACGATGAGCGCCGAACTCGTATGGTTCAAGAGCAGCTACAGCGGCAACGAAGGCGGAAACTGCGTCGAGGTCGCCGAGGGCTCCGGTGTCGTCCACGTGCGTGACTCCAAGGACAAGAGCGGCCCTCAGCTGGCCTTCGAGCCGACTGCCTGGCAGGCGTTTGTCGAGTTCGCCGCCACTGCCGAGGTCTGACCGGACCTCCCCTCAACGGCCCACCGTCTATCCGGCGGCGGGCCGTTGGCGTACCGTCAAGAGACATGAATCTCGTCTGGTTCAAGAGCAGCCACAGCACCAATGAAGACGTCGCCTGCGTCGAGGTTGCCTGGCGCAAGAGCAGCTACAGCAGCAACGAAGGCGGCGAGTGCGTCGAGGTCGCCGAGACCACCGCCGCCGTCCTCGTCCGTGACTCCAAGGACGCCTCCGGCCCCCACCTCACCTTCGACCCCGCCGCCTGGCGGGCGTTCGTGTCGTTCGCCGCGAGCGCCGAGGTCTGACCCCGCCTTCCCCTACTCTTCCTCCATGCTCTCTGTGGTGGTGGCCCCTTGGGCGGGCGAGGCGGAGCCGGTGTTCGTCCACAACCCCGACGAACTGCACGACGCCGCGAGCACGATGAAGGTCGCGGTGCTCGCCGCGCTGACCCGTAGCGGTATGAACCTGGACGCCGAGGTCCCCGTCGTCAACCGCTTCGAGTCCGTCGTGGGCGGGGACTTCGGCAACGACCCGGACTACGACAGCGATCCGCTCCCGTGGGAGCTGCTGGGCACCCATGTGCCCCTGCGGCTCCTCGTGGAGCGGATGATCACCCATTCCTCCAACCTGGCCACCAACATCTGTCTGGCCCGCACCACCCCGCAGGCCATCGCCGAGGTCTGGCGACGCGCGGGCGCCACCGACAGCGCGACCCCGCGCGGGATCGAGGACTACGCCGCCCGCGCCGCCGGCGTCCACAACCTGGTCAGCGCCCGCGATCTCGTCCGCCTGCTCCACTCGCTGCGCGACGAGCCGGAGTTGCTGGACCTCCTGGAGTGCAACGAGTTCCGGGTGGACCTCGCCGCCGGTATCCCGCCCGGCGTCCCGATCGCCTTCAAGAACGGCTGGATCCCGGGGGCCCGGCACTGCGTGGGCCTCGTCGCGCCGATGGACTGCCCGCCGTACCTGCTCGCCGTCTGCTACACCGGCCCGCTGGCCACCGGCGCCGACCACGGCGACCCGGCGGGCCGCCTGCTCGCCCGGGTCTCGGCGGCGGTGTGGAAGCGGCGCAAGGAGATCGGCAGGACCGGCACGGCGGCCGTCGAGGGCGCCGCACGTCAAGCGGGTTGACCGCGGTAAACCTCCTCCGTCCTTCCGGTTTCCGGTTCCTCCGTACGGACACGGTTTCGTCTCCATGTGCATGACGATCAATCAAGTGCGGTACACGACTCAGGCATTCTTCTCACGCTTTCGGGGGACGGCTTGGGGGTGAGTCGACGTGTCGTCACGCTTGCGGTTCCTCGCCCGCGCTCTCACGGGGCTCACGGCCGCCCTGGCCTACGTCGCGGCGCACCTGCTGGTCAGCGCCGCCGCAGGCGAGCAGGTGCGCCGGAACCTCACCCTGGCGCTGTGGTTCGGCGGCCCGGCCCTCGTCCTGCTCTGGCCCACCCTGCGGCTGCGCGCCCGCCGCCGGGCGGAGGTCGCGGAACTGGTGCGGACCGTCAGCCAGTTCGTGCCGCCCCGGCTGCCGTGGCAGCGGGCGCTGCGGTTGCTCAACGTCCTCGGTCTGGTGCTGTTCGGGGGCGGGACGGTCGCCGTCGACGCGTCGGAGCGGAACGGCCACAAGATGCCCCTGGAGGCCCAGGCCCTGCTGCTCCTCGCCGGCCTGGCCGCCCTGGTGGCGGGCGTCCTGATCCTTCGCCGCACCCGCCGCTACGCGGCCCGCCCGGCGGCGCGCGCCCTGCTCGACGGCCGCCGACCGGTGCTCTACCTGCGCAGCTTCGGCGACGACGCGAGCGCCGCCGAGGTCGAGGACGGGGCGGACGTCAACCTCCACACCCGGGAGGAGCAGTTCGCCGGCGCCCTGGGGGCCGTCGGCCCCGTGATCGCGGTGGGCCGCCCCGGGGAGCCCATGCCGCAGCTCGGCGCCGCGCGGTTCTACCTGCCGGCCGACGACTGGAAGCCCACCGTGCGGCGGCTGATGGACCTGTCCCAGCTGATCGTCCTGCGCCTCGGGCAGGGGGACGGCCTGTGGTGGGAGGCCGAGCAGGTGCAGACCACCCAACCCCCGGCGAAGCTGGTGCTGTTGCTCCCGCCCGACCCGTCCGAGCTGACCGCCCGGCTGAACGCCCACATCCCGCAGCCGGTACCGCCGGTCGCGCCGGGCGGCGACGGGCACTGGATATCCGCGGCCGTCGTCTTCGACGAGTACTGGCGGCCCCAGGTGTTCCCGGTGGGGCTGCGGCGGGCCGGATGGCGCGGCTGGAGCCAGCGCGCGGCCCTCGGCTCCGTGGACACCCCCACCGCCGAGGTGGCCCGGGCCGTCGGTGCCGCGCTGGCGTCCTCGGGCGGACGCCGCCGGCGGATGGTGCGGCGCATGGTCTGGAGGGCGCGGCTGGCGACCCAGGCCGCCGCCCTGGCGGGCCTCGGGCTGGCCGTCACGCTGGTGCTGGCGGGCTGGCTCGGCTACCGCGTCCTGCAGCTGATCGGAACCTGGTGAACCACCGACCCCTGGGGGAAACGTGAACCATCCGCAGCACGGCACCACGTTCGGGGACGAAGGCGCGGGCGGGAGCGGGGGCGGGAGCGCGGGCGACGCCGGGTACGCGGCGCGGCACCGGGCGCTCACCGGCTGGGGCGCCGCCGCCACGGCGCTCATCCTCCTCACGCTGCTCTACGACGTCCTGCTCACGGTGGGCGACTGGCGCGTCTACCTCGCCGTCGAGCACTACCTCGCGGGGACGGTGACGGAGGAGGAGATCCAGTCCGCCGACGACTTCTCCGCGTTCTTCACGGCCTGGAAGGGCGCGGCGCTGATCGTCGCGGCCGGCCTGGTGTTCCTGGCCTGGCTGTGGCGGGCGCGGCTCAACGCGGAGGCGCTGGGCGGAGCGCGCAGCCAGCGTCGGGCGAGGGGGTGGACGGTCGGCGCCTGGATGGTGCCGGTGGCGAACCTGTGGATCCCGTACCAGGTGGTGACCGACGTCTGGAAGGCCAGCGCACCCCGCCGGGCGAACCCCGGTCCGGTGCTGGCGCTCTGGTGGGGCTGCTGGCTGATCGGCGGCATGGTGGGCCGGGCCTACACGTACCAGGTGATGCAGGAGACGCTCTCCGAGGACGGCCTGCGGCGGGCCGTGTACCTGGGCACCGTCTCCACCGCGCTGGACGTGCTGGCCGGGGTGCTGGTCATCCACGTCGTGCACCGGATCGGCGGCTGGCAGACCCGGCGGGCCGCCGCGGCACCGCGCTGAGCCCGGCCCGTTGAGCCCGGCTCAACTGAGCCAGGCCCGCTGAGCCCGGCCCGCCGCTCCGGCGACGGGCCGACCGGGGAGCGGGAGGTCGGCGGGGCCGGCGTCCCGCTCCCCGACGGGTTCAGAACTGACGCGAGGGCTTCCAGCTGACCACGCCGTTGTACTGCGCGGCGAGCAGGTAGACCGTGGTCGCGTAGGCGACGAGGGAGATGGCGCTGACCACCCGCCCGGTGTTCTCGGCGTCCCAGTAGCCCTGCCAGCCACCGGTCGAGAAGATCGACGTCAGCGAGATCTGGTGGCTCCCCAGCCGACGGGTGGCGAGCTGGCCGTTCGCGCCGTCCGCCATCGCCACGGCGGGCTGCCCGTCCGCCGCGACGCCGGGCAGGACGTCGTGGCCCCACCACCAGTTCTCGCCCCAGGACTGGCGGATGAGGTTCATCTGGCTGTCCGTGCCGCGCCAGGCGAGGACGGTGATGTTGGTCGCCCGGCTGAAGGAGAGCGCGGGGGCGGAGTCACTGCGCGCGTCGGTGACCCGGGTGGGATTGCTCCACTGGCTGCTCGTGCCGTTGAAGAACTGGCTCCAGATCTCGTTGCTGCTGGAGCCGCGGAAGGCCAGGAAGATGCTGTTGTTGGGCAGCGCGGCGACGGTCACCGGGAAGTTGTTGGGCGTGGCCGTTCCGTTGGGGACCTGGTTCCACCACGGCTGGATGTTCGCCAGGTGGTTGGGGCCGGTGGTCGAGACGTCCGTGTAGAAGACGAACCCGTTGGTGCCGGTGTGGAACACCCGGAAGGTCGCGTTGTCGCCGTTCGACCAGCGCCACACCACCGCCGGGTTGGCGTACGTGGTCGCCCGCGGCATCGCGATCACCCGGCCGTGGTTGACGGACAGGTAGATCGCGTTGTCGTAGCCGCGCCAGGTCTGCAGCAGCACCCCGTTGTCGGGGTCGCGCGCCTCGACCATGCCGCCGGCCGTCTGGACGGCGACGTTGTTCTCGATCTCCTCGTTCCAGACGGGCCCCTCGCCGACCTGCGTGGCGAAGGCCGAGGAGTTCGAGAGGAAGAGCACGGACAGGGCCGTCAGCATCGCGACGGCGGCTATCCGCCATCGCTTCAGGGAGAGGTTCACGGGGGCTCCTTGCCGGTCGGTTCTCACGAAGGGACACGCGCGGGTCGCCACGGCAACCCGCTGTGCGTCCCACCGTGCCGCCCGGCCGCACCTCGGCACATCGGCCATCTGACTGCGGGGTCTGCGCGGGGGCGAGGTGCGGTCATATGACTGGCCGGTGCGACGGAGCGGGAAGGAGGAGCGGACGGAAGGAGCGGGGAGGAGCGGGGAGGAGCGGGGAGGAGCTCGGACGAACGAACGCCGGGGCCCCGCGCGGACGACGTCCACGCGGGGCCCCGACGGCCCGTCCTCAGTACGGCTGGACCAGCACGTGCGCCGCGCCCGGGATGCCGACCTTGAGGAGCTCGTCCTCCTCCGGGGTGGTCGGGGTGCCGGTCTCCTGCTTGAGGATCGCGCGGGACAGGCCCTGGACCCACATGGCGCGCGGGCGCCGGCGCTCCTCCCAGGCGGTGAGGGCGGCCGGCACGTCCTCGGCCGCGTCCAGGCTCCGGGCGAGCACCAGCGCGTCCTCGACGGCCATCGCGGCGCCCTGGGCCAGGTGCGGGGTGGAGGCGTGGGCCGCGTCGCCCGCCAGCACGATCCGGCCGACGTGCCAGGGCTCCTCGACGGTGACCTGGGAGATCCGCGAGTGCACCACGGCGGCCGGGTCGGTGACCCGCGCCAGCGCCTCGGCGACCGGACCGCCGAAGCCCGCCAGCCGCTCGTGCAGCTGCTCGTGGGCACGCTCCGGATCCGGGCGGAAGTCCTCGGCCTCGGCGAACACCGCGCCCAGGTACATCAGCTCCTCGCTGATCGGGGTGAGCAGCGCCTTCGCCTCCAGGTTGCCGGTGGACATCACCACGCCCCGGACCTCGGGCGAACGCGGCAGCGTCACGCGCCAGTTGGCGAAGCCGGTGTACTCGGGGGCGTACCGGTCCCCGTACAGGTGCTTGCGCAGCGGGGAGCCGATGCCGTCGAAGCCGACGACCAGGTCGTAGCGGCCGGTGTGCCCGTCGGTGAGGGTGACGTCGACGCCCGCGCCGTCCTCGGTGAGGGAGGCGATGCTGGTGCCGAAGCGGACGGTGGCGCCCGCCTCGACGGCCGCGTCGGCGAGGACGCGGGCCAGCGCGGGGCGCGGGATGCCGTTGTTGGCGGGGGCGTCGCCCATCCGGGGCTGCGGGATCGAGGCGAGGGTGGCGCCGGCCGGATCGCAGATGGTCAGCACCTCCCACGCGAAGCCGGCGGCCAGGCAGTCGTCCAGGACGCCGATCTCCCGCATCACGTGCAGGGCGTTGGACGGCTGGATGATGCCGACGCCGAGGGCCTCCAGCTGCTCGCGCAGCTCGGCGACGTCGACGTGGTGGCCCCGCTTCGCGAGGGCGGTGGCGAGGGTGAGGCCGCCGATGCCGCCGCCGTGGACGAGGACGCGCAGGGGTGTGGTCATGGTGGTGCTCCCAGAGAAGTGCGGTTCAGCCGGGGACGGGTGAGGGCGGGGGACAGGTGAGGGCGGGGGACGGGTGAGGCCGGCCCGAGGGCGGGACGGGGGTGGGGATCCGTCAGCCGGCGGGTGGGGATCCGCCGGCCGGCGGGCGTCAGCCGACGGGGGAGACGGCGGCCAGGTCCATCAGGTGGTCGACCAGGGCGACCAGCAGGTCCCGCCCGAAGGCGCGCTCGCGCACGTCGCCGAGCAGCATCGGGATGTGCGGGTCGAGGTCGAGCGCGGCCCGGATCTCCTCCGGGGTGCGGGTGTTGGTGTTGTGGAAGCAGTTGATCGCGACCACGAACGGGATGCCCCGGCTCTCGAAGAAGTCGATCGAGGCGAAGCTGGTCTCCAGCCGGCGGGTGTCGGCGATGACGATGCCGCCGAGCGCGCCGTTGACCAGGTCGTTCCACATGAACCAGAAACGTTCCTGCCCGGGCGTGCCGAACAGGTAGACGACCAGCTCCGGGTTGACGGTGATCCGGCCGAAGTCCAGCGCGACGGTGGTGGTGTCCTTCTGGTCGACCCCGGACAGGTCGTCCACGCCGACGCTGGCCTGGGTCAGGTACTCCTCGGTGCGCAGCGGGGTGACCTCGCTGACCGAGCCGACCAGGGTGGTCTTGCCGACGCCGAAGCCGCCCGCGATGAGGATCTTGACGGCGGCCGGGGCGGCGGGGGCGGCGGTGAGGCCGTCGCCGTCCGCGGGGTGGGGGGAGTGGGTGGCGGGGTGGGGGGTTGCCATGTTCAGAGTCTCCGGAGTCCTTCGCGTACGGCCGTGAGCAGGCCGAGGTCCACGCCCCCGGCGGCCCGGGCCACCGAGAGCGGCGCCCGGGCCTTCAGCAGGCCCTGGGCGACCAGGTCGCCCAGCAGGATCTTGGTGACCGAGACCGGGAGGTCCAGGCCGGCCGCGACCTCGGCGACGGCCGCCGGGCGGCGGCAGCGGTCGAGGATCATGCGGTGCTCGGGCTGGAGGCCGCGCGCACCGGCGCGGCTGCCCCGCGCCAGGGCCGCGGCGGCGTCCTCCCCGACGGTGGTGAGCACGGTGATGAGGGTGAGGTCGTCCCGCTCGGGGGCGGTCCGGCCGCGGGTGATCGTGTACGGGCGGACCATGCTGCCCGTCCCGTCCTCCGCGTCCTCGTCCTCCAGCTCGCTCCAGTGCGGCACCGCGCCGCGCCGCCAGGGGTCGTCCGGGGTGCCACCCGGGATGCCGGTCGGGGTCCCGGTCGGGGTCCCGGCGGGGGTGCCGGCGTGCCGGGAGTCGTTCCCGTACGGGCCCACCCGGGTCAGCCCCGGTTCCGGGCGGCGAAGACGTCGAAGGACGCCGGGGCGTCGTCCTGGCGGGCCGGGGTGGTGAGCTTCTGGCCGACCTGCTGCACCAGGGTGTGCATCGCGACGGACATCACCTCGGCGTCCACCTCCTGGGAGGCGACCACGGCCAGGTGGGTGCCCTGCGCGGCGGCGATGACGAACAGCCAGCACTCGGCGAGCTCGACGATCACCTGGTGCACCGGGCCGCCGTCGAAGAGCTGCCCGACACCGCGGGCGAGGCTCTGCTGGCCGGTGGCGACGGCGGCCAGGCGCTCGGCGTCGGCCCGCTCGATGCTCCGGGAGTGGCTGACCACGAGACCGTCGTCGGAGAGCAGGACGGCGTTCCTGGTCCCGGGCACCGAGTCGACGAGTCCGTCCAGCAGCCAGTCCAGGTCCTGGTGGGTGGCGATCGTGCGGTTCATGACTGGTCATCCGTTCGTGTGTTTCGGGGATCCGCGGTCGGGAGGGCCCAGGGGGAAGGGCCCGGCGCGGAAGCGGGGGGACCGGAGGATGCGGGAGGAGCCGGGGGAGCGGGGGCGGCCGGGTGGGCGGCGGGCGGGGCCGCGAGGTCGGTGGGGAGATCGGTGGGCGGGGCGGTGGGGAGCTCGGCGGGGGCCCGGTGCTCGCCGCCGCCCTGCGCCGCCCGGGCGGCGCGGGACTGGCGCTGGAACGCGCCGATCGCCGCACCGGCCCGCCGCACCGGCCGGTCGGGGCGCTGGAACGGGCCGGCCGGGGCCGGGGCGCCGCCCTCCTCGGCGGGACGCTCGACCCACTGGGGGCGGGCCGGCGGCGGCACCCGCAGCTCGGCGGCCAGGCTGCGCTGCCGCACCCGCTGCGGCAGCGGCGGCTGCCCGCCCTCGGCCGGGCTGTACGGCACCGAGGTGGGGTACTCCCGGCTGCGGCGCCGCTCGGCCAGCCGGTAGTGGTCGGCGGGGCGGTACTGCTCGTCGGCGTACGGGGCCTCGGCCTCGGTGACCCGGGCGTAGGCGATGTCCGGGTAGGCCGGGGTCTCCTGCGCGGGCGCCGGATCGACGGGGGAGCTGTGCTCGATCGCCTGCTCGGGGCGGTGCGGGTGCTGCGGGTACTGCTCGTTCTGCGGGTACTGCTGGTGCTGCTGGTGCTGCTGGTTCTCGGGGGGCTGCGGGTGCTCGGGGTGCTGCTGGGCGGGGTGCCGGGGCTGGAAGGGCGGCCGGACCGACGCCTCCTGGACGGGCGCCACCGGGTACCCGGCGGCCGGGGCCGGGGCCGGTGTGGGGTACGTGTGCGGGGCCGGTAGGGGCAGCGGTGTCGGCGCGGGCAGCGGGTGCGGGGCCGGTACGGGCTGCGGCGCGGGGTGCGGGGTGGCGTGCGGCGTGGCCTGCGGGGCGAAGTCGCCCTGGGCGAAGGCCTCCACCGGCGCGACCGGCGGCCCGGCCGGCGCCGGGGCGGGCACGTCGTCGGAGGCCGAGCGCACCGCCCGGCGCGAGCGCCGCACCAGCGGGATCGGCTCGGCGGCGGCGGTGCCGGGGACGGCGCCGTCCGGCAGTCCGGTGTCGCCCTCGATGACCAGCTCGTCCGGGACGAGCACGACCACCCGGGTGCCGCCGAAGGCGGACGGGCGGAACTCGATCCGCAGGCCGTGCAGCGAGGCGAGGCGGGCGACCACGTGGAAGCCGAGGCGGATGTCGTCGGCCCGGGCCAGCACGTCGGTGCGCGGCGGGCGGCTCATCAGCTCGTTCGCCGCGTCGTACTGCTCCGGGTCCATGCCGAGGCCGCGGTCCTCGATCTCGATCGCGAGCCCGCGGCCGACCATGGCGGCCCGGACCTCGACCGGCGTGGGCGGCTTGGAGAAGGTGGTGGCGTTCTCCATCAGCTCGGCGAGCACGTGCGCGACCGGGCCGACCGCCCGCTCGGACAGCCACGGGTGACCCTCGACGTCGAGCACGATCCGGCGGTAGTCCTGCACCTCGCCCTGCGCGGCGCGCAGCACGTCCAGCAGCGGGACGGGCTTGCGGAAGCGCCGTTGCGGCTGGCCCCCGGCCATGATCACGAGGTTCTCCTCGTAGCGGCGCAGACGGGCGGTGAGGTGGTCCAGGTCGAACAGGCCCTCCAGGACCTCCGGGTCCTCGTGCTTGCGCTCCAGCTCGTCCAGCTTGCGCAGCTGGCGGCCGATCAGCAGCTGGGTGCGGCGGGCGATGCGCTGCAGCAGCCGCTCGAAGCCGCGGTGCTGCTCGGCCTGGCGGACGGCGGCCGCCAGGGCGGAGGAGCGGGCCAGGTTGAGCGCCTGGCCGAGGCGGTCCAGCTCGTCGTTGCCGGTGCTTCCGCTGTTGCCGCTGTTGCCGGTGCTGCCGTTCGCGTTCCCGTTCGCGTTCCCGTTCTCGCTGCCGTTCTCGTTGCCGTGCGGGCCGGCGGCGATGCCGCGGCTCTCGGCCTCGACGTCCACCTGCTCGCCGCGGCCGAGGCGCTCGACCACCTCGGGCAGGGTGCGCCGCATCTCCTCGGCCTGGGTGTGCAGTTCGTCGATGCGGCGGCGCAGCGCGCGGCTGATCCGCCAGGAGGCGACGACCACCGCGATCACCGTGATCAGACCGATGACGGTGGTCAGCACGACCCGCGTCAGCAGGCTGAGGATCGAGCCCTTGCCGACGTCGACGACACCGCTGGTGCGGGTCTCGATCGCCTTGACCAGCTGCGGGTTGAGCTGGTCCAGGGCCTGGCGCCACTGCTCCTGGGCGGCCGGGAGCCGGACGGTGCCGTTGGCGTCGGCGCCGGTGGGCTTGGTCAGCTGCTGCTCGACGGCGGCCTTGGCCTGCCAGGCCGGGCTGTTCAGCAGGTCGTGCCAGGCGGCCGCCTCGCCGTCCGGGACGTACGGGACGACCTGGACGGTGAGCAGGTGGTCCTGCGCGCCGATCGCCTGCTGGACGGCCTGGTAGTCGGCGCTGCTCAGCCGGCCGGTGGGCCAGCCGCGAGCCAGGACGGCGTCCTCGCGGGCCAGCATCTCCTTCGCCCAGAAGGCGTTGACCAGGGTCTTGGAGATCCAGGTGACCTCGCCGGTGTCCACGTGGCTGAGCGCGGTGAACAGCCGGAGGTCCACCGCGATCAGGTCGGTGTAGTAGGCGAAGACGGTCTGCTGGTCGATCGAGCCGCGGTCCACGGCGGCGCGCTGCTCGGCCAGTTTGCCCATCGACTGGCGGGCCTCGGCGACGGCGGTGCGCACCTCCTCGGGCGCGCTGTCGGCGGTCTCGCCGGACAGGGTCTGGAACTGGCGCACCGCCTCGTCCGTCAACTGACGCTGGCGGCGCAGCTGGTCGGTGTTGCTCCCCGGCCGGGCGAGCGCCTCGGCGCTGAGCCGGCGCTCCTCCTGGAGGTTGTAGTAGACGATGTTCGACGGCTGTCCGGCCTTCTGGGCCAGCAGGCCCTGGTCGGCCAGGCGTTGGAAGTCGAAGACCGTCTCGCCGCTGGTGACGGCCCAGAGGAGGACGAGGGCGAGGCTGGGGACGACGGCCAGGACGAGCAGCGCCGTCCGCAGGGACAGGCGTGGACGCCTGCGGGGGCCCTTCGGCGTCGGGGGCCGCCGATTCGCACGCGCGCGCAGAGCAGTCTCCTTGGGGCTGGCGGCCGGCCGGTGAGGGGCGGGCCGTCCGGGCACGGGCTTTTCTGACGAGGTGATACTAGTCATACCGTGTGATTGGCGTGAAAGCCCGTTCGCTGGCTGAGCGGTGCTTGCGCACATGTCCGACACAATGTCATTCAGCCGTTGACTGTCTGTGTACGGAGCAGGCCCTTCCGGTCTCGCCCGACACAGTGTCAACCGCCCGCACGGCGGGTGGATGGCCACCGTGTGAAAACTGTGTGACGTCGCGCCAGGGGCCTTCCGGTGGGGTGGGTGGGGTGCTTCACCGGACTACACGGGCCGGAGGGCCTGGGGCGTTCAACTCGCCAGAAGACGCGAGCGGGTGGCCTCCAGCTCCGCCGCGAGGACCCGGCCGGCCGCCTCCTCGTCGCCGTCGTGGACGGCGCGGACGAGGGCGGCGTGGGAGTCGTAGCCCTGGTTCGGGTCCTCCGCCCGGATGTCGAACAGGCCGACCAGCGTCACGAGCCGCTCCCGCAGGACGGGGGCGAACTGGGCGAACAGGTCGTTCAGGACGGGGTTGTGGGCGGCGGCCACGACGGCGGTGTGCAGCGCGATGTCGGCGTCCACGAAGGCGGTGTCGTCCGCGTCGCCCGCCGCGCGTCGGGCCGCGAGGGCGGCGTCCAGCGCGGCGAGGTCCGCCTCCGTACGGCGGGTGGCGGCGAGCCGGGCGGCCTGCACCTCGACCATCGTCCGCACCTCGTAGACGTGCGCCAGCTCGGCGCGGTGCAGCCGGGCGGACCAGTCCCCGGCGGGGCGGTCGGCGGTGACGAACACCCCCGACCCCTGACGGCTCTGCACCATCCCCGCCGCGGCGAGGGTGCGCAGCGCCTCCCGGACGGTCGAGCGGCCGACCCCCAGCTCCTTGGCCAGCGCCACCTCGCCCGGCAGCCTGCCGCCCACCGGCCACTGGCCGGCCCGGATCTGCTCCTCGATCAGCGCGGCGGCCTGGGCGGCGAGGGGGGAGGGGCGGAGCGGGGTCATTGGGCTCACCTGTCAGGTTGTCTGAGGACTTGTGTCGTGGTTACCCTACCCGGCATGCAGCCGTGGATCCTCCCCGTGGGGGGCCTTCTTCTTGGTGGCCGCAGCGGGGCGTGACCGGACCGGCACCCCGCTGCGGGGCGCCGTCCTGCCGGTCACCGGTACGCGTCATGAGGAACTCGCATGATCTCCCCGAACTCGTCCATCGAGTCCATCTCGCCGGTCCCGCCGGTCCCGCCGGCCTCACTGGTCTCGTCTGCCTCGCCGGTCTCGCCGGTCTCGTCGGCCGGCCTGGCCTTTCCGACCCTGCGCGCGCCCGGCGGGCCCGTCCCGGCCGGTGCCCCCGCCTGGAACCCGCAGCGCGGTGGCGCCATGCCGTCCCACCGCTACCGCCCGGCCCACGAACGGGTCCACGTCCCCGCGCTGATGCGGCGCTGGCCCGGGCGGCGCATCGAACGGGCGCCGCTGTGGGTACCCGTCGACCTGCGCGACGGCAACCAGGCGCTCGCCGAACCCATGGACCCGGCGCGCAAGCAACGGATGTTCGACCTCTTCCTGGCCATGGGCTTCAAGGAGGTCGAAGTCGGCTACCCCTCCGCCAGCCGCACCGACTTCGACTTCGTCCGCCGACTGGCCACCACCCCCGACGCCGTTCCCGAGGACGTCACCGTCGTCGTCTTCACCGCCGCCCGGGCCGATCTGATCGAGCGCACCTTCGAAGCCGTCGCCGGTCTGCCGAGGGTCGTCGTCCACCTCTACACCGCGACCGCGCCGCTGTGGCGCCGGGTCGTCCTCGGCAAGGAACGGGCCGAACTGCGGGCACTGATCACCGACGCCGCCACCCACATGGCCCGACGGGGGGAGGGCCGGGACGGCCTGCGGTTCCAGTTCTCGCCCGAGGTGTTCAACCTGACCGAACCCGACTACGCCCTGGAGGTGTGCAACGGGCTCACCCGGCTGTGGGACGCGAGCCCCGACCGGCCGGTGATCCACAACCTGCCGGCGACAGTCGAGATCGCCACCCCCAACGTCTACGCCGACCAGATCGAGTACATGGACCGCCACCTGGAACGGCGCGACGCGGTCATCCTCTCCGTCCACCCGCACAACGACCGGGGCACCGGCGTCGCCTGCGCCGAACTCGCCGTCCTGGCCGGCGCCCAGCGCGTGGAGGGCTGCCTGTTCGGCAACGGCGAACGCACCGGCAACGTCGACCTGGTGACCCTCGCGCTCAACCTGCACACCCAGGGCGTCGACCCGATGCTCGACCTCTCCGACATCGACGAGATCCGGCGCACCGTCGAACACTGCAACCGGCTGCCCGTCCACGAACGCCACCCCTACGTCGGCGACCTCGTGCACACCGCCTTCTCCGGCACCCACCAGGACGCCATCAAGAAGGGCTTCGCCCGGCACGCCGCCACTGCCGCCGAACTCGGCCTCCCCGAACGGGAAGCGCCCTGGGCGGTCCCGTACCTGCCGATCGACCCGGCCGACCTCGGACGGGACTACGAGGCGGTCATCCGCGTCAACAGCCAGTCCGGCAAGGGCGGGATCGCCTACCTGCTGCAGACCGAGCACGGGCTGGAGCTGCCGCGCCGCCTGCAGATCGAGTTCGCCCGGATCGTCCAGGACGCGACCGACGACAGCGGCAAGGAGGTGACGGGCGAGGATCTGTACGCGCTCTTCCGGGCGGAGTACCTCGACGAGAGTTCCTCATGGGCCTGGCAGGTGGGCGACGACTGGGCCGAGGTCGACGGCAGGCGCGGCACCGGCGCCGGCCCCCTGGACGCCGTCGCGGCGGCCGTGGGCGTCGAGATCCTCTCCTTCACCGAACACGCCGTCGGCTCCGGCCCGGACGCCGTCGCCTACGTCGAGGCCAGGGTCGACGGCCGCACCGTCTGGGGCGCCGGGCGGGACGCCTCCGTCCTCGCGGCGGGCGTCCGGGCCCTGCTCAGCGCGGCGCGGCGGGGCGGGGCACGGGGCGCGGTCAGCACTGCTCATGACGGAGGGTCATGAGCGGAGCTCATGAGGGGCGCGCCCATGAGCAAGTCTCATGGGGAAGGGGCCTGAGAGGAACTCATGGGGCGCGGTCATGCGCGGGTCTCATGAGGGGCTTGGTCATGAGCGAGTCTCATGGGCTCGCCTCATGAGCGATCCTCATGAGCAAACTTCATAAGCCGACCTCATGAGCGGGCCCCATCAGCAGGCCCCATGAGCAGGACCCATGAGTGGACCTCATGGGGCGAGTGCGGCGATGGTCTCCCGGGCCAGGGCCTGGGCCCGGGCGACCGTCGCCGCGAGGTCGTCGGCCGAACCGCCGGGGGCGGCGAGGAGGGTGCGGACGCGCCGGGCGAAGTCGGCTGGTGCGGCGGGGAGGTGTCCGGCGGTGGCCAGGGCGCCCTTCTCGTTGAGGCACCAGCGGCGGGCGTGCGCGTGCAGGGCCTGCACCAGGATGCCGAAGGCCCGGGAGACGCAGAGCGAGACGTACAGGGTGTCCGCCCGACCGGCGCCCTTCGCGGCGGCGTCGAGCAGGAACCCGGCCTCCCAGGAGGCCGCGATCAGAGCCTCGCGGAGCGGCTCGGGGTAGCCGATGGCGGCCCGCAGGGCCGTCAACTCGCCGGTCGGATCGGCGAGCACCTGCCCGCAGGCCACCTCGCCGGGGTAGCAGGGCGACCAGAAGCCGAGCGGGTGGCCGGCCTGCACGCCCACCTCGTACCGGCCCTCGCGGCAGTCCGCCCACACCCGCTCGACGCGGTCCACGTCCCGCAGGATCCAGTCCACGGCGACCCCGTCCACCCGCAGCCACGCACCGCCGTTCACCCACGGCCCCCAGGCGCCCGGTCCGGCCACCTCCACGCCCGGTCCGGCGAGTGCCCGCAGCGCGTCCAGGTCGAGTGCGCCGCCCCGGTAGTAGACCCCGAGGTCCCAGTCGGAGTCCGCCGTGTGCTCCCCGCGTGCCCGGCTGCCGCCGAGCGTCACGCCCACCACGCCCGGCACACCCGCCAGTTGCTCGGCCATGTCCTCGATGATCTCCCGCATGCAGGGAGTCTGACAGAGCGCCAGCAGGAAGGGGGAGTGGAGGCGGAGGAGGCGTACCCACTCCCCTGCATGATCAACATATAACGCACGGGGGGCCTTGCCGCAAGGCCCCGGTCATGCCGCAGAATCGCCAACTCAAGGCCAGGACCAGCGAAAACGGGAGAGTCACGAAGTGCGTGTGGTGTTGTCGACGTACGGGTCGCGCGGGGACGTCGAGCCGCTGGCAGGGCTGGCGCTGCAGGTGAAGGCCGCGGGCGCCGACGTGCTGGTGTGCGCCCCGCCGGACGAGGAGTTCGCGGCGCGACTGGCCGAGGCCGGGGTGGAGATGGTGCCGGTCGGGGCGTCGGTGCGCTCGCTGGTGAGCGGACCGCCGCCGACGACGGACTTCGCCACACGGGCGACCGTGCTGGTCGAGCAGTTCTACGAGGCGGTGCTCGAGGCGGCCGAGCCGGGCGGCGCCGTGGTCGCGACCGGGCTGTTCCCGGCGGTGGCCGGCGCTCAGGCGGCGGCGGAGAAGCTGGGCGCGCGCTTCGCGTTCGTCGCCCTGCAGCCGACCATGCTGCCCTCCCCGCACCACCCGCCCTTCGAGTACCCGATGCGGCCGTACCCGGCGGGCGTGACCGACAACCGGGAGCTGTGGGAGCACAACATCGAGACGACGAACGCGCTGTTCGGCGGCCCGGTCAACACCCACCGCGCCGCCGTCGGACTGCCGGTCGTCGACAACGTCCGCGACCACGTCTTCACCGAGCGCCCCTGGCTCGCCACCGACCGGACCCTCGGACCGTGGCTGCTCCCGGCCGACCGCGAGGTGGAACACACCGGCGCCTGGATCCTGCCGGACGACCGCCCGCTGCCCGCCGACCTGGAGGCGTTCCTGGCGGCCGGCGAAGCACCGGTCTACGTCGGCTTCGGCAGCATGCCGCTGCGCGACGCGGCCGACGCCGCCCGGGTCGCCGTCGACGCCGTCCGCGCGCAGGGCCGCCGGGTGCTGCTCGGCCGCGGCTGGGCCCAGCTGGCCGAGGTCGACGGGGCGGACGACTGCCTCGCCGTCGGCGAGGTCAACCAGCAGGCACTGTTCCCGCGGGTCGCCGCCGTCGTCCACCACGGCGGCGCCGGCACCACCACCACGGCAGCCCGGGCCGGGGTGCCCCAGGTGCTGGTGCCGCAGATCGTCGACCAGCCCTACTGGGCCGCGCGGGTGGCCGCGTTGGGCATCGGCGTGGCCCACGACGGCCCCACCCCGACCGTCGACACCCTCTCCGCCGCCCTCCGACAGGCCCTCGACCCCGCGACCCGCGAGCGCGCGGCCGCCACCGCGGGCGAGATCCGCACGGACGGCGCGGCACTGGCGGCGGGCCTGCTGCTGGAGGCCGCGGCGCTCTGACGCCGGCCATGCTGACGTCGGCCACGGCGACCGCAGCCGTGCCGACGGTGGCCACGGGACGGGCGTGGGAAGCCGGCGGGGCCGGCTTCCCACGCCCCGGGCGGCTCAGGAAGCCGGCTCGGTGAGGTACTTGGCACCCTCGTCCGGGAGCATGTTGCCCTTCGTGTCGAAGAACTGCCAGGACTTCGCCCGCATCGTCCCCGGGCGGGCCACCACCATGTGCCGGATCGGGGAGTCGCCCACGCTGACCGGCTGCGGCTCGGTGGTCGTGCCGTCCATCCAGGTCACCACCACCCGGCCGACGTCCGGGCCGATCGCGAGCGTCACCACGTCCGCCGGGGGCACGACGCCGTCCTTGGAGCTGCGGCCGAACAGACCGCCGCCGTGTTCCGTGGCCCGGCGCGGGTCGAGCTTGCCCGGGGACGGGGTGACGCCCTCCGCGTCGTGGCCCAGACGCACCCCGTCCACGACGAAGTAGGTGTTGACGACATCGGAGTCCGGGTCCCAGTAGCGGGCCACGAACTCCGGCGTCGGCTTGGCGATGCCGGCGTCGAAGGGCACGCGCTCCTGCCACACCGCCAGTGCCTGCTCGTACGCCCGGTCCTTCGGCGCCGCCGGCCACAGCGCCTGCCAGACCTCCCAGGACTTGCCGTCGGCGACCCCCTGCCCGAGCCGGACCCGGACCGGGGCGAACGGATCACGCGCGGCGGCGGCCGTGGCGGGAGCGGTCGGGGCGGCGGCGAGAGCCGGGGCAGCGGCCGGGACGGCCGCCGGGGCGGACGCCGCCGGGACCGGGCGCAGCTGCGCCAACACCCCGCCCGTCAGGGCCACCACCGAGGCCAGCGCCACCGCGCCCACCACCGTACGGCGGCGGTTGCGCAGCCGGCGGCCGCCCGCCAGGATGTCCGCCACCGGCGCCGGACCCACCCTCGCACCGTCCGCCGCCTCCGCCAGACCGAGGCCGATCCACACGTCCCTGTCCCCGTCCACGCCCGTACCCCCGCTCATACCGCACCTCCGATGTGTGTCGTGTCCTTCAGTCCCACCAGCTCCGTGACCTGCCGCAACCGCGCGATCCCCTTCGCCGCGTGGCTGCGCACCGCGCCCACCGAGCACCCCATGGCCGCCGCGGTCTGGCTGTCGCTCAGGTCCTCCCAGTGCCGCAGCACCACCGCCGTCCGCTGCCGCGGCGGCAGCGTGGCCAACGCGGCCAGCAGCGCCCCGCGCTGGTCGGACCGCGCGAAGCCGTCCTCCAGCCCCACCGCGTCCGGCACCGCGTCCACCAGCAGCTCCGGCGGCCGGCGCCGCCAGCGGCGGGCGTGCTGGTTGACCAGGATCCGCCGCACGTAGGCGTACGGATCGTCCGCCCGCCGTACCTTCGACCAGGCCGCACAAGCCCGCTCCGCGGCGGACTGCACGAGGTCCTCCGCCGCGTACTGCTCCCCGGCCAGCAGGTACGCCGTCCGCACCAGCCGCGGCCAGACCGTGACGATGAACGCCTGGATCTCGTCGTCCTGCGCCCTCTTCGCATCTCCCATGAGCACCTCCTCACCCACCCAGAGCCCACCGCCGGGCAGAACCGCTTACTCCCCTCCGGGGGCCGCCTCCGGGTTGTACGGCCCGGGGGGGCGGCCGCGGTTGACGGGGCGGTGTGTGGGGTGGGCGTTGCAGCTGGGGTGGGCGGAACCGCTTACTCCCCTCCGGGGGCCGCCTCCGGGTTGTACGGCCCGGGGGGCGGCCGCGGTTGACGGGGCGGTGTGTGGGGTGGGCGTTGCAGCTGGGGTGGGCGGAACCGCTTGCTCCCTTCCGAGGGCCGTCTCTTGGGGGTGCCGTGCCGTACAGAAATCCCTTGGGGATCGGGGGGAGGGCGGTTAGGATCCGCGCGATGATCATTTCTCATGATGTTGCAGGTAGTGGCCCCGTCGTCGTTCTGCTGCACTCCGCGGTGTGCGACCGGCGGATGTGGGACCCGCAGTGGCAGCCGTTGCTCGACGCCGGGTACCGGGTGGTGCGGGCGGACTTCCACGGGTTCGGTGAGTCGCCGCTCTCGGAGGCCCCGTACAGCGACTCCCGGGACGTCCTGGCGCTGCTGGACCACCTCGGGATCGAGTCCGCCGCGTTCGTCGGTTCCTCGCACGGTGGCCGGATCGCCCTGACGGTGGCCGCCCTGCGGCCGGAGGCGGTCACCGCCCTGGCGCTGCTGGCGCCGGGCATGCCCGGGCACCAGCCCAGCGAGACGCTGCGGGCGTTCGGCCGTCGCGAGGACGAGCTGGTCGAGGCCGGCGACATCGACGGGGCCGTCGAGCTGAACGTCGAGACCTGGCTGGGCCCGGAGGCGGACGAGGGGACCAGGGCGAGCGTCCGGCGGATGCAGCGGCACGCGTTCGACGTGCAGCTGGAGGCGACGGTCGGCCCGGACAAGGAGGAGGTCGACCTCTCCCTGATCACCGCCCCGACCCTGGCCGTCGGCGGCGCGCACGACGTGCCGGACCACCGGGAGATCGCCGCCCGCCTCGCCACCGTCCTCCCGAACGCCCGGCACGTCGAGCTGCCGTGGGCCGGCCACCTGCCGAGCCTGGAGCGGCCGGAGGAGACGACCGCGCTGCTGCTGGACTTCCTGAAGGAGACCGCGCAGGCGCGCCGGCCGTAGGAGTCCGCTACGCGTAGGAGCGCGGGGGAGTGGGGAGTCGGCCGGTCCGACTTCCCACTCCCCCGCGCATCCGGCGCCCCGGGCGACTATCGGCCGACTGCGCAAAGGCCGGGACTCGAACGCGTGTCGGACGCCATCATGGCGGGGTGCACTTCACCTCGGAGATCAGCTCGGACGGCATCACGCAGCGCGGCTTCTCGCTCGACGGAGTGCCCGGTGTGCTCTGGCAGCTGGACGACCGGCCCCTCGACGGGCGGCCGCTGGTGCTGCTCGGCCACGGTGGCGGCGGGGACAAGCTGGGGGTGGCGGAGCGGGCCCGGCGGTGTGTCGGGCGGTACGGCTTCGCGGCGCTGGCGCTGGACGCGCCCGGGCACGGGGAGCGGCCGCGCACCGCGCAGGACGAGCGGTTCGTCACCGAGGTCGGGGAGCTGCTGGCGGCCCGGCGGCCGATCAGCGCGTGGGTGGCGCGGCACACGGCGGCGCTCGCCGAGCGGGCGGTGCCCGAGTGGGTGGCCGCGCTGGACGCGCTGGACGGGACGCTGGGCGCGGCGGGGGAGCGCCTCGGACCGGTCGGGTTCTGGGGGCTGTCGCTGGGCAGCGTGGTCGGCATCCCGCTGACGGCGGCCGAACCGCGGATCGCCGCCGCGGTGTTCGGGCTGACGGGCCACGCGGCGCAGGCGGAGGCGGCGCAGCGGGTGGGGGTGCCGCTGGAGTTCGTCCTGCAGTGGGACGACGAGCTGGTCCCGCGGGAGGGGGCCCTGGCCCTGTACGGGTCGTTCGGCTCGCGGGAGAAGTCGCTGCACGCCAACCCCGGCGGCCATCTGGAGGTGCCGGACTTCGAGGTGGCGGCTTCGGAGCGGTTCCTGGTCCGGCACTTGGGCGAGGGGCGTGACGACAGGGCCGACAGGGCTTGAGACGACAGGGCTTGAACGGAAGCCGTCATCGATGAGTAAAACTTCGCAAAGAATTTCTCTCTTCAACGAACTCCGCGGCCGCAATATTCAACAAAATGTTGCAGCTCAGCGCCCCTGTCGTGACGCTTCGTCCATTTGACGTAACCCCTTGTGCGCGTTCACCGTTGCAATGCACAGGAGTACGGTTCCCGGGGAATCGTCGGGGGGTTGCTGCCAGCCCTCGCGGCCGTACCGGAAATTGGTGCGAAGCATGGGTCTGGACATGGGTGGGGAGAGCGTCGCCGCGACGGCTCGTCCGAGAACCCTCACGTTGGTCGCCGAAGTCCTGCGCGGCGTCGCGCAGGTCGACTTCATGCCGTCCGTGGTGTGCGGAGTCCTGTTCGTCATCGCACTGTTCGCGGGCGGTCCGGAGTACGGGGTCTACGGACTGCTCGGCAGCGCCGTCTCCACCGCCGTCGCGTACGGGCTGGGGCTCGACCGGAGCGCCGTCGCGGCCGGACTGCACGGGTACAACGGGTGCCTGGTGGCGCTCGGTTGCGCCGTCTTCCTCGGGGCCGGGTACCCGGCCACGGCCTCGGTGGCGGTGCTCGGGTCCGTCGTCGCGGTGGTGGTCACGGCCGGGCTCGGGGCGCTGCTGGAGAAGTGGCGGCTCCCGGCGCTGACCGCGCCGTTCTGCCTGGTCGCGACGGCCGTCACAGTCGCCGCCCCCGGCTTCCCGCGGCTGTGGCGGGGGGCCGACGCGACCGCCGCGCTGCCCGTGGCGGCCGCCGGCGACACCGGGCTGGGCTGGGAGCAGCTCTGGCGCGGGTTCTTCGCCAACATCGGCCAGGTCTTCTTCCTGCCGCAGTGGTACGTCGGCCTGCTGTTCCTGGCCGGCCTGTTCGCGGCGAGCCGCCTCGCGGGCGTGATGGCCGGTGCGGGCAGCGCCACCGGACTGCTCACCGCCTGGGGTCTCGGCGCACCGGCCGAGGCCGTCGAGCAGGGGCTGCTCGGCTACAGCGGCGTGCTGGTGGCCCTCGCGCTGTGCGGGGTGTTCGTCGCCCCGAGCGTCTGGAGCGCGGCCTACGCCCTGCTCGGCGCGGCCGCCGCCACCGTCCTCACCCCGGCGCTGGCCGCGATCTCCGCGCCCTTCGGCGGCCACGCCTTCACCTGGCCGTTCGTCCTGACCACGATGCTGTTCCTGGCCGCGGTACCGGCCGTTCCCCGCCTACGCCGGGTCTGATGTTCCGTCCAACTCCCTTGCATTCCATCGAATCATCGGAAAGGAAGAGTGGTTCCCGTGAATCTCTCGCCGCGTGAGATGGACAAGCTCTACATCTACGTCGTGGCCGATCTGGCCCGCAAACGCCGGGACCGCGGCGTCAAGCTCAACTACAGCGAGGCCTGCGCGCTGATCAGCGAGGCCATCATGGAGGGCGCCCGGGACGGCCGCACCGTCGCCGAGTGCATGGAGATCGGCAAGCAGGTCGTCGGCAGCGCGGACGTCATGCCCGGGGTGCGCGAGATGCTCCCGCTGCTCCAGGTCGAGGCCGCCTTCCTGGACGGCACCAAACTCGTCTCCTGTCACGACCCGGTGGGTGCCTGAGCCATGGCGCGTCCTCAGTCCGCCGGAGTGGCCGCCGGATCGGCCGCCGAAGTGGCTGCGGGAGTGGCCAAGGGAGTGGCCGCAGGGGGCGACGCAGGAAGCCGACGCGCCGCCACCGTGGTGCTGGCCGCCGGGCACGAGAGCCACGGCGGACGGGACCTGGCCGGACTGCTGACGGCACAGGGGAGCACCGCCGCGCCCACGGCCCCCGCCGTCGCCCACGCCGTCGCCCCCGCCGGCCGTCCGCTCGCCGAAGCCGTCCGGTCCGCGCTGGCGGCGGGCGACGGGCCGGTGTGCGTGGTGCCGATGACCCTCGGCCGCGACCCCGGGCTGGTGGCCGACACCGCCCGGACGCTGCGCTGGCTCGCGGCGGAGGCGAGCACGGCGGAGGCGAGCACGGGGGAGGCCCCGGCGGCCCGCGGGCGGCTCGCCCTGACCGCCCCCTTCGGCGCCGCCGAGCACCTCGTCGGCTGGCTGCGCGCCGCCGCCGGCCCCGCCCCCGCCGGCGCGGTGCTGATCACGGCCCCGGCGGCCGGCCCCTTCGAGGACGCCGAACTGTTCCGGATCGCCCGGCTGGTCCGCCAGTACGGCCGGCACCGGTGGGTCGAGGTGGCCTTCGAGGGCGGCGACCCCGACCCGGCCGAGGGCGCCGAGCGCTGCCGCCTGCTCGGCGCGCAGGAGGTGACGGCCGTTCCGGCCTCCTTCGGCCGGGCCCCGCACCACCCGGCCGACCCGGCGGCTCCCGTCCGACCGGACCGCGTACGGGACGGCGGACCGCTGCTGAGGCCGTCCGCGATCGCCGGGGTGATCGCGGCCCGGACGGCGGCGGCACTGCACCTGCTCGGACACGGGGAGGACGGCATCCTGGCCGGCCTCGGCGCGGAGCACGGGCACGGCTACGCGCACAGCCACGGACCCGGCGAAGCACACCACCCCCACCCCCACCCCCACCCCCACCCCCACCCCCACCCCCACCCCCACCCCCACCCCCACCCCCACGCACACCCCCACGCACAAATCCCCCACTGAACCGTCAGAGAGGAAGGCCAGCCATGTCCGGTGGCGCCGCATACCTGTACGGCGAGGACCCGGTGGAGATCAACGCCGGGCGCGCCAAGGCCACCGTCACGGTCAGCAACACCGGGGACCGGGCGATCCAGGTCGGTTCGCACTTCCACTTCTTCGAGGCCAACCGGGCCCTCGACTTCGACCGCAACGCCGCCTTCGGAAAGCACCTGGACATCCCGGCCGGCACCGCCGTCCGCTTCGAGCCCGGCGACACCAGGGACGTCACGCTCACCGAGTTCGGCGGTCACCGCCGACTGGTCGGTTTCAGCAACCTGGTGGACGGCGGCCTCACCGCCCCCGCCACCCGCGCCCGTGCCATCGACCGGGCGATCGCCCGCGGCTTCAAGGGCACCAACCTCGACCTCAAGGAAGACCGGCCCCAGGGCTCCCCCACGGAGACCCTCTCCCCCACGGAGACCCGCCAGGAAGGCGACCACTGATGGCCATCCTCCCCCGCAAGCAGTACACCGACCTGTTCGGCCCCACCGTCGGCGACCGCTTCCACCTCGCCGACACCAACCTCGTGGTCGAGGTCGAACGGGACTTCAACCAGGGCCACTACGGCGACGAGGCCGTCTACGGCGGCGGCAAGGGCATCCGCGACGGCATGGCCCAGGACCCGGCCGCCACCTCCGCCCAGGGCGCGCTCGACCTGGTCATCACCAACGTGGTCGTGATGGACCCGGTGCTCGGCGTCGTCAAGGGCGACATCGGCGTCAAGGACGGCTTCATCACCGCCATCGGCAAGGCCGGCAACCCGCACACCCAGAGCGGGGTGCACCCGCAGCTGGTGATCGGCCCCGGCACCGACGTGATCTCCGGGGAGCACCTGATCGCCACCGCCGGCGGCATCGACACCCACATCCACTTCATCTCGCCGCAGCAGGTGCAGGAGGCGCTCAGCAACGGCATCACCACCCTGATCGGCGGCGGCACCGGCCCCTCCGACGGCAGCAAGGGCACCACCTGCACGCCCGGCCCGTGGAACATCGGCCGGATGTACCAGGCGGTGGAGGACCTGCCGGTCAACGTCGGGCTGCTCGGCAAGGGCAACGGCTCGCTGCCTGGCGCCCTGCGCGAGCAGGTCGAGGCGGGCGTGTGCGGGCTCAAGGTGCACGAGGACTGGGGCAGCACCCCGGCCGCGATCGACAGCGCGCTGGGCGTCGCCGACGAGTACGACGTCCAGGTGGCCATCCACACGGACACCCTCAACGAGTCCGGCTACTTCGAGGACACCCTGTCCGCGATCGACGGCCGCACCATCCACACCTTCCACACCGAGGGCGCGGGCGGCGGCCACGCCCCCGACATCATGCGGATCGCGGGCGAGCCCAACGTCCTGCCGTCCTCCACCAACCCGACGCTGCCCTACACCGTCAACTCGGTCGACGAACTGCTGGACATGGTGATGGTCTGCCACCACCTCAGCCACGACATCCCCGAGGACGTCTCCTTCGCCGACTCCCGGGTGCGCGCCGAGACCATCGCCGCCGAGACCGTGCTGCACGACGAGGGCGTCATCTCGATCTTCTCCTCCGACTCGCAGGCGATGGGCCGCATCGGGGAGACCTTCACCCGTGCCTTCCAGACCGCCCACCACTGCAAGGACCAGCGCGGCAAGCTCAACGGCGACAGCGAACGCCACGACAACGTCCGGGTGCTGCGCTACCTCGCCAAGCTCACCATCAACCCGGCCGTCGCCTCCGGCACCGCCGACCACATCGGCTCGCTGGAGCCCGGCAAGCTCGCCGACATCGTGCTCTGGCCGATCAACTCCTTCGCCGCCAAGCCCAAGATGGTGATCAAGGGCGGCGCGATCAACTGGGCGCTGATGGGCGACCCGAACGCCTCCCTGCCCACCCCGCAACCGGTCTACTACCGCCCGATGTTCGGCGCCCACGGGCGGGCCCGGCAGGCCACCCGGGTGTCCTTCATGTCCCAGGCCGCGGTGGACCTCGGCGTGCCGGCCGACCTCGGGCTGGAGAGCCGGGTGCTGCCGGTGCGGCGGTGCCGGTCGGTGGGCAAGCAGCACATGGTCCGCAACGACGCGCTGCCGAAGATCGCGGTCGACCCGGAGACGTACAAGGTCACCCTGGACGGCGAACCCGCCACCATCGAACCGGCCCGCGAACTGCCGCTCAACCACCTGTTCTACCTCGCGTGAACGGTGCTCTTCGGGTGAGCGCCGAAGCGGACGTGGGGAAGGCCGGTCCGGTCGTCGGGAAGGCCGATGCGAACGTGGGGGAGGGCGGGCCGAACGCCGGGGAGGCCGATCCGCGCACGGGGGAGCGCGGGACGGAAACGGGTGAGCGCGGGCTGGACGCCCTGCTGGTCTGCCTCCAGTTGACCGACTCCGCCTTCCCCAGCGGCTTCTACACCCTCTCGCACGGCCTGGAGGGCTACGCGCAGGCCAAGGCCGTCACCCCCGACACCCTGCCCGGGCTGCTCGCCGACCTGCTGCGGCACGGCGTCGGACCGTCCGACGCCACCGCGCTCGCGCTCGCCCACCGGGCCGCCTCGGCGGGGGACTGGGAGCTGCTCGCCGAGACCGACCGGCGGCTGCACGCCACCAAGCTCAACCGCGAGCTGCGGCTGGCCGCCACCCGGACCGGACGCCAACTCCTGGACATCGCCCGGGAGTCGCTGGGCGGCGAGCCGCTGGAACGGTACGCGGCCCTGGTCGCGGACAAGCGTGCCCCCGGCTGCCAGGCGGTCGCCGCCGGCGTGGCCTACGCCTCGGCGGCCGTCCCCGTCGAACAGGCCGTCACCGGCGACCTGTTCGCCTTCTGCACCAGCTTCGTGGGGGCGGCGCTGCGGCTGCGGCTCACCGACCACCGCAAGGCGCAGGTGGTGCTGCGGGCCGCCGCGCCGGTCATCCGGGAGGTGGTGGCGGCCGCGCTGGAACGGGAGTCGGCGGACCTCGGCGGCTGCGTCCCGGTCGCCGACGCGATGTCCGGACGGCACGAACGGGCCGAGGCCCGGCTGTTCGCGACCTGAACCCGCCCCCGTCGTGCGGGTTCCACGGACAAGTCCATGACCAAGGAGGAGAATTGACCGACAACGTGCTCCGCGTGGGCATCGGCGGGCCGGTGGGCTCCGGCAAGACCGCGCTGATCGAGGCGCTCGTCCCGGTGCTGATCGCGAGCGGCCACCGCCCCGCCGTGATCACCAACGACATCTACACCCAGGAGGACGCCCAGCACGTGCGCCGAGCCTTGGCCGGGGTGCTGGACCCCGAGCGGGTGGTCGGCGTGGAGACCGGCGCCTGCCCGCACACCGCCGTCCGGGACGACCCGACGATGAACCTCGCGGCCGGCGCCGAACTCCTGGAGCGCTTCCCGGACGTCGACACCCTGCTGTTCGAGTCCGGCGGCGACAACCTCACGCTGACCTTCAGCCCGGTGCTGGTGGACCTCTTCCTCTTCGTCCTCGACACCGCCGAGGGCGAGAAGATGCCCCGCAAGCGCGGCCCGGGCATCACCGAGTCGGACCTGCTGGTCATCAACAAGATCGACATCGCCCAGTACGTCCGCACCGACCTCGGCATCATGGAGTCCGACGCCCGCCGGGTCCGTGAGGGCGGGCCGGTGGTGCTCACCAACTGCCTGACGGGGGAGGGGCTGGAGGAGATCGCGGCCTTCCTGGCGACCTTCCGGAAGGTTCCGGCGTGACGGTTCCCGCGTTGCCGGCGGAGGCGGAGGCGGAGGCGGAGGCGGAGGTAGGGGCGGGGGCTGAGGCAGGGGCTGGGGCGCTGCCGAGGGAGGCGCCGCCGGCGGCGGCGATGCACGCGGCGGCGGTGCCCCGGCTCGACCCCCGGCACTACGAGCCGGCCCGCGTCCCGTACCAGGTCCGCCGGTACGCCGGGACGCCCGACACCCTCGCGGTCGGGCGCCCCGGCAAGGTCGGACTGCTGGAGCTGGCCTTCGAACGGATCGGCGGACGCACCGAACTCACCGGCCACTACCAGAAGTCGCCGCTGCAGATCATGCGCCCGCTGCACTTCGACCCGGCCCGTCCCGACCTCGCCGTCACCTTCCTGCTGTCCACCGGCGGCGGCATCCTGCAGGCCGACCGGCTGCGGACGGACGTCCGGTGCGGCGCCGACGCGGCCGTCCACCTCACCACCCAGGCGGCCACCAAGGCCTACCGGATGGAGCACGACTACGCGACCCAGCTGTTCCACCTGACGGCCGGCCCGGGCGCCTACGTCGAGTACCTGCCCGAGCCGGTGATCCCCTTCGTCGACTCCCGCCTCTACCAGCGCACCGTCCTGACCGTCGACCCGGGTGCGACCGTCCTGGCCGGGGAGACCGTGCTCGCCGGCCGTCTGGCGCGCGGCGAGCGCAACGCCTACCGGGTGTTCGCCTCCGACCTCGAAGTGCGCCGGCCCGACGGCGAGTTGGTCGCCCTGGACACGGTACGGCTGGAGCCCTCCAGCACCGCCACCGGAGTCACCGGCCCGGCCGTGCTGGCCGGCCACGACGTGATGTCCAGCCTCTACGTCCTCACCCCGCTCGCCCCGCCCGGGCAGGTCGCGGACACGCTGCACGAGGCGCTGGCCGGCTCCGGCCTGCTCCACGGCGTCAGCGTGCTCCCCCAGGACAGCGGCGCCTGGCTGCGCCTGCTCGGCTCCGACACCCGCGCCTGCGCCGCCGCCCTGCGAACGGCCTGGGACGCGGTGCGGCGGCTGCTGATCGGGGCTCCGGCGCCGGACCTGCGCAAGACCTAGGAAGGGGTGAGCGGCTCGTCCCCCGCCAGGCGGGCGATCTGGCGGTGACTGAGCTCCACCGTGCGCTTCATGTGCCGCAGCAGGAAGGCGAGTTCGTCCTCGCTGTCGTCGGTGAAGACGGCCGCCCAGTCCGCGCCCAGGCTGCGCCACACCGCGCCGAAGCGTTCCAGGGCCTCCGGGAGGACGGCGACCAGGACCCGGCGGCGGTCGGCCTCGTCGCGCCGGCGGGCGACCAGGCCGGCCTTCTCCAGCCGGTCCACCAGCCGGGTGGCGGAGCCGCTGGTGAGCCCGGTCAGCTCGGCGATCCGGCCGGTGGTGACCGGGCCGTCCTCCAGGGTGAGCAGGTTGAGGCACTGGACGTCGGTGGGGTGCATGCCCAGGTGGTCGGCGACGGCCTGGTTGAACAGCACGTAGGAGGCCAGGTAGCGGCGCGAGACCGGCCACAGCTGCGCCATCAGTTCGTCGCGGGTCGTCATGGGGGAAGGGTAACCGGCCGCCCGATAAATAGTTGCGTGACGCAGGGATTGCTGTCTAGGTTGCCTGCATGACGCAGATAACCGGGCTTCCCGCTTCGGCTCCCTCCGAGCTCTCCACGGACTTCCCCGCGGACTCCCGCGCCGACCTCCCAGTCGACCTCCCCGTCGCCGTCACCGGCGCCACCGGCGCCCAGGGCGGCGCCACCGCCCGCGCCCTGCTGCGCGCCGGCCGCCGGGTCCGAGCCCTCACCCGCGACACCACCTCCCCCGCCGCCACCGAACTCGCCGCCCTCGGCGCCGAGGTGGTCCGCGCCGACTTCGACGACCGGGCCTCGCTGACCGCCGCCCTGGACGGCGCGGGCGCGCTGTTCGCGATGTCCACCCCGTTCGGGACCGACCTCGACACCGAGGTCCGGCAGGGCACCGCCCTGCTCGACGCGGCGGCCACCACCGGCGTGCGGCACGTGCTCTTCACTTCCGCCACCAACGCCGACCGCTCCACCGGCATCCCGCACTTCGACACCAAGCAGCGTATCGAACAGCACCTGGCCGGCCTCGACCTGCCCTGGACCGTCATCGGCCCGGCCGCCTTCCTGGACAACTACGCCAACGACTGGACCCTCGAGTCCCTGCGCGAGGGCGTCTTCCACCTCCCGATGCCGCCCGGCGTCCCGATCGCCGTGATCTCCGCCGAGACCATCGGAGCCTTCGCCGCCCACGTCCTCGCCCACCCCGCGGCGTACAGCGGCCGCCGCATCGACATCGCCTCCCAGTGGTGCACCGGTGAGCAGATCGCCGCCGCCATCACCGCCGCCAGCGGACGCCCGATCCGCTGCGAGGAGGTGCCGCTGGCCGTCGTCGAGACCTACTCCGAGGACCTGGCCGCGATGTTCCGCTACTTCCAGGAGCCCGGCCTCGACATCGACACCGACGCCCTGCACGCCGCCCACCCGGACATCGAGTGGCAGTCGCTGGAGAGCTGGGCCGCCGGCCAGGCCTGGGACCTCTGACCCGGTCGGCGAAGAGTCCCGTTCCGCGACGCGACCCGGCCCGGGGGCATGGGGCGTACGGTGTCCGGATGGCCCCGAGGACACCGCGCAGGATCCACGTCGACGGCCGCGACTACCGCTGGGTCGTCCGCTTCCGTGACAGCGAGCACGTGGTGGTGTGCGTCTGGCTCGACATCCCCGGCCCCTCCAGCCCCTCCGGCCGCCCCGGTCCCTCCCGCCGCCCCGGTCGCCCGCTGGAGGTCCTCCGCCGCTTCGACGACCCCTGGCTCCACTACGGCGTCCTGCTGACCGCGCCCGCCGACCGCATCGCCGAGGTCTTCCACCTCGCCCCCGTCACCCCCGCCCTGACCGCCGACCTGGTCCGTGCCGGCCTCGCCGCCGGCTGGCGGCCCGAGGAGCCGGGTGCACCGCAGCGCTTCACCCTGGCGCGCGAGCCGGCCGACCTCACGCCCCTGCGGGAGGAGCGGGCGGAGTGAACGGCGCACGGGCGCCCCGACCCCCACCCGTACGAGCCGGGCCCGTTCGCGCCAACCTGCCCGCGCACCGTCGGCGCAGCTCAGCGGCCCTCCTCGGGCCCGCCCGCCGCAGGCCCGCCGGAGTGTCGGGTGGCCGGTTCCGGGACGGGCGGTCGTGCGTGTGCCGAACACCCACTGCTACATCCGAGGGGCGGGCACGCCGGCGCACCGGGCGCCGGGCCCCGCTCGGGAGGCGCAGTGGCGAACCACGACGACCGGGTCTTCGTCCGGGCACACTTTCGCCGCCGGCCGGCGCCCGGCGGCTCGGCCGGGGCCAAGGGCAGCGGCTGGCTCATCGCCGGGGCGGCCGCGGCGTTCTGGCTCTGGGCGCACTTCGTCGGCTTCTCCGACACCCCGCCCGCCGCGCCGCCGCCCGCCCCGGCCGCGACCACGACCGGGCCCGGCGGCGCGATCGGCGCACCCTGATGGCCGGACGGCCTGGGCGCCCCGGCCGTCCGGCCCGCCCCTCCCGTGTGGTGCGCCGCCCGCGCGGGCCGGGGGAGCGGATCGGCGCGGCCCTGGTGGCGGTCGCGGCGGCGGTGCTCGTCGTCGGCGTGACCCAGGCGCTGCTGCGGTCCTGGGTGTTCCTCGCCGCGGTGGCCGTCGCCTGCCTGCTCTCCGCCGCCCGCGGCCCCGCCCTCGACCGGGCCCGCACCCGTAGGCTCGCCGCCCTGCGGATCCCGCTGGCCACCGTCGACGCCATGGACGACCAGGCCTTCGAGTACGCGCTGCGCGACCTGCTCGTCCGCGACGGCTGGAGCGCGCGCAAGGTCGGGCAGCACGGCGACCAGGCGGCCGACGTCATCGGTCACCACCCGCACCTCGGCCGGATCGTCCTGCAGGCCAAGCACACCAAGGTCGCGGCCAAGGTCGGCGTGCAGGTGATGTACCAGGTGAAGGGCACCGCCGGCCCGGCCCACGGCGCGGACCTGGCGGTCGTGGTCACCAACGGCGGCCTCACCAGGGACGCCATGGCCTGGGGCGACCGCCACGCCGTCCACTGGATGGACCGGGCGAGGCTGGCGGCTTGGGCGGAGGGCGGCGTGCCGCTGGAGGAGGTGCTGCGGCTCAGGAGGCGGAGGTGAGGTGGGCGACGGCCGCGAGACCCGACCGGGCGGCGTCGCGGACGTACTCATCGGGGTCCGCGGCCGCCGCGCGCTCCAGCGCGGCGGAGGTCGCGGGACGGTCGGGCCATTGCCAGGCGAGCATGGTCAGCGCCTGGCGGCGCACACTCCGGCCGGGATCGTCGGCGGCCCGGGCCCGGATGACGGCCTCGGCGTCGTCGGGGACGAGCACCGCGAAGTGGCTGAGCGCCGCGGCCCGGACCGCGTGGTCGGGATCCGCCACGATGCGGTCGCGCAGGACCGGGGCCGTCTCCCGGTGCCAACCCCGGTACTCCGCCAGCAGGTTCAGCGCCTTCAGCCGCACCTGCGAGTTCTCGGCGCCGGTCGCGGTCCGGGTCAGCAACGCCGCGGTCTCGGGGCCCCCGGCGTCCACGGCGGCGAGCCCCTCCAGGGCCCGGCGGCGGGTGTTGGGGCTGCGGTCGTGCGCGGCCCGGTCGCGCAGGACCGACTGGACGGCGGGGTCGTCCGCCCACCAGCGGGCCAGTCCGATGACCGCCATCTCCCGGACACCGTTCTGCAGGTCGCCCACGGCGCGGTCGAGGAACACGGGGAGTGCTCCGGGGTGGGCGGACCACGCCTCGGAGAGCCGCTTGAGGGCGTCGGCCCGCACCGAACCCGTCTCTCCGTCGGCGGCGAGGTCCAGCAGCACGGCCGGATCGCCCGGCTCCTCCCGCCACAGGAGGTGGCGCACCCCCACGATCGCCTTGTCCTCCCCGAACAGTGGCGAGGCGAGGAGCTGCTCGGCATCCGGCAGCAGCGGCAGGACGTCCGGGTGATCGGGCCACCTGGCGACCAGTTCGGCCATCACCTTGGACCGGGACAGATCGGAGAGCGGGTCGGTCGCGAGGGCCAGCAGGGAGGGCACGATGTCGGGGTGGGAGCTCCACCGCCGGGCCAGCGCGGGGATCGCGGAGTGCCGGGTGTCGGCGAACCCGAAGGCGGCGAGGGCGATCGAGGCCTTGATGGACGTGTGGAAGGTGACCGCCACGGCCGTCCTGACACTGCCCGAGGAGAGGAACTGACCCCGCAGGTGGAACCACCGGAGGTAGCGGTCGCGCCCCGTCCAGGCGGAGGTCGCCGCCAGGACCGACAGCGCCGCGAGGAGCGTGTCGGCCCGGAACGCGAAGTCGGTACGCCCCGACAGCCGGGCGATGAGGGCGTCGACCGCGCGGTCGCTCCGGTCGCGCAGCAGCCCGATCTTCCGCACCTCGGCCAAGGAACCGATCGCCAGGACCAGCGAGGCCTCGTCGCCCCGGTCGAGCAGGTGGTCGATCACCCGTCCCGCGTCCGCTTCGCTCAGCTGGTTGACCACCAGCAGCAGCACCTCGTGCCAGGCGGGATCGTCCGCCCGTTCCGCGAAGACCTCCTCGATCAGGCCTTCCGGCGTCCACTCGCGCCGCATCGTGTAGCGGTGGACGATGTCGTCCGCCGCCAGGTGCTCCAGGAACGCCCGGTGCACGAAGCCGTACACCTCGCCGCCGTACCGGGCCAGGATGAAGTTGCGCTCGCGCAGCTGGTCGCGCAGGGCGCGGGCGGCCGTGAGGCACTGGTGGGGCGGGAGGCCGAACTGGGCGAAGTAGTCCCGGAAGACGGCCTCCAGCTCCTCCGCGTGGATGTGGTTGCCCGCGATGCCGCCGGTGCCCTCCTGCATCCGGCGGGCGAGGAGGCGCAGCAGTTCCATGCGCTCGCGGTCGTCGAGGAGGTCGATGGCCTCGGCGGCGCCCGGCTTCAGCGGCGTGCGCAGGTACTTGGTGTCGCGGTCCCAGTGGGCGACGAGGACGCGGACGGCGTGCTCGTAGACGCCCCGGCGGTCCCTGGGCAGGGTCTGGCGCCGACCGATGATGGCGAGGATGGTCAACAGCAGCGGGTTCCCGGCGAGTTCACGGATCGGCCGGGAGGCCTCCACCGCGCCGGTGATGCGTTCGACCAGGCGGGCGGCGAGTTCCGGATCCGCCGGGCAGGCGATCGCGTACCAGCGGCGGGCGAAGTCGGCGATCCGGCCGGGGTCGAGGTCCTGCAGCATGACGTGGGTGAAGCCGGCGCCGCCGAGGGCCGCGCGCTGGTAGCCGATGACCCGGGAGGTGACGACGACCCGCACCCGGTCGTAGCGGGCCGCGAAGGCGGCGATCCGCTCGGCGGTGGCGGCGCGGACCCCCGGGTCGAAGACCTCGTCGAGACCGTCGAAGACGATCACCACCCGGCCCTCGTCGAGGAGTCGGCGCAGCTCGGGCCCGGGGAGGGACATCCCGGCGACGTGGTGGCGGTGGTCCAGGAAGTCCTCGAAGGTGCGCTCGCGCCACTGCCCTTCGGCGTACTGGCGCAGTTCGACCACCAGCGGGACCAGGCCGTCCAGCGGGGCGAGCGGTCCGGCACTCCCGTGGAGGAGGGCGAGGGCCAGGTAACGGGCGAGCGTCGACTTGCCCGAACCGGGGTCGCCGAGCAGGACGACCCGTCGGCCGCGTGACCCGGTCAGGACGGACAGCGCGTCCTCGGTCGGGCGGTCCAGGTAGTCGTCGCGCAGCTGCTCGACGGCGGACTGGGCGAGACCGGGCGGGAGTGCCTCGTCCACGTCCGTGAACTCACCACTGGCGAGCAGCCGTTGGACCAGTTCCCGGGGCAGCTCCACCGGCGGCGGGTCCTCCCGCACCTGCGGGGTGACGAACACCTCGCGCAGCTCCACCACCGGGTGCTCGCCCTGCTCGGAGAGCGGGGTGAGCACCTCCAGGTCCAGCCGGCCGTACGTCTCCCGGACCCTGCGGGCGTACGCGGCGCGGGCGGCGGCCATCGACTCGGCGCTCACCCCCGGCTCGCCGGCACCGCTCGTCAGGTTGATCGTCCCGGCCTGGTAGACGTCGCCGGTGATCGTGCCGACGGAGACGCGGTTGACCGCCGAGACCTCTGGATCCCCACCCATGCCGACCAGGTTAGGCCCTCGGCTGACCCGACCGCTCCACGAACTTCCGTTGCCAGGGCGTCTCGACGGCGTGCCGGCTGTAGTGCTCCCGCACGTAGTCGACCGCCTCCGCGGCCGGGACGCCGTCCAGGACGGCGATGCAGGCGAGCGCGGTACCCGTGCGGCCGCGTCCGCCCGCGCAGGCGAGTTCGACGCGCTCGGTGGCGGCGCGCTCCCAGGCCTCCCGGAAGGCGTCGGCGGCGTCGGCGCGGTCGGCGGGCAGCCGGAAGTCGGGCCAGCGCACCCAGCGGTGCGGCCATCCGACGCCCTGCGGCGGCCGGCCCACCAGGTAGAGACCGAAGGCGGGTTGTGGGCCGGGCGGCAGCGGACGGCTGAGGCCGCGGCCGCGCAGGAGGCGGCCGGAGGGCAGTCGCAGGAGGCCGGGGGTGGTGGGGTCCCAGGTGTCCGGCTGGTGCGCGGGGTCGGTGGTGTCGCCGGGGTCTGCGGGGTCGGTGGGGTCGGTGGGGTCGGTCATGTCGCCTCTCTCCACGGGGAGTTGTCAGAAACCGGGGTGCCCGACGAGCCGCAGGCTGCGCCGCCAGAGCTCGGCGCGGGCCTGCGGGTCGTAGGCCTGGGCGTCGGCCCTGGCCTCGCGGGTCCGGTCGTAGTAGCGGCCGGTGACCCCGGCGAGGGCGGGGTCGGTGACCAGCCGGTGAGTGGCGGCGACGCCGTCCTCCAGGCTGTCGACGTGGTGCCCGAGCTCGCGCAGCACCATCTTGGTGGGCATGAACGTCGCCGGGTGGAGGCTGTTGACGGTGACCTCGGCGGCCGGCAGGCGTGCGGCGAGCTCGAACCCGGTGGTGATCTGGGCGAGTTTGCTCCGGCAGTAGGCGCGGATGCCGTCGTAGTCCCGCTCCAGCATGAGGTCGTCGAAGTCGACGGCCTGCTGTCCGGCGGAGGCGACGTTCACGATCCGGGCCGGGGCGGAGGCGCGCAGCAGGGGCAGGAGTTCGAGCGCGAGCAGGAACCCGGCCAAGTGGTTCACGGCGAACCGGAGTTCGTACCCGTCGACGCTGGTGCGGCGGGTGCGGCCGTCGGGTTCGCCGGAGCCGATGCCGGCGTTGTTGACCAGCACGTCCAACCGGTCGGTGACGGTGCGGACCTCGGCCGCCAGGGCGCGCACCCGGGCCAGGTCGGCCAGGTCGGCGAGCAGGGTGGCGGGGCGGTCGACGCCGTGTGCGGCGCGGAGCTCCTCGGCCGTACGGTCGAGCCGCTGCCGGTCGCGGCCGTGCAGGAGGAGGGTGTGGCCCTCGGCGGCGAGCCGGTGGGCGAGGGCGCGGCCGAGGCCGTCGGTGGCGCCGGTGATGAGGATCGTCCGGGGCGGGGTCATCGGGGCTCCTGTCGCGTCGGGTGGTGTCGAGGTGTCTCAGGCTCCGTCGCGGGTCAGCACGCCGAGCAGTTCCTCGACGAGCCGGTCGTCGAACTCCTGGCCGGTGGCGAGCAGTCGGTACCAGACGACGCCGAAGACGAGGTCGATGGCGGTGCCGACGGACAGGCCGGGCGGTAGTTCGCCGCGCAGCCGGGCGCGGTCGAGCAGGGTGCCGAGCGCCTCGCGGCGGGGCTGCAGGAAGGAGGCGCGGAACCGCTCGCCGAAGGCCGGGTCGACCTGGGCCTCCGCCATCAGGGCGCGCAGTCCGGCGGCGACCTCGGGGCGGCGGCCGAGCGCCATGCTGGCGCGCAGGAACGCCCGCAGATCGGCGGGGTGGCTGCCGGTGTCGGGGACGGGCACGTACAGGTCGGCCTTGGTGGCGAGCGCGTCCAGCAGCACGTCGGCCTTGCCGGGCCACCAGCGGTAGATGGTCTGCTTCCCGGTGCCCGAGCGGGTCGCGATCCCCTCGATGGTCAGGGCCGCGTAGCCGACCTCGCCGAGGAGCTGGAAGGCGGCGGTCAGGATCGCCAGCCGGCTCTCCTCGCTGCGCCTGCGGCCGGGGCGGGGGGATTCTGCTCGTTGCTCGGTCACGGCTGCCACGCTACCGTAATTCGAGACGAGACGTCGCGGTTCGAAATTGTGGGGCCGGCGTGAGGGCCCGTCATGGGCACTCCCACGTGGGCGGTTCGGCGCGGGCACTCCCACGCGGGCACTCCCACGTGCGCACTCCGACGTGGGCGGTTCGGCGTCGACGGTTTCGTCATGACACATCGGCATCGAGGTTCGACACAGGCTCCGGCACCGGGCCGGAAGTCCGTCATCGGGGAGATGAGAGCTCGTGAACAAGCACACCGCACTGGTCGTCGGCGGAACCTCCGGCATCGGGCTGGCCACCGCTCGCCGACTGCAGCGGCTCGGAGCGGACGTCCATGTCGTCGGTCGCGACGCGGCGAAGCTGGCGGCCCTGGCCGAATCCGACCCGGAGCTCACCGGCCACCGGGCCGACGGCGGCGAGCGGGCCGAGATCGCCGCGGTCGTCGAGGCGGTCGGGCGGCCCGGGGGGATCGACTGGCTGGTCGTCGCGCTCAGCGGCAGCGAGGGGCCCGGACCGATCGCCGACCTGGACCTGGACGTGCTGCGCCGCGCGTTCGACGCCAAGTTCTGGGGACACATCACCACCGTCCAGGCCGCCCTGCCGCACCTCGCGCCCACCGGATCGATCACCCTGATCGGCGCGACCACCGCCCGGTCCGGCATCCCGGGGACGGCCGGCATCGCGGCGATCAACGGCGCCGTTGAGGCCCTGGTCAAGCCGCTGGCGGCGGAGCTGGCGCCGGTCCGGGTCAACGGCGTCTCGCCGGGACTGGTGGACACGCCCTGGTGGAGCGGACTGCCCGAGGAGGCACGACGGGCCTACTTCGCCCAGGCCGCCGAGCGGCTGCCGGCCCGGCGGATCGCCACCGCCGAGGACATCGCCGAGGTCGTGGTGCTGGCCGCGACCAATGCGAACCTCACCGGCACCGTCATCGAGGCGGACGGCGGGGCGCGGCTGGTCAGCCTGGGCTGAGCGGCCCGGGCGGCGGATGGCGGATGGCGGGCGACGGGACGGGGCGGCCGGTGGCGCCGGGCCACGGGTGGCGCCGCGCGACGGGCGCGGGCTCAGGACGCCACGCGCAGGCCCATCGCCCCGCCCGGCATCCCGGCGCGGTGTGCCAGGGCCGCCGCCTCGCCGCGCGAGGCCACGCCCAACTTGGCCAGGATGTTGGCGACGTGGAACTTCACCGTCGACTCGCTGATGTGCAGCTCCGCCGCGATGTCCCGGTTGCGGCGGCCCCGGGCGAGCTGGTCGAGCACCTCCAGCTCCCGTGGCTGGAGGCCGTCCAGGGGGTCGGTGGCGAGGGCGGGCTCGGGGAGGGTGAGCGGCAGGTCGACCGTCACCGTCGTGCCCCAGCCGGAGACGGCCTCGACCGCGCAGCGGCCGCCGAGGGCGGCGACGCGATCGGCGGTGCGGTGGACGGTGAGCGCGTCGACGGCCAGCACGCCGAGGCCGTCGCCGCGCACTACCGCCCGCAGCGCGTCGTCCCGGGTGAACTGCCAACTCACGTGCAGCCGGGACGGCTTCTCCTGCTCCAGCATCAGCAGCACGGCCGCCCGGACGGCGTCGCGGACGGTGTGCGCGGCGTCCGCCGGCACGCTCCGGCCGGCCTCGGCCGGGGGCGCCGCGTCCAGCCGGACCCGGGTGTGGCGCAGCAGCGGGCGCAGCTCCCGGACGAGACGGGCGAAGGCGGCGTCGGCCGGCTCCTCGCTGAGCGTACGGTCCAGCTCGGCGCCGCGGCGCGGGTCGAGCAGGGCGGTGACGGCCAGCTCGGTGGCGCTGCGGCGCGCGGTCGCGTCGTCCAGGTCGGTCGAGCGCAGCGGCGCCAGGATCGCGCTCAGCGCCGCGCTGTGGGTGCCGGTGAACTCGGCGATCGCCCGGGCGCGGGCGTTGGCCGAGGCGCGGGAGGCCGCGGCGTACTTGGGTCCGGCGTCGGTGGCGCGGTGGTCGGAGTGGGCGACGACCAGCTCCCACAGCTGCTGCAGGACGGCGAGCGCACCGGGCGCCACCGGGTCGGCGTTCTCCCGGACGAGCACCAGCACGGCACCGTTGCCGGTCTGTGCGGTGCCGCCGACCGGTGCGGTGCCGGGGGTGCTGTCGTCGTCGGGGCCGGTGGTGGAGCCGGTGCCGTCGCTGGGGTCGGTGCTGTTGTCGGATTCGTTGCTGCCGACGGGGTCGGTGCTGCGGGCCGGGTCGGCCGCGACGACCACCACCGGCCGGGTACGGCCCGCGAGTTCGGCCTCGCCCTGCCAGGGCCGGCCGGCCGCGGTGGTCGCGGTGGTGCGCTCGGCCAGCCGGGACAGCTCCAGGCCGCTGACCCCCTCGGTCAGCTCGGGCAGGCCGTGGGCGTGGGTGGGGGAGTGGGTGCAGACGCCGCTGAGCTGGGCGACCGCCACGTGCGGGACGAGCGTGTGGAGCGTCCGGGAGAGGTGGATCAGGAGCTCCGGCCGCGGTGTGCGCAGCACCTCGACGGCCCGCGCCAGGGCGTCCTGCGGTCGGCCCCAGGACTCCCGCCACCTCTCGTCCGTGCCGCCCGTGCCGTTCGCGCCGCTCGTCCTGCTCACGCCGCTCGTCCCGTCCACGCCGTCCGCACCATCCATGTCGTCGAGCCTAGTCCGGACGCGACCGGATCCGCCTGGCCGTTCGGACAGGTCGGACTGGCCGAACGGCAGGGTCCCCGACCACGGCCCCCGGACCAGGATGGGACCCGTCGGAGGAGCCAACTCCACCCCAGTCCAAGGAGATTCCATGACCAAGGCGATCGCCTTCCACGAGTACGGCGACGCGGACGTGCTGCGTCCGATCGACCTCGAACTGCCCGTCCCCGGGCCCGGCCAGGTGCGGGTGGCGGTCCGTACGGTCGGCGTCAACCCGATCGACCACAAGGTGCGCAGCGGCGCCATGGTCGAGCTCTTCCCGGTCACCTTCCCGGCCGTGCCCGGCTACGAGGTCGCCGGCGTGGTGGAGGCCGTCGGCGAGGGCGTGAGCGGCTACGCACCCGGCGACGAGGTGTTCGGCGCCGTGATGGGCGGCGGCTACGCCGAACACGTGCTGGTGCCCGTCGCCGCGCTCGGCCACAAGCCGGCCTCGCTCGGCTGGGAGGAGGCCGCGGCACTCCCGGTCGCCGCCGAGACCGCCGAGCGGGCCCTGGGCGTCCTCGGCGTCCGGTCCGGCGAGACCCTGCTGGTGCACGGCGCGGCGGGCGGGGTCGGCACCGTGCTGCTGCAGTTCGCCCGGGCCCGCGGGATCACCGTGATCGGCACCGCGAGCGAGGCCAACCACGACCACCTGCGCGAGCTCGGCGCCGTCCCGGTCACGTACGGCGAGGGCCTCGCCGAGAGGGTGCGGGCGGCCGCGCCCGGCGGGGTGGACCGGGCGCTGGACGCGGCCGGACAGGGCGGGGTGCTGCCGCTCTCCATCGAGCTCACCGGCAGCACGGACCGGGTCCTGACCATCGCCGACTTCGTGGGCGCGCAGAAGTACGGCGTCCGCATCACCGCCGGCGCTGACACCGAACACGAGCACCAGCGCGCCTTCGCCACCGCGCTGGCCCTGCACGAGGCCGGCACCCTCCGACTGCCGCTGCACCGGGTGTTCCCGCTCGCGGAGGCGGCCGAGGCCCAGCGGCTCAGCGAGCACGGCCACCTGCGCGGCAAGATCGTGCTCACGGTCTGATCCGTGACCGGCGGCGCCCGCGCCGGCCGGCACCGGGCCGCTCGCCGGCGCCCCACTGCAACGGCCGTGGCCCGTAGGGTCGTTGCGGCGACTGTCGGTGCGCCCGCGGTGCGTCTTGCGGGCGCGCCGTCCGGTCGACGCGCCCACCGGTGGTCGGCGGCGGGAGACCGGCCTGCGGCCCGCCCGGTCGGTAGAGTCGCGCCATGGTGACGGAGAACGTGGCGGTAAGCGCCGCGGCCGGGCGGCTGGCCGGTCGGTCCTGTGTGGTGACGGGTGCGGCGAGCGGCATCGGACGGGCCGTCGCCGAACGGTTCGTCCGCGAGGGCGCGGCGGTGGTCGCCACCGACATCGACGCCGCCGGGCTGGACCGGCTGGCCACCCGATTCCCGGGCGCCGTCAGCACGGTGGTCGGCGACGTGGCCGACGACGGGGACGCCCGGCGGATGGTCGAGGCCGCCGTGGACCGGTCCGGCCGCCTGGACGTCCTGGTGGCCAACGCCGGGGTGATCCCGCTGATGGAGATCACCGAGGCCACCGCCGAGCAGTGGGACCAGGTGATGGCCGTGGACGGCCGCGGCATGTTCCTCACCTGCAAGTACGCGATCCAGGCGATGACCGCCCAGGAGCGGCCGGGCGGATCCGTCGTCTGCCTCTCCTCCATCTCCGGCGAGGCCGGCCAGCGCGGCCAGGCGGTGTACGGGCCCGCCAAGTTCGTGGCCTCCGGCCTCACCAAGCACCTCGCCGTCGAGTGGGCCGACCGCGGCATCCGGGTCAACGCCGTCGCCCCCGGCACCATCACCACCGAACGCGTCGCCCGCCTGCGTGACGAACCGGGCGGCCCCGAGTACCTCGCGGCGATCGAGAAGCTCCACCCGATGGGCCGCCTCGGCGACCCGGCCGAGGTCGCCGCCGCCGTCCTCTTCCTGGCCTCCGACGACGCCTCCTTCATCACCGGCGTCGTCCTGCCGGTCGACGGCGGGTACCTGGCGCAGTAGCGCGCGGGCGGCCGGGGAGGTGCGGCCCCGGGGGCGGACGCGCGGTCCGGGAGGCGGAGCCGCTCGCGGACCCGGCGAAAACCGGGTGACCCGCGCTGACGCCGTCCCTACGCTCGCTCCCATGAACGTCAAGGCGCAGCTGCTGAACGTGGTCGACGTGGAAGCGACCTGCTGGGACGGGCAGCCGCCGCCCGGCCAGGTGAGCGAGATCATCGAGATCGGGCTCACCGTCGTCGATCTGCGCGCGGGCGAGCGCCTCGCCAAGCACCGCCTGCTGGTCCGCCCGGCCCGTTCGGAGGTCAGCCCGTTCTGCACCGAGCTGACCGGGCTGACCCAGGCCGAGGTGGACGGCGGCCTCTCCTTCGCCGAGGCCTGCCGGGCGCTGGCCGCCGAGCACCGGACGGGCGCGCTGCCGTGGGCCAGTTGGGGCGACTACGACCGCAACCAGTTCACCCGCCAATGCCGCCAGACCGGCACCGCGTACCCCTTCGGCGAGCGCCACACCAATGCGAAGGTCGCCTTCACCGCCTCCTACGGCCTGCGACGACGCCCCGGCATGGCGCAGGCCCTGACGGTGGCCGGCCTCCCGTTGGAGGGCCGCCACCACCGCGGCGACGACGACGCGTGGAACATCGCGGCCCTGGTCCTGGACCTGGCCGAGCGCGGGGACTGGCCACGGGCGGGGCGCGCCTGAGAACAGCTGCTCCTGGGCGGGCCGTTCCCGCCTGGGCTGTTCCCGCGCGGGCTGTTGCTGGGCGGGCTGTTGCTGGGCGGGCTGGGCCTGGGTCACCCCGCGCGCTGCGCTCCTACGAGGAAGGGCCTGCTCGCCCCGGAGCGCCGCCCCAGCGGCTACCGCGGGTACGGCGAGCGGGACGCGGGCACCGTCCACGGCATCCGCACCCTCCTCGCGGCGGGGCTCAACAGCGCCGCGATCGCCGCGATCCTGCCCGGCCTGCCACTCCCGGGCGCCGCCCACCCGGACCGACCTGCCCCGAGCTGCTCGCGGGCCCCGCCCGGGAACGCGCCCGGACCGCCCGGAAGATGGAGGAACTCGCCACAGCCCGTGCCCTGGTGGACACCCTCATAGGCGCGGACGCGCCGAGCGAGCTGATCCGCGCCCCTCGGCCCCCCGGCCGGCTGCCCGATCGGCTGCCTGCTCGGTCGCCCGACGGGCTGCCCGGCCCGCGGTCCGAGCAGCCGGAGCGGGCCGTGCGGAAACCCGGTGGCGCGCCTTCCCGGCCCGTGCTGGAGTGAGCGGATGGATCATGACGAGGTACTCGCCCTGTTCGACGACCGGGTCCGGCGCAACGCGCACGCCGACGGCCCCGGTGCCCGCGTCGAGCACGACGGCGCCGTGGTACGGCACGTGGGCGCGGAGGACGACTGGAACGGCGTGCTCTGGTCCGATCTGGACGAGGCCGGGGCGGACGCCGCGATCGCGGCACAGGTGCGCCACTTCACCGGGCTGGGCCTGGAGTTCGAATGGAAGGTCTACTCCCACGACCGCCCCGCGGACCTCGGCGACCGGCTGCTGGCGGCCGGGTTCGAGGCCGAACCGGACGAGGCGCTGATGATCGCCCGGATCGCCGACCTGCCCACCGAGGTGGTCCTGCCCGAGGGCGTCCGACTGCACCCGGTGACCGACGAGGCCGGGGTGGACCTGATGGCGGAGGCCCACCAGCAGGCGTTCGGCACCGACTCGGCGCGGCTGCGCGGACGGTTGCTCGACCACCTCCGGCACGGCACCGACACGGTCCGGATGGTCGTCGCCCTGGCCGGCGACCGCCCGGTGTCGGCGGCCCGGATCGAACTGAACCCCGGCACCGGCTTCGCCGGCCTGTGGGGCGGCGGCACCGCCCCCGACTGGCGCGGCCGGGGCATCTACCGCGCCCTCGTCGCCCACCGCGCCCGCGTCGCCGCCGACCTCGGCTACCAGTACCTGCAGGTCGACGCGAGCGACGACAGCCGCCCCATCCTCCAGCGCCTCGGCTTCGCCCGGCTGAGCACGACGACGCCGTACGTGTACCGGCCCGGGGCCTGAGGCGCGGAGCCCGGGGCCTGACGGTCCCGGGCGGGGCCGTCAGGCCTTCGCCGGGTCCTCGCCGGGCCGGCCCGGCTCCCGCTCCCGCGCCAACTCCCGTGCCTTCTCGCGTTCCTGCTCCTCCAGCTCGTGCGGGGCGATGCCGGTGCCGGGCGGCCAGCGGTGGCCGGCCTCGTGCAAGCCCTGCAAGGCCATGAGGTCATTGCTCACCATCATCTGGGCCAGCCGGGCCGCCTCGGCGACCACGGCGGGCCAGCCCGGTGCGTCCAGGTAGACCTCGTCCGGGGCGTCGGCGCCGACCGCGTCCTGCACCAGGTCGTAGGCGGCCCCGAGACGCGCCATCAGCTCGACCTCCTCCTCGGTGCGCAGACTGAGTCCCAGCCAGGGAGCGGGCTCCCGCGCATCGCAGAAATCGTCGAAGAGCACGTGCACGACGTGGTCGAGGTCCTCGAGCCTCCCCGGGTCGAGCCACTCCTCCCGCTGCCAGGACGGGCTGGCCAGGGCCACCACCGCGGGGACGATGTGCAGGCGGTAGTACGGGAAGGCGATGCCGTGATCGATCACGCCCCGAGGGTACTCGGCGCGTGATCATCGGGGCAGACCTCTTCTGCTCGGGGGTGCTCCTCACCGGGTGATCGTGAGCCGCTCCGGGAGCGGCTCCCCGGGCTCGCCGGAGAAGACCACCTCGCCCCGGTGCAGCACGTGCACCGCCGCCGCCCCGGCGAGGGTGCGCGGCAGCGACTGCGCCGTGAGCACGACCGTACGGCCGTCGGCGGCGCCCGCGAGCAGGTGGGCGTGCAGCCGGGCGGCGACGGCGGGGGCCAGGCCGCGCTCGGGCTCGTCGAGCAGGAGGAGGCCGGGCCTCGCCGCCAACGCCCGTCCGATGGCGACCAGTTGCCGCTGACCGCCGGAGAGGCTGCCCGCCCGGCGGAGCAGCAGCGCGGCCAACTCCGGGAAGAGATCCAGCACTTCGCTCCGACCGGGGCCGCCGATGGCCAGATTCTCGGCGACGGTCAGCGATCCGAACACCCCGCGTTCGGCGGGGACCAGGGCCAGCCCCCGCCGTACCCGCCGGTGCACCGACAGCCCGCCGATGTCCCGGCCCCGCCAGAGCACCTGCCCGCCCGACAGCGGCACCACCCCGGCGAGGGCGTGCAGCGCGCTCGTCCGTCCGGCGCCGTTGCGGCCGAGCAGGACGGTGACGGCGGCGGAGGGGAAGGCGAGGTCGACCCCGTGCAGCGCCTCCAGCGGGCCGTACCGGACCCGGGCGGCGCGGAGGGCGGCTTCGACGGGCATCAGCGCACCGTCCCCCAGGCCCGGGTGACCCGGGGGTCGGCGAGGACGGCGGCGGTCGGGCCGCCGGCGACCATCCGGCCCTCGGCCATGGCGTAGACGGTGTCGGCGAGTTCGGCGACCAGCTCGGCGTCGTGCTCGACCAGCAGCAGTGCCATGCCGCGCTCGGCGAGGCCGCGCAGCACGGACACCAGGCGGGCGGTCTGCGCCGCGTCGAGCCCGGCCGCCGGCTCGTCCAGCAGCAGCACCCGGGGCTCGCCCGCCAGCGCCCGCGCCAGCTCGACCAGCCGCAGGACGCCGGTCGGCTGCGCCCCGGCGGGCTCGGCGGCGAGGTCCTGCAGCCCGAACAGGCGCAGCGCCCGGGCCGTCCGCTCCGCCACGGCCCGGGCCTCCACCCGGCCGCTCCGGCCGGACGGCCCGGGCGGCTGCTCGGCACCCACCCGGACGTTGTCGGCCACCGAGAGCGTGGGGAAGACGGCGATCTGCTGGAACGTCCGTGCCAGTCCGAGCCGCACCCGACGGTGCGCGGGCAGCCCGGTGACGTCCCGGCCGCCCAGCACCACCCGCCCGGCGTCCGGGCGGACCGTCCCGGCGAGGCAGTCGAACAGCGTGCTCTTGCCCGCCCCGTTCGGCCCGACCAAGGCCGTGATCCGCCCCGGCCGCGCCACCAGGTCCACCCCGCCGACGGCTTCGATCCCGCCGTACCGCCGGACGATGCCGCGGGCGGTGAGCCGGGCGGCGGGCCGGTCATGAGAGTTGCTCATGGGGGCTGCCCTCCGGTGTGACGGTCGCGATCCGGGTCGGGGAGGGTGCGGAGGGTGGTGGGGACGCCTCGGGCGGTGGGGACGGAGGGCGGGCATGAGCGTTGTTCATGGGAGGCCTCCATGAGAGTCGCTCATGTCGGGGCGGTGATGAGAGTCGCTCATGGGAGGGCGATGAGAGTTGCTCATGGGTCTGCGCCCGGCGACCGGTGAGCCGCCATGAGAGTTGCTCATGTGGGCTGTCGCCCGCAGGGCCATGAGCGTCACTCATGACGCCCCACCCGCCGGTCGGTGTCCTGCCATGAGAGTTGCTCATGACGGCGCCCCGTCCTCTCTCTCCAGCCGCGCCGCGATCACCGCCCGGACCCGGCGCCCCGCCGGACTGAGGCGCGAGGGTGGGAGCGGTGGGAGTGGCGGGGGAGGGCCGGGGCGGGGAAGGCGGAGGGCGGCGAGGCCGCCGGGGAGGCGGCCGATGGCGCCGGCGAGGACACCGACGGCGACGGCGGAGACACCGGCGACGGTGCCCGCGTCGAGGCCGATCAGGAGCGCCGCGGCCAGAACGGCGCCGAGGGCGCTGTCGGCACCGGCGACGACCACGGCGGCGAACCAGAGGAGTCCGCGGACCGGATCGAAGGCGGCGGGGTCGAAGGCGCGTCCGGCGAGGCCCATCAGCCCGCCGCCGAGGGCGGCCAGGGCCGCGCCCGCGACGAAGGCGAAGAGCTTGAGGCCCGGGACGTCCACCCCCGCCGCGACCGCGCCCGGTTCGTGGTCCCGCATGGCCGTCAGGGCGCGGCCGAGGCGGCCCCGGTGCAGGGCGCGGACCGCGAGCAGGCCGAGGCCGAGGAGCAGCAGTTCGGCGAGGTAGAAGGCGCGGTCGCCGGCCAGGAAGCCCGGGCGGTCGAGGAGGAGCCCGGTGGTGGCGTACGGCTGCTGGAAGACGAAGCGGCTCATCGCCGTCCCCACCGCGAAGGTGACCAGGGCGAGGGCGAGCCCGCGGCGGCGGATCGCGGGCCACCCGGTGAGCAGGCCGAGCGGGGCGGTGACGAGGACGGCGATCAGCAGCGAGGGCGCGGCGGGCAGCGGCGGGAGACCGGGGCCGCGGCCGGACATCAGCAGTGCGGTGCCGAGCGCGCCGAGGCCCGCGTACCCGGCCTGGCCGAGCGAGATCTGCCCGCCGTAGCCGGTGACCACGACGATCGAGAGGAGGACGAGCGCCAGCGCGGGGACGAGCAGGGCGCTGCGCAGGTCGTTGCCCCGGAAGCCGAGCGGCAGCAGGAGCAGCACCAGGCAGACCGCCCCCGCCAGCCGTCCGCCCCCACCCTGCGGACGTCCCCCGATCTCCGGACGTCCCCCACCGTCCGCACGGCCGGTGCCTCGCGCACGACCGACGTCTCGCGTACGGCCGGTGCCTCGCGTACGGCCGACGGCCAGCGGCGCGGCCTCGGCCCGTTCCCCGCTGATGCGCGGCCCCGCCAGCAGGGCGGTGGCCAGCAGCGCGACCACGAACAGGTTGGACTGCACCGCCTCGACCAGCGGCAGCAGTTGCCCGGACGGACGCAGCCGGGTGAGTTCGGCCTGCGCGATGCCGAGGCCGAGTCCGGTGGCGACGGCGACCGGGATGCTGCGCAGCCGGGCGGCGACCGCGACCGCCATGGTCTCCATCACCAGCAGCGGCAGCCCGTACGGATCGAGCAGCAGGTACGGGGCGAGGGTGATGCCGACGAGGCCGGCGGTGAAGGTGCCGAAGGCCCAGCCGGCGGCGGAGACCCGGTCGGCGTCGACCCCGGTGAGGGCGGCGAGGCGTCGGTCGTCGACGACGGCGCGCAGCCGGAGGCCGAAACGGGTCCACCGGGTGGTGGCGAGGACGGTGAGGCCGAGGACGAGGATGGCGGCGAGCTGGGCGACGGTGTCGGGCCGCAGCCGGTGCCCGCCGGGCAGGTGGATCGGGGCGCCGCCGAGCGGGGAGGGCGCGCCGGCCAGCGGCGCCGCGCCCCACAGCAGCACGGTCACCCCGATGAGCAGCACGAACACGCCGAGCCCGGCGACCATGGTCTCGGCCGGTCCGGCGCCGCGCCGTTGCAGCGGGCGGTAGACCAGGACGTCGAGCAGCACGCCCAGCGCGGGGGCGACGACCAGCAGGCAGCAGGCGACGGCGGGCCAGACCGGCCAGTGCCGGACCACCACGAGGTCGCGCAGCAGGTAGGCGACGGCCATGGCCTGGGCGCCCTGGGCGATGTTGAGCACCCCGGTGGCGCGGTGGCAGACGACCAGCCCGATGCCGCTGAGCGCGGCGGCGCTGCCGACGGTGAGCCCGGCGAGGGCGAGGTCGACGGTGAGGCCGAAGGAGTCGGGCGCGGCGGCGAGCGGGGCTGCGGTGAGCAGGGTGGCGGCGGGCACGGGCGGTCAGCCGGTGGGCGGGGCGGGTTCGCCCGGACGGGTGGCGGGGGAGGGGCCCGCCGGGGGCGGCGAGCAGAGCGGGCAGGGCGTCAGGCCCCGGGCCCGTACGGTGTCCGCGTCCACCGGACCGGCCCGCGCCTTGCCGGTGATCAGCGGGCAGTCCGGGCGGTGGTAGCGGGTGCCCTCGGGGACGGCCAGCCACCCCTCGACCCGCGGGCCGCCCGGCTCCGGCGCGCCCCGGTCGGCCTCGGACGGCTTTCCCGGCGGCTCCCCCGGTGGCTCCCCCTCCGGTTCGACCAGCAGCGTGTACAGCCGTTGCACCCGCTGGTCCGTCAGGTCCGGGCGCACCGGCGGGGACGGCGGCCGGAGGGCGACCAGGAGGACCCCGGCCACGATCAGCGCCGCGCCCGGGACGGTGGAGGAGGCCAGATAGGGGATCTGCTGCTCGACGAAGCGCTCTCCGGAGACCCCGTACCAGCCGAGCACGCTCAGCACGGCCCCGACGGCGACGAGCAGCCAGCCGGCCCACTCCCGCGCACCACGAGCCGCCCCGCCCCGGAACGCCCCGCCCCGGAACGCCCCGCCCCGGAACACACCGCCCTGGAACGCGCCACGAACCGCCCCGGCCCGGAAGGAGGAACGCTTTGGGGCGTTACGGGTGATTTCTGGGTCAGATTGCGATTCGTCCATGGATCCGCCTTCATGGTGTCACTTGAGACGTTTCCAGGATCGGCCTGGAACAGCATCCGGGACACCGTGCGACCGGCCCGGGCGGCGCAGTCGAGAGGGAACACCATGCACGTGACGCGAAGCGGCACCCCCACGGGCGGACGCCGGGCCCAGCGGACGGCGAGCGCGCTGCTCGTCCTGGTACTGGCGGGCACGGCGGCCGCGTGCAGCAGCGGCAAGTCCAGCTCTTCGGCCTCTTCCCCGGCGAGCGCGAGCGCGAGCAGTAGCCCGACCGCCGGCGCGACCGTCAGCCCCAGCCCGAGCGCAGGGGCGACCGCGAGCGGCACCGCCCCCGCCGATCCGGTGGCCGCCAAGACGGAGATCACCGCCAACTGGGAGAAGTTCTTCGCCCCCGACACCCCGATCCCCGACAAGGCCAAGCTGCTCCAGGGCGGCGACGAGCTGCTCCCGGTGCTGCAGGGGTTCTCGCAGGACCCGCGGGTCGGCCAGGTGCAGGCGAAGGTCTCCGACGTCGCGTTCACGGACGCGTCCGACGCGACCGTCACCTACTCGCTGTCGCTCCAGGGCACCGTGGTCGAGCCGAGCGCGTCGGGCCAGTCCGTCCTGGAGAACGGCACCTGGAAGGTGTCCCGCTCGACCCTGTGCGGTCTGCTGACCCAGGCCGGTGGCGCCAGCGGCACCCCGATCCCCGGATGCAGCTGACCACCCGCTCGCGCTGCCGGGCCGTCGTCGCGTTCGCGCGGCGGCGGCCCGGTCGCGTCGTGGCGGCGGTGCTCGCGGTCCTCCCGCTCCTCGTGCCGGTGGCCGGCTGCGGCACCCGGCTGCCCGACGACGCCTTCACCGCCCGCGCCACCCGTACCCCCGGAACGACCGGAACGACCGGCACCGGCGGAACGGCCAGCACCGGCGGAACCACCGGAACCACCGGAACCACCGGGAGCACCGGGAGCACCAACCCCGCCTCCGACACCGGCGTGACCCCCGGCGAGATCAGGATCGGCATCGTCACCTCCCTCACCAGCCCGGTCGGCAGCGAGGTGTTCAGCGGCCCCCGGTACGGCGCCCAGGCCTTCTTCCAGGCCCTGAACGACCGCGGCGGCCTGCACGGGCGCACCGTCCGGGTGGTGACCTGCGACGACGGCGGCAGCGGCGTCGGCAACCAGGACTGCGTGCACCGGCTGATCGACCAGGCGCACGTCTTCGCCTTCGTCAGTGGCAGCGTCCTCGACTACGCGGGCGCCCCGTACGTGAGCGGCAAGGCGGTGCCGGACGTCGGCGGCCAGCCGATCGGCACGGCCTACGACCGCTGGCCGCACCTGTACGGGATCTACGGCAGCGGCGCCCCGCGCGACGGCCGGTCGGTCGGCTGGAACGGGACGCTCTACCAGAGCACCGAGGTGTTCCGTTTCTTCAAGCAGCGCCTGGGCGCGACCAGCGCCGCCGTCGTCGCGTACAACCAGGCCGACTCGGCCCGCTACGCCGGGCAGCTGAAGTCGGGGCTGGAGGCGGAGGGCTACCGGGTGCTGCTCCAGACGGTGGACTTCGCGCTGCCGAACTTCCAGGCGGTGGCCGCGGCCGTGCGCGCCGACGGCTCGCAGCTGCTGTTCGACGCCATGGACACCCGGGGCAACGCGGCGCTCTGCCGGGCGCTGGACGAGTCCGGGGTGACGGTCGCGGCGAAGGTGACCAACGTGCAGAACTGGTCGGAGTCGGTGCGCGGCGACTACCAGTCCTCGCCGAACTGCCGCAACGCGCTCTGGGCGACCTCGTCGAGCCTGAACTACGAGGACGAGCAGTACCCGGAGGTGCGCGACTTCCGGACCGCGATGGCCCGCTACTACCCGGACCGGGCCGGGCTGCTGTCCGCCTGGGAGCTGGAGGGCTGGGCCGGCGCGCAGTGGCTGACCGACGCGCTGGACTCCTGCGGCGGCGCGCCGACCCGCTCCTGCGTCGAGGCGTTCATGAACCGGGCCGAGCCCTATGACGCGCACGGCCTGATCCTGCCCGCCTCCTTCGTCCCGCAGCCGCCGCCGACCGGCCCGACCCGCGCCTGCCTGAACGCCGCCCGCTGGCAGGACTCGGCACAGGGCGGCAAGGGCGGCTGGGTCACCCAGGTGCCGTCGATGACGACGAACTGCTTCGACGTGCCGCAGCTGCCCTACAAGCCGTAGCCGGAACGCTCGTCCCCGGGGCACTCGTCCCCGGGACGACTCGTAGCCGGGACCGTCACTCCGGGAGCCGTTCGACCAGGACCATGGCCGCGTCGTCGTCCAGCCGGCCGCCGACGTGGGCGAGCAGGTCGTGGCGCAGGCGGTTCAGCAGGGCGGCGGGGCGGTCGGCGCGCCAGGCGGTGAGGCGTTCGGTGAGCGGGTAGAAGCGGCGCTGGGCGTCCCGGGCCTCGATGACGCCGTCGGTGTAGATCAGCAGCCGGTCGCCGGGGCGGAACGGGAAGGTCTCCACCTCGTACCGCACCGGCGCGAGCTCGCCGAGGCCCAGGGGAGGGGCGGGGTGACGGGCGGCCAGGGTGGTGATGCCCTCGGGGCGCAGCAGCAGCGGGGGCGGGTGGCCGCAGTCGATCAGACGCACCGGCGAGCCGTCGTCGGGAATGTCGAGCAGCACAGCGGTGATGAAGGACTCCCCGGCTTCGCCGGTCTCCTCGGGCACCTCCTCGGGCGGGAGGCGGGGAAAGGCGAGCGATGACGGCCCGGAGAGGCCGGAGCGCCCGGGGAGGCCCGGACGTCCGGGCAGCCGGGACTGCCGCGCCTGGCGGGACTGCTCGGCGAGCTGGGCGAAGTCCCAGCTGACGCTGCCGTCCAGGTAGGCGGCCAGGTCGGGCAGCTCGGCGTGCAGGTGGGCGGCGGCGCGGAAGGCGCCGAGCAGCAGGGCCGCGTCGCCCAGCGAGGACAGGCCCTTGCCGCGCACGTCCCCGACCAGCAGCCGGGTTCCGGTGGCGGTGCGGGCGGCCGCGTACAGGTCGCCGCCGACCTGGGCCTCGTCGTCGGCGGCCAGGTAGACCGAGGCCAGGTGCAGCGGACCGATCCGCTCCGGCAGGGGGCGCAGCAGGACCCGCTGGGCGGCTTCGGACACCGACCGGACCCGGGCCAGCTCGCGTTCGTGCCGCTCGCGCAGCACCCGCAGGCCGATGATCAGCACGGAGACGACGAACTGCGCGGCCAGCTGGCTCTCGATGTTGGCGCTGGTCAGGCTGTCGCGGACGGCGCCGATGACCGCCAGCGCGGCGAACGCGATCAGGGCGACGGTGGCGGTGGCCCGGGGCCCGGCGAAGGAGGCGGTGAGCGCGGGGGCGACGATCAGCAGCGGACCGAGGTGGATGTCGGGCGGGGACACGAGGTCGATCACGGTGATCAGCACGATCAGCGCGAGCGTCAACGCCGTCAGCACCCGGCCGTCGGGTCGCCAGGCGCGGCGGCGGCCGGGGGGATGCGGCGGGTGAGCCGGGTACGGCGCATCGGGACGCTGCCGGAGGGGCACCTCTCCTCTGTACACCGTGGGGGCGGCGGGGCGCACCCCGAGACCGGACCCCCGCCGGTCGTCCGTCCGGGTCAGCCCTCTTCGCCGTAGCGGGCCAGGTAGGCGGCGAAGCGGGCGACGTCCTCGTCGGACCAGTCGGTGAAGCGCGCGGTGAAGGCCAGGCGGCGCTGTTCGTTGGCGTCCCGCAGCAGGGTCAGTCCGGCCTCGGTGGCGCGCAGGATCTGGCCGCGCTGGTCGTCCGGGTCGGCCTCGCGGGCCAGCAGCCCGAGTTTCTCCAGGGCGGTGACCTGGCGGCTGACGGTGGACTTGTCGAGCATGAAGTGCGCGGCCACGTCGGCGGCCCGGCAGCCGCCGCGCTCGGTGATCAGGTCGAGGATGCTGTACGTGACCAGGGAGAGGTCGGGGTGCAGCTGGGAGGCCTTGTGCCGGGCACGGCGGGCGAAGGCGGTCAGCTCGCGCTGGATGGTGTCGATGGACGACTGGCGGCCGGGCACGGCGTTCCTACCTCCTCGATATTTGTTGCACTATACAACGGATTCGCCCGGAGTCCCGCGCTGCTCCGGGGCCGGTGGCTCCGGTGGCTCCGATGCCGCCGGTGCGCCTCCGGCAGCCCGCGTGCCTCCTGGGAGCTGCGTGGTCCGAGCGGCCTGCCAGGCCCGCGCGGCGGCGATCCGGCGGGTCGCACTCGGGTGAGTGGCGAACAGTAGCTCAAGCAGCCTCGGCGGGTCGACATCGGACACGTTCGCCAGAGCAAGTCTGCGCTGCATGGCCACGAACTGCTCGGCGTCACCGGTCAGTTCGAGTGCGTGCCGGTCCGCCCTGGCCTCGATCCGGCGGCTCACCGCGCACTGGGCCGGCCCCGACAGCGCACCCAGCAGCGCCGCGAGCGCCGCCAGCAGCGGCAGCGCCCGGGGGTCCGCCGCGTCCGTCGCCCCGGCGGCGTCCAGCAGCGGCCGCCAGGTGCCCAGCAGGCCGAGCACGGCCACCGCGACGGCCGCCCCGACCGCGCCCAGCGCCGTACCGACCGGCACGTCCCGGTGCTTCACGTGGCCCAGCTCGTGCGCGACCACCAGCTCCACCTCGCGCGGCTCGGCCGTGGTCAGCAGCGTGTCGTACGCGACGATCCGGCGGGTCGCGCCGAACCCGGAGACGTACGCGTTGAGCGCCGTCGTCCGGCGGGAGGCGTCCGCCACCAGGACGTCCCGCACCCGGACACCGTCCCGCTCGGCCAGCTCCAGCAGCGCGCCGCGCAGCGGGCCCGGCTCCATCGGGGTGAAGCGGTTGAACACCGGTTCGATCAGCAGCGGGTGGAGGAAGGAGAGGGCGACCGTGAGCAGCGCGGCCGCGCCCGCCGCCGGCAGCCACCAGCGCTGCGGCGACCGGGCGGTCAGCGCGAACAGTCCGAGGGCGAGCGGGAGGACGAGGACGAGGGTGAGCGCGAGGCCGCGCAGTGCGTCCAGCGCCCAGCCGGCCCAGCCCTGCGTCACCAGCCCGAACCGGGCCCGGACGGTCCGCACCCCGGCCCCGAACGGCAGCTGCAGCACCTGGCCGAGGACCACCAGGGCCGCCGCGCCGGCCAGGACGTCGGCGGTGCGGGAGCCGCCGAGCCGGTCGCCGGTGGCGGTGACCAGGGCGGCGCCGGCCGGGGTGAGGCCGAGCACCAGGGTCAGCGCCAGGCCCGCCAGCCGGCCGCCGAGCGCCCAGGGCAGCTGGGCGCGGCGCAGTTCGCGGCCCCGGGCGCGCTCGGCGGGGGTGAAGTCGGGGGCGGGGCCGGGGGTGAAGTCGGGCGTCGGGCCGGGGGTGGAGCCAGGCGTCGGGCCGGCGGCCGGGTCGGCGATCGGGGCGCGGCTCGGGTCCGGGGTGGGCCGGGGGTCCGGGGTGGTGTCCATGGGCGGGATGCGGTTCCTCCGGTCGGGCGGCTCTTCCGGTCGGGTGCGGCGGTCCAGCATGGCGTACCCGGACGGGTGGTGCGCACTCCTCCGCGGGAGCCGCTCACTCCTCCGTGCCTCTCCCGGGTGGGGGCGTTCACTCCTCCGTGGCGCCGGTGGCGCCGTGGACACCGGCGCGCAGCAGCTGGTGGCCGAGGTCCACCAGGGCCCGGCCGACGGCGAACTCGTCGCCGACCTGCGGGGCCGGGGTGTCGCGCGGGTTGCGGCGGGAGCGGGCGTCGCTGTGCAGCACGGTGCCGTCCGCGTCCAGGACGGCGTGTACCCGGGTGGTGTCGCGGTCCTCGACCACGTGCAGGCTGAGCTGCCAGTCCTTGGTGCGGACGGTCCCTTCCGCCGCCCCGCCCTCCCCGGCCGCCGGTGCCGTCGCCGAGGCATCCGCCGTCGCCGCCTTCCCCGGCGCTACGGTGGCCGCCCCGTCCGAACGGACGATCACCACCGGACAGCTCCCGTGCACCGCGCAGCGGGCGCTGACCGAGCCGAGCAGCGTGCGGGCGAAGGTGCCGCGGCCGCGACTGCCCAGCACCAGAAGATCGGCGCCCTCGGCCGCCTCCAGCAGTACCTCGGCGGCATGGCCGAGCACCAGGCTCTCCCGGACCTCCACCCGGCGCTCCGGGCCGAGGACCTCGTTGATCTCCGCGCTCAGCGTGCGGCGGGCGGTCCGCTCGAACCCGTCGTCCACCATCGGCGCGAACCAGCCGTACAGCGACGGGTACTCCCAGGCCGCCACCGCGTGCACCGTCGCCCCGGTCAGAGTGGCCTGTCCGACCGCCCAGCGCAGGGCGGCCTCGGACGGGCCGGAGCCGTCGATGCCGACCACGATCCGGCGTTCCGGGGCGCGGCCTTCCGGGGCGAGGCGTTCCGGGGCGCGGTGTTCGGGGGCGGGTGAGGGCCCGCCGCCGCCCGGCTCGCCACCCGGCGACCCACCCGGCGACCCACCCGGTTCCCCACCCGGCCCACCGACCGGCCCACCGACCGGCCCACCGACCGGCCCACCGACCGGCCCGCCGCCCGCGTTGCTGCTCATCACGTCACACCTCCGGACCTCCCGGACCTGCGGACCTCTGGTGCGGGACCGCTTTCCCCCGCTTTCCTCCGCTTCCCTCCGAGGGACCGGACCGGTTCACTCCGCGCACCGCCGCACCTCCCGTACCACCACGCTGCGCGCCCTCCCGGCCGCGGCGCCAGGGACACGGTGGCCCGCCCGGGCGGGGCGATTGGGACGGGCGGGCCAGGGGTGGATCCGCCGGTGCCCTTTTGTGGCCGGAACGTTGCGGGTCCGGGCTCAAATGGTGGTGATTCGGTGGCGTAGGCTGACCGCTCTTGCTTCGTCCTCGGGGGGAACCACTCATGCGCCGTGCCGCGGCCGCCGTCGCGCTGTTCGTCGGGCTGACCGCCGTCGCCGCCTGCGGGCCGGACGACCCCGATCCGGCCCCGGCCGGTGCCGCGGCCGCCCCGAAGTCCGCCGACCCGACCCCGGGCGCCCCGGCCTCCGGCACCGCCCCCTCCGGCGCGGCCCCGAGCAAGAACGCCGCACCCCGGCCCGACGGCACCATCACCGTCGCCTTCGCCGGGGACGTCCACTTCGAGGGCCGCACCGAGGCCCGGCTGGCCGTCCAGCCGCCGGAGCCGGCACTCGGCCCGATCTCCCGGACCCTGGCCGACGCCGACCTGTCCGTCCTCAACCTGGAGACCGCGATCACCAGGCGCGGCGCCCCGGAGCCCAAGACCTACACCTTCCGCACCTCGCCCAAGGCGCTCTCGGTGCTCAAGGACTCGGGCGTCGACGTCGTCTCGATGGCCAACAACCACGCCGTGGACTTCGGCTCCGACGGTCTGGCCGACACCCTGGCCGCCAAGGACTCCTCCCCGATCCCGGTGGTCGGCGTCGGCCACAACGCCAAGGAGGCGTACGCGCCGTACGTCACCACCGTGCGCGGGGTGAAGGTCGCGGTGGTCGCCGCCAGCCAGGTCGAGGACATCACCAACCAGAAGTGGCGGGCCGGCGCGAACAAGCCGGGCATAGCCTCCGCCCTGGACGTCTCGGCGCTGGTCAAGGCGGTGGAGACGGCCAAGCAGCAGGCCCCGGTGGTGCTCGTCTACCTGCACTGGGGCGAGGAGGGCAAGGCCTGCCCGACCTCGGCGCAGACCGCCGTCGCCAAGAAGCTGGCCACCGCCGGCGCCACCGCCGTGGTCGGCACCCACGCGCACACCATGGTCGGCTCGGGCATGCTCGGCAACACCTACGTCGGCTACGGCTTCGGCAACTTCCTCTGGTACGGCACCTCCAACTACGCGAACTCCAACGAGACCGGCGTCACCACCCTCACGCTCACCGCCGACGGCAAGGTGACGGGCGAGTCCTTCGCCCCGGCGACCATCGACGACAAGGGCATCCCGGAGCCGGTCACCGGTGCCGCCGCCGAGGCCGCGCTCAAGCGCCGCGACGGCCTGCGGGGCTGCACGGGACTCTCGCCGGCACCGCAGGCCCCGGCCCCGTCGCACTGAGCCGCAGCTCCCTCACGCCGAGAGGCGGCCTCGTCGCGCCGAGCGCGTGCGGAACTGATGACCGATCGGCTCGCGCCGCACACCGTCGGTGCCCCGTCGGTGCGGGGCAGGGGCCGGGCACCTTGACGCGGAAGGTCGCGACGGCTTCGACTGGATCCACCACCGCCCGGCGCAGCAGGAGCCCCGCCGCGCGGTCGGGCCGACACGGGTGGAGGCAGCGCGATGATCGAGGCGGAACTCAAGGCGCGGGTCCGCGACCCCGGCGCCCTGCTGCGCCGGCTGGAAGCCGCCCACGGCCCCGGTCGGCCCGAGGTCTACCGCGACACCTACTACGACCTGCCCGACGGCAGCCTCCTCGGCGGCGACCGCGAACTGCGCATCCGTGAGATCACCTCCCACGACGGGACCCGCCGCACCCTGCTCACCCACAAGGCCCCCCGCGTCGACGACGCCTCCGGCTCCAAGCCCGAGCACGAGACCGCCGTCGCGGACGCCGAGGCCACCGACGCCATCCTCCGCGGCCTCGGGTACCGCGCCCGGCTCGCCTACCGCAAACACTGCCGCAGCTACGCCTGGGACCGGAACGGCCGCCGCTTCCTCGCCACCCTCGTCCGGGTGCCGCAGCTGGCGGGGGTGTTCCTGGAGGTGGAGACGGCGGCCGAGGACACGGCCGACCTGGCACCGGCGCTCGCCGCCGTGCGCGCGGCGCTGGGTGAACTCGGCATCGACGGCGAGGACCTGACGAGCGAGCTGTACACGGACGCCGTCCTGCGGGCGGGTGGCGCGGACGGTCGCGAGTAGTCGACGCGACGGAAGGGCGGAGGCGCGGAGGTCGGCGGGGCCGACGAGACGGATCGTTCTGTCTCCTCAGTGCGCGCCGGTCGCCGGATGTCCGAACTGACGCTCGCACAGGCTCTCGGCGTAGGCGAACAACTGTGTTAGGTTAGGCTTGCCTAATCTTGCTGGTCGGAGGGGATGTCCTGTGCAGCAGCAGTCCGAATTCGCCGGTGCCGTCGCGGTGGTCACCGGGGCCGGGCAGGGCATCGGCGCCGCCGTCGTCCGGGCGCTGGTGGCCGAGGGAGCCGTCGTCGCGGCGGTGGACCGCAACGCCGGTTCGCTGGACGCGTTGGTGGCGGAGCTCCCGGCCGTCCGGCCGTACGTGCTGGACGTGTCCGACGGCCAAGCCGTGAACGGCGTCGTCGAGTTGATCGAACGACAGCTCGGGCCGATCGCCGTACTCGCGAACGTCGCGGGCATCCTGCGCACCGCGCCGGTCGTCGAACTCACCGACGCCGACTGGGCGGACACCTTCGCCGTCAACACCACCGGGGTGTTCCACGTCAGTCGCGCGGTCGGGCGGCGGATGGCCCGGCGCGGACGCGGGGCCGTCGTGACCGTCGGATCCAACGCCGCCGGGGTGCCGCGAGCCGGAATGGCCGCCTACGCGGCGTCCAAGGCGGCGGCCACCATGTTCACCCGCTGCCTGGGGCTGGAGCTCGCGCGGTCCGGGGTGCGGTGCAACGTGGTGTCGCCCGGATCGACCGACACCGAGATGCAGCGCGCGCTGTGGGGCGAGGACACCGCGGCGGCCGAACAGCGGGTGATCGAGGGAGACTTGGCCGCCTGGCGGGTCGGCATCCCGCTCGGGCGGATCGCCGCGCCCGCCGACATCGCGGAGGCCGTGGTGTTCCTGGCCTCCGAGCGCGCACGACACATCACCATGCACGACCTGTACGTCGACGGCGGCGCGACCCTGCGCGCCTGATCCGCCGCCTGAGCCCCCTAGCCCCCTGAGCTCCCCCGAGTCGCCTGATCCGCCTGATCCGCCTGATCCGCCTGATCCGCCTGATCCGCCTGATCCGCCTGATCCGCCTGATCCGCCTGATCCGCCTGATCCGCCCGTTCGGCGCGCCGTTTCGGGCCGCCGGCGGCCCCGCGCATCCGCCGTCCGACTCCCCGCCGTAGACCGGCGCCCCCCGTAGACCCGTCCCAGACTGGAGAATCCACCGTGACCACGGTGCCCCACGCCCCGGCGGCCCCCACCGCGGGCGGCCCCGACCACGCCGTCATCGGCGCGGCCAGCGGACTGCTCGGCCAGTACCGGGCCGCCGCCGACGAGACCTTCTTCGCCTCGCCGACCCGCACCCTGCTCACCTCCGGTGTGCACGCCCGGGTGCCCCAGGACGGGCGGCCGCTGCCCGTACGGGTCGCCGCGACGCTGGCCGCCGCCGACGCCGCCGGGGTCGAACGACCCCTGGTGGTCGGCGCGGTGGCCTTCGACCGGGACGGCCGGGCCGAGCTCGCCGTGCCCGAGCGGGTCCGAACGGCCGGGGCGCTGCGCGACGATCCGCTGATCGCGCTGCCCGCGCCGCCGGCCGAGCGGATCGACTGGCGGATCCGGCAGGTGCCCGAGCCGCAGGCGTACGGCGCCGGTGTCGCGGCGGCCGTCGAGCGGCTGCGCGGTGGGGAGTTGAGCAAGGTGGTGCTGGCCCGGACGCTCGAGCTGGACGCCGCCGAACCGCTCGACCTGCCCGCCATCCTCCAGCGGCTGGCCCGCCGGGATCCGGGCGGCTACAGCTTCGCCGTCCCGGCGGGCGGCGGCCGCACCCTGATCGGGGCCAGCCCCGAACTCCTGCTCTCCCGGCGGGGAACGGCCGTGCTGGCCAACCCGCTGGCCGGCTCGGTACCGCGCAGCGAGGACCTGGGCGAGGACGTCCGCCGCGCCGCCGCGCTGCTGGAGTCTCCCAAGGACCTGCACGAGCACGCCGTCGTGGTGGACGCCATCCGCGAGGCGCTGGCGCCGTACTGCCGCGGCCTGGAGGTGCCCGAACGGCCCACTCTGGTCCGGACGGCGGCGATGTGGCACCTGGCCACCACGATCAGCGGCGAGCTGGCCGACCCGGCGGTCTCCGCCCTGGAGCTGGCCTGCGCGCTGCACCCGACACCGGCCGTCTGCGGCACCCCGACGGACGCGGCGCGCCGGGTGATCGGCGAGGTCGAACCCTTCGACCGGGGCCTCTACACCGGGATGGTCGGCTGGGGCGACGCGGCCGGCGACGGCGAGTGGGTGGTCACCATCAGATGCGCGGAGGCGGACGAGCGCACCCTGCGGGTGTACGCGGGTGCGGGCGTGGTCGACCGGTCCCGGCCGGAGGACGAACTCGCCGAGACCAGCGCCAAGTTCCGCACCTTCCTGGACGCCGCGGGGGTGTCCCGGTGACGGCGCCCGCCCCCGGGACGGTCCCGGACGGATTCACCCCGTACCCCGCCGAGTTCGCCGAGCGCTACCGGGCCGCCGGGTACTGGCGCGGCGAGACCTTCGGACGGATGCTGCGCGAGCGCGCCGCCGCGCACGGCGAGCGGATCGCCGTCGTCGACCCCGGAGGCCACTCGGTGGCCGCGACGGAACGGCGCTGGACGTACGCCGAACTGGACCGCCGGGCCGACCGGATGGCCGCCGGGCTGCTCGCCCGGGGGATCGGTGCCGGGGACCGCGTGGTCGTCCAACTTCCCAACGCCGCCGAGTTCTTCGAGGTGGTCTTCGCACTGTTCCGGATCGGGGCGCTGCCGGTCTTCGCGCTGCCCGCGCACCGGTACACCGAGATCGGCCACTTCTGCTCCTTCACGGGCGCGGCGGCGTACGTCGTGCCGGGCCTCGACGGCGGCTTCGACTACCGCGAACTCGCTTCCCGGGTCCGGGCGGAGAACCCCGGACTGCGGCTGGTGCTGGTGGCCGGCGAGGACGCGGGCGAGCACGTCCGGCTGGCGGACGTGCCCTGCGACGGGCCCGGGCCCGCGCGCGAACCCGAGCCCGGGGACGTCGCCTTCCTGCAGCTCTCGGGCGGCAGCACCGGCGTGCCGAAACTGATCCCGCGCACCCACGACGACTACATCTACTCGCTGCGCGGCTCGGTCGAGCTGTGCGCGCTGGACGCGGACGGCGTGTACCTGTGCGTGCTGCCCGCCGCCCACAACTTCCCGCTCAGCTCGCCCGGTTCGCTCGGCGCGCTGTACGCGGGCGGCCGGGTGGTGCTCTGCCCGCAGCCCAGCCCGGAGACCGCCTTCCCGCTGATCGAGCGGGAGGGCGTGACCATCACCGGACTGGTGCCGCCGCTCGCGCTGCTCTGGCTGGACGCCGCCGAGCGCGGCGCCACCGGCTACGAGAGCCTGCGGGTGCTGCTGGTCGGCGGCGCCAAGTTCAGCACGGAGGCGGCCCGTAGGGTGCGGCCGGTGCTGGGCTGCACCCTCCAGCAGGTGTTCGGGATGGCCGAGGGCCTGGTCAACTACACCCGGCTGGACGACCCGGAGGAGCTGATCACCACCACCCAGGGCCGTCCGATCTCCCCGGACGACGAGGTCCGCGTGGTCGACGACCAGGACCGCGACCTGCCCGACGGCACCACCGGCCACCTGCTGACGCGCGGCCCGTACACCATCCGCGGCTACTGGAACGCCCCGGAGCACAACGCCGACTCCTTCACGGCGGACGGCTTCTACCGCACCGGGGACCTGGTCCGGCGGACCCCGACCGGCCACCTGGTGGTCGAGGGGCGGGCCAAGGACCAGATCAACCGGGGCGGTGAGAAGGTCGCCGCCGAGGAGATCGAGAACCACCTGCTCGCGCACCCCGCCGTGCACGACGCGGCGGTGGTGTCGATGCCCGACCCGTACCTCGGCGAGCGGACCTGCGCGTACGTCGTGCTCCGCGCCGAGCACCGCGAACAGCCGCCGAAGGGCGTCGAGTTGAAGCGGTTCGTGCGGCAGCGCGGGCTGGCCGACTACAAGGTGCCGGACCGGATCGAGTTCGTCGAGGCCTTCCCCGCCACCGGCATCGGCAAGGTCAGCAAGAAGGACCTGCGCGCCGCCGTCCAGGCCTCCCTGAAGGCCAGTTGAACCCCCCGTCTACCGAAGGAACGACCACCGTGGGCCTGCCCCGCATTCCCTCCTATCCGCTGCCCGCCGCCGAGGAGCTGCCCGCCAACCGGGTCGCCTGGTCGGTGGACCCGGCGCGCGCCGTCCTGCTGGTGCACGACCTGCAGAACCACTTCCTGGGCGCGTTCGACGCCGAGGCCGCCCCGGTGCCCGAACTCCTCGACCACGTCGCCGGCTTGGCCAAGGCGGCCGGCGCCGCCGGCGTCCCGGTCGTGTACTCGGCGCAGCCGGGCGGCCAGAGCCCGGCCGAGCGCGGACTGCAGCAGGACTTCTGGGGCCCCGGCATCCCGGACGACCCGCACGCCACCGCGATCGCCGACGCCGTCGCGCGGGACGCGGGCGACACGCTGCTGACCAAGTGGAAGTACAGCGCCTTCGTGCGCACCGAGCTGGAGCGGCTGCTGCGCGAGCAGGGCCGGGACCAGCTGGTGATCACCGGTGTGTACGCGCACATCGGCGTGCAGGCCACCGCCTGCGACGCCTGGATGCGGGACGTCCAGGCCTTCGTGGTGGCCGACGCGGTCGCCGACTTCGGGCCCGAGGAGCACCGCGCGGCCCTGGCCTGGGTGGCCGGACGCTGCGGGGTGGTCACCACGACGGCGGCGGTGCGCGCGGTGCTCGACGGGGCGGCGGGCGGGGCTTCCGGCGGGGACGGAGCGTTGGGCGGGGCTGCCGGCGGGGCTCCTGGCGGGGCTTCCGGCGGGGCGACGGACACGGGCGAGGTGGACGGGAAGTGACGGGCGTGGGCTTCACGGTGGAGCGGATCCGGGCCGAGGTCGCCGACCTGCTCGGCGAGGACCCGGCGGACATCCCACTGGACGAGAACCTGGTCGACTGGGGGCTGGACTCCATCCGGCTGATGACGCTCGCCGAGCGCTGGCGGGCGGAGGGCGCCGAGGTGTCCTTCGTCCGGCTGGCGGAGCGTCCGGCGCTGGAGGCCTGGGCCGAGCTGCTGGGCGCGGCCTGATGGAGGCGATCGTCCGGGTGCCCGCCCGGGGTGCTGCCCCGCGGGAGACAGCCGATGCTGCCATCGGATCGCCGTGGGAGGGGGCCGCGGTGCCGGCGCCGGTGGACGTGCCGAGCGCGGCGCCTTCGCTGCCCCGGCGCACGGTCACGTACCCGGCGACCACCCTGATCGGGCCGGTCGAGGCGCAGGCGGCGCGGACCCCGGACGCGCCGGCGCTGGTGCTCGCGGGCCGGGAGACCGTCGACTACCGGGAGTTGAACGCCTCGGCCAACCGTCTGGCGCGTGCCCTGACCGCCCGTGGGGCCGGGCCCGGCACGGTGGTCGGCCTGGCGGGCTTCCGGAAGCCGGCCGAGCTGCTGACGGCCCTGCTGGCGGTGGTGAAGTCGGGGGCGGCGTACCTGCCGCTGGACCCGGCGGACCTCCCCGGGCGGCGGGAGCGACTGCTCGCCGAGAACGACCCGGTGTGCGTGCTGGGGGAGGGCGCGCCGGGGGCACTCACCGGTCCGGAGACGGACGGCGAGCTGCCCACGGACCCGCCGAGGGCGCTCACCCCGCAGCACCTGCTCTGCGTCGGGTACGGCCCGGGCGGGCGCCCGGCCGCCGTCCGGCTCACCCATGCCGAGGCGGACCGCCGGGTGCGCGAACTGCAGGCGGAGCACCCGCTCGGCCCGGGTGACCGGGTGCTGCAACTGGGACTTCCGCTCTGGGAGTTCCTCTGGCCGCTGCGGACCGGCGCCGCCGTGGTGCTCGCGGACCCGCGGCGGGAGGGGGAGCTCGGGGCGCTGGTCCGGGAGCTGGGCGTGACGGCGGTGCGGGTGGCTCCGGCGGCATTGCCGGGCGGATGACGGGGGGCGGCGGCGAACAGGATTCAGATGACAACGTTCAGCGAACAGATGATGAAATCTGTCATCTGAAATCTGTTCGCTGAAAGTCGTCGACTGTCACTTGTTCGCTGTCAGTCGTCAGCCGTCACTCGTTCGCCGTCATCCGTCCACCGTCCTCCGTCGGCCGCCGCCAGGTCCGCCGCCGTCCAGGCCATCGCCACCGCGCCGTCCAGCACCGCCCGCTCCGCCTCCGGGCCCAGCGCCGCCTCGGCGAACGCCGCCTCGTGCGGGGCGCAGGCGCCGCCGGTGATGTCCAGGACCGGATGGATCGAGGGCACCACGTGCGACACGTTCCCCATGTCCGTACAGGCGAAGGGCCCGCGCTCGACCGGCTCCGGTCGACCGAGCGCCGCCGCGTTGGCCCGCCACAGGGTCAGCAGCCCCGGATCGGAGCGCATGTCCAGGTAGTCCGGCTCCGGTCGGGCCAGTTCCACCTCGCAGCCCGTGGCGAGCGCCCCGGCGCGGAAGCAGTCCTCGACCCGGGCGCGCAGCTCCGCGAGGTCCTCGGCCGCCGAGGCCCGGATCTCGTACTCGGCGCTCGCGCTGTCGGGGATCAGGTTCGGTGCCGTCCCGGCGCCCGTGGTGATGCCGTGCACCCGCCAGTGCGGCGGGAGTTGCTGGCGCAGCAGTCCGATCGCGACCTGGGCGACGGTGAGCGCGTCGGCGGCGTTGCGGCCCTCGTGGGGGTTGAGGCTCGGGTGGGCGGCGCGCCCGGTGTAGCGGACGGACAGTGTGCCGAGCGCGAAGGAGCGGAAGTCGGCGACCTCGACCGGGCAGGGGTGGACCATCATCGCCGCGTCCACCCCGGCGAAGGCCCCGGCGTCCAGCAGCAGCGCCTTGCCCGCCCCGCGCTCCTCGGCCGGTGCGCCGATCACCCGTACGGTGAGCCCGAGTTGTGCGACATGCGGGGCGAGGCCGAGCGCCGCGCCGAGGCCGGCGGCGGCGATCAGGTTGTGTCCGCAGGCGTGTCCGAGGCCGGGCAGGGCGTCGTACTCGCACACCAGGGCGACGGTGACCGGCCCGCTGCCGAGGGTCGCGCTGAACGCGGTGGCCAGGCCGTGGGCGGGCGCGGTGACGGAGTAGCCGTGCTCGCGCAGCAGTTCGGCGCACCAGGCGGCCGCGCGGTGCTCCTCGAAGGCGGTCTCGGGGTGGGCGTGGATGCGGCGGCTGAGCGCGAGCAGTTCCGTGCGGTGCGCGTGGACGCGGTCGCGGACGGCCTGCTTGGTCGCGGACAGGGGCATGGCTGGCGTCTCCGGGGTGTCAGGGCCGGTCCCTTCCGGGGCCGTTGACCAGTTCCTATGAAGTTAGATTAGGCTAACCTAAGTAAGCCGTTCCGGATCCCCGAGGAGCTCTCCGAACCATGCCCGCCGCCGAGACCCAGACTGGCGACATCCCGACCGGCGACATCCCGGCCGTCGAGGCCCCGACCGGTGAGACCCCGACTGGCGACAGCCTGACCGGTGAGGCCCCGACCGGCGCACGCCCCGAAGGCGACATCCCGCTGCTCGCCGCGCAGGCCGCCATCTGGTACGCCCAGACGCTCGAACCCGCGAGCCCGGTCTACAACACCGGCGACGCCGTCGAGATCGCCGGCCCGCTCGACGAGGAGCGGTTCGAGCGGGCGCTGCGGCAGGCCGTGGCGGAGGCGCAGGCGCTCGGTGCGGTCGTCGTCACCGGTCCGGACGGCGCGCCCCGGCAGCGGCTGAGGCCCGACCGCGCGTGGCCGCTGCACCGCCTGGACCTCCGTGCCGAGCCCGCCTCCCAGGCCGGGGCGAAGGCCGAGGCCGAGGCCTGGATGCGCGCCGACCTCGCCCGTCCGGCCGACCTCGCCGAGGGCCCGCTGTTCACCCACGCGCTCATCCGGCTCACCGACGAACGGTGGATCTGGTACCGGCGGATCCACCATCTCGCCGTCGACGCCTACGCGTTGACCCTCCTCGGCGAGCGGGTCGCCGCGCTGTACCGCGCCCACTCCACCGGCACCGAGCCGACCCCGAACCCGTTCGCCGACCTCGCCGAGGCCGCCGCCGAGGAGGCCGCCTACCGCGAGGGCGAGGAGTACCGGGCCGACCGCGCCCACTGGTCCGCCCGGATGGCCGGCGCCGACACCCCGGCGACCCTGCCGGCCACCCCGGCAGCCGCCCCCAGCACTCCGGGTACCCCCGCCGCCCCGGCCGCCGCCCCCGCCGCCCCAGGGGCTCCCACCGCCCCGGGAGCCCCCGTCCGCGAAGCCCGCCCGGCCCCGCTGCGCCTCACCGCCGACCTCCCCGCCGGCACCCGCGACCGCCTGGAGCGCGCCGCCGACGCCGTCCGCGCCACCTGGGCCGAACTGCTCCTCGCCGCCACCGCCGGCTACCTGCACCGGCTGTCCGGCAGTCCGGACGTCGTCCTCGGCCTGCCGCTCGCCAACCGCCGCGGCCCGGTCGCCCTGCGCACCCCCGTCGCCACCGCCAACGTGCTGCCGCTGCGCCTGGCCGTCCACCCCGCCGACAGCGCCGAGGCGCTGCTGCGCCGGGTGGTCCGCGAGCTGCGCGCCGTGCGCCGCCACCAGCGCTACCCGCTGGAGGACCTGCGCCGCGACCTCGGCCGCACCGGCGACCGCCGCGCCCTGTTCGGCCCGATGGTCAACATCAAGGCCTTCGAGGGCGACCTCGACCTGGCCGGCCTGCCCGGCACCGTCCGCAACCTCGCCGCCGGACCGGTCGACGACCTCGCCCTGAACGTCTCGCCCGGCCCGGAGGGCGCGCTGCGCCTGGTCATCGACGCCGACCCGACCCGCTACGGCGCCGCCTCCCTCGCCGCCCACCGCGACGGCCTGCTGCGCTACCTCGACGCCCTCGCCGAGCTGCTGCTCACCGCCCCGACGACGCCGATCGCCCGGATCGAGCTGCTCGACGCGGACGGCCTGCGCCAGGCCACCGCCGGTCGTACCGAACCGCCGGTCGAGCGGACGGTGCCCGAGCTGTTCGCCGCCCAGGCCGCCCGCACCCCGCAGGCCGTCGCCGTCCGCTGCGGCACGAGCGCCCTGACGTACGGGCAGCTCGACACCGCCGCGAACCGCCTCGCCCACCGGCTGACCGCGCTCGGCGTACGGGACGGCGCGCCGGTCGCCATCGCCCTGCCGCGCGGCCTGGACACGCCGGTCGCGATGCTCGCCGTCCTCAAGGCCGGTGGCGCCTGCGTCTCCCTCGACCTCACCCACCCCGGGCAGCGGCTCGCCGCCGTCCTGGCCGACGCCCGCCCGGTCTGCGCGATCGGCACCCCCGACGCCCTCGCCGGCCTCGCCGCACTCGACCTGCCCGCCGACGTGCCCGCAGGCCTGCTCGCCGACCTGCCCGCCCTGCAGCCAGGCGCGGCCGGGGGCGATGACGAGACCGAAGGCGAGGACACCGCCGAGGACGAGCCGCTGACCGCCCCGCCCGCGCCGCAACTCCACCACGCCGCGTACGTGTTGCACACCTCCGGCTCCACCGGCCGTCCCAAGGGCGTCGTGGTCACCCACGCCTCGCTGGCCAACCTGCACGCCGGCCTCGCCGAGGACCACATCGCCCCCGCCGTCCGGCGCACCGGCCGCGAGCGCCTGCGCGTCGCCCACAGCGCCTCGTTCGCCTTCGACGCCTCCTGGGACCCGGTGCTCTGGATGGTCCACGGCCACGAACTGCACCTGCTGGACGACGCCACCTACCGTGACCCGGCTGCTCTGGCCGCCCACCTCGACCGCGAGCGCATCGACTACCTCGACCTCACCCCCTCCTACCTCGAAGTCCTCATCGCCGAGGGGATCCTGGACGAGGGCCGGCACCGCCCGTCGGTCCTCGTGGTCGGTGGCGAGGCCACCCCGCCCGCCCTGTGGCGGCGCCTGACCGCCGTCCCCGGTCTGCACCCGGTCGACCTCTACGGACCGACCGAGACCACCGTCGACGCCTACGCCTGGACCCCGGGTCCGGACGGTGCCCCGGTCGGCCGGGTGGTGCGCGGCTCCCGCGCCTACGTCCTGGACGGCTCGCTGCGCCCCGTGCCCGACGGCGTGACCGGCGAACTGTACGTCGCCGGCGCCTGCTTGGCCCGCGGCTACCTCGGCCGCCCCGACCTCACCGCCGAACGCTTCGTCGCCGACCCCTTCGGCCCGCCCGGCAGCCGGATGTACCGCACCGGCGACCTCGCCCGCCGCCACCCGTGGGGGTCCCCCCGGTCGGAGGCCGGGGGAGGCACCCTGGAGTTCCTCGGCCGCGCCGACGACCAGGTGAAGATCCGCGGCTTCCGGGTCGAGCCCGGCGAGACCGCCGCGGTGCTGGCCGAACTGCCCGGCGTGGCCCAGGCCGTGGTGATCGCCCGCCCCGGTCCGCAGGGCACCCGACTGCTCGGCTACGCCGTCCCCGCGCCCGGCGGCACCCCGGACCCGGAGGCGCTGCGCGACGCGCTCGCCGCCCGGTTGCCCGCGCACATGGTCCCGGCGGCCGTGCTGCTGCTGGACGCCCTGCCACGCACCGCCCACGACAAGCTCGACCACCGCGCCCTGCCCGAGCCGGCCGCCACCGCCGAGGGGGCCGCCGCGGCCACGCCCCGGGAGGAGCTGGTCTGCGGGCTGTTCGCCGACGTCCTCGGCCTGCCGCGGGCACCCGGCCGGGACGCCTCCTTCTTCGACCTCGGCGGTCACTCGCTGCTCGCCGGCCGGCTGGCCGCCCGCCTGCGCCAGACCTTCGCCGCCCCGGTCGGGTTCGCCGACGTGTTCCGCCACCCGACCCCGGCCGGCCTCGCCCGCCTGCTCGACGGACTGCGCGACGGGCTGCGCGACGGCCCGCTCGACCGCGCGGAGGCCGCCGACGCCGACGCGGCCGCAAGCCCCGAACGCCCCGCCCCGGACCCCGCCCCCGCCCTCGTGCCCGTCCCGCGCACCGAGCGGATGCCGCTCTCGCCCGCCCAGCGCGGCCTCTGGTTCCTGCACCGCCTCGAAGGCCCCAGCCCCACCTACAACATCCCGCTCGCCCTCACCCTCACCGGCCCGCTCGACCGGCCCGCCCTCGCCCTCGCCCTCGGCGACCTCGTCGCCCGCCACGAGGTCCTGCGCACCGTCTACGGCGAGGAGCCGGACGGCACGCCGTACCAGCGGATCCTGCCCGCCGGGCCGATCGAACTGCACCAGGGTTCGGGAGAGTTGACCGAGACCGTCCGCCACGCCTTCGACCTGACCACCGAACCGCCGCTGCGAGCCACGCTGTTCTCCGCCGGCCCGGACCGGCACACGCTGCTCCTGCTGCTGCACCACATCGCGGGCGACGGTGCCTCCACCACCCCCCTGGTCCGCGACCTGGCCGCCGCCTACACCGCCCGGCTCGCCGGCCGCGCGCCCGAACTGCCCGCGCTTCCGCTCCAGTTCGCCGACCACGCGGCCCGGCAGTACCGGCGCCTCGGCACCGCGGACGCGCCCACCCCGCTCGCCCTCCGGCAGGCGGAGTACTGGCGCACCACGCTCGCCGGGCTGCCCGACCAGCTGGAGCTGCCCACCGACCGCCCCCGCCCGGCCGTCGCGGGCCACCGGGGTGCCACCGTGCCCTTCGCCCTCGACGCCACCGCCCACAGCGCCCTCGCCGAACTCGCCCGGGCCGCCGGCGGCACCGTCTTCATGGCCGTCCAGGCCGGCCTCGCCGCGTTGCTCACCCGGCACGGCTGCGGCACCGACATCCCCGTCGGCACCCCGGTGGCCGGGCGCGAGGACGAGGAAACCGCCGCGCTGGTGGGCTACTTCGTCAACTCGGTGGTCGTGCGCATCGACACGTCCCCCCGCTCCGCCGGGGACTCCCCCGCGGGCGAGCCGACCTTCCGCGAGCTGCTGGCCCGGGTGCGCGCCGCCGTCCTCGGCGCCCACGAACACGCCGACCTGCCCTTCGACCGCCTGGTCGAGGAGCTCAACCCGGCCCGCTCGCTCGCCCGGCACCCGCTGTTCCAGGTGATGCTCGCCTGGCAGAGCCGCCCGGACGAGCCCCTCGCGCTGGGCGGCGGCCTCACCGCCGAGATCACCGCCGTCCCCAGCGGCACCGCCAAGTTCGACCTCACCCTCAACGCGGGCGAACTGCCCGGTGGCGGCATCGGCGGCTTCCTGGAGTACCGCACCGACCTCTTCGACGCCGCCACCGTGGCGGCGCTCGCCGAACGCCTGGCCCGGCTGCTCACCGCCGCCGCCACCGCCCCCGACACCCCGATCGGGCGGCTCCCGCTGATCGGCGAGGAGGAGCGGCGCCGGGCCCTGGTCGCGTGGAACACCGCGACCCCGGTGCCCGGCCCGTCCGCCACGACCGCCGCCGAGTCCGCCACCCTGCCCGAGCTGTTCCGGGCCGGCGCCGAGTCCGCCACCCTGCCCGAGCTGTTCCAGACCGCCGCCGAGGCCAACCCGCACGCCATCGCCGTCAGTTACCAGGGCGCGCAGCTCGACTACACCGAGCTCGCCGCCCGCGCCGACCGCTTGGCCCGCCTGCTGACCGCCGGCGGCATCGGCCCCGGCACCACCGTCGCCCTCGCCCTGCCGCGCTCGCTCGAACTCGTCGTCGCCCTGCTGGCGGTGACCAAGTCCGGCGCCGCCTACCTGCCGCTCGATCCCGACTACCCGGCCGACCGCCTCGCCTACATGCTCGCCGACGCCGCCCCCGCCGCCCTGCTCACCGACCGTGCCACCGCGACCCGGCTGCCCGCCCACGAGGTGCCCCGGATCCTCGTCGACGGACCGGAGGCCGAACGCTACCCGGCCGTCCCGCTCGCCCCGCACGAGCGCACCCGCCCGCTGCGGGCCGAGGACACCGCGTACGTCATCTACACCTCAGGCTCCACCGGCCGCCCCAAGGGCGTGCCCGTCACCCACCGCAACGTGGTCCGGCTGTTCACCGCCACCGACCACTGGTTCGGCTTCGGCGCCGAGGACGTCTGGACGCTCTTCCACTCCTACGCCTTCGACTTCTCCGTCTGGGAGCTGTGGGGCGCCCTGCTGCACGGCGGCCGGCTGGTCGTCGTCCCGCACCTGGTCAGCCGCGACCCGGCCGCCTTCCTCGAGCTGCTCGCCCGCGAGCGCGTCACCGTGCTCAACCAGACGCCCTCCGCGTTCTACCAGCTCAGCGCCGCCGACCGGGACCGCCCCGGCAGCGATCTCGCCCTGCGCTACGTGGTGTTCGGCGGCGAGGCGCTCGAACTCGGCCGGCTGGACGACTGGTACTCCCGGCACGCCGAGGGCGCGCCGACCCTGGTCAACATGTACGGCATCACCGAGACCACGGTGCACGTCTCGTACGTCGCCCTCGACCGGGCGAGCGCCGCCGCCGGGAGTAGCAGCACCATCGGCGTCAACATCCCCGACCTGCGGGTCTACGTGCTCGACCAGCACCTGCAGCCCGTCCCGCCCGGCGTCACCGGCGAGATGTACGTGGCCGGGGCGGGTCTCGCCCGCGGCTACCTCGGCAGGCCCGGACTCACCGCCACCCGCTTCGTCGCCGACCCGTACGCCGGACTGTTCGGCGAACGCGGCACCCGGATGTACCGCTCCGGCGACCTCGCCCGGCGCCGCGCCGACGGCGTCCTGGAGTACTTCGGCCGCGCCGACCAGCAGGTCAAGCTGCGCGGCTTCCGGATCGAACTCGGCGAGATCGAGGCCGTGTTGGCGGCCCACCCGGCCGTCGCCGACGCGGCGGTGATCGTCCGCGAGGACGCGCCCGGCGACAAGCGACTGGTCGGCTACGCCGTGGCCGGCGCTGCCGCTGCCGCTGCCGCAGCAGCAGTACCAGTACCAGTAGCAGCAGCAGCCGACGGCGACGGCGACGGCGGAGGCAGCTCCGCCGGGCGCCCCGCGAGCGTCACGCCCGAGGAACTCCGTGCCCACGCCGCCGCCGAACTGCCCGTCCACATGGTGCCGTCCGCCGTCGTCCTGCTGGACCGCCTGCCGCTGACCGCCAACGGCAAGCTGGACCGCCGGGCCCTGCCCGCCCCCGAGGCGCCCGCCGGCGGTGCCGGCCGCCCGCCGCGCACCCCGCGCGAGCAGCAGCTCTGCGCACTGTTCGGCGAGGTCCTGGGCGTGGCTGAGGTCGGCGTGGAGGACGACTTCTTCGCCCTCGGCGGGCACTCGCTGCTGGTCGTGCGCCTCGCCGGGCGGATCCGCGAGGTGCTCGGACTGGAGGTCGGCATCGGCACGCTCTTCCAGGCGCCCACCGTGGCCGCCCTCGATGCGGCACTCGCGGCCGGAGCGGAGGACACCGACGCCCTGGACGTGCTGCTCCCGCTGCGGCCCGCGGCCCCCGGACGGCAGCGCCCGCTGTTCGCCGTCCACCCGGCCGGCGGCCTCAGCTGGTGCTACACCGGGCTGATCCGCCACCTGCCCGGGGACGTGCCGATCTACGGCCTGCAGGCCCAGGGAGTCGGCGCGGCCACCGCCGCCGAGCCGCTGCCCGGCACCCTGGAGGAGCTGGCCGCGCACTACGCCGACCGGCTGCGCGAGGTCCAGCCCGAGGGGCCGTACCGGCTGCTCGGCTGGTCCACCGGCGGAATCATCGCCCACGCGCTCGCGGTCCGGCTCCAGGAGCTCGGCCAGGAGGTCGAGTTGCTCGCCATCCTGGACGCCTACCCGGCCGAGGGCTTCCGCGAGCTGCCCGTCCCCGACCAGGCCGAGGCCCTGGAGGCGCTGCTCACCATGGGCGGCTTCGGACCGGCCGACCTCGCCGGGCGGCCGCTCGAAATCGACGCCGTCACCGAGCTGTTGCGCCGCGAGGGCAGCCCGCTCGCCGGACTCGACGACGCCACGGTGGCCGCGCTCAACCGGATCTACCTCAACACCAACCACCTGGTGCGCGGCTACGACCACCGCCGCTTCGAGGGCGACGTGCTGTTCTTCCGCGCCACCGTCGACACCGTCGACGACGCCCTGGTGCCCGCGCTGTGGACCCCGTACGTGTCCGGCCGGATCGCCGACACCGACGTGGCCTGCTCCCACAAGGACATGACCCTGCCCGCCCCGATCGCGCACATCGCGAGCGTGATCGCCGACCACCTGACGACGACCGACGATGGAGAGGACCACCGATGAGTGACGCCCCCGCCAACCCCTTCGACGCCGACGGCGAGTTCCTCGCCCTCGTCAACCCCGAGGGACAGCACTCGCTGTGGCCCGCCTTCGCCGCCGTCCCGGCCGGCTGGGACGTCGCCCACGGCCCGTGCGGCCGGGCGGCCGCGCTGGAGTGGATCAGCGCGCACTGGACCGCCCTGTGACCCCTCCCGAGGCCCCCGACGCCCAGGCCGCCGCCGCCCCAGCACCTGCCGCCGCGGTCCCGGACGCCAAGGTCCCGGACACCCAGGTCCCGGACACCCAGGTCCCGGACGCCCAGGCCCCGGCGCGCCCCCTGCTCGCGGGGCGCGCCGCGGTGGTGGTCGTCTACACGGCCGCGATGTGCATGAACGGCCTGGACTCGACCATCGTCAACCCCGCGCTGTTCGGCATCGCCGAGGACTTCGGCCGGCCGGTCCCGGCGGCCAACGCCGTGGAGACCGCCTTCCTGGTCGGCCTCGCCCTCGGCCTGCCGGTGGCGGGCTGGCTCGGCGACCGGTACGGCGTCAAGCGGGTCTTCCTCGGCGCGCTGAGCGCCTTCACCCTCGCCTCCGCGCTGTGCGCCGCCGCACCCGGCCTCGGCCCGCTGGCGGCCGCGCGCGCCGTCCAGGGCGTGGCGGGCGGACTGCTCACCCCGGTCGGGATGACCCTGCTGTTCCGGGCCTTCGCCCCGCACGAGCGGGCCGGCCTGGGCCGGATCCTGATCGTCCCGACCGCCCTGATGCCCGCCCTCGGGCCGCCGCTCGGCGGCTTCCTCACCGAACACCTCTCCTGGCACTGGCTGTTCCTGGTGAACCTGCCGATCGGGGCGGCCGCCGTCACGCTCGGGCTGCTCGGCCTGCGCGGCGCGGAGGAACCCCCGGCCGGCCGCTTCGACACCACCGGATTCCTGCTCGCCACCCCCGGACTCGGCCTGCTGACCTACGCCCTCGGCTTCGGCCCGGCGCACGGCTGGTCCTCCCCGGGCGTGGCGCTCGCCGGTGTCGCCGGCCTGAGCCTGCTGGGCGCCGCCGTCCGGCACCAACTCCGCGCCGAAGAACCGCTGGTGGACCTACGGCTGCTCGCCGACCGGACCTTCGGGGCGGCGAGCTGGGCGGCCCTGCTCACCTCGGCCGGACTGATGGGCGCGCTGTTCGCCCTGCCGCTGCTCTACCAGGCCGCGCTCGGCGCCTCGGCCCTCGACGCCGGACTGAGCGTCTTCCCGGAGGCGATCGGCCTGATGGCCGCCTCCCAGGTGGTGGACCGCCTGCTGCCCCGTCTCGGACCGCGCCGCCTCGCCCTGCCCGGCCTGCTGCTCGCCGCCGCGGTCCTCGCCGCACTCGGCTACGCGGAGAACCCGTGGCTGGTCCGGGCCCTGATGTTCGGCGTCGGCCTCATCCTGGGCACCGCCGTCCTCACCGTCCAGATCACCGGCTTCGCCGACGTCCCCCCACCCGCGATGGGCCGCGCGATGGGCCTGTTCACCATCCTGCGCACCCTCGGCGGCGCCCTCGGCATCGCCGCCACCGCCGCCCTCGTCGCCGCCCTCCCCACCGACTCCGGCACCACCCCCTACCGCCTCGCCCTCCTCCTCACCGCCGCCCTGGTCGCCGCCGCCACCCTCCTCGCCGCCCGCCTCCCCACCAGCCCCCCGGCCCCGCCCCCGGAGGACTGACCACCTTGCGGATCCCTCCTCCGCTGCCCAGGCTGCCGTAGGGTGGTCGGAGCACCGGAGGAGTCCCCGTATGAACCCTGTCACTACCGCCTGCTCGAAGAGGCGCGGCGCAGCCTCCCGGACGGCTTCAAGGCCGAGCTGTCGGGCGAGCTGATCGTCCTGCAGGCACCGCCCGGGCCGATCCACCAGCTCAACCTTGCGATCGTCCAGCGCCAGTTCGAGGCGCACTGCCCGGCCGGCTACTTCCCGACCGGGAACAGCGACCTCTCCTCGCCGGAGGTCGGTTCCGTCCGGAATCCCGACCTCACGTACCTGCCCGAGGACGTGATCGAGCTGGGCCGGGAGATCCCCGCCGAACTGGCGTTGATCGCGGTCGAGATCGTCTCGCCCTCCAATCCCGACAACGACTGGACCGGAAAGGTCCGCGACTACCCGCGAATGGGCTTCCCGCTCTACCTGATCGTGGATCCGCGGCAGAAGACCGTGACGCTGTTCTCCGAGCCGAACCGCGACCGCTACCACACCCGGACGGAACGGGAGTTCGGCGAGACCATCCGCATCCCCGAGCCGTTCGGCTTCGAGCTGGACCTGACCCGGCTGGTGCCCTACCGGGACTGAGCCGGGCCCGCCTTCGCCGGGCGGGCCTCGGTGGCCGGCGGCGCGGGCCGGTCCGCGCTATCTCGTCCCCGCGGGTGCGGCCGTCGAGGCCGGCGTTCCGAGCAGGTGGGCGAGTCCGTCGGCCAGGCCGCCGCGCCAGCAGGCGTAGTCGTGGCCGCCGTTGAACTCGCGGTAGGCGAGGTCGTAGCCGCGCGCCCGCAGGACGTCCCGCAGGTGGCGGTTCTGGGTGAGCAGCATCCACTCCTGCAGTCCGACCTCCACGTAGAAGCGGGCCGCGCGCTGTTTGCCGGTGGCGAACCGCCGGGTCAGCCATTCGCTGCCCTCGTCGAACTCGGTCTCGTCGGGCCACCAGAAGGAGCCGGACTGGCAGAGCGCGTTGCCGAAGCGTTCGGGGCGCCGGTAGGCGGCGTAGGCGGCGGTGAGGCCGCCCGCGCTCTGGCCCGCGACGACGGTGCGGGCCGGGTCGGCGGTCGCGCCGAACTCCTGTGCGGCCCAGGGGAGGAGACGGTCGGCGAGGAGGTCGACGAAGGCCGGGTTGCAGCTGAGGTCGTCGGGCCGTCGGGGGCCCATGGTGTGGACGAGCAGGGCCACGGTGGGCGGGATCGCGCCGTCGGCGGTGAGGTTGTCCAGGGTGTCGCCGACGGACAGCACCTCGCCCCACATCTCGCCGTCGAGCAGCACCGCCACCGGGTACGGGCCGGAGCCGGTCTCGTGCCCCGCCGGGAGGTGGACGTCCACCCGCCGTCCGGCGACGGCGTGCGGCACCGTCCGGCCGCGCGGCACGCCCTCCCGCCGCCGGACGTACGGCTGCGCGGGCGCCTCCGGCAGGCTGAGCACCGAGGAGGGGTGGCGGCCGTCGCGGGCGGGCAGCCGGGGTTCGGTGTCGTAGGGGTCGGGGCGGGCGTGGTCGAGGACGCGCACCCAGTCGGGGCGGCTGGTGCCGGGGGCCTCGCCGCGGAACGGGTAGAGCTGGTACGAGGCCCGGTGGTCGGCGCGCAGCCGGTAGGTGATCGACCACCCGCCGTCGGCCTGACGTTCCATCAGGTTCCTTGTCAGGTCGCCGGAGTGGCGATCCTTGTCGGTCACGGTGTGCAGCAGGGCGAGGACGCCGTCGCACTCCTCGCCGTGGTGGGTGAGGGTGACCAGGCGGTAGGCGGGGTCGTCGGGGTCGGGGGCGACGACGGGAGGGGTGTCGGGGGTTTCCACGGGGGTTTCCACGGGGGTTTCCACAGCGATGACTCCAAGGGTCTTCACGGGGTGCTGCCCTTGCGGCCGAGCAGCACCCAGAGCAGGAAGGGACCGCCCAGGACGGTGGTGACGATGCCGACGGGGATCTCGACCCCGCCGATCAGCACCCGTCCGAGGGTGTCCGCGAGGACGACGAGCAGGGCGCCGGTCAGCGCCGAGCCCAGGACCGGTACGCGTGCGGGTCCGGCCAGGCGTGCGGCGATCACGGGCGCGGCCAGCGCCACGAAGCCGACCGGCCCGCAGACGCCGACCGCCAGTCCGGCGAGCGCGACCGCCAGCAGCAGACCGGCGAGCCGGACCCGGCCGGGGTCGACACCCAGGGCGGAGGCGACGTCGTCGTCGAAGCGCAGCACCGCCAGCCGCCGGGCGACTCCCAGGGCGAGCGGCACCAGCGCGGCCAGCCCGATCAGGACGGGCGTGGCGACGGCGTGGTCCCGCCCGTTGAGGCTGCCGGAGGTCCAGACGTACAGCGAGCCCGCCGAGTTGAGCGAGCGGCGGGCCAGCGCGACCTGGATGACCGCGGAGGCGAGCGCGGACATCGCGAGGCCGACCACCAGCACCCGGTAGCCGCGGGCGCCGAGCCCGCCGGAGACGAGGGTGACGACCAGCACGGCGGCGAGCGCGCCGAGCGGCCCGGCCCACCAGGCGCCGAAGGTGCCGGAGGCGGTGGCGGAGATCAGCACGGCGGCGGTCGCGCCGTCGTTGACGCCGAGCAGTTCGGGCGTGGCGAGCCGGTTGCGGGCGAGGGTCTGGGTGAGGCAGCCGGCCAGGCCGAGCGCGGCTCCGGCGGCGAGCCCGGCGACGATCCGGCCGAGCCGGAACCTCTGCACCAGCAGCACGTCGAGGCGCTCGCCGTAGCCGAACACGGCCCGGAAGGTGCGGCCGAGGTCGAGTTCGCTCTGCCCGGCGTGCGCGGAGACCACGACGGCGGCGAGCAGCGCGGCGGCCAGGCCGAGGGAGGCGATCAGGGCCCGCCGGGGCAGCAGCAGCGACCAGGCGCCGTACCGCAGCGCCAGGTCGGGCTCGGGGGTGGCTGGTTCGGCGCGCCGTGCGGGTGGGGCGGAGGCCTCGGCGGGGTCGGTCAGGGCGAGGCCGGCGGAGCGCCGGGAGCGGACGATCGCGATCAGCGCGGGGGCGCCGACCAGGGCGACGATCACCGACACCGGCGCCTCGAAGGGCCGGGCGACCACCCTGGCCAGGACGTCGGCGCCGGTCAGCACGGCGGCGCCGAACAGGCCGGCGAGCAGGGTGAGTCGTCCGACCCGGGGGCCGGCGACGGCCCGGGCGAGGAAGCCCGCGAGCAGGCCGAGGAAGGAGATCGGGCCGGACAGGGCGACGGCCGAGGCGGTCAGCAGGGTGACGGCGAAGGCGACGGCGGCCCGGGTGGCGCCGGGCCGGTGGCCGAGGCCGCGGGCGAGGTCGTCGCCGAGGGCGAGCGCCGTCAGCGGCCGGGTGGTGAGCAGGGCGAGCAGGAAGCCGGCACCGAGCACGGGGGCGAGCCGGCCCAGGGTGGCCCAGCCCTCCACCCCGGACAGTGAGCCGAGCACCCAGACCCGGTAACGGTCGTACGCCTCAGGAGAGTTGACGATCAGCACGCCGGTGAGGCCGCCGAAGGTCGCGCCGACGGCGGAGCCGCCGAGCACCAGCCGCATCGGCGACCCCCCGCCCCGGCTGCCCGCGATCAGCAGTACCAGGGTGCTGGCGAGCACCGCGCCGCCGAAGGCGAAGGCGAGGTACCCGTACGAGGTCTGCACGCCGAGGACGGCGATGCCGAGGACGACGCCCAGGGAGGCGCCGGCGTTGACGCCGAGCAGGCCGGTCTCGGCGAGCGGATTGCGGGTGACGGACTGCAGTTGGGCCCCGGCGACGCCGAGCGCGGCGCCGACCAGCAGGGCGGTGAGGGTGCGGGGGAGTCGCAGGTCGCCGACGACCAGGGCGAGTCGGCCGTCGGCGCGGGCGCCGTCGCGGTTCAGCAGGTAGTCCAGCACCCGTCCGGGGCCGACCTCGCCGGCGCCGACGGACAGCGAGAGCGCGGCCAGCGCGAGCAGCAGGGCCACGGCCCCGAGGGCGACCGGCCAGGTGGGCCGCCCGGGCGCGGACCGGCGCGGCTCCCGTCCTGGTGGCGGAGCGTCCGGCGCGGGGGCGGGGGACGCTTCGTGGACGCCCGCTTGCGACAATGTCATAAGGTAAGGCTAACCTAATGGCCGAGCCGTCCCGTGGGGAACCCCCGCTGCGCACCGCGCGGCGGCCCCGTGCCGCCGCACTGCCCCGACGTCGCTCAACTCCCGTACCACCGTTGCCCGGAGGCACCCATGCCGTTCGCCCGTCGCCCGCTCAGCCCCGTCCGCCGCCGTGCGGCCCAGGCGCTGGCCGTCACCGGGGCGGCCGCCCTCCTGCTCACCGGCTGCGGCTCCTCCGGCTCCTCCTCGTCCGCCTCCTCCCCGGCGGTGGACGCGGCGGCCGGCGGCAACGGCGGGGCCGACGGCGGCGCCGGCGGCAAGCGGACCGTCAAGGACGCCACCGGCAAGGCGGTCGAGGTCCCGGCCGAGCCCAAGCGGATCGTCACCCTCACCCAGGAGGACCTCGACGCGGTGCTCGCCCTCGGCGTCAAGCCGGCCGGCATCACCAACGGACAGGGCCTCAACGAGCCGCCCGCGTACCTGAAGGACAAGGTCCAGGGCGTGCCGGTGGTCGGCAACCTGCTGCAGCCGGTGATGGACAAGGTCATCGCCGCCAAGCCCGACCTCATCCTGGCCGGCGACATGCAGGACGAGCAGATGCTCAAGCAGTTGCGCGAGATCACCCCGGCGACGCTGGTCACCATGGCGCCCACCGACGACTGGAAGCTCGCCTTCCGGGGCATCGGCAACGCCGTCAACAAGCTCGACACCGCCAACAAGGTGATCGGCGACTACGAGACCAAGGCGTCCAAGGCCGGCGGCGAGCTCACCGGGAACAAGGGCGCCGCCGTCTCCATCGTCCGCTGGAACCCCACCGGCCCCAGCTGGATGGAGAAGAAGCAGTTCGCGAGCGGCGTCGCCCTCGACATGGGCCTCACCCGCCCGGCCGCCCAGGACAAGGACGGCAACGCCCACAGCCCGGCGCTCAGCCTGGAGAAGCTCACCGAGATCGACGGCGACTGGCTGTTCCTGTCCACCCTCACCGACGACGGCAGGTCCGCGCTCAAGGACGTCCAGTCCAAGCCCGCCTACCAGGAGCTGAACGCGGTGAAGAACAACCACGTCGTCACCGTGGACGGCTCGGTCTGGTCCACCCGGGGCGGCCCGCTCGCGGCCGACGTCGTCATCGGCGACCTCGCCAAGGCCCTCGGCGGCAACTGAGCGCGCGCCGGATCCGGGGGAGCAGCGATGGAGTTGACGATCGAGGGGCTCACCGCCGGCTACGGCCCGGGGCGCCCGGTGCTCGGCGGGATCGACCTCACCGTCCCGGCCGGGCAGGTGGTGGCGGTGGTCGGGCCGAACGGCTGCGGCAAGTCCACCCTGCTGCGGGCCGTCGCCCGGCTGCACCGGCCCGACGGCGGGCGCGTCCTGGTCGGCGGAGAGGACGTGTGGCGGCTGCGCCCGCGCCAGGCCGCGCACCGGATCGCCCTGCTGCCGCAGAGCCCGCAGGCGCCCGAGGCGGTCACCGTCGCCGGGCTCGTCCGCTACGGCCGCCACCCGCACCAGGGCCTGTTCCGGCAGTGGTCGCCGGACGACGAGCGGCTGACCGCCGAGGCGCTGCGCGCCACCGGCGTCGAGGGGCTCGCCGACCGCCGGCTGGACCGGCTCTCCGGCGGCCAGCGCCAACGGTGCTGGCTCGCCATGGTGCTGGCCCAGGACACCCCCGTCGTCCTGCTGGACGAGCCGACCAGCGCGCTCGACCTCGGGCACGCGGTGGAGGTGCTGGAGCTGGTCCGCCAGGTCGCGGTGGGCGGGCGGACGGTGGTCATGGTGCTGCACGACCTGGCGGCGGCCGCCCGCTACGCGGACCTGCTGGTCGCCCTGCGGGACGGCGCGGTGGTGGCCTGCGGGCCGCCGCGCGCGGTGGTGGACGCGCCGCTGGTGCGAGCGCTGTACGACATCGACAGCCATGTCCTGGCGGCGCCGGGCGACGGCGCCCCGGTCATCGTGCCCCGGGCGCCGGTGGCGGCCCGGCCATCGGTGGTGGCCCGGTCATCGGTGGTGTGAGGGGCGCCGGTGGTGTGACGGCGGGGCGGCGGGGCGGCCGGCGGCGGGTGTGGTGTCCTGGGGGCCACTCCCGCCGCCCACGGAGAGGCCTCCGGTGCACCGTCCCCGCCCCGTCGCCCTGTCGCTGGCCGTCCGGCTGCTGGCCGCCCTGGTCGGCGTCGCCGGCTGCTCGTCCGCGCCCGGGCCCGCGCGGGAGGCGGGTCACGGATCCGCGCAGGCGGCGGGGCCGGTGGTGCGCGCCACCGTCGCGGACGGGCTGGCGGTGCCGTGGGGCGTGGCCGTGCTGCCCGGCGGCGACCTGCTGGTCTCGGAGCGGGACACCGCGCGGATCGTCCGGGTCGCCGCGGCCGTCGCAACCGGCGGGTCGGGCGGGTCGGGCGGGTCCGTCGCGGCCGGTGCGGCCGGTGCGACGGGCGGGGCCGGCGGGACGAAGACCGAGGTGGGCCTCGTCCCCGGTGTGACGGCCGGCGGTGAGGGCGGTCTGCTCGGCCTCGCGCTCTCTCCCTCCTTCGAAGACGACCACCTGGTGTACGCCTACCTCAGCACCGCCGAGGACAACCGGATCGCCCGGTTCACGTACGACTCCGCCCGGCCGTCCGGTTCCCGACTCGGGATCCCTTCCGTGCTGTTGAGCGGGATCCCGCGCGGACCGCGGCACAACGGCGGCCGGATCGCCTTCGGCCCGGACGGCCTGCTCTACGCGGCCACCGGCGACGGCGGCACCGCCGACATCGCCCAGGACAAGGGCTCCTTGGGCGGCAAGGTGCTCCGGCTCACGGCCGACGGCGCCCCCGCCCCGGGCAACCCCTTCCCCGGCTCGCCGGTCTACTCGTACGGCCACCGCAACGTGCAGGGCCTCGCCTGGGACGCCGAATCCCGGCTCTGGGCCTGCGAGTTCGGCGCGGACACCTGGGACGAGCTCAACCTGATCCGGCCCGGCGGCAACTACGGCTGGCCGGTCGTCGAAGGCATCGGCCACCGGCCCGGGTACCTCGACCCCGTCGCCCAGTGGAAGCCCGCCGAGGCGTCCCCGAGCGGGCTCGCGTACGCCGACGGCGCCCTGTGGATGGCCGCCCTGCGCGGCACCCGGCTCTGGCGCGTCCCGGTCGAGGGGGACCACCTCGCCGGCAGCCCGCAGCCGTACCTGGAGGGCGCCTACGGGCGGCTGCGCACGGTCGTCGCCGACCGGGACGGCACGCTGCTGCTCGCCACCGGCAACACGGACGGCCGCGGTGATCCGCGTCCGGGCGACGACCGCGTCCTCCGGCTCACCCTCCCCGGCCCGACGGCGGGGTGACCGCGCACGCCGACCCGGCCCGGCCCGACGCCGTTCGGTCCGCGCCCGGTTCCGGGACCGCGCTCCGCTCCCGACCCGCAGCCCGACCGGCCTAGTTCACCTGTTCGAGGGGTTTGGGGGCCGTAGGACTCCGTCCACCGCCCCCCGGCCTCCTCGTTGTCAGAGGGCCTCGCTACGTTCCTCGCATCGCTGGTCAGCAGGCCGGCGGGAGGTGGTTCCCGGGTGGTTCCCCGGTGGGAGGAGTACGGCCGTGGCATGGGTGGAGACGGGCGCGGGCGGGTACCGCGTCGCGCTCGACGGGGAGGGCAGGGTGGTGTGCCGCAACGCGGCGGGTCGCGAGCTCAAGTCCGTTCCGTCGAAGCTCGGTGACGACCCGGTGGTCGTCCAGCTCAAGCAGCTCGCCGAGTGGCTGGCCGCGCACGAGCGCGGCTGCCAGGACGACGTCGAGCGCTGGATGGTGCGCTCGCTGCCGGTGCCCGCCGCGGTGATCACCGCCGTCTGGCCGGACGAGGCCTGGCAGGCCGTGCTGCGCGACCTGGTGGTCACCGCCTCGGACGGTTCGGTGGCCGGCTTCCTGCGCGGGGCGGACGCCGAGCGCGGCCTCGGCCTGGTGGACCTGGACGGCGACACCGTCCGTCTCACCGACGGCGAGGTCCTGATACCCCACCCGGTCCTCCTGGAGGACCTCGACGAGCTGCGCGAGTTCGCCGTCGAACTCGGCGTCTCCCAGCGCCTCCAGCAGCTCTACCGCGAGGTCTGGCACCGGCCGGCCGAGCTGCCCGGCGGCACCGAGGTCACCACCTACGCCGGCGGCCGCTACCGCGAGCTGCGCGAGCTGGTGGGCCGCTGCAACCGGCTCGGCTGCCGGGTCCGCGGCGGCTCCGCCGTCCTGCCGGTCACCGAGGGCGGGCGCACGGTCGAGGCCCGGGTCTGGGTCGGCGACTACTACGAGTACGACGCGTGCGAGACCGGCGCGCTCAGCTGGGCGGGCCCCGACGGCCGGGCCCTGCCGCTCACCGAGGTCGGACCGGTCGCCTGGTCCGAGGGCATGCGGATGGCCGCCGCCCTGTACGCCGGCCGCACGCACGAAGGGGAGGACGCCGCATGACCGCCACCGGCTCGAACACCAGCACCGGCAGCACCGCCACCACCGGCACCACCGGCACCGCCACCACCGCCACGCCCGAGGCCCTGCTCGACGCCGGCGCCGTGCTGCCGGCCGGCACCGTGCCCGGAGCAGGCCGCCCCGACAGCGCCGCCGACGTGCTCACCGCCCGCGGCTACACCCACCCCGCGCTCGACGGCCGCCGGATCGTCCGGCTGGTCCCCGGCGCGCTCGGCCGGGCCGAGGACCTCGCCCTCGACTTCCTGGGCCTGGCGCCCGAGCAGGAGCCCGTCGAGGTCGGCGAGGTCCGCCAGGAGGCGCTCGGCTTCCCCGCCTGGGCGCTGGTCCACGACCCGGCCAACGGCCACCACGCGCTCGCCCTGGTCAAGGAGATGGAGCGGCTCGCCCGCCAGGCCACCTCCAAGCCGGGCGCCGCCAAGGACGGCTTCGACGCGCTCGCCGCCCGCCTCGGCCGCGCCGTCCCGCACTTCCTGCCCACCTTCTGCGAGGAGGTCGGCCGGATCTTCCTCGGCCACGGCAACCAGACCTACGCCGCCGCCTGGTTCGGCAAGGCCCGCGAGGCCGAGCGCACCCACGGCCTGACGGTGGACGAGGAGCGGCTGCGCGCCGTCTTCCTGGAGTTCGCCCTGGCCGGGGCGCTCACCGTCAAGTCCCTGCGCCAGTACGTCAAGGAGCTCGCCCAGCGGCTCGACCCGCTGACCGCCTGGCAGCGCTTCCGCCAGCTGTGCACCGAGCGCTCCGCGGCCGGCATGGCCCCGTACGCCGGGGTCGCCGAGGACGCCCGCGCGCTGATCCGGGCAGCCGGGCTGGACCGCACCGAGCACGAACAGGCCCTGCTCGCCGAGCTGTTGGACTCCCCGGCGGTCAACCGGGCGCCCGCCGCGTTCTGGAAGTCCTGGCACGGCGCGCTGGTCGAGCTGGGCAAGCGCGACGCGGGCGTCCGGCAGCGCCTGCTGGAACTGCTGCCCGACCCGGCCTCCGCCGGCTCCGACTCCGCCCCGCAGGACGCCGCCTGGCTGGCGGTGCTCGCCGAGACCGGCGCCGACACCCTGCTCACCGGCCCCCGCGCCGAGGGCGCCGAGCCCGCCGCAGCCTGGCTCCAGCGCTGGTGCCACCACCTCGGCCGCGGCTGGCGCACCCGGCCGAGCTGCCCGGCCACCCTCGCCCTGGCCGGCCGGATGGTCGAACGGCTGCGCGCCGACGCCGTTCCGGTGGACCTCTTCACCGGGATCCGTGCCAGCCACACCCGGATCGACCTGCTGGACCTCCTGCTCAGCGCGGGCGTGCCGGTGGCCGACCCGCCGGCCGGCCTCGGCTTCGACCTGCGCGACTGGATCGGACAGTGCGGCCCCGACAGCCCCGCCCTCGCCGCCGTGGCCGCCGACGCCCGCTACCGGCCGCTGCTGCGCCAGGCCACCCCTGCCGCCTGGGAGACGGCCGTGCAGAACCGGGCGGCCGTCCTGCCGCTGCTGAACGAGCTGTTCGCGGAGTGGGCCGAGGCCCGTGCGCAGGAGGTCACGGCCGCCCGCGGCCTGGCCGGCGCCGCCGACCTGGTCCGCTCGCTGACCCAGCACCGCACCGCCATCCGCGCGGTCGCCCCGGCCGCCGCCGAGCGGATCGCCGCGCTCGACGTCACCGGCCTGCTCGCCCGCGCCCTCGGCGCCGGCATCCTGGACGAACTCGGCTGGCCCGCCCTGGAGGAGGCGCTCGACAAGCTCGCCGACCCGCCCGCCGCCGACGCCCTCCCGGTGACCGCCCCCGGCCTGCGCGGTCGGGGCCTGAGCGGCCTGGTCGTCGAGGACGCCTGGCCGCACCTGATCCTCTCCCGCCTCGACCGGGCCGTCGTGGTCGGCCCGCAGGGCATCCTGCTGGAGCACACCCTGCGCGTGCCCAAGCTCACGGAGAACTGGAACCGGCCCCGGCTGCGCCTGGTCGACGGCGAACTCCTCGTCGTCTGGTACGAGGACAACAAGCAGACGGCGTACTGGTCCGGCCGCCCCGGCGAGACCTTCGAACTCGAAGGCCGCACCATCGCCGGCTACCACTACGGCGACCGGTTCCCGGACGAGCCCTCCCTCCCGCTGCCCGGCGGCGGCCGCACCACCGGCGAGCGCCCGCTGCACCCCGGCGACACCCGGATGCCGCACGAACACCGCGTCCTCGGCGACGGCACCGGCTACTGGACGCTGCGCCACGGCCCGGAGGGCCCCGTCCTGCGCGAACTCGACCCGGCCACCGGCACCCTGGGCCGCGCCGCCGAGCCGCCCGTGATCGCCGCCACCGCCGAGGCCGGCCGCCTCGCCGAGGGCAGCACCCGGCTGCTGCCGCTGCAGCCCGGCCTGGAGCAGACCCCGCTCGGCACCGACGGCACCGTGCTCGGCCACTGGGTCCGCACCGACCCCGGCCGCGCCGTCACCACCTTCACGGCCGACGGGCAGCGCATCGTCCTGCCGCTGAACGGACGGCGCGAGCCCGACACCGTCCCCGTGGGCCGGCTCGCCCTGCCCGGCGGGGCGGCCCCGGTGGTCAGCCGCTCGGGCGGCCGGCACCTCGCGCTCAACCTGCCCGACATCGCCGCCGGCGCCGACCGCACCACCGACCTGCGCGCCTGCGGGTCCGGCGAACTCTCCGCCGCCGGCACCGTGCTCGTCCCGCCGTACGACCACTGGCACTCCCTGCGGCCCCGCGACGAGGCCGGATCGCGCGTGCTGCGCGGCGTGACGGCCGAGCAGGCCGCCCGTCTGATCGACCTCGCCTGGCCCGTCGACGCCGAACCCGTCCCGGAGGACGAGCAGCGCTGGCTGACGGTCCAGGGCGTCCGGCGCCCGCTCGCCCAGCGCGGCGAGGCCCGCAACACCCTGCCCGTCGAGGCGGTCGGTACCGCCCTGCCCGGGATCACCCACCCGCTGCTGCTCGCCGGCGTCGCCGGGCTCGCCCGCGCCGCCGCCGACCTGCTGGACCGGGTCGCCCGGTTCCTCCCGCAGCCGGAGGCCGAGCGCCCCGGCAAGGCGGAGGCCGCCGAGTGGCGCCCCCAGCACGGCCGGGACGACGAACTGCGCGACGCCGTCCGCAAGGTCCTGCCCGGGATCGGCGGCTTCGGCAACACCTGGGGCAGCTCCGAGCGCTTCTGGGTGCTCAACAACCTGCGCACCGTCACCGCCGCGCTGGCCGCCCCGCCCGCCGCGCGCGGCGAGGGCTGGCACTCCCCGGCGAGCCTCACCCTGCTCGGCGGCGACGCCCACCACGGCTGGCTGCACCTGCTCGGCCGGGTCGACGTGCTGGCGCACGCCGTGGCCGCCCCGCTCACCGGGTCGGCCCACCGCTCCACGCTGACGCTCCTCCTCACCGAGCTCACCAAGGGCCGGCTCGCCGACCGCGGCGCCACCCTGCGCGAGATCGTCCTCGCCGAGCCCGCCGAGAACGCCAAGCAGGCCCGGGGTGACGGCCCGGCCACCCACCGCCAGGGCGAGGTGCTGCGCCACGGCGACCGCACCGTCGTCATCCTCGGCCACCGGCGTCAGTTCGACGACGGCACGGTGCACTGGCTCGCCGTCGACCACGACCCGAGCGGGGAGTTCGGCCCCGTCGCGCACTTCACCACCGTCGAGGAGCGCGGCACCGAGGAGCGGGTCTCCGCCGCCTGGGTCGCCAAGTTCTGTCGGGTCGTCGCGATCCACCGGCCCCTCCCGTGGGACCCGGCTCGAGCCGCCGCCTTCTCCGAACTCACCGGCATCGGCACCGCCCGCGCGACGCTGCTGCTCAGCCCGCCCTCCGGCCTCCTCGACTGGGGCGCCGCCGAGCTGCCCGCGGAGTACGGCCTCAAGCCCGCCCAGGTCCAGGCCGCCCAGTACTGGCTGCGCGGACACGACCACGACGGTGTGGCCGAGGTCTGGAGCGCCCTGCTCACCGCCGACCCCAAGACGATGTGGACCGAGGGCCCCGACCTCGCCGCCGGCGCCGAGGCCTGGATCCGGCGCTTCGGACGGCTCGTCACCCTGCCCGACGAGGCCCACGCCACCGTCCAGGGCGTCTCCATCGCCACCATCGAGGCGGTGCTCAACCCGGCCCACACCCCGTGGCTCACCCGCACCACCGCCTTCCGGATCCGGCAGGACAGCCAGGGCACCCCCCGGTTGGTCGCCGACGACGTCAGCGCCCTGCCCGACTCGGGCGGGCTCTCCCAGGCCGTCGACGCCATCCGCTGGCTCGCCTACCACCTGCCCGCCGACAGTCCGCTGCGCGCGCTGCTGCCCCGGGCCGCCACCGCGCTGCGCGAGCGGCTCGCCGACCCGGAGCTGCTGCTCGACTACGACCTCCTCGGCACCAGCAGGAACACCCCGCTGGCCCCCGTGCTGCGCACCCACTTCGGTCTGCCCGCCGAGGGCGGCGCCGACCCGGACGGCATGGTCCGCTGCGGTCCGGCCCTCGTCCTCACCCCGAGCCACGAGGCGTACGAGCGGGTCTGGCTGCGGCCGGCCGCCCTCACCGGTCCGGACGACCCGCTGCTCGACCTGATCGGCGGGCTGGCCAGCACCTACTGGTTCGGTCCCGAGCGGGCCGCCATCGCGTCCGTGCTGCGCGGCGAGCCGGAGCGCCTGGCCGCCTCCGCCGCCGCGGTGCCGGCCGCGGCGACGGCCGCGGCGACGGCGGGGAGCGGCAGTGGCGGCACCGGCTCCGGCACCGCCTGGCTGCAGAACCCGCAGCTGTCCGTCCCCGAGCTGGTCGCCGAGGTGTCCCGCACCCACGGCCTCGGCGAGGACGCGGCCGCGCTCTACCTCCAGCTGCTCGCCCTGCCCGACCCCACCGACCGCAACGTCGCCCGCTGGACGGGCTGGAAGCCCGCCCGGCTCAAGCGGGCCCGCGCCGAACTCGCCGCCACCGACCTGGTGCTGGAGGCCAAGCGGTCCCGGGCCGGCCGCGGACTCTTCCTGCCCGGCGGCTGGCAGGAGGCCAAGGCCCCGGCCCTGCCGGCCGAGACCTGGAAGGCCGCCCTGTACGAACTGCCCACCCACCGGCCGGTGCTGGCGCAGCTGCCCGTCCCCGAGCTGTTCGCCCGGGCCTGGCAGCGCACCCTCGACGGCGACACCCCCGGTTACGAAGAGCTCCAGACCAGCAAGCGCAGGAAGGCCCGCCGATGAGCACCACCACCGCCCCCGGAACCGCCGAGCGACAGATCGTCCCGCCCGAGGAGAAGTACGCCGCCGAACTGGAGTTCCTGGCCGCGCACGACAGCGGCCCGCGCCCGCCCGGCTGGCGCCTCACCCCGCGCGCCGTGGTCACCTTCGTGATGGGCAGCGGCGGCGAGAAGCTCAAGGCCGGACGCAGGAGCCTGACCATCGAGCCCAAGTTCGTCGGCGAGCGCGCCCTGGTCGAGCGCTGCGTGGTGACCCTCGCCGGGGAGCGCGGCCTGCTGCTCGTCGGCGAGCCCGGCACCGCCAAGTCGATGCTCTCCGAACTGCTCGCCGCCGCCGTCTGCGGCACCAGCGCGCTCACCGTCCAGGGCACCGCCGGCACCACCGAGGACCAGCTCAAGTACGGCTGGAACTACGCCCTGCTTCTCGCCAAGGGCCCCAGCCGCGAGGCCCTCGTCCCCTCCCCGGTGCTCACCGCGATGACCACCGGGGCGGTCGCCCGGGTCGAGGAGGTGACCCGCTGCCTGCCCGAGGTGCAGGACGCCCTGGTCTCGCTGCTCTCCGAACGGCGCATCGCCGTCCCCGAGTTGGCGGGCAGCCCGGACGGGCAGCTGCACGCCGCGGCCGGCTTCACCCTGATCGCCACCGCCAACCTGCGGGACAAGGGCGTCAGCGAGATGTCCGCGGCCCTCAAGCGGCGGTTCAACTTCGAGACGGTCGGCCCGATCGGCAGCCTCGCCGCCGAGGTCGAGCTGGTCCGCCGCCAGTCCACCGTCGCCGTCGCCCGGGCCGGCGCGGCCTACGCGGTCGACGACGCCGTCCTGGAGGCCCTGGTCACCGCCTTCCGCGACCTGCGCAGCGGCCGCTCCACCGAGGGCTGGGACGTCGAGCGCCCGTCCACCGTGATGAGCACCGCCGAGGCGGTCTCCGTCGCCACCGCCCTCGGTGTCACCGCCGCCTACCTGCCCGACGGCGGCGACCTGCTCGGCCGCCTCCCCGGCCAGCTCCTCGGCGTGGTCCGCAAGGACGACCCGGCCGACGCGGCCCGGCTGCTCGGCTACTGGGACGGCCCGGTCCGCCGCCGCGCCGAACAGGGCGGCGCGACCTGGCGCACCCTGTGGGACCTCCGCTCGGCGCTGGAGGCCTGAGCCGATGAGCAGCGCGGAGACTCCCGTCCCGGACGACGCGGACCGGACGGTCCGGACCGAGGCCGACCGGCTGGCCGCCTCCGGCGCCGGCCGCCCCGGGCCCTACCTGATCGGCGTGCGCCACCACGCGCCGTCCCTCAGCGCGGTCGTCCCCGCGCTGCTCGACGCCGCCCGGCCCGAGGCGGTGCTGGTCGAACTGCCCGCCGAGTTCCAGCCCTGGCTCGGCTGGCTCGCCGACGAGGCGACCGAAGCCCCGGTCGCCCTCGCGGCCGCCCCCGCCGGGCCCGAGGAGGCGGGCGGGCCCGCCTTCTACCCGTTCGCCGACTTCTCCCCGGAGCTCGCCGCCCTGCGGTGGGCCCGGCGCAACGGCGTGGAGGTCGTCGCCTGCGACCTCCCGCTCGCCCGGCGCACCGCCCGCTCCGGGGAGGGCGGGCCCCCCGGCGGCGCCCAGGAGACCCCCGGCGGCGACCCGAACGCCCCCGGCCTCGCCGACGCCCTGCGCCACCGCCTCACCGGCCGCGACTCCGACGAGGACCTGTGGGACCGGCTGGTCGAGACCGCCGCCCCCGGCTCCACCCCGGAAGCCGTCCGGCGCGCCGCCCTGCTCGTCGGCTGGGCCCTGCGCCGCGACGCCGAGACCGGCCCCGGCGTCGACCCGTACGACCTGCGCCGCGAGGCCTGGATGCGCGCCCGCATCCGGGCCGCCGCGGCCGGCGGGCGCCGGATCGCCGCCGTGATCGGCGCCTTCCACGCCCCCGCCCTGCTGGACGGGCCGATCGCCGCCGAGGAACCGCCCCGACCGGACGACCCCGGGCACGTCCTGTCCCTGATCCCGTACACCTACCCGCTGCTCGACGCCCGCTCCGGCTACCCGGCCGGCATCCGCGACCCGGAGTGGCAGCACACCGTCCTCGACGCCGGTGGCGACCCCGAGCGGATCGCCGGGGCGCTCACCACCACCGCCGTCCGGATCTGCGCCGCCCTGCGCACCCAGGACCACCCGAGCGGCCCGGCCGACGCCCGCGAGATCGTCCGCCTGGCCGGCGACCTCGCCCGACTGCGCGGCCACGCCGCCCCCGGTCGCGGTGAACTCGTCGAGGCGGTGCAGACCGTCCTCGCGCAGGGCGAACCCCTCGGCCGCGGCCGGGCCGTCGCCCGCGCCCTCGAACAGGTCCTGATCGGCACCCGCACCGGCCGCCCGACCCCCGCCGCCCCGCGCAGCGGACTCGCCCCCGCCGTCGAGGGCCTCCTCGCCGACCTCGGCCTCCCCGGCCCCGCCGACCCCGGCCCGCGCGACGTGCGCCTCGACCCCCTGCGCAGCCCGCTCGACCGCCGCCGCGAGATCCTCCTCCACCGCCTCACCGCCTGCGACGTCCCCTACGCCGACCCGGTCGCCACCACCGGCGCGGGCGGCACCGAAACCCTCGGCACCCGCTGGCAGCTCCACTGGACGCCCGCCACCGCCGCCATGCTCACCGTCGCGGGCACCCGGGGCGTCACCCCGGCCCAGGCCGCCGAAGGCGCCCTGCGCGCCCGTCTCACCGCCGACCCCACCCCTCGCGAGATCATCGACGGCCTCACCGCCGCCGCCTCCTGCGCGCTCCCCGCGCTCACCGAGACCCGCCTCACCCACCTCACCACCGTCCTCCCCACCACCGCCACCCTCCCCGAACTCCTGGACGCCCTCGCCCTGCTCGACCGCCTCACCGCAGGCCACTTCCCGGGCCACACCCCGGCAGAGGAGGAGCCGCCCGCCGCCTCCCCCACCTCCGGCGCCGACTCCCTCACCTCCTCAGCCCCCTCTTCCTCCCGCTCCTCCGCCGAATCCGCCGCTTCCGGCGGGACTTTGGCCGAGGCGGGGGAGGTACTGACGGTCGCCGCGGTGCGGCAGTTGGAGGGGTTGGGCGGGTCGGACGATCCGGCGGACGCGCGGGCGCTGGTGGAGTTGGTGCGGCGGGCGGACCGGCTGGGCGGGGTGCGGCTGGCATACGTGCTGGCCGAACTCGCCGAGCAGGGGAGCCCGTTGGTGCGGGGCGCGGCCGGTGCCGTGCGGGTGCTGCTCGGGCAGGAGCCGGCCGGTGCGCTGGGCGGTCGGGCCGCGTCCTGGGTGGACGGGGCCACCGGGCCGCAGGCGCGGCACGCGCTCGGGCGGTCGCTGGTGGGCCTGTTGACGGCTGCGGAGGGGCTGTTCGACTCCGCGCCGGAGGCGCTCGCACCGGTGCTGGAGCGGGTCACCTCGCTGCCCGACAGCGCCTTCCTGGACCGGCTGCCCGCGTTGCGCGGCGGTTTCGACACGCTCAGCCCCGCCGCCCGCGACCGGCTGCTGGCCCTGGTCGAGGAGCAACTGGGCGCCCGGCTCACCGCGTTGCCCGAGGAGGCCGGCCCCGCCGTGGTGGCCGGCTGGGTGCGCGCGGACCTCGCGGCCCGCGCCGCGCTGGCCCGCCGCGGCCTGCTCCCGGCGGAGGCGGATGCCCCTCGCAGCACGCCGGGGCCGACGCCGACGCCCGCGCCGCAGTCCGCTCCCGCGCAGTCCGCTCCCGCGCAGACCGGCGAGGCCCGGCACGCCCTCACCCCCGCCGAGCGCTGGCGGCTGCTCCTCGGCCGCCCCGGCAGCGGCGGCCTGAGCGGCCGCAGCTCTCGACTTGCCACCGCCCTGGACGAGTTGTACGGCACCGGTCACGGCGAGGGCTCCGGCCCCGGCCTGGAGAGCCGGGGCAACCGGGGCGGCCGCGAGGCCCCCTACCCCGGGGTGCGGGAGTGGGCCGAGGACCTGGAGTCGCTGTTCGGTCCGGGCCTGCGGGAGGAGGTGCTGGCCGCCGCGGTCGCGCGGGGCCGCAACGACGTCCTGGAGGCGATCGACCCGTCCGCCGTCCGTCCCTCGGTCGACCTGCTGCGCACCGTCCTGGAGCACGCGGGCGGCCTGCCCGAGGCCCGGGTGGCGCGGCTGCGCCCGCTGGTGCGGCGCCTGGTGGACGAGCTGTCCCGGGAGCTGGCGACCAGGCTGCGCCCGGCGCTGACCGGGATCGCCGTGCCGCGGCCGTCGCGCCGTCCGGGCGGCGGGCTGGACCTGGACCGGACCATCCGGGCCAACCTGGCCACCGCCCGTCCCACGCCGGAGGGCGGCACGCTGGTCGTGCCGGAGCGCCCGGTGTTCCGGACGAGGGCGCGGCAGGCCAACGACTGGCGGTTGATCCTGGTGGTGGACGTCTCCGGGTCGATGGAGGCCTCCACGGTCTGGGCCGCGCTGACGGCTTCGATCCTGGCCGGGGTGCCGTCGCTGAGCACCCACTTCGTGGCCTTCTCCACCGAGGTCGTGGACCTCACCGAGCGGGTGGAGGACCCGCTGAGCCTGCTGCTGGAGGTGCGGATCGGCGGCGGCACCAGCATCGCGGGCGGTCTGCGCTACGCGCGGGAGCTGGTGACGGTGCCGTCCCGCACGCTGGTCGCGGTGGTCAGCGACTTCGAGGAGGGCGGGCCGGTCTCCGGGCTACTGGCCCAGACCAGGGCACTGGTGGACTCCGGCGTGCACGTGCTCGGCTGCGCGGCGCTGGACGACACCGGGACGGCCCGCTATTCGAAGGCGGTCGCGGGCCAGTTGGTCGCGGCCGGCATGCCCGTGGCGGCGTTGAGCCCGCTGGAACTGGCCCGCTGGGTGGGGGAGAAGGTGCGATGAGTGTGACGGGGCGGACGAACGACTGGCCTGCTGTGCGGCCGGAGGTGGTCGCCGAGGTGGTGGCCGGGCTGAGCACCCGGCTGCAGAAGCGGCTGGACGGCGCGGCGGCGAAGCTGGCGGACCGTCCGGTGGTCCGCGACGGCGACGAGTGGCGGGTGGAGGTGGACGAGGAGACGGTGCTCGTCCTGCACGCCCCGGGCGCGGTGGTCGCCGACCAGGCGGACGTCCGCTGCGGCTGCCTGTTGGCCCCGGCCTGCGTGCACCGGGCCGCTGCCGTCACCCTCTGCCCGATCGCCGAGGCGGCCGAACCGCTGACCGAGCCGACCGAGCTGACCGAGACGGCGGGGCCGACCGAGACGGCCGAGCCGACCGAGCTGGCCGAGCTGGCCGAGACGGCCGGGCCGACCGAGACGGCCGAACCGGGTTCAGCGGCAACGACCACAGCGCCGACCGACACGGCGGCACCGACCGCCCCCGCCGACCCGACCGCCCCCGCGGAGCCGCCCGTACCGCAGGTGCCCCTCACCGCCGCCGAGCTCGCTGCGGCCCGGCACCTCCATCGGGCCGCGGCCGCCGTCCTCGCCGCCGGGGTGGGCGGCGCGGGCGCGGTGGCCCAGGCGGAGCTGCTGCGGGCCGCCCACCGGGCCCGGCTCGTGGGCCTGCACCGCCCGGCCGCGGCGGGCGTCGCGGTGGCGACCAGGGTCCGGGCGGCCCGGTCCGGCGCGCCCGACCACCGGTTGGCGGACCTGGTGGCCGGACTGCGGGAGCTGCTCGGCCTCACCACCGCGCTGACGGCCGGCACCGGCCCGGTCGCCGAGCTGCGCGGCACCGCGCGCCAGACCTACCGGGAGGAGGGCGGTCTGCGCCTCTACGGGCTGTTCGCCGAGCCGGTGCTGACGGCGACCCACGCGGGCGCCGTCAGCTGGGCGGTGGACACCACCGGGCGCCTCAGCACGATCGCCGAGGTCATGCCGCACGCGGACGCGGGGGCGGCCGCCCCGCAGGCGGTCGGGGCGGGCGACCGGACGGTCCGGCTGGGCGACGCGGCACTCAGCCACCGGGAGTTCAGCCGCGCCGGGCTGGCCGTCCAGGGCGCGACCAGGTCCGCCTCCGGGCGGCTGGGCGCGGGCGCCGCCGTCCGGGCGGTCCGGGCGGCGGGCGCGGCGTGGGCGGCGGAGCCGGCGGCCCGGTTGTGGTCGGTCCCGGCGGCCGTCCAGGTGGAGCGGGCGCTGGCGGCGCTGGACCAGCCGTACGAGAGCCGACCGGCCGGGAGCGATCTGCTGTTCCTGGACGTGACGCTGCTCGGCACCGCCCCCGACGGGCCGGGCGGGGCGCCGCAGTTGCTGGCACGGTGTGCGGAGGACGGCCCGGTGGTCGTCCTGCGGCCGGCGCTCGAACACCCCGAGCTGCCCTTCCGGGCGAACCTCGCACTGCTCGCCACCGCGCCCGGGCTGCGGCTGCGGGTGGTCGGCCGACTGGAGCGCGCCGACCGTCCGGAGCTGCGACTGCTCGCGATCGGCGCGCCCCCGGAGGCCCCGGACCCGCTCGTCCTCCCCGCCGACCGTGCGGGCCGGGTCAACCTCGGCCTCGAACGCCTGCAGGCGGCCGACCTCCAGGCGGCCGACCTCCGGACCACCGACCTCCGGACCACCGACCTCGGGACCCCCGCTCTCGTGGCCCCGGCCGAGGGTGCCGAGCCGCCGGCTGGGAGGCAGCCGGGGCTCCCCGCGCCCTCCGGCCCGCCGGTCCATGTGCTCGGCCGGCGGGTGGAGCAGACGGTCACCACCGGCCGGCACGGGCTAGCCCCGAGCCGGGCCACGGCGGCGGCCGACCGGGCTCTGCTGCGCGCCGCCGGGCTGTCCACCGCCGCCGAGCTCCTGGACGGCTTGCGGGCCGCCGCGGCGAACCAGCGGCGCGACGTCTTCGGCCGGATCGTCGCGGACGACCACGACGCCTTCGCCACCGCCTGGTTGGCGGCCGCCTGGTACACCGAGGACCTGGCCACGGCGCTCTGCTCGGCGGCCTGGACCGGGGAGGGGTGAACCACGGAACGAACTGGTTGCAAGGACCGGTAGTCCGCGCCGACTGGCATACTGACGGGAGGGAGGCACCCGACACCTGGCACAGCGGCGCGGACGCGCAGCAGGGCCCGCGGTGCCGCAGCGCAGCGGAAAGGACGGCGCGTCATGGGGATCCGGGACGACGCGGCCGAGATCCGGGCCCGCGGCTGGCGCACGCTCGCCGCGCTGCACGGGATGATCGACGCCGCGCTGGAGAAGGCGCTGCAGGCCGAGTTCAAGCTGTCGGTGGTCGAGTACACGGTGCTGGAGGCGCTCTCGCGCCAGGACGGCTGGCACATGCGGATGCAGCAGCTGGCCCGCGCGGCGGCGCTGAGCAGCAGCGCGACCACCCGGCTGGTCAGCCGCCTGGAGGACCGTGCCCTGCTGAGCCGCTACCTCTGCGCGGACGACCGGCGCGGCATCTACACGGAGCTGACGCCCCAGGGCCGCGACCTGCTGGCGGCCGCCCGTCCGGTGCACGACGCCGCGCTGGAGGAGGTCCTGGCCCGGGCCACCGAGGTCCCGGAGCTGGCCCCGCTGGTCGACTCGCTCGCCGAGCTCGACCCGGCGCACGCCTGAACCGGCAGCCGACGCTGCCTCGGCTCCCGACGCCGCCTGGGCGCCCGGGGCTCCCGAGGCTCGCGGAGGCTGCCGGGCGGCCCCCAGCGGCCCACGCCGTCCAGCTGCCCAGCCGTCCAGCCGTTCGGCCGCCCAGCCGTCCGGCGACCCTCAGCGCCGCCCGGCGGCCAGGGCGTTGCGGTGCACCTGGTCGAGCAGGGCGAGCAGCAGTTCCTTGCTGGACGCCCGCTCCCGGACGTCGCACAGCACGACCGGGACCTCCGGCCCGAGGTCGAGGGCGCGGCGGACCTCCTCGGGGGTGGCCTCGCGGCGGCCGTGGAAGCAGTTGACCCCGATCGCGAACGGGATGCCGCGCTGCTCGAAGAAGTCCACGGCGGCGAAGCTGGATTCGAGCCGCCGGGTGTCGGCGAGGATGATCGCCCCGAGGGCGCCGAGCGCGAGGTCGTCCCACATGAACCAGAACCGGAACTGCCCGGGCGTACCGAACAGGTAGAGCACCAGGTCCTCGCGGACGGTGATCCGCCCGAAGTCCATGGCCACCGTGGTGGTGGACTTGTCCTGGACGCCGTCGAGGCTGTCGACCCCGATGCTGGCGCGGGTCATCCGTTCCTCGGTCTGCAGCGGTTCGATCTCGCTGACGGAGCCGACCATGGTGGTCTTCCCGACGCCGAAGCCACCGGCGACGAGGATCTTGACCGCGCCCGGCACCAGACTCTGGGTCGTCAATTCGGGTCTCCTGGGAGTGTGCTGGGAGAACGGTGGGCCCGACCGGTGCGGCCGTGGCCGCCGCGGGAGGGGCGCCCCCGTCGGTCGCCGAGAGAAGCGCCGACGGGGACGGGAGCGCGGAACGCCCTTCCGTCGGACGTCCGTCCGAGGTCCGTCAGGCGTCGGTCAGAGCCGTCTGACGCCCTCGATCACGGCCTGGATCAGGGAGATGTCCGGTGCCTCGGCGAGCTGGACCGGGGCGCGGGTGAGGATCAGCCGGGCCTCGGCGAGGTCGTCCAGCAGCACCTTGACCACGCTGACGGGCAGGTCGAGGGTGGCCGCGATCTCGGCCACGGCCAGCGGGCGTTCGCGGCACAGGTCGATGATCGCGGCCGGTTCGGGCGCTAACCGGGTGGTGTCGGTGCGCGGGTCTGCGGTGACCACCAGGGTGATCAGCGCGAACCCGTCACGGACCGGGCCGGTGCGCCCGTTGGTGATCGCGTAAGGGCGGACCAGGTGGCCGGCGTCCTTGTCGTAGAACCAGCCCTCGTCGGCGTCGGCGGTGGTCACGCACCGCCACCCGCGCCGGCCTGGCCGGCGTCGCTGCGCGGCGCCGCGGTGAGGTACTGGCCGACCTGCTTGACCAGCATGTTGATCTCGTAGGCCATCAGCCCGGCGTCCACCTGCTCGCTGGTGAGGACGGCGAGCCGGGCGCCCTGCCCGGCGGTGGTGACGAACAGGAACAGCTGGTCCATCTCGACCACGGTCTGCCGGACCCGCCCGCCGTTGAAGCGGTGTCCGGCGCCTCGGGCCAGGCTCTGCAGGCCGGAGGCGACGGCGGACAGGTGCTCGGCGTCGGCCCGGTCGAGGCCCTGGGACGTGCCGACCAGCAGGCCGTCCTCCGAGAGGACGATGGCGTGCCGGGTCTCGGGGACCCGCGCGACCAGCTGGTCCAGCAGCCAGTTGAGGTCGCGCTGGGTTTCGGTGTGCTGCGTCATCACTGCTGTTCCTTGGCTTCCTGAGCGGCGGAAGGTGCGGCCGGGGTGTGGGGGGCGGGCGCGGACGAGGCCGGGGTGCCCGGTTCGGTGCCGGCCGCGCGGGCGGTCCGGGTGCCGCGCTGGATGGCGGCCATGGTGGCGCGGGAGCGCTGCGGCGAGGGGTCCTCGGCGGCGGCGTCGGCACCGCCGTACCGGGGGGCGACCGGGGCGACCGGGGCGACCGGGGCGGCCGGGGCCGTCGGCGCGGACGGGCCGGACGGCGGCAGCAGGGCGCCGCCGGGCGCGTGGGCCTCGCGGAGCTGCTCGGCGAGGCTGGCGTTGCGGACCCGCTGCGGCAGGACCCGCGGCGTCCGCAGTTCGCCGTCCGGGCCGCGTTCCACGTGGTCCTCCTGCGGGCGGTCGTGGGTGGGCGCGGTGCGGTCGGCGGGGACGCCGTCGAAGGGCGCCGCGGCCGGGTCGGCCGGAAGGTCCGAGCCGTGGCGGCCGGCCAGCCGTCCGTCCGTCAGCCGTCCGTCCGTCAGCGGTCCGTCCGTCAGCCGTCCGCCGGTGGCCAGGCCGTCCTCCGCCGCCAGGCCGTCCGTCACACCGTCGGCCACACCGTCGGCCACACCGTCCGGCAGGTCGTACGGGCGCGGCAGGGCGGGCCGGGGAACGACCACGGCACCGGGCAGTCCGGGGATCTCGGCGCCGACGGCCAGGCCACCGTTCGCGGGCGCCGCGGCGCCTCCGTCCGCCGGCACGCCGTCCACCAGGAGGCCGTCCGCCGAGCGATGTCCGAGGAGCTCACCGGCGATCACCCCGCCGTCGCCCGGGACGGGCGCGGTGGTCCCCACCGGAGCGCCCTGTCCGTCAGCGGCCCCGGCCCCGGTCCCGTCAGCGGCTCCGGTCCCGTCAGCGGTCCCGGCCGGCCCCGCCGGGCCGTTGCCCAGCAGCCCGCTGAGCACACCCGCGAGCGCACCCGACAGCTCCTCGTCGACCTCCCCGAGGTCCCCGTCCGCCGTCGGCGGGGCCTCCGGCACCGGGGTGCGGGTGACCCGCGCGCCGGAGGGCAGCCCGGGCACGGCGGCCGGCTGCTCGGGCTGCTCCAGCAGCACCGAGGGCACCAGCACCACGGCGCGGGTGCCGCCGTACGGGGAGGGCCGCAGGGTGACCTGGATGTCGTGCCGGGCGGCCAGTCGCGCGACGACGAACAGGCCGAGGCGCAGGTCGTCGCCGAGCGCGGAGACGTCCAGCTCGGGCGGGTTGGCCAGGTACTCGTTCAGCCGCTCGTACTCGTCCTCGGTCATGCCGAGGCCGCGGTCCTCGACCTCGACCGCCAGGCCCTTGGGCACCTCCTGCGCGGAGACCTGCACCTGGGTGTAGGGCGGGGAGAAGGTGGTGCCGTTCTCGATCAGCTCGGCGATCAGGTGGATGACGTCGGCGACGGCCTGTCCGCTGAGCGAGGCCCGGGGCACGCCCTGGACGACGACGCGGGCGTAGTTCTCGGTCTCGGAGACGGCGCTGCGCAGCACGTTGACCACGGGCACGGCGTTGCGCCAGCGGCGGGCGGGCAGCGCGCCGCCGAGGATGACCAGGTTCTCGGCGTTGCGCCGCATCCGGGTGGCCAGGTGGTCGACCGCGAACAGCTCGCGCAGCAGTTCGGGTTCCTCGTGCTCGCGCTCCAGCGCGTCCAGCATGCTGATCTGGCGGTGGATCAGGATCTGGGTGCGGCGGGCGATGTTGAGGAAGACCTTCTTCGTCCCCTCGCGGCCCTGGGCCTGGTGGACGATGGCGGCGACGGCGGCCTGGCGGACGGCGGCGAGGCCGTCGGCGGTCTGCTGGACCTCGTCGCCGATCCGGCGGGAGGGCGCCCAGGCGGGCGGCGTGGGCACCGGCTCCCCGGCGCGCAGCCGCCCGACCACGTCGGGGATCTCCTGCTGGGCGAGGGCGAGGGTGTCGGTGCGCAGTCCGGACAGCCGGCCGGACAGGGTCCGGGCGGCCCGGACGCCGCGGATCAGGCTGAACAGCAGCACCACGGCGACGACGACGCTGCCGACCAGCACCGCGGTGCGGTTCCCGGCGTCGCGCAGCAGGTAGGCGGCGTACCCCCAGGCGGCTGCGAGGCCGAGGCTGGGGACCAGCGCGAGGGCGAGGAGGGAGTTGCGGAGGGAGCCGGACCGGCCGGCGCGGTGGCCCGTGCGGGGGGCCGATATGCCTGGCATCTGATTCCTTGTTGCAGGGCCGAGTTGCAGGCCGGGTCGCGGGTCCGAACGGCGGGTCGGCCCGTACGTCCCGGGCGGGCTTCGGGGCACCGAGGCCGGGGTCGCCGGACGGGGTGACGCGGTGTCACCGTCCGGGCGGAGTACTGCCACGGCCGCCGACGGCAGGAAACCTATCAGTCCCAGGTGGCCTTATCGCAACATCAACTGACGATATGTGAACGGTTGATGACCCGGACCGGTCAGCCGGGCGAAAGCGTTCGACGACGGATCGCCGCAGCTCAGCGCCCTTGTCGCGACATGCGGACGGCTCTCCGGGAGGCGGGGTGCGCCGCTCGGAGAGCCGTCAGGAACAGGTCAAGCGATCGTATGCTGAATGATCGGGCGTCCGGAGGTCAGCTCGCCGCGGCGATCGGCACCACGCGGCCGCCCCGCTCGTCCCGGCCCTCGGCCTCCAGCTGGGTCAGCTCGGTCCACGCCCAGCTCGCCAGGTCGGCCAGCTCGGCCGACCACTGCTTGCCGTAGGTGCCCGAGGCCACCTGGCCGAGGCGCAGTCGCTGGACGTCCGAGGTGCCGGCCGGGGCGTAGATGTGGGTGGCGTCGCGCAGGTAGCGGATGATGTTGAACTCCTCCTGGGTGCCGCGGGCGGCCAGGATCTCCATCGCGCTGCGCGCCGAGTCCATCGCGTACTCGGTGTTGACGAGCTTCGCGTTCATCAGCTCCGCGTCGCAGGGCTTGCCGTGGTCCAGCAGGTGCGAGGCGTGGTAGGCGGCCAGCTTGGCGGTCATCAGCCTGGACTGCATCTCGCCCAGCTTCAGCGCGACGCTGTTCAGCTGGTTGAGCGGCTTGCCGTAGAGCACCCGCTCCTCGGCGTAGCGCACGACGTCCTCGACGATCGCGACGTGGATGCCGAGCGCGACGGCACCGAGGTTCAGGCGGCCGTACAGGGTGGAGGAGGAGTAGGCGACGTCCAGGCCCTGGCCCTCCTCGCCGAGCCGGTTGCCGGCCGGGACGCGGCAGTCCTCGAAGACCAACTCGCCGAAGCTGAAGCCGTGCAGGCCGCCCTGCGTCCCGAGCTCGCCGGTCCGGAAGCCGGGGCGGTCGCTCTCGACCAGGAAGGCCGAGAGGCCCGAGCTGCCCTTGCCGGTGCGGAAGACCACGCCGTGCACGTCACCGATGTGGGAGTTGCCGACGAACCACTTGCGGCCGTTGAGCACGTACTCGTCGCCCTCGCGGCGGGCGGTACCGGCCATGCCGAGCACGTGGCCGCCGGACTCGGGCTCGGTCACCGCGATGGTCGGCAGGGACTCGCCCGAGGCGAACCTGGGAAGCCACTTGCGCCGTTGGGCGTCCGAGCCGAAGTGGATCACCTTGGCGACGCCGAGCTGCGAGGCCTGCGCCATGGCGCCCATCGCACCGCTGACGCGGGCCAGCTCCTCCACGATGACGGTCTTGGCCAGGTGGCCCAGGCCCAGGCCGCCGAACTCCTTGGGGATGGTCACACCTATCCAGCCCCGCCGTGCTATCTCCCTCGAGAGTTCGAACTCGACCTCGCGGTCGGCCTCCATTCTGGCGACCTGCGGACGTACCTCCTTCTCCGCGAACTCACGGACCTCCGCCCGGAGGCTCTCGTGCCGCTCGTCGGTGAAGTAGTCCATGGCCATGGTTGTTCCTCTCGCCTCAGTGGGTGTCGTGCCTCCGTTCACGCCGTCGATGCCGCTCCGGCCGCTCCCCGGGAAACGGGTGGGGGTGTGGAGGTGGGCGACCCGATCGCTCCGGTGCCATCGGTGCATGCGGACTCTGGCGCGGTCTTCCCGAGGGAGAGGGAATACCGTCCGTGTCTCCGGCAGGGCTCATTGTCATATGTGAACACCCCCGTCACTGTGAGTGGATCTTGGATTGGCGGGATTCGGCTCGTCACGGCCATCCCCGGGTTTCGCTCCGCCGCGGGCAGGGAAATGATCTTCCCCCTCCTGGAGGCCCGGCTGAGCGGCCGTTCACATGCGGCTTTGACTGTCCATCAGCAACGTCGGTGGCCGGTACCGGTAGCACCGAACGGCCCGGATGTCTGATTACATGTGCGCCATGACTGATGTGATGAGCACTCAAGGCCAGTTCCCGGGTGCCGCCGGGGACTCCGACCGGACCCGCAGGCTGCGCAGCCTGGGTCTCAACGAACCCTCCGCGGACGAGGCCTTCGACCGCTTCGCGCACCTGGCAGCCAGCATCACCCGCGCTCCCATCGCGATGGTCAACTTCATCAACGACGAGCGCCAGATGTTCCGGGGGCTCTACATTCCGCCAAACTCGTCCGACGTCGCGGCCGAGGAAGGCGCTTCGTGGGCGGACCGGGGCATCGCCTTCGACCTCCCGACCCGGCAGATGCCGCTGAGCCACGGCTTCTGCCCGCACGTGGTCGCCCAGCGCTCGCCCCTCGCGCTGGACGACATCCTCGCCTACCCCCGGTTCGCCGGTAACCCCGTCGTGGACGAACTCGGTGTCCGGGCCTACCTCGGAGCCCCGCTCGTCGACGACACCAACACCGTCATCGGCACCGTCTGCGTCCTCGACCGGGAACCCCGGCAGTGGGGGCGCGAGCGGCTGCGCGACATCCAGCACCTCGCCGAGGCGCTGCTCTCCGAGATCCGGCTGCGCGACAACCTCCTCGCCCAGCAGCAGGAGATGTTCGCCGCCTTCGACGGCTCCCCGTTCCCCATCATGCTCACCGACGGCCCCGGCCAGGAGATCCGCTACGCCAACGCCCAGCACGCCGACACCTTCGGCGCCCCGGTGGCGTACGGCTCGATCGGGCAGGCCTACCCGCAGCTCGGCGTGGCCGGCCTCCAGCAGGCCGTCTCCGAGGCGTACCGCACCGGCCGCGTCACCGTCCTCAACGACGTCCGGGTGCAGTCGAACCGCCCCGAGGCCCAGCGGATCCAGCAGATCTTCAGCTTCACCTGCACCCCGCTGCGGACCGCGCGCACCGGCCAGGTCAACGGTGTCCTCACCGTCGGCATGGACGTCACCGCGCAGTCCCGCACGGAGGAGGAGCTCGGCACGCTGGCCGCCCTGCTGGTCGACCGGCTGCAGCAGAACGGCACCGCCACCGCGACCGGCCGCCCGGGCGTCCCCGGCGGGACCGGACTCGTCCTGCCGGGCTGAACCGCCGACCGGCCGCCCGTGCACGGCACCGCCGTTCACGACCACCCCGCCCGCAACGCCGCACCACCCGTACGGCTCGTCCTGTTCGTCCTGTTCGTACGGTCCGTTCGGCCCGTATTACCCGCATTGCTCGCACCGACCGCACCACCTGAACCACCCGTACCGCTCACCGTCGTGGCGGGGCGCCTCTCACCCCCGAGGAGAGGCTCCCCGCCACGAGGCCTTTCCGGGGCCGGACGGGCAGCCCGGGAGAACGCTCCGGCAGCGGAAGGTCTGCGGAAGGGCAACGGAGGGGCAACGGAAGCCCTGCGGAGGGGCAGTGGAAGGGAAGCGGAAGGTCAGCGCAACGGCAGTGGAGGGGCAGTGGTCCGGCCATGGTCCGGCAGGCTCCCCGGCCGAGCGGGTGAACCGTCCGCCGCCCGCGCCCCGGCCGGGCCCCTCCGCCGGGCAGCGGTGGTAGGCATGGGCCGCATGGACTGGTTCGCCGCCCCCGACTACTGGCTGAGCCGGCTGATCGTCCAACGCCTGCTCGCCGCCCTCTACCTGACCGGATTCCTCAACGCCGCCGCGCAGTTCCGCGCCCTCATCGGCGCTGACGGCATGCTGCCGGTGCCCCGCTTCACCGCCCGCGTCCCGTTCCGCCGCTCGCCCGGCCTGTTCCACCTCCACTACAGCGACCGCTTCTTCGCCACCGTCGCCTGGAGCGGGGCCGCCCTGGCCGCCGGAGTGACGGCCGGGCTCGGCGACGCCGTCCCGCTCTGGGCCTCCATCCCGCTCTGGGCGGTGCTCTGGGTCCTCTACCTCTCCATCGTCAACGTCGGGCAGACCTGGTACTCCTTCGGCTGGGAGTCCCTGCTGCTCGAAGCCGGCTTCCTCGCCGCCTTCCTGGGCAACGCCGACACGGCCCCGCCCACCCTCGTGCTGTGGCTGATGCGCTGGCTGGTCTTCCGGGTCGAGTTCGGCGCCGGACTGATCAAACTGCGCGGCGACAGCTGCTGGCGCGACCTGACCTGCCTGCGCTACCACCACGAGACCCAGCCGATGCCGGGGCCGCTCAGCTGGTTCTTCCACCACCTGCCCGACCCACTGCACCGGGTCGAGGTCGCCGCCAACCACGTCGTCCAACTCGTCGTACCGGTCGGCCTGCTACTCCCGCAGCCCGTCGCGAGCTACGCCGCCTGCGCCGTCATCGCCACCCAGCTGTGGCTGATCGCCTCCGGCAACTTCGCCTGGCTCAACTGGCTCACCATCACCCTCGCCGTCGCCGCCGTCGAACCCGCCCGCCTCGGCCTGCCCGTCCACGCCCGCCGCTATCCCGGCAGCCCGGTCTGGTACGAAGCACTGGTGATCGCGCTGGCCGCGGCCGTCGCCGTCCTCAGCTACTGGCCGGTGCGGAACATGGTCTCCCGCGGCCAGGTCATGAACCGCTCCTTCAACCGGCTCCACCTCGTCAACACCTACGGCGCCTTCGGCAGCGTCAACCGCCTCCGCCAGGAGGTCGTGATCGAGGGCACCGACGAGGCCGTCCTCACCCCGCGGACGGTCTGGCGCGAGTACGGCTTCAAGGGCAAACCGGGCGACGTGCGCCGCCTGCCGCGCCAGTACGCCCCCTACCACCTGCGGCTCGACTGGCTGATGTGGTTCGCCGGCATCTCACCCGGCTACGCCGGCCCCTGGTTCCTGCCCTTCGTCGCCCGGCTGCTGGCCGGCGACCCGGCCACGCTGCGCCTGCTGCGCCACAACCCCTTCCCGGACGCCCCGCCGACCCACGTCCGGGCGACCCTCTACCTCTACCGGTTCACCGGTTGGCGCGAACTGCGGGAAACCGGCGCGTGGTGGCACCGCACCGCGCTGAACGAGTACCTGGCGCCGGTCGACCTGGCCGCCCTCGGTCGGGCCGGGTACCGACCACCCCTCGGCCGACCGCGCCGAGGCGTCCGCGAGGTCCCGCTGGAGCGGCCCCGACGGCCCGTCCGCCGTCCCGGCCCGTCCACCGGTCGGCGCACGGAGCACCCGTCCGGACCAGCGCCGGACCACCCGGGAGGGTCCCCCGAGTAGCGGCCAGGCGGGCGGTACGGCACACGACACCGGCCCGTCGGGGCGGTGGGTGCGTGCAAGGCTCGAACGGGCACCCGTATTCTGGGCCTCCACAACCGGCAGCCCGACCGCGCGCCCCCTCGCCCCGCCCCAGGGGCACCTCCGCGCACCCGGTCCGCCGCCCCCTCGCCGTCAGCCCCGCCGCCGTCGCCCAGAACCGGACCTCACATGACAGTGCTTCACTCGCGCAACGCCGACGCAGCCGACCCGGCGGACGTCGCCGACGCCGCAGACGTCAAGGACCCCCAGGACGCCGCCGCGGAGCCCGACCTCCGCGAGGACCTCGGCCGCTACGCCGACCTCGGGGCCTTCACGCTCACCGCCGACACCCACGCCTGGTACGCGGCCGTCGACACCGTCGCCACCCCGGAGGACGCCCGCGCCGCCTCCACCGCGCTCGCCGAACTGCGCGGCCGCGACCTGCAGCAGACCTGGGAGGCCGTCACCGCGCTGGCCGCCGAGGTCAAACTGGACGAACCCGACACCGTCGCCAAGACCGCGCTGCTGGTCGAGATGCTCCAGCGGGTGCACCGCACCTCCGCCACCCTCACCCCCGCCGCGTACGACGCCGACCTCGGCGCCCTCGCCGCCGCCACCGCCGACAGCGCCTGGCGCCGCGAGAACGGCGTCAAGCTCTCCTGGCTGCGCGGCCGCTCGCTGCGCAAGCAGGCCACCGCCCTCGCCACCGACCGCCGCGTCCGCCGCGAGGACCTGCACGAGGCCCTCGCCTCCGCCGAGATCGAGCGCCGCGCCTGGGCCGCCCTCGCCCCGGCCGGCACCCTCCCGGTCGCGCCCTCCGACGGCGCCCTGGTCGACCGCACCGCCCAGGCCTTCGAGGCCATCACCACCGGCCTGCGCGACCTCGCCCGGCTGCTGCCCGACCACGACCTCGACGGTCTGGCCTTCGGCGAACTGATCGACCTGGTGGAGCGGCTCGCCGCCGACGAGGGCACCCTCTACCGCCTCCCCACCATCCGCGGCCTGCGCGCCACCCTGGAGGAGGCCGGCCTCGGCGAACTGCTCGCCGAACTCACCGCCGCCAAGGCCGACCGCCGCGCTGCCGAGGCCGCGTACGCGGCCCGCCAGGCACTGGCGGGCGGGCAGCGCGACGGCCTGGCGGAGTCGGCCGTCGTCGAGGAGACGGCGGTCGAGGCGTCGGACGTTCCGGCGTCGGAGGTCTCGGAGACGGATGCTTCGGAGACGGATGCTTCGGGGGCGGACGTTTCGGAGTCGGAGACCGAGGTGTCGGACGTCGAGGCGTCGGATGCCGAGGCCGCGGCGCGTCAGGCGCTGGCCGGCGGACAGCGGGACGGGCTCGTGGAGGAGGCCCCGGTTTCGGTGACCGCTCCGCTCGAGGAGGTCGAGGCGGTCGAGGCCGTCGCCGCCATCGAGGTGGCGGTCGAGGAGGCCGTCGCGCCCGAGGTCGACGTCGAGGCCGAGGTGGAGACCGAAGCTGAGGTCGAGGTCGAGGTTGAGGTGGAGCCGGCCCCGGAGGCTGACACCGACACCGTCACCGACGCCGTGACCGCCGAGGTCGAGCCGGCTGTGCTGGAGGAGCTGGCGGAGGAGGAGACCCCGGCCGACGTGGTCTCCCTCCCGGCTCCCTCCCCGGCCGCCGACGACCTGGTCGCCGCCGCGACCGCCGCTCTGGCCGAGGCCGCAGCGGCGGACGAGGCCGTGGCGGAGGAGGCCTCCCCGGTCGTCGAGGCCGAGGAGCCCACCGCCGAGGCGGAGGCGTCCGAGGAGCCGGTGGCCGAGGTCGTCGAGCCCGTGGCCGAGGTCGAGGTCGAGGTCGAGGTCGTCGAGCCGGCCGACGAGGCGGTCGTGGCGGAGACTCCTGCCGTCGAGGAGTCCGCTGACGTCGAGCCCGTGGCCGAGCCCGTGGCCGAGGAGCTCGTGGCCGAGCCCGTCGTCGAGGAGCCGGTGGCTGAGGTCGTGGCCGAGGAGCCTGCCGTCGAGCCGGTGGCTGGGGCTGCTGTCGAGGAGCCGTCCGTCGAGGTCGTCGATGGCGTCGAGCCGGTGGCCGAGGCCGTCGTCGAGGAGCCGGCCGTCGAGGCCGAGGTTGACGCCGCAGCGGCGGAGGAGTCCGCGGTCGAGCCCGAGGCCGTCGTGGACCAGCCCGCCGCCGAGCTTGAGCCCGAGGTCGAGCCCGCTGCCGAGCCTGAGCCCGAGGCCGCCGAGGAGGTCGCCGCTGAGCCGGTGGCCGCTGATGACGCCTCCGGCCGTCCCGCGAAGCCGGACTTCACGCCCGGTCGTCCCGTGACCGCCTACTCGGCCGACGAGCTGCTCGCCGTCGTGCGGTGGGTGGACGGCGACGGGGTCGAGCGGAGCGAGGAGGAACTGCTGCGGGCGGCCATGAAGGAGCTGGGCTTCGCCCGTCTCGGCCCCCGGATCAAGGAGGCGCTGGGCGCCGCCGTCACCGCCGCCCGCGGCTGACCGGGGACACGCCGCCGGAGCTACGGGGCCCGGGACGCGATCGTGCGTCCCGGGCCCCGTCGCGTTCCGGGGCTCGGGTCAGCCGGCCTTGTTCCAGGGCTGGCCGGCCATCAGCGCCTTCACGTTGGCGACGTACGAGGGGTTGGGGATGACCAGGCTGCCGACGACCTCGCCGGTGGTCGGGTCGGTGACGGCGTTGTAGTGCACGTTGCCCGCGCCCGCGTTGTACGCGGCGATGACCAGGTCGAGCAGCGGGGTCTTGCCGGTGGCCGGGTCGGGGGAGAGGTCGTACGTACCGCCGAAGGAGGAGTCGCCGTAGTAGGCGACGAGCCAGTCCAGCAGCTGGGTGCCGAGCTGGACGTTCCCGGCGAGCGTGGTGGCGTCCGAGGTGGTGCCGTACTTGCCGTTCATCCAGCTGATGGTGTTCGGCATGACCTGCATGGTGCCGATGCCGCCGTCGCAGGCGAGGATGCCGGACTGCCAGCCGCTCTCCTGCCAGGCGATCGCCTTGACCAGGTTGACGGGCAGCGGCGGGAGCCGGTCGGTGCCACCGTTGCTCAGCTTGAGCGCGCGGGCCTGGCCGGCGGCGGTGGTGAGGGCTGCGGCGACGGCTTCCTTGGGCTCGTCCGGCCGGGGCCTGCTGGGCTTGCAGCCGCTCTCCAACGGGGGTACGTGCGGGGACGGCGGGGCGGGCGGCGGCGGGGGCGCGACCGGGCCGGGCTTGGCGGTCGGCACCGGGGCCGCGATGACGGGCTTGGCGACCGGCGGCTGGGTGGTGATCCCGGCGGGCAGGTTGCCGCCGCCGGCCTTGGCGGCGGTGCCCGGCGGCGTGCTCGGCGCGGCCTTCCCGGACTTGCCCGCGCCGGCGCCCGGACTCTGCGAGGCACCGGGGCCCGCGGTCGTGCTCGCGCCCGTCCCCGCACTCGGGCCCGTGCTCGGCGGGGCGGTCGGGCCGGGGGCGTCGCTCGCGGACGGGCTCGCGCCGGTGGTCCCGGTGGCCGTGGCGCTCGCCGCCACCGGGGTGCCGGCCGCGCCGGCGTCCTGGTGCTTGCCGTCGGCGTGCTGGGTGCCGCAGCCCGCCAGGACGGCGGTGGACACGGCCGCGGCCGACACCAGGACCAGTGTCCGCCGTGTGGTGCTGAATCTCATCGGTGGTTCCCCCCGCTCGTCACCGGGCCGTCCCGGTGAGTGGCGGTCATCCTACGAGGCGCCGTCACGGCCCCGGACGAACGGGTGGCCGAGCGCCTGCCGCAGGACGGCGGGTGCCGTGACGAGGGACGGTCCGTACCAGGTCAGGTGCCGTCCGCTGACCAGGGCGACCGGTGTGCCCGGGAACGCGTCCGGGCCGTCCTCGGCGGTGAAGCGGTACGGCTCGTCCGGCAGGAGGACCAACTCGGGCCGAAGGGCGATCAGTTCCGGCAGGGGGACGGCCGGGTAGCGCTCGGGGTGGTCGGCGTGCACGAGCCGGAGGCCCAGGCGCTGCAGCAGGTCCCCGGCGAAGGTGTCGCGGCCGAGGACCATCCAGGGACGGCGCCAGATCGGCACGATCGTCGTGGGGCCGTCGGCCTCCCGGTCCGCCGGGCCGGCCGTGCCGCTCGTCCCGGGCGTGCCGCTCGTTCCGCTCATCCGGGTCGTTCCGCTCGTTCCTTCGCGGATGACCGGCGCCCAGGCCGCCTCCGCCTCGTCCAGCCAGGCGGGGCGCGGCAGTCGGCAGGCCACGGTCAGCAGCCGGTCCAGCGAGCGGAAGGCGTCGTCCAGGGTGCGGACGTCGGTGACCCAGACCGGGACGCCGGCCGCCCGCAGCGCGTCCAGGTCGGGGCGCCGGTTCTCCTCGTCGTTGGCGATGACCAGGTCGGGTTCGAGCGCGAGGACGCCCGGGACGTCCGGGTTCTTGGTGCCGCCGATCCGGGGGACGGCCAGGTCGGCGGGGTGGCTGCACCAGTCGGTGGCGCCGACCAGCAGGCCGGGCGCGGTGACGGCGACCGCCTCGGTCAGCGAGGGCACCAGCGAGACCACCCGGCGGGGCGGGCGCGGCCCGAGCGGGACGGGGAGGTCGAGGTCGTCGCGCGGGGTGGTGGGGTCGGCCATCCGGCCAGCCTACGTCCCGTTCCTGCCGTTCCTGCCGTTCCTGCCGTTCCTGCCGTTCCTGCCGGGCCGTCGGGACTCTGCGGGTCGGTGGGGCCGGGTGCCGGGGGTCGGGGCGCCGAGGGCGTGAAAGGGGTCCGGAATCCCGGGAACCGGCCGACCGGGCCGTCCGACTACCTGGTCCGGGTCCGCAGCACGGGCCCGAGCACGGACCACGACCAGGAGAGTTGTCATGCGCCCACGCGTTGTCTGCGGAATCGCGGCCGCCGTCGCCCTGTTCGCCACGGCCTGCGGAAGCGGTGGCGGGGGTGGACAGGGCGCCGCCGTCACCGCCCAGGCCGCCCCGGCCGGCGCCTACCCGGTCAAGGTCGCCGACTGCGCGGGCAAGGAGACCGTGATCGCCAAGGCGCCGACGAAGATCGTCACCAGCAACGCGGCGAGCCTGGAGCTGCTGCTCCGCCTCGGTGCCGGAGACCGGGTGATCGGCACCGGCTTCCCGCCGGGCAAGGGCACCCTGCCGGGCGACCTCGCCGAACAGGGCGGCAAGGTGCCGGTGTTGGGGGAGAAGGCCATCCCCAAGGAGAAGCTGCTCGGCTCCGGCGCCGACCTCTACGTCGACACCTTCAGCGCGATGCCGATGATGGGCGGGGGCGCCACCGGACCGAGCGAGCAGGAGTACGCCGCGGCCGGGATCCAGCACGTCTTCCTGCTCTCCACCGCCTGCGCCGGGACCCCGAAGGCCGCCAAGGCGCCGCGCACCGACTTCGCGGGCATCGAGGACGACATCCGCCGGCTGGGCGCCGTCACCGGCACCGCGGCCCGCGCGGAGGAACTGGTGTCCGGGATGGAGAAGCAGGTCGGGGAGGTCCGCACGGCGCTCTCGTCCCTCCCGGAGGGGCAGCGGCCGAGCTACTTCGTCTTCGACTTCGACGCCGGCACCAAGCAGCCGGTGGCGGTCTGCGGCCGGCAGGTCGCCAACGCGGTGATCAACCAGGCCGGAGCGCGCAACGTGTTCGCCGACTGCGACGCCGACTTCAAGCCCGGCTCCTGGGAGGACGTCGTCGCCAAGAACCCGGACTGGATCCAGCTCGCCGTCCGCAACCGGGGCAGCGAGGAGGCCACCCGCAAGGCCTTCGACGAGGCCGAGGCCTTCCTGAAGGGCTTCCCCGCGACCCAGGGCCTGAAGGCCGTCCAGGAGGGGCACTTCGTCCGGCTCGGCTCCGAGGTGACCACGATCGCGGGCGTGCGCAACGCCGACGCCGTCCGGCAGATCGCCGCGACCGTCCACCCCGATCTCGTCAAGAACGGCCAGTAGACCGTGACGTCGGCCGCTCGTGCCGAGGGGGTCCAAGCCGACGCGGCCGACCCCGACGCCGTCGAACCCATCGCCGCCGAGCCCCACGCCGCCGACCCCGAGGACGTCCGCGCCCGGGCCGTCGACACCCGCCGCCCGGCCCGCACGCTGCGGGCCGGGCCGCTGGCCGCCGTCCTCGCCGTCGCCCTGGTGCTCGCGCTGACCGCGGCCGTCTCGCTCGGCTCGGTGGACCTCCCGCCCGGCGAGGTCTGGTCGGTGGTCGCCCGCCGCCTCACCGGGCGGGCCGCCGAACCCGGCACCCGCGACCTCATCGTCTGGCAACTACGCTTTCCGCGCGCCCTGTTGGCGGCCGTGGTGGGAGCCGGTCTCGGCCTGGTCGGCACCGCCGTCCAGGCCTTGGTGCGCAACCCGCTCGCCGACCCGTACCTGCTCGGCATCTCCTCCGGTGCCTCGCTCGGGGCGGTCGCCGCGATCGTCCTCGGCAGCACCCTCGGGCTCCAGCTCTCCTTCGGCAGCGCGCTCGGCCTCACCGTCTCCCTGGCGGCGTTCGCCGGCGCGCTCGCCGCGTTCTCGCTGGTCTGGCTGATGGCCCGGCGCGGCGGCGGCTTCTCCCCGCTGCGACTGGTGCTCGCGGGCATCGGCATCGCCCAGTTCCTCGGCGGCCTCACCAGCTACCTCGTCCTGCAGACCCGCGACGAGCAGCAGACCAGGGGAGTGCTGTTCTGGCTCATGGGCAGCCTCGGCGGCGCCGTATGGGCCCAACTCGCCGTGCCCGCGGCTGCGGTGGCGCTCGGCCTGGCCCTGCTGCAGGCCCGTGCCCGGGGGCTCAACGCGATGCTGATGGGCGACGAGACGGCCGCCGGGCTCGGCGTGGACGTCACCCGGCTGCGCCGCGAGGTCTTCGTCGTCACCAGTGTGCTCACCGGCGTCCTGGTCGCCGTCTCCGGTGCGATCGGCTTCGTCGGGCTCATGGTGCCGCACGTCTGCCGGCTGCTCCTCGGCGGCGACCACCGGCGCCTGCTGCCGCTGTCCGCACTCACCGGGGCGCTGCTGCTGGTCGTCGTCGACACCGTGGCCCGCACCGCCCTGGACGGCCAGGAGCTGCCGATCGGCGTGGTCACCGCCGTGCTCGGCGCTCCCACCCTGCTCTACCTGCTGGACCGACGACTGGAGCGCAATTGAGGATCGCCGTCGAGGACGTGAGCGTCACCCTGGCCGGCCGGACGGTGGTCGCCGGAGTCCACCTGGTCGCCGAGGAGGGGGAGATCGCCGGACTGGTCGGGCCCAACGGGAGCGGCAAGTCCAGCCTGCTGCGCACCGTCTACCGGCACCTGCGGCCGAGCGCGGGGCGGGTGCTGCTGGCCGGGCGGGACCTGGCCGGCCTGAAGCCCGCGCAGTCCGCCCGGCACGTCGGGGCACTGCCGCAGGAGCGCGGCGGGGACTTCGAGTTGAGCGTCCGCGAGGTGGTCGCGATGGGCCGCACCCCGTACAAGCGGGCCTTCGCCGCCGACGACGCAGAGGACCACCGGATCACCGCCGAGGCGCTGAGCCGGGTGGGCATGGCCGTGGCCGCCGACCGCCGGTTCGCCGAACTCTCCGGCGGCGAACGGCAACGGGTGCTGCTGGCCCGCGCGCTCGCGCAGCAGCCGGACGTCCTGGTGCTGGACGAGCCGACCAACCACCTGGACGTCCGGCACCAGGTGGAGCTGCTCGCCCTGCTGCGGGAGCAGCGCCGCACCACCCTGGTCGCGCTGCACGACCTCAACGCGGCCGCCTCGGTCTGCGACCGGCTGCACGTCCTGCACCGGGGCGCCCTGGTCGCCTCCGGGGCGCCGCGCGAGGTGCTGACCGCCGAGCTGCTCGCGGAGGTCTTCGGGGTGCGGGCGGCGGTGGTCGAACACCCGCTCACCGGCGATCCGTTGATCGCCTTCGACCACCGCACCCCGGTCGTCGGCGCGGTGGTCGCGTCGGCGGGGCGGTAGTCGCGACGGCGGGGCGGTGGTCGCGACGGCGGGGCGGTGGTCGCGACGGCGGGGCGGTGGTCGCGTCGGCGGGGCGGTGGTCCGCCCCTTCCCGCGCCCCGGAGGGTTTCCTCAGCAGGCCTCGTAGTGGCTCGGCCGGCCGTCGCGCAGCACCGGGCGGCCGAGCTCCGCGGCCTCCTCGCTGCGCAGCAACTCCCAGCTCCCGTCCGTCCGGTGGAGCACCGAGGAGTGCCAGGGCGTGGTCCACACGTCGGCCGCCGCCAGCAGCCGGATGCCGAACTTCGCCACACCGGCCGGCTGCGGGTGGATCGAGAGCCGGACGGCCCTGGGGTGCTGCTCGGCGATCAGCTCGCCCCAGGCGCGGCTGCGCTGGATCACCCCGTAGGCGCGGCGGCGGCACTCCCGCTGCAGTGCCGAGCGGGTGCCGGGGAAGTCGACGGCGTCCTCGGTGAGGAAGCGGGTGATGCCCCGGTAGAGCCGCAGGGTCTCCTCCTCGCTCAGCACCTGCTCGCGCAGCTCCTCGACGCTGGGGGCGTACCGCTCGTGCACCCGGGCGCGCTTCTCGTCGTACGGGAGGTCGCCGAGGACGGCCCGGAGGTCGAAGGTGGCGAGGTGGCCGAGGCGTTCGCGGGCGATCATCGCGGTCAACTCGTCGGAGTACGCGTCGATGTGCTCGTCCGGGACGTCGATCAGGTCGCCGAAGACGTGCCCGTCCGAGCAGATCAGGATCCGGGCGCCGGGCGCGTGGTGGCGGCCTATCTCGGCGCAGAGCCGGTCGAGGAAGGTCAGCGACAGCCGCTCGCCCTCGTCCGGCAGGTGGCCGAGGACCTTCGCGGGGTTCGGTGACTTGCACGGGAAGCCGGGCAGGGTGAACACGATCGGCTCGTCGGCGGCGATGAAGTCCGCCAACTGGGAGAGCTGGAGCGGGAAGTGCTCGGACCGGGCGTTGAGCTCCGGGTCGGAGGCGCGGCGGTGCGGCAGCAGCAGTCCCAGGATGCGGGCGGCCAGCCGCTCGGCGTGATCGGTGCTGCCGGCGGTGGTGCTCGGTGTGCCGGTGGCGGTGCTGGTGCTGCTGCTCGCGTTGGTGCGGGTCGCGGGGTTCGGGGCGGTGGCGGTGCCGGCGGGCGGCATGGTGGTTCCTCCACGGATGGCGGGGCGGTACGGGCTGCGGGCAGGCGGAGCGGGGTGCGGAGCCTCGGGCTGCCGAGGGCGCCGGCTGCGGGGTGGTGCTTCGGTGGGCTGGTGCCGCCGGTGCGGTCAGCGGCGCCGGTCGTAGGCGACGGGCAGGCGGTTGACCCCACGGGCCAGGACGGCGGGGATCCACGCGAGGTCCGCCAGGTCGTCCCCGAGGGCCTCGGCCGGGCGCAGTCCGGGCAGGCGGGTGAGCAAGGTGCCGAGGGCGACCTGGAGTTCGGCCCGGGCCAGGGCGGCGCCCGGGCAGTAGTGGATGCCGTGGCCGAAGGCGAGGTGGGCGTTGGGGGAGCGGTCGAGGTCGAGGCGGTCGGGCTCCGGGAACTGCTCGTCGTCGCGGTTGGCGGCGCAAAGTGAGACGATCACCGAGTCTCCGGCCGGGACGGCGGTGCCGAACAGGTCGCTGTCCTCGGCGAAGAAGCGCCAGGTGGTGAGCTCGAACGCGGCGTCGTGGCGCAGCAGTTCCTCCACCGCGCGGGCGAGCAGGCCGGGCTCGTCGACGCCGGCGCGCAGGCGCTCGAGCTGCTCGGGGTGGCGCAGCAGGGTGATCAACATGGTGGTGATCTGGTTGGTGACCGGCTCCTGCCCGGCGACCAGCAGTTGGAAGACCATGGAGTCGAGCTCCTCGCGGCTCAACTCGCCCGCGTCGTGGGTGGCGACGAGCCGGCCGAGCAGGTCCTCGGACTCCACCCAGCCGGGCTCGCGGCAGTCGGCGCGCTTCCGGGCGACGACCTCGGCGATGTACGTCTGCAGACCGCGCAGCCGCGCCTCGTACGCCGGACGGCCCGGGTCCTGCGGGCCGACGGGCTGCACCACCTTGCCCCAGTCCCGGTCGAAGCGGTCCGCCAACTCGGCGGGCAGGCCGATGACTTCGGCGAGCACCCGGAACGGGTAGTGGGCCGCGAACCCGGCCACCAGGTCGGCACCGCCGGTCTCGGGCAGCCCGTCCACCAGTGCGTCGGCCAGCTCCCGCAGCCGGGGGCGCAGGGACTCCACCCGGCGCGGGGCGAAGGCGTCCAGGACGAGCCGGCGCATCGAGGTGTGCTTGGGCGGGTCCTGGTGCAGCAGGTGCACCTGGAGCTGGGAGTGCTGCGGTTCGGGCATGATCGACGCCAGCCGGCGCCAATCGTCGTTGCCCAGGGCGTGGTTCTTGCCGAGACGCGGGTCGTTGAGGGCCGCGTGGGCGGCCCGGTAACCGGTGACCAGCCAGGCGTGGATGCCGCTGGGGAACTCCACCCGGTGCACCGGCCCGGCCTCGCGCATCCGGCGGTACAGGGGGTACGGGTCGGCCTTGTACGCCGGACCGTACAGCGGGACGGGGGAGGGGAGGCGGTCGTGGCCGTAGGGACAGCGCGGGGTGTCGTCGGCGCCGGCGGTCGCGTCGGGAGCGGTGCCGGGAGTGGTGCCTGGGATGGTGTGGGTCATCTGGGACGGTCCTTCGGTGGGAGCGGATCCGGGTGAGGCGGGACGGGTGGGGCCGGGGCCGTCACGACGCGGCCCGGCGGTGCAGGGCGAGCAGGGCGACGGCGGTGGCCGCGACCAGGGCGGCCAGGGCGATCCCGGCACGGGTCCCGGTGGTGCTGCCCGGGCCCGGGCCGGCCAGCGAGGCGGCGGTGGCGAGGGCCGGGCCGAGTGCGAACCCGAGACTGCGGGCGAGTTGGACGGCGGAACCGGCGGTGGCGAGCTTGCCGGGCGGGGAGGCGGTCATCACCAGGGCCTGGGTGGGGCCGCCGTTGAGGCCCATCCCGGCACCGGCGAGGGCGAGCCGCGCGGCGATGTCGAGGGCGGACCAGTCCGTGTCCAGCGGGACGAGCAGGGCCAGGCCGAGGGTGGTGACGACGGCGCCGGTGAGCGCGGTCGGGCGGGCGCCCCAGCGGTCGGCCAGCCGCCCGCCGACCCGCCCGGCCAGCACCATGCCGAGCGGGAACGCCAGCATGGTCAGCGCGGTGGTGGTGGCGCTCTCGCCCCGGGGGCCGCGCAGGTGCTGGGCGAGCAGGTAGTGGCAGGCCGCGAAGCCGGCGGCGAGCGCCAGCACCGAGGCGTTGACCCCGGCGGTTCCGGCGGCCCGCAGTACCTCGGCCACCGGTCGGCCGCCGGGCCGTCGCAGCCACAGCAGCACCAGCGGTGCGGCGGGCAGGGCGAGCAGCAGCCACTGCGGCGCCTCGGGCGCCAGGGTGAGCCCGAGCAGGACGGCGGCGACGGCGCCGCCGATCAGCCCGGCGTCGCCGAGCGAACCCCGGTCGGGCGGCCGCAGCCCGCCGCGGCGCGGGGCGTGCCGGCGCACGATCAGCACGGCGGCCAGGCAGACCGGCAGCTTCACCAGGAAGACCGCCCGCCAGCCGAGGTGGTCCAGCAGCAGACCGCCGACGACCGGGCCGGTCACGGCACCGAGCGGGCCGAGCGTCGCGGGCACGCTCATCGCCCGCCCGCGCAGCTCCGGCCGGACGGAGGTCGCGGCGAGCACCGGCATCAGGACGAAGAGCACCGCCCCGAACGCGCCCTGCAGCAGCCGGGCGGCGATCAGCCAACCCGCCCACGGGGCCGCGGACGCCAGCACGCTGCAGCCGGCGAAGCAGCCGACCGCGAGCAGCAGCGCGGACCGCGTGCCGACCTGGTCCAGCCACCGTCCGGCGGGCAGGAGCAGGGCGACGAGCGGGAGTTGGTAGCCGAGCACGGCCCACTGGGCGACCCCGGGGGAGACGTGCAGACCGGCCGAGATGTCGGTGAGCGCGAGGTTGACCACGTTCATGTCGAGCATCGCGACGAAGGAGAGCAGGCCCGCGGCCACGACCAGGCTCCAGCGGTCGACCGGTTCCTGCCGACGTCCCGTCAGTGCTGCGGTGACCGTGGTCGGTTGTGCTGCCATGGAGTCCCTCCGTTCCCGTGGTGCCGTCATGGACACCGCCTCGGCGGCGGGGTCCGGTACAGCAGTCGGGGGTGCGAGGGCTCCGGTTCCGAACACTTGGGTGATTTTTTCCGTGGCGCCGAGGTGGGCGGCGGCAGGTGACAGCTGACAGCTGACAGATTTCGAAATCTGTCAGCTGTCAGCTGTTATCCGTCGTCTGTCGGTTGTCGGTTGTCGGTTGTTCGCCCGTCCCCGCGGCTCAGCAGGCGGCGGCGAGCTCCCCGGCCTCCGCCGCCCGCAGGCGCGCTATCAGCTCCTCCCTGGCCCGGGCGACCCGGGAGCGGACGGTGCCGACGGGGCAGCCGGCGACCTCGGCGGCCTCGGCGTAGCTCAGCCCGACCACCTGGGTCAGCACGAAGGCCTCCCGTCGCTGGGCGGGCACCCGGTCGAGCAGGTCGCCGAGCGCGATCCCGTCCTCGAACCCGGCCTCCGGCGCGCCGCTCTGCCGCTCCGCGGCCTCCTGCCAGTCGGGCAGCGCCGCGCAGCGCGGCCGGGCGGCGGCCATCCGGTACCGGTCGATCACCGTGCGCCGGGCGATCGACAGCAGCCAGGTGCGGGCCGAGGAGCGCCCGGCGAACGCGGGCAGGCCGCGCAGCGCGCGCAGGAAGGTCTCCTGGGCGAGGTCGTCGGCGGACTGCACGTCGGTCAGATGGGCGACGAAGCGCCAGACGTCCCGCTGGGTCGCGCGGACGAAGGCCTCGACGTCCGAAGCCCGGCCGGAGCGGGCGGTCAGCGCGAGGGCGGTGAGCTGCTCGTCATCCACGGCGGCCTCCGACCCGGTTGGTGCTGACCCGGTCGGTGCTGACCCGGTCGGTCCCGGCACGGTGACTGTGCGGGACGATGGTCGTATGAGATGCGCGCAGTTCCGTACCGCTCTGTCCGGACGGCTCGACGGCGAACCGAGCGGTCTGCCGGACGCCCGGCTGGACAAGCACGTCGCGCGCTGCACCGGCTGCCGGGACTGGCTGGACCGGGCGGAACGCCTGCGCGGCCACGTTCGGACGGCTGCCGCCGACGGCCCGTCGTCCGCGTGGTCGGCCCGGCTGCTGACCGGATTGGAAGCCACCGGGTCGGAGCAGTCCGGGGTGGAGAAGTCCGGCTCGGAGGAGGATTCCCGGCCGTCCGGGCAGGGCCCGCAGGCCGGCGAGCGGTAGGGCGATGGCGCGGGTGGGAGCCGGTGCGCCGTCGTGGTCAGACATGGAAGGGTCCCGAGGGTAAGGCTGGGGACGGCACCGCTCAGGGCGGCGCCGTCGGCGACGGTGGGCACGTGCGCGGCACCCCGCGCCTCCCCGGGAGCCGGGGGCGCGGTGCCGGACGCGGGCCCGGGCCCTGACGGAACGGCGGCCGAGGGCACGTCCGTACGGCAGGGCGACCTGCCCGTCGCGGGGATTCCGGTGGCCGGAGGCGGCCGGGGGAGCGGCGGCGGGCGCGTCAGCGGGCGAGGGCGAACGCCGGCGGTCCGCGCCGGACCACGGCATGGGTGAGCAGCACCGACCGGGGCGGTCGGGCCCGGTCGGCGGCGGGACGCGGCGCTGCCGGGGCCCGGTAGCCGAAGGGGCGCGCGAACAGGGCGAGCAGCGGGAGCAGCAGCGCCCCCGCGACCACGCTGCCGAGCGCGCCCAGCAGGTCGAAGAGCCGGACCAGAGCGGCGTCACCGCGCCAGAGGAGCAGCGCGCAGGCCACTGCGGCCAGCACGTGGGCGATGGCCATGCCCGGCGACATCATGTGCGCCATGCCGCCCGGCATGCCACCCGTCACGCCGCCGGCCATGCCGTGCACCGTGTCGTGCGCCATGCCGCCCGGTGTTCCGCCGGGTGTCCCGCCCGGCATCGGGTGCGACGGGCCGGGCATCCCCGTCATCCCGGGCAGGCTCATGTCCATGGCCATGCCGTCGCCGGACGCCCCGGCCCCGGTGGTGGCGTGGTGCGTTCCCGCGATCGGGCGGAGGCCGCCGGTGGCCGGGGGGAGGTCCGGGTCGATGCCCGCCATCCGCGCCAGCTCGACCGGAGAGAGCCCGCCGGGCACGCGGTCCGGGTTGCAGAGCAGCAGGGTGGTCCAGTCCGTGGTGGCGAGTCGGCCGAGACCGCCGCCCCCGCGGCCGAGCGCCCCGGCCTGTTCGAACAGCTGGTGCAGGGCGGTCTGCGCCACGACCATCCAGAGACTGATCGCGCCGAACCCGCGTCGCTTCCCGGCGAGCAGCCAGGTCAGCCCGAGGACCACCCCGAACGCACCGGCCAGCGTCGTCGGCGAGACCCCGGATCCGGCCATGACGACGTGCGCGGTGGCGGCCATCGCCACGCAGAGCGCGGCGAAGACCGCGGCGCGCAGCAGGCGGATCCGGTCGGTCATCACGATGGCACTCATCGTCGCACCCGCCCCGCCCCGCCCGTACCGCACCCTCCGGCTATGGCCGGTTTCGCCCCGTGAGACCATGCTCGGCCGCTCGGGCGGGAGGCCACTCGCTCGGGAGGCCGGGCTCGGCGCTCGCCGGAGGCGTCGGCTCCGTAAAGCTGCTCGTATGACCATCGGTGCGGTTTGACAAGCAGTCACCCCCTGCTCACTAAATGTGCACACGCAGCCACGTTCCGTGCGTATCGGAACGATGTCGTCCAGGAGCTAGGGAGGCCCGGCCATGGAGACCCCGACGGAAGCCACGGAGTCCGTTGCCGACGTTGCCGCGCCCACCGGAATGGCCACGGAGTCCGTTGCCGACGTTGCCGCGCCCAGCGGAGCAGCCACCTCCGTCCCAGTCGCCGCCCCCGCCGGAGCCGCCACGTCCGCCGCCGGGACCGCCGACCTCGCCGACCCGCGCTTCTGGCAGTTGCCCGCTCCCGCCCGTGCCGCCGCCTTCGCCGAGCTGCGCCGCCGTCCCGAGCCGGTGTTCTTCGGCGACCGCGCCACCGGCAAGGGCTTCCACGCCCTGGTCCGCCACGCCGACGTGGTCGAGGCCAGCCGCACCCCCGCCGTCTTCCTCAGCGGCCCCGGCGTCACCACGCCCGCCCCGGCCCGCTGGGTCCGGCTGCTGTTCGGCGATTCGATGGTCAACCTGGACGACCCCCGCCACGCCCAGCTGCGCCGGATCGTCTCGCGGGCGTTCACCCCGCGGCTGCTCGGCCGGGTCGAGGAGGACGTCCGGCGGATCAGCGTCGCCCTGGTCGACCGGGTGGAACGGGAGCGACCGGAGGACTTCGTGGGCGCGGTCGCCGCCGAACTCCCGTTCCAGGTGATCTGCACCATGATGGGCATCCCCGAGCGGCCGCGCCGCGAGATCCTGGACCTGGTCAACCGGACCTCCGCGGACATCGGGGTGGCCCGGACGCTGCGCCACCGGCTCCGGTCCCCCGGACGCGGGCTGCGCGCGCTCGCCCGGATGCAGGTCATCGTGGCCGGGATCGGCCGGGAACGGCGCCGTCGGCCGGCCGAGGACCTGATCTCCGCGCTCGTCACCGCCGACGTGGACGGCCGTCGGCTCACCGGCCGTGAGCTCGGCGCCTTCTTCACCCTGCTGCTGGTCGCCGGGGTCGAGACCACGCGCAACGCGCTCGCCCACGGCCTGCACCTGCTGACCGTCAACCCCGAGCAGCGCGCGCTTCTCCTCGCCGACCTGGACGGGCGGCTCGGCGGTGCGGTGGACGAGATGGTCCGGCACGCCACGCCGATCATCCAGTTCCACCGGACCGTCGCCGTCGACCACGAGCTCGGCGGCCCCGGCGGCCCGCTGCTGCGGGCGGGAGAGAAGGTCGCGCTGTTCTACGGCTCGGCCAACCGCGACGAGACGGTCTTCCCGGACCCGGAGGCCTTCGACATCACCCGCACGCCCAACCCCCACCTCGGTTACGGCGGGGGCGGTCCGCACTACTGCCTCGGTGCGCACCTGGCCCGGCAGGAGATGACGGCGCTGTTCCGGGAGCTGTTCACCCGTCTGCCCGAGACGCGATCGGTCGGCGAGCCGGAGCTCGTCCCGTCCAGCTTCGACCACCGGGTCCGCTCGCTGCGCTTCACGTGCTGAACCGCCGGTGCCCGCCGCAGCCGGCGCCGACGGTGGTGGGCGGCGTCACAGCGAGCGGGCGGGAAGGGGAGCACAATGCCGGGCATGACTGATCGTCCGCTGCCCGCAGAAGCCGCCGGTTCCACCGGAACGGCCGGTCCCGCAGGCCCCGCAGCTCCCGCCGGACCCGTCAGCGGGGGGCCCGCCGACCGCCCCACCGCCGATGCCTGGGCGGCGCTCGGCGGGTCGGCCGACCTGCCGGCACGGGTGAGCTTCCACGGCCCGGACGACGTCCTGCCCTCCGGACTGCCGGTCCGCCGCCTGGCCCGGGCCACCGTGGCGGTCTGCTCGCTGGCCGCCGCCGAGCTGGCCGCGCTCCGCAGCGGTGGCCCGGTCCCCGCCGTACGGGTGGACCAAGGGGCGGTCGCCACCGCCTTCCTCAGCGAGCGGCACCTGACGATCGACGGTCGGACGCCCGTCAGTTTCGCCCCGCACTCCGGCTTCTGGCGCACCGCCGACGGCTGGGTCCGCACCCACGCCAACTACCCGCACCACCGCACCCGGCTGCTGGCCGCCCTCGGCCTCGCCGCGGACGCCGGGCCCGAGCAGCTCGCCGAGGTGCTCGGCACCCTGCCGGCCGAGCAGATCCAGGAGCGCGCGTACGCGGCGGGGGCGCTCGCCGTGGCCGTCGCGCCGGCGAGCACGGCGGCGCACCCCCTGGTGGAACACCTGGCGGTCGGTAGCGCCGACGTGGGTCCGGCCCGTCCACTGGGCGAGGCGCCGGGGGACCGGCCGGCCGCCGGGGTCCGGGTCCTCGACCTCACCCGGGTGATCGCCGGACCGGTCGCCACCCGCACCCTCGCCCTGCTCGGCGCAGACGTCCTGCGGATCGACTCGCCCCGGCTACCGGAGGCCGAGGACTCCCACGCCGACACCGGCTTCGGCAAGCGCTCCACCCGCCTCGACCTCGCCGAGGCCGCCGACCGCGCCGCCTTCGAGGAGCTGCTCGCCACCGCCGACGTCGTCGTCACCGGCTACCGCCCCGGCGCCCTCGACGCCCACGGCCTCGCCCCCGCGGACCTGTTCGCCCACCGACCCGACCTGATCGTCGTCCAGCTCTGCGCCTGGGGCTGGACCGGCCCGTGGGCCGCGCGGCGCGGCTTCGACAGCCTGGTCCAAGCCGGCGTCGGCATCGCCGCCCACGAGGCCGCCCCCGACGGTCGTCCCGGCGTCCTGCCCGCCCAGGCCCTCGACCACGGCACCGGCTACCTCATGGCCGCCGCCGTCCTGCGCGCCCTCACGGAGCAGCGCACCGGCCGCCCCGGCGGCCGCCACCTGCGCTTCTCCCTCGCCGGCACGGCCGCCTGGCTGATGCACGGCATCGACCGGGAGACCGCCGCACCGGGGGTGGCCGCAGCGGCCGCGACCGTAGCCGGGGCGGTCGAACCCGGGGAGACCGCCGCCCCCGGGGTGGTCGCCGAGCCCTACGACCCCGCCCGCTGGCTCGCCGAGACCGACTCCGCACACGGGCGGCTGCGCCACGCCCTGCCGCCGATCGGCTACGAGGGCGCGCCCGCCGACTGGTCGCGACCGCCCGGGCGCTGGGGCACGGACGCGCCGGTCTGGCGCTGAACCGGCGTGCGGCCGTGATGCCGGCGGCGGGGTGTCGGAGCCGTCTGACAGCATCGGGGCATGACCGCCGTACACGCCACCGACTACACCTGGTTCGAGCAGCGCTACCCCGTCCTGGGCGAGGCCCACTGCCTCACCCGCGTCCAGGGGATATCCGCCGACGAACTGCTGCGCCGCTTCGACGCCCTGCCCGGCCGCTCAGTCACCGGGCTGGACGCCGTGGTCGAAGCCTGGGAGGCCTTCGACGACGGGGAGGACGAGGAGGCCCGGGCCCTGCTCGGCGAGGACGAGGACCGGCTGCTCGTCGCCGTCACCGAACTGGACGGCTGGGCGCTGGCGGTGGAGCCGTACGGCTACCTCGGCAGCCTGCCCGAGATCATCCCCGGCCTCGCGGACGGCACCCGGCTGGTCTCGAACTACCGGGGCGCCATGGCGGAGGACGCCTTCACGTGGTGGGAGCGGAACGGCTGCCGGCTCGGTTTCGAACCCCTCTTCGCCGACCAGCGGCACGGCACGGACGCCGACGCACCCGGCATCACCGAGCTGATGGCCGCCTGCGGCTTCCACCTCGACGGGGAGCGGCACGAGCTGCACACCGAGGCCGCGTTCGCGCTGGCCGAGCGGCTGACCGAGGTCCGGCTCGGCCCGGAGCGGCTGGAGGCCGCCACCTTCCGGCTCGGCTACGCCCCGCGGCCCTGACGGCGGCGCCCGGCCGGTCCGAGCGGCGCCCGGTGAGCAGCGGGCGGGTCGATCAGACGGTCCGCCGCTCAGGCGGTGCGCCGCTCAGACCCCCGAGGGGATCGTCTTGGCCCGGCTGCGCACCTGGATCGCCGTCATGATCTCGACCAGGCCCAGGATCACCAGCCAGCAGCCGGCCAGGACGGTGAGCGCGGAGATCGTCTCGACCGGCCAGACCAGCAGGAGCACGCCGGCCAGCGTGTTGGCCACGCCCGCGAAGGCCTGCCAGCCACGGGCCGGCATCAGCGGGTCGGAGATCGCGGCGACGAGCTGTGTGATGCCGCGGAACAGCCATCCGATCCCGATCCAGAGCGCGAGCAGCAGCAGTGACCGCGTCCCGCTGCGGAAGCAGAGCAGTCCCAGCAGCACGCAGATCGCGCCACTGATGAAGGCCAGCACGCGCAGCGCGGTGGCGGCATGGGTGCCGAACGCGGCGACCAGCTGCATGATGCCGATCACCAGCAGGTAGAGGCCGAACAGCACCCCCACCACCAGCAGCGTCTGCTCGGGCCAGGCGAAGACCACGATTCCGAGCGCGAGGGAAACGAGCCCGGCGACCAGCAGGACCTGCCAGGCGGCCTTGGCGAGGGCGCCGAGCGGGCCCTGGACCGGGGAACCGTCGGGGGTGATGAACGGAGGGACCACGGTGGCGAACTCCTCGGGCTGGGACGGAAGCTGTGGGCAGGGAGCGACCCCCAGCCTCTCCGTGCCGCCGCCGGTCCGCGCGCCGGAGACCGCCGTTCGAGGGATCCGTCGCGGTCGCCGGAACGACATCCTCCGGACACTCGCTGTCGATACCATCCGGCGATATGACTTCTGAAGGGTGGGGGACCCCTCCGGTCGAGCCGATCAGCCAGCACTACATCGTCTGCGGGGGCAATGCGCTGGCGCACCGACTGGTCCTGGAACTCGTCGAGCACTACGAGGTCCCGGTCGTCGTCCTGGTCGCCGACCGGACCCGCGACCACGCGCCGCAGATCGAGCAACTCGACGGCGTCGCCGCGGTCGTGGAGTACGTCAGCATCACCGACGAGGCCCTGCGGGCGGTGTCCATCGGCACCGCCTGCGGCCTCGCGCTGGTCGAGGGCAGCGACCAGGAGAACATCCACGCCGCGCTCAGCGCCCAGAACCACAACCCGGACATCCGCATCGTGTTCCGGATGTTCAACCAGCGGCTCGGCGAGAACATCGAACGGCTGCTCAGGAACGGCGCCGCGCTCTCCGGCTCCGCCACCGCCGCCCCGGCCTTCGCGGCCGCCGCGCTCGGACGACCCAACTCGGTCGAGATCGACGGCCGCTACCTGCACATCGCGTTCGACGACGCCATCACCGCCGACCGGGTCTGCATCGTCGCCGACCAGATCCACCGGCAGGACCTCGGCAAGATCCGGCTGCTCCCCGCGCAGGAGGGCGACTCAGCCGAATTCGTCCGGCTCGCCCGCGAGTTCGGCGACGACGGGCCGATCCGCCCGGGCGGCGTACGGCGCGAAGCGGCCCCCGCGGCCCCCGCAGCCCTCACGGCGGACTCCGGACCCGCATCCGAGCCCGATTCCGAGCCCGATTCCGAGCCCGATTCCGAGCCCGATTCCCCATCCGGGGAGCCCGAAGCCGACGACGGGCCCGGCGGCACAGCCGCGCTCCAGGTGCTGAGGATCGAGCCCCGGGAACCGATCGGCTGGCGCCGGCGCCTGCGCTGGCGAGTGCTCGACACCATGCGCTTCTTCACCAGCGCCCGGATGCGGCTGGTGCTGCTCACCGCCCTCGCCGCGGTGCTGATGTCCTTCGGCGTGCTCTGGTACCTCAACCGGGACTTCGGCTGGACGGTCTACATCTCGCTGCTGGACCTGGCCGGTGCCGCCCAGCCCGACCAGCTCTCCGACATCGCCGCCGGGACGGGCACCGGCGGGATCTGGCAGCGGGTCGCGCAGGTGGTGATCACCATCTGCGGGATCACCTTCGCGCCGGTCGCCACCGCCATCGCGGTCGAGGTGCTCGGCTCCGGGCGCCGAGGACAGCCGCGCAACCCCGGTGCGGGCACCCGGGACCACGTGATCGTGGTCGGACTCGGGAACGTCGGTACCCGGGTCGCGACCCAACTGCACGAGATGGGCGTGCCCGTGGTCTGCATGGAACGGGACCCGCAGGCGCGCGGCATCGCCGCCGTCCGGGCGCTCGGGATCCCGGTCGTGATGGGCGACGGCCCGTTCGAGGAACAGCTGCGCCATGCCCGGCTGAAGCACAGCCGGGCGCTGGTCGCGGTCAGCGGGGACGACGCCACCAACCTGGAGGCGGCGCTGGAGGCACGCCACGGCAATCCCGAAGTCCGGGTGGTGGTGCGGCTGTTCGACGACGACTTCGCCGGGCACTTCTACAAGACGCTGGACAACGCGGCCTCGCGGTCGGTGTCCTACCTGGCCGCGCCCGCCTTCGCGGCGGCGCTGATGGGGCGCGAGGTGCGCGGGACGCTGTCGGTGTTCCGGCACGTGCTGCTGATCGCGGAGCTGTCGGCGGAGGACGGCAGCGGGCTGATCGGCCGCAACCGGCACGACCTGGAGGACCCGGGCGGCGTCCGGGTGATCGCCGTGCGGTTCGCCCGTGACGCGCACTTGCAGTGGGGCCTGCCCGACCGCACCCGCCGGCTCGCTCCGGGCGACCGGATCGTGGTCGCCGCGACCCGCAGCGGGCTCGCCCGGCTGAACACGGTGGCGCTGGAGGCGGCAGCGGGCGCGGGCACCGACACGGCCGACGCGGAACCGGACGCGGGCGCGCCAGTGGCGGAGTGACAGCCGACAGATAACAGCTAACAGCTGACAGATTTCAACATCTGAAATCTGAAACCCGTCAGCTGTCATCCGTCGGCCGGTCAGCCGTCAGCTGTCGTCCGTCACCGGTTGCTGAAGGACGGCGGGCGCTTCTCGGCGAAGGCCGCCATGCCCTCCTTCTGGTCCGCCGTGGCGAAGGCGGCGTGGAAGAGGCGGCGCTCGAAGCGGACGCCCTCGGCCAGCGTGGTCTCGAAGGAGCGGTTGACGCTCTCCTTGAGCATGATCGCCGCCGGGGTGGACATCGACGCGACGGTCTCCGCGGTGGCCAGGGCCTCGGCCATCAGCTGGTCGGCGGGGACGATGCGGGAGACCAGGCCCGCCCGCTCCGCCTCCTCGGCGCCCATCATCCGGCCGGTCAGGCAGAGCTCCATGGCCTTGGCCTTGCCGACCGCCCGGGTCAGCCGCTGCGAGCCGCCGATGCCGGGGATGACCCCGAGCTTGATCTCCGGCTGCCCGAACTTCGCGGTGTCCGCGGCCAGCAGGATGTCGCACATCATCGCCAGCTCGCAGCCGCCGCCCAGCGCGAACCCGGCCACGGCCGCCACCACCGGCTTGCGCAGCGCGGCGAGCCGGTCCCACGGGCCCAGCCAGTCGTCCAGGTAGACGTCGGGGAAGACGTTGCCCTGCATCTCCTTGATGTCGGCGCCGGCCGCGAAGGCCTTCTCCGAACCGGTGATCACCAGACAGCCGATCTCCGGGTCCCGGTCGAAGGCGGTGGCCGCCGCGACCACCTCGTTCATCAGCTGGGTGTTCAGCGCGTTCAGCGCCTTGGGCCGGTTGAGCGTGATCAGCCCCACCCGGCCCTTGCGCTCGACCAGGATCGTCTCGTAGGTCTCGGTCTCGGTCATCGCCGTTGACTCCCATGTCCGCTGCTCGGCGCCGCACGGGCGCGCCCTGACCACCCAACGATCTACGACGTGCCCGGTCCCGCGCCAGTCTTGGCATGCGAGACGCCGGTCACGGGTCCGGCGGACGCGGTCAGGCCAGGCCCAGCTCGTCGCCCTCGCGCGGGGCGAGGAAGCGGGCGACGTCCGTCTCCGTCACCCCGGCGAGCGTGCCGGGCTCCCAGCGCGGGTTGCGGTCCTTGTCGATCACCTGGGCGCGGATGCCCTCGACCAGGTCATGGCCGTCCAGCGCGGCGCAGGAGACGCGGTACTCCTGGTCGAGCGCGGCCTCCAGGGAGGGGAGCGTACGGGCGCGGCGCAGCGCGGCCAGGGTGGCCTTGACGGCGGTGGGGGAGTTCCCGAGGACCTGTTCCGCGGCCTCCTTCGCCTCCGCGACACCGGAGTTCAGCAGGCGCTCGACGATCTCCTCGACGGTGTCGGCCGCGTAGCAGGTGTCGATCCAGGCCCGCTGCCCGGCCAGGGCCGCGGGCGGTGCGGGCTCGGCATGCGCGGCGACCGCGGAGGCGACGGCGGCGGCGACCTCCTCGGCGGTGGCGGCGGCCGCGGTGCCGTGGGCGAGGGTGTCCAGCAGCTCCGGGATCCGGGCCGAGGGCACGTAGTGGTCCGCGAATCCGCACAGCAGCGCGTCCCCGGGGCCCATCGAGGCCGAGGTGAGTCCGAGGTGGGTGCCCAACTCGCCCGGGGCGTGGGCGAGCAGGCGGCTGCCGCCGACGTCCGGGACGAGCCCGATCCGGGTCTCGGGCATCGCGACGGTGGAGCGCTCGGTGACGATCCGGACCGCGCCGTGGGCGGACAGGCCGACGCCGCCGCCCATGGTGATGCCGTCCATCACCGCGACGTACGGCTTCGGGTAGCGGCCGATCAGCGCGTTCAGCCGGTACTCGTCGCGGAAGAAGGCCCGGGTGCCGGCTCCGCCCGCCTTGGCGTCGTCGTGCATCGCGCGGATGTCGGCGCCGGCACAGAGACCGCGCTCGCCCGCGCCGGTCAGCACGACGGCGCGGACCCGGTCGTCGGCGGCCCAGTCGTCCAGCGTCGCCCGCAGGGTGGTGATCATGCCGTGGGTGAGCGAGTTGAGCGCCCGCGGACGGTTCAGCACGATCCGCCCGACCCCGCCGTCCAGGTGCGCCCGGACCTCCGAGGTCTCCGCCGTCTCCGCGACCTCTGTCGCCTCTGCGCTCATCGGGCCCGCTCCCGTCCCCTCGGTGATGTGGACTTCCGCGGTCCACCGTACCGGGGAGGTTGCGACAAATGACAGCTGACAGATGATGAAATCTGTCAGCTGTCATTTGTTATCCGTCAGCCGTCAGCCGTCAGCTGCCGCCCGTCGTCCGTCACTCGTCAGCCCAGCACCCGCCCGGTCACTTCGCCGAACCCGACCACGGCCCCGTCCGGGCCGGGTGCGGTGGCGGTGATGGTGACCTCGTCGCCGTCCTCCAGGAACGTCCGGGTCGTCCCGTCCGGGAGCTTCAGCGGCTCCTCGCCGTTCCAGGTCAGCTCGATCAGCGCGCCCCGGGTCTCCGGCTCCGGCCCGCTGACCGTCCCCGAGGCGAACAGGTCGCCGGTGCGCAGCGAGGCGCCGTTGACGGTCATGTGGGTCAGCTGCTGCTGCGCCGTCCAGTACATGGTGGCGAACGGCGGGCGGGAGACCGGGTGCCCGTTCAGTCGGACCTCCATCGCCAGGTCCAGGCCCCACGGCTCGCCGCCCCGGTCGTCCAGGTACGGCAGCGGCTCGACGTCGCGGGCCGGCGGGGCGACCCGGGCGTGCTGCAGCGCGTCCAGCGGGACGATCCACGGCGAGACCGAGGTGGCGAAGGACTTGCCGAGGAACGGGCCGAGCGGCACGTACTCCCAGGCCTGGATGTCGCGCGCGGACCAGTCGTTGAGCAGGCAGACGCCGAACACGTGCTCCCGGAAGTCCGCCAGCGGGACGGGCTTGCCCAGCTCGGACGGCGTGCCGACGACGAAGCCGACCTCGGCCTCGATGTCCAGTCGGCGCGTGGCCCCGAAGCTCGGCGCCGGGTCGGCGGGCGCCTTGCGCTGACCCTGCGGCCGCACCACCGGCGTGCCGGAGACCACGACGGTGCCCGCCCGGCCGTGGTAACCGATCGGCAGGTGCTTCCAGTTGGGCGTGAGCGGCTCCGAGCCCGGGCGGAAGATCCGGCCCAGGTTGGTGGCGTGGTGCTCGGAGGCGTAGAAGTCGACGTAGTCGGCGACCTCGAACGGCAGGTGCAGCTCGACCTCGGCCACCGGGAGCAGCGCCGGCGACAGGGCCTCCCGGAAGGACTCGTCCGTGAGCCAGGTGGTGAGGTCCGCCCGGACGCCGGTCCAGACCGGACGCCCGGCCGCCATCAGCGGGTTGAGCGAGTCCGCGTCCAGCAGGACGGAGGGTGCGCCGGCCGCGCGGGCGGCCGCCCCGGCGTCCAGCACGAAGTCCCCGACGCGCACGCCGATCCGGCGCCGCCCCGGCTGGTCGGCGGCGGTGAAGACGCCGTACGGCAGGTTGTGTACGCCGAACGGCGAGTCCTGGGCGCTGGCGAGCCAGCTGCGGGGGGTGGTCAACGGTCCTCCTGGGGCTGTGGAGCGGGCGACGGCAGCAGGCCGAGTGCGGCCAGGTCGCCCAGGGGTTCGGCGATGCTGCAGGTGCCGAACGCGGTGAACGAGTTGCGGATCACCGTAACCTGACGTTCCGTCAGTGCGCGCACCGCCTTGGCCAGGACCTCGCCGTCGCGCTCCGCGAGCACCGCCGCGGCCGCGGCCCGGTCGGTCTCCTGCGCGGCCAGCAGCACGTTCAGGAAGCCGTGGTGCTCGAAGCCGGTCTGCGGGTCGGTGTGCCGGACGGCGTTGTGCAGTCCGGCCGTGCACTTGTACGGCAGTCCGCGCTGCGCGCAGCCGGTGAGGAAGGCGGCCAGCTCCGCCTCGTCCGGGAACGCCTCGGCGACCACTCCGCCGGTGCGGAACTTCGCCCGGTAGGGGCTGTCCACCAGCACGTCCAGGACGGCGTCCAGCCCGTCCCCGTGCAGGAGTTCGCGCGGCAGCTCGACGGCGGCCGGGACGTGCGGCGGCAGCAGCCGGTCCAGCTCGGCGACCGCCTCGGCGGCGTCCCGGGTGGCCAGCTCGACGCCGGCCACCTCGAACGGCGCGGCGGCGGCGAGCGCCGGAGCGAGCTCGGCACTGCCCCCCGGCAGCACCAGCCCGACCCTGAGCGACGCGCTCCCCGCCTCGGCCGCGGTGGCGGCGGCCAACTCGCCCAGTCGGCCCGCCCCGCAGAGCAGCGGGCCGACCGCCTCGGCGTACCAGGCCGCGCGGTGGGCGCGGTGCGCGGGCACCGCCTCGGCGACGGGCAGGTTCCCCGGCGGGAACACCGCCGCGTCGTCGAAGAGCCCGCGGAACAGCTCGGGGACGAGGCCGGGGACGAGCTCGGGAACGGATCCCCCTGCAGGCAGTCCGCTCATCGCCCGGGCCCCCGACCCGCCCAGGTCCAGGCGTAGCCGGCGTCCTCGCTCGCCCGACCGCCCTCGCCCAGCTCCAGCGGCCGGAAGGTGTCGACCATGACGGCGAGTTCGTCGAAGAACTCCGCGCCGATGCTGCGCTCGTACGCGCCCGGCTGGGGCCCGTGGGTGTGCCCGCCGGGGTGCAGCGAGATCGAGCCCTGGGCGATGCCGGAGCCCTTGCGCGCCGCGTAGTCGCCGCCGCAGTAGAACATGACCTCGTCGCTGTCCACGTTGGCGTGGTAGTACGGCACCGGGATCGACAGCGGGTGGTAGTCCACCTTGCGCGGGACGAAGTTGCAGATGACGAAGTTGTTGCCCTCGAACACCTGGTGGGCCGGCGGCGGCTGGTGGATCCGGCCGGTGATCGGCTCGAAGTCCCGGATGTTGAAGGCGTACGGGTACAGGCAGCCGTCCCAGCCGACCACGTCGAAGGGGTGGTGCGGCACGGTGTAGCGGGTGCCCGCGATCCCCTGCGGGCCGCGGTGCTTGACCAGTACGTCGACGTCCCCGGGGGCGTCGACGACCAGCGGGCCGACCGGGCCGCGGAAGTCCCGCTCGCAGTACGGCGCGTGCTCCAGCAACTGCCCGTACTTGGACAGGTAGCGCTTCACCGGGGTGATGTGGCTGTTCGCCTCGATGCAGTACGCGCGCAGCGGCTCGTCACCGGTCGGCACCCACCGGTGGGTGGTGGCGCGCGGGATGATCACGTAGTCGCCCTGGCCGACCTCGATCGAGCCGAAGACCGTCTCGACCGTGCCGGCGCCGGACTCCACGTACACGCACTCGTCGCCGAGCCCGTTGCGGTACAGCTCGCTGGGGGCCCCGGCGGCGACGTACGAGATCCGCACGTCGCCGTTGCCGAGGACCAGCCGACGGCTGCCGACGACGTCCGCGGACTTCCACTCCTGGTCCGCGAACAGCTCGTGCAGCTTGAGGTGGCGCGGGAGGAGCGGGTGGTTGGGCACCGTGGACTGGTCCGGCAGCTCCCAGGGCACCGCGTTGACCACCGCCGAGGGGATGCCCCGGTGGTAGAGCAGCGAGGAGTCCGAGGAGAACCCCTCCTCGCCCATCAACTCCTCGTAGTACAGCCCGCCTTCGGGGGTGCGGTGCTGGGTGTGCCGCTTGGGCGGGATGCTGCCCAGCTGCCGGTAGTACGCCATCTCCGTGGTCCTCCTCGACCGTTCGTCAGAGCTCTCCGACGCTCATGACGCTCACAGGTTGCCGCGTCGCTCCTGCTCGCGCTCGATGGACTCGAAGAGCGCCTTGAAGTTGCCCTTGCCGAAGCCGAGCGAACCGTGGCGCTCGATGAACTCGTAGAAGACGGTCGGACGGTCGCCGATCGGCTTGGTGAAGATCTGCAGCAGGTAGCCGTCCTCGTCGCGGTCGACCAGGATGCCGCGCTTCTTCAGCTCCTCGATCGGCACCCGGACCTTGCCGATCCGCTCGCGCAGCTCCGGGTCGTCGTAGTAGGCGTCCGGGGTGTTGAGGAACTCCACGCCGCGCGCCCGCAGGACGTCCACGGTGGTGAGGATGTCGTTGGTGGCGAGCGCCATGTGCTGGCAGCCGGGGCCGGTGTAGAACTCCAGGTACTCGTCGATCTGGGACTTCTTCTTGGCGATGGCCGGCTCGTTGAGCGGGAACTTCACCCGGTGGTTGCCGCTGGCGACGACCTTGGACATCAGCGCGGAGTACTCGGTGGCGATGTCGTCGCCGACGAACTCGGCCATGTTCACGAAGCCCATGACGCGGTTGTAGAACGACACCCACTCGTCCATCCGGCCCAGCTCGACGTTGCCGACGGCGTGGTCGAGGGCCTGGAAGAGGCGCTTGGGGGAGCCCTCCGGGTGCTTCACCCGGCTCTCCGCGACGACGTAGCCCGGCAGGTAGGGGCCGTGGTAGCGGGAGCGGTCGATCAGGGTGTGGCGGGTCTCGCCGTAGGTGGCGATGGCGGCGCGGCGCACGGTGCCGTTCTCGTCCGAGACGTCGTTCGGCTCCTCCAGGACGGTGGCGCCGGACGCGCGGGCGTGCTCGATGCACTTGTCGACGTCCGGGACCTCCAGGGCGAGGTCGACCACGCCGTCGCCGTGGCGGCGGTGGTGGTCCAGCAGCGGGCTGTCCGGCTGGACGCCGCCCTTGATCACGAAGCGGCAGGAGCCGGAGCGGAGCACGTAGGCCTTGCGGTCGCGGCGGCCGGTCTCCGGGCCGGAGTAGGCGACCAGCTCCATGCCGAAGACGACCTGGTAGAACTGGGCCGTCTGGGTGGCGTTGCCGACCACGAAGACGACGGCGTCCTGGGCGGTGACCGGGAAGGGGTCGGCCGCCGGGTCGTGCTCGACGAGGCCGACGAGGCGGCGCAGCTGGTCGGCGTCAAGACCGGCCTCGCGCTCCTCGGGGGTCAACTCAAGGGCGTGGGACTGCGTGGTCATCGGTCGTTCCTCCACTTCGGGCCTCGGCTCTGAGGCTTCCGCTGGATCGCGGCCGCACCGCGGATGGGTGGGCGGTCCGGTTGCGGAGAGCTTGCTCCTGTCGGGGTGGTTGGGCAACAGGTCGGTTTTCCACTGCTCAATGTGTACAAGCTGGCCAGGATTTCCCGGCTTGCGCTGCGCAGAATGTTCTGCCGATCGGGGGTGATGCACGAAGTCTGCGCAATCGTGCTCGAGGCCGCCTCACCGGTCCGGGCCGGCGGACCCGGGCTCGGGGAGGTGGCGCAGGAACCAGTCCCGGGCCAGCTCAGCGACCTGGTCGAGGGTGCCGGGCTCCTCGAAGAGGTGGGTCGCGCGCGGCACCACCGCCAGTTCACTTTCGCAGCGCAGCCGCCTGGCGGCCCGCCGGTTCAGGTCGAGCACGGTGGTGTCCAGCGAGCCGACCACGAGGAGGGTCGGGGCGCTCACCCGGGCCAGGACCTCGGGCCCGGCGAGGTCCGGGCGGCCGCCCCGCGAGACCACGGCGCGCACCGCCGGTCCCAGCTCGGCGGCGGTGTGCAAGGCCGCGGCGGCGCCGGTGCTGGCGCCGAACAGGCCGAGCGGCAGCGCGCGGGTCTCGGGCACGGCGTCGTCCGTGTCCTGGGCGGCCGGGCCTTCCCTGCCGCTGCCCTCCCGGCCCCTGCCTTCCCTGCCCGCGGCTCCCCGGCCGGTGCCTTCCGGGCCCGCGCCTCCCCGGCCCGCGCCGAGCCGCTCGGCGACGGCGGTCAGCCGGGAGCCCAGCAGCCCGACGTCGAACACGTTCCGCCGGTCCGACTCCTCGGCCTCGGTGAGCAGGTCGAACAGCAGGGTGGCCAGCCCGGCCCGGTTCAGGTACTCCGCGACGTACCGGTTGCGCGGGCTGTGCCGACCGCTGCCGCTGCCGTGCGCGAACACCACGACGCCGCGCGCGCCGGGCGGCACGGTCAGTCGGCCCGTGAGGCGGACCCCGGCGACCGGCAGCGCCAGCTCGCGGTCGACCGCGGCGGAGGCGGCGGGCGGGCCGGCTCCCGCCCCCTCCCGCTGCCGGGCCTCGGCGAGCAGCCGCAGCACCTCGGCGTCCTCGGTCTGGGAGAAGTCGGCGTAGAACTCGCCGATCGCGAAGAACGGCGACGGTGTATCGACGCAGACCAGCTCGTCGGCGACCTCCTCGAGACGGTCGGTCCAGTCCCGGGGCGCCACCGGCACGGCCAGCACCACCCGGGCCGCGCCGCGCTCCCGGAGGATCCGGCAGGCCGCCCGGGCGGTGGAGCCGGTGGCGATGCCGTCGTCCACCACGACGACCGTGCGTCCGCGCACGTCCGCCGGCGGGCGGTCGCCCCGGTAGCGGCGGGCCCGGCGCTCCAGTTCGGCGCGCTCGCGCCGCTCCACCTCGGCGAGTTGGCCGTCGGTGACCGAGCCGAGCCGGATGACCTGCTCGTTCAGCACCCGGACGCCGTCCTCGCCGATCGCCCCCATGCCCAGCTCCGGCTGGTAGGGCACGCCGAGCTTGCGGATCACGCAGATGTCCAGCGGAGCGCCGAGTGCCTCGGCCACCTCGGCGGCCACCGGCACCCCGCCCCTCGGCAGCGCCACGACGATGGCGCCGGTCCCGCCCAGGTGGCCCAGGCGCGCGGCCAGCCGCCGGCCCGCGTCGGTGCGGTCGGCGAAGTGGGTGAAGTGGCTTCCGGTGACGTGCATGACACGGCCTCCGGTTCCACCGTACGTCGGTTCGCGCGGGGGCGTTCCGTCGGCCGGGAGCGGCCCGGGAGCGGCCCGGGATCGGCCCGGCTCAGGCCGGGATCGCGTCGGGACCAGGCCCGGGCCGCCCCGGGAGCGGGACGGGAGCCGGACGGGACGGAACCCCCGTGCGGCCGGGACAGCGGGCGCCGGAGGGTGGAGCCCAGAGGCGGACCGCAGGGCCCGCCGGAGACCGGAAGGAGCGCCCGACATGCCCGGAACCGTCATCACCGACCTCCGCCGGCACGGCGCCGTCGACCCCGGTCGACTGCTCGCGGGACCGCTGCGCGGCGTCGGGCTGCAGCGGCTCGAACCGGGCCACAGCACCGAGCTGGCCGCCGACGGCGTCGAGCACGCGCTCTACGTCACCGCCGGCTCCGGCCTCGCCGAAGCGCCCGAGGAGACCGTACGGCGGGACTCCCCGCAGGCCGACCACGACGCCGAGCCGCAGGACCCCGAGCCGCGGGACCCCGTGCCGCGGGACGCCGGTATCCCCCTCGTCGAGGGCACCGCCGTCGTCCTCCCGCTCGGCACCCGGACCGTCCTCACCGCCGGGACCGCAGGCCTGGAGTACTTCCACGCCGTCCTGACCGTCCCGGCGGGCCGCCCCACCCCCCTGAGCGGAGATGAACCCGCATGATCGTCACCACCGGCACCGGCGCCGCGATGGTCGTCCTCGGCCCGAACGGCGAACGCGTGCGGATCCGCTCGCTGGCCCGCCGCTCGATGCTCGCCAGCGCCTGCGAGGCCTTCGACCACCTGAGGCTCAGCCCCGGCGCCCATCACGTGCTGACCGGCCGGCCCGACGCCGAGACCGTCCTGCACGTCCTGCGCGGCGCCGCCGTCGTCGGGCAACTGTCCGACGAGCCGGACCACTTGGCCTCGGAAGGCGATCTGCTGCTGGCCCGCAGGGGCCGCACACTGCACCTCGAAGCCGGTCCGCTCGGCGCCGAGCTGCTCTGCCTCACCCTCGCCGTGCCCCGGCACGTCGCCGGCACTCGGGCCGCCCTGGCCCGGCGCCGCGCCGCCCGCCGCGACCGGCCCTGACTCCCTCCCCAGCTCCCTCCCAGGAGACCCCAAGTGATCGTCGTACCTGCGGCCGTCCCCCGCACCGCGCCCGTCTTCCGGCGGCTGATCGACCCGGAGCAGCGGCCCTCCGTCCGCGCCGGACTCACCGTCGAGACCCTGCCGCCCGGCGTCCGGGTCGAGCAACTCCCTTACGGTTCAGTGGAGTCGGTGACGGTGGTGCTCTCCGGCCGGCTCGCCGCGGCCGGCCGGGTCCTGTCCCCGGGCGAGGCGCTGCACCACCGGCCCGGCAGCAGCTGCCGGCTCACCGCCGTCCGCGGTGCGCCGACCACCGTGCTCACCGTCCGGCCGACCCCGGCCCGGGGCGACATCCCGGCCCAGCGGTCGGGCCCGGAGCCCGCGCCGGCCTGGCGACAGGTCGACGTGGGCACCGTGGACCTCGACCCGGGCGGCCTCTGCGGCCCGTACCAGGACCGGGCGGCCGACGCCTTCCTGCTGGTCCTCTCCGGGGCCGGTTCCTTCCTCGGTGAGCTCGGTGAAGTACCGCTGTTCCCGGGCGACTTGGTCTACGTCAGGGCCAAGGAGCGGTACGGCCTGCGGGCCGGGTCGCGCAAGCCGGTCACCGTCGTGCTGGGCCGCATCGGAGCCCCGGGCGCCGAACCGGGACCGGAATGGGACATCAGGCCCATGCGCTCGGGGCGCGTCCGTCCGCAGAGTTGAACGTGGCCGATCGACCATGACCGGTCACTCGGAAGAATCAGGAGTACCACCGAATGTCGACGAATACCAAGGCCGCGGCTACCAAGGCCAGGGCGATCCGCGCGGCCGGCGTGCTGGCGGGCGTGATCGCAGCAGGCCTGGCCGTGCGCTGCGCCTGTTCCAACTCGGCCGCAGTGTCCCCCGAAGGTCTCAAGCCCAGGCCGGGCGGGGGCCCGCGACCCGGTGGTGGTGGCCCGGCGGACGACTGCCACTTCAACTGCCCGCCCTGATGACCAGCCCACCGCCGACGTCGCCTCCTCGGCTCGCAGGCCACGAGCCGACGGATGGCGGATAGCAGATAACAGATGACAGATGACAGCCGACAGATTATGAAATCTGTCGGCTGTCATCCGTCGCCCGCTTTCCGTCAGCCGCCACCCGTCACCCGTCGCATATCGGCCCCCGCCGAGCGCGGCAGCACCGCCAGCACCTGCGTGCCTCCGCCCCGGGAGAGTGACTCGACGGTGCACCTGCCACCGATCTCCGCCGCCCGGTCCGCCATCGACTGCAGCCCTACCCCACTGCCCTCCCGCTCGTGCTCGTCGGCGGTCTCGCGGTACCCCACTCCGTCGTCCCGCACGGTCAGCGCCAGCGCCGCGTCGTCCAGCCGCAGCGTCACCCGCGCCGTCCGTGCCCGGGCGTGCCGCAGCACGTTGTTGAGCGCCTCCGCCGTGATGCGGTAGGCCGCAACCTCCACCGCCGCCGGCAGTTCCGGCAGCGGATCCGGCGACAGCTCCGCCGTCACGGTCAATCCGGTCCCGCTGAAGGTGTCCGCCAGCTGCCGGACCGCCCGGGTCAGCCCGAACTCGCCGAGCGGCGCCGGCCCGAGCCGGTCGGTGATCCGGCGGACCTCCTTGATCGTCATCCCCAGGCCGTCCGAGACTCCGCGCAGGGTGTCAGCGATCCCGTCGCCCGCCGAGGTGGCGGCGTTGTCCACCCGCAGCCGCAACCCGGCCAGCGCCGGCCCCAGCCCGTCGTGGATGTCGCGCCGCAGCCAGCGCCGCTCCTCCTCCCGGGCGGAGACGATCTGCTCCCGGCTGGCCAGCAGGTCCTCGTGGAGTCGGAGGGAGGCGACGGCCGGCGAGGCCTGGTCGGCGAGCGAGCGCAGGATGTCGATGTCACTGCTGTCCAACCACTCCTCGCCCGCCCGCAGTCCTACGGTCAACTCGCCGATCGGCAGCCCGTTGTGGACGAGTGTGAAGTCCTGGCTGTGGCCGTCCAGCCGTCCGGCGGTGGCCAGCGTGCGCCGCCCGGCCCGGGTGGTGACAGCCAGGGCGACCCCGGGAAGCCTCAGTTCCTCGGCGACCGTCGCGCACAGCGTCTCCGGCAGCCGTGCCGGATCGACCACCTGCCGCACCCGCCCCGCGAGTGTCCGGAGCACCTGGTACGGCTGGGCGCGCTCGCCGTAGTACAGCCGGTCCACGAGGGTGACGCACCGCCGGGCCGCCCGCGGAAGGGCCGCGCCGAGCGCGTACACCAGGGCGATCAGCAGCAGGGCGGCCCCGCCACGCCCCGGCAGCAACCAGTCGGAGAGCACGGCGGCGGCCACCACGAACAGCCCGGTGACTGCGGTGCCCAGCAGCAGCCCGATCAGCACACTGCGGGCCGCCCGGTCGAGCCGCCAGCCGTGGTCCCGGACGACCAGGACGGCCACCGCGACTGCCCACACCAGCCCCGCCGAGGCGAACAGCGAGTAGCTGAGCCAGTAGTGCTCGGTGGAGGTCCGCTCGAAGAAGTCCTGCATCCCCACCCAGAGCAGGTACGCGCCGAGCATCCCCGCCACCCGCAGCCGGTGCCGGCGGGTCTCGGCCCTGTCCTGCTCGGAGCCGGTCGGACGCAGTAGACGCGCCAGCAGGACCAGCGCGAGGAACCCGATCACGCACTCGCTGATCAACAGGTCGTGTCCGCCCAGGCGGTGGACGAAGGCGACGGCGAAACGCGCGGGCGGCGTGCCGGCCAGCGGATTGGGCCGCCCGTAGGTCGTCGGGTCGTCGAGTGCCTGCGCCACCTCCAGGGTCACCCACACGGCGATGGCCGCGATGTACCACCACCAGCGCCGGGTGGTCAGCCGTCCGTAGGGCAGCCAGAGCGGCAGCGAGTAGACGACGACCGCGTTGAGCGATCCCGCCAGCACTTCGAGGGCCAGCGTGGCGCCGACGATGCCCGGATTGGTGATCTCGACCCGGACCGGTGCGGCCGCCGCAGCGGGCAGGATGCCGGTCAGCGCGTAGACGAGCATCACCCAGCCCAGCGGGCTGCCCGGGCGGTGGGCGTGCAGCAGCATGCCCGCAGCCGCGGTCGGCAGCGCGTAGACCAGGATGGCGAGTTGGTCGCGTGGTATCGACACGCCCGGGTCGCCGAGATGGACGAGCACGTAACAGATCCACAGCGTCGCCGCGACGATGCAGACCGCCGTGGCGATCGCGGCCGCGGTGAGTTGCCGTTGGGCCGGCGTGCGGCGCCGGACGGGGGTCGCCGGGGGCATGCCACCACCTCGCAGACGGGCTGGGCCGGTGGGGCGGACTCCGGTGGTGCGAACCCCCCGGCGGTGTGGACAGACCGGGTTCCAGTCTCGGCGGCCCGGTGTCCCGGATGCCTGAGGCAGCGGTCTCGGATCGCGTCCCCGACCGTGGTCCCGGTGCCGGACCGGCCATCCGGTCCGCTGTGCCGCCGCGCCCGCCACGCGGACGACTTCCGAGCATGTCACGGAAAGTAGCCGGTGCGCCGCTGGTAGTGTCGGCCGGGTGGATGAAGAACAGTCGGTTGCGCCCTCGGGCCCGGGCGACACAACGCCCGTCCGTGTACTGATCGTCGACGATCACCCGCTCTTCCGGGAGGGGCTCAAGGCGGCGTTGGAGAGCGCCGAGGGCGTTCTGGTGGTGGCCGAGGCCGAGCGGCTCGCCGACGTCCCGGAGGCGGTCGCCCGGCACCGTCCGAGCGTGGTGATCATGGACCTCTCGCTGCCCGACGGCTCCGGGCTGGAGGCCGTCCGGCAGCTGTCCACCCAGGAGGCGCCGCCGCCCGTGCTGATGCTGACCATGTCGGACGACGACGGCAACCTGCTCGCCGCGCTCCAGGCCGGTGCCCGCGGCTACCTGGTCAAGGGCGCGGGCCGGGAGGAGGTGCTGCACGCGGTGCGGACGGTCGCCGCGGGAGGCGCGGTGTTCGGCGGTGAGGTGGCCGGACGGATCACCGCCCTGCTGGCCGGGGCCCGGATGCGCGAGGCCGGGCAGCTGTTCCCGGACCTCACCGCGCGGGAGGCCGAGGTGCTGGACCTGGTCGCGCGCGGGCTGGACAACCGGCGGATCGCCCGGGAGCTGGTGGTCGCGGAGAAGACCGTCCGCAACCACATCACGCACATCTTCGAGAAACTGCACGTCGCCACCCGCGCCGAGGCCGTCGCCCGGGCCCGCGACATGGGCCTCGGCGACGGCTGAGGCGACGGCTGAGCCGGCTGAGGCGGGGGCTCAAGCGGCCGAGGCGGCTGCGGCGGCGGCTCGGGCCATCCGCCTCCCACCACGGAAACGCACGACCGGGGGTGCCGGTCCGCCGACCGGCACCCCCGGGGCCCTGCACGGATCACGTCCTCCGGACCGCACGCCTCCGGATCACATCCGTACGGCGTGGACCTACGGCTGCATCTCGTAGGCGCCCGCGAGCGCCTCGACCCGCTCCCACACCCGCGCGGCCCGCGCCGCGTCCGACACCGGGCGGCGCACGTTGGCCAGCGCCCAGGCGGCCTGCTCCTCGGTGGTGGAGGCCTTGCCGTGCAGCTCGGTGGCGTGCGCGGAGAAGTCGCGGACCAGGGCGTCGAAGACCTGGTCCAGGACGTCGCGGCCCTCGTCGGAGGCGTCCAGACCGGTCAGCTCGGCCTGCTCCAGCACCAGCTGGCCGTAGACGATCAGCGCGAACAGCTGGCCGATCTCCAGCAGGAAGTCCAGGTCCGCCTGCTGCTCCTTGCTCGGCGCGTGGCCGAGGAGCAGCTCGCAGAAGCCGTCGGCCTGCTCGCGGAAGCGCGCGACGTTGGGCAGCTGCGCCTGGCGGTCGTAGGCGGTGCGCCAGTCGTGGAAGCGGATCGCGCCGAGGCCGCGGGCCGGGCCCTGGCGGAACAGGAAGGCGTCGTCGGCGGCGTCCAGGCGGGACGGCACCGGGGCGTACTCGGCCGGGGCGAACAGGTAGTTGCCCATGAACTTGAGGATCAGCGCCAGGTTGACGTGGACGGTGCCCTCCAGCTTCGGCAGGCCGCGGATGTCCTTGGCGGCCTTGTCGAAGTAGGTGTCCGCCTCGAAGCCCTTGGCCGCGATGACGTCCCACATCAGGTCGATGACCTTCTCGCCCTCGGTGGTGACCTTCATCTTGGTCATCGGGTTGAACAGCAGGTACCGGCGGTCCTCGGGGGAGGCGGTGCGGAAGTAGTCCACGGCCCGGGCGCTGAACAGCTTCATCGCGACCAGGCGGACGTACGCGTCGGTCAGCTCCCGCTTGACGTGCGGGAAGTCGGTGACCCGCTTGCCGTACAGCACCCGGTTGTGGGCGTGGGTGAGGGCCTCGTACATCGCGTGCTCGCAGATGCCGACGGACGCGGTGCAGAGGTTGAACTTGCCGACGTTGACGGTGTTCAGGGCGGCGTCGAAGGCGGCCTGGCCGGTGTGCAGCACGTCCTCGGCGCGCACCGGGTAGTCCTCCAGGCGGAACTCGCTGACGTACATCTGGGCGTTCACCACGTTCTTGACCAGGTGGTACGCCTCGTGGCGGCTGTCGGCGGCGAAGAAGACGTAGCCCTCGGGGCCCTCGACGTCCGAGCGGCGGCCGAAGACCGAGACCAGGCCGGCCACGTTGCCGTTGCCGATGTAGTACTTGGAGCCGGTCGCGGTGAAGCCGCCCTCGCCGTCCGGGGTGAGGATCATGTCGGTGGAGTAGATGTCGGCGCCGTGGGTGCGCTCGGAGAGGCCGAAGGCCATGACGTGGCCCTCCGCCAGGAGCCGGGCGGCACGGGCCCGGACGACCTCGTTCTCGCTCTGCCAGACCGGGCCGAGGCCCAGGATGGTGACCTGCCAGGTGTACCAGTATCCGAGGCCGTAGAAGCCGAGGATCTCGTTCAGCTCGGCGATCCGCGCGGTGTCCCAGCGCTTGTCCGGGTCGGCCGCGGACGGGGTCAGGAACTCCGCGAACAGGCCCTCCTTCGCGGCGAATTCGAGGAAGTCGGCGTACCAGCTGCGGTCGATGTAGGTGTCGATCAGCGCCTTCTTGCCGCGGGACTCGAACCAGTCCACGGTCGCGCGCAGCAGCCGGCGGGTCGGCTCGTCGAACTGGGCGGGGTCGTAGGTGCGCGGGTTGAAGAGCATCGGGGACTCCCGAGGTCGAGGGTGTGGGAAGCGGGTGGCGGGGCCGGGGCGCCGGCACGTCAGGACGGCCGGGCACCCGTGGTTCGGGACGGCACCGGGCGCGTCAGGACGGCGCCGGTGCGTGAGGACGGCGCCGGTGCGTCAGGACGGCACCGACGGGTCAGGACGGCCGGTCGGCATCGGGTCAGGACAGCCGGTCGGCGTCGGGTCAGGACAGCCGGTCGGCGTCGGGTCTGGACGGCCGGTCGGCGGCGAGTCGGCGCAGGGTGGCGAGCACGTCGTCGAGCCAGTCGAGGGTCATCCGCTCGAACTCGATGCCGCCGCGCAGCACCACGTGCTGCAACTCCTGCCGGGTGTCGAGGGCTTCGAGGTCGGGGAAGTCCCGCTGCTCGCCGTGCAGGTAGCGGGCGAGCAGGGCGGCGTGGGCCTCGCGGTGGCGTTCGACCTCGGAGATCAGCGCGGCCGGGTCGTCGAAGGCGGCGGCCCGGATCTTGACCGCGAGTTCGTGCCGGACGGTCTCCGGCTCGACCGGCTTGCGCAGCCAGTCGGCCAGCTCGGCCCGGCCGGCCCCGGCGGCCGAGTAGACCTTCTTGTCCGGGCGCCCGTCCTGGGCGACCTCCTCCGCGGCGACCCAGCCGTCCGCCTCCATGCGCCGCAGCACCCGGTAGATCTGCTGGTGGGTGGCGGTCCAGAAGCGTCCGATCGAGCGGTCGAAACGCCGGGCCAGCTCGTAGCCGGAGCCGGGCTGCTCCAGCAGCGAGACGAGGATCGCGTGCTCCAGTGCCATGACCCGCATCTTGCTATGCAACGAGTTGCATAGGCAATGGCGTCCCGCGAGGTTGAGACGCAGGTCACCGGTGAGACCGTCAGCGCTCGTCGGCGAAGGTCAGCGACGGTTGGCGACGGTTGGCGATCTCGCGCGTCGGCTACGGATTGTGATCAGCTGCGGCGCCGCTAGCCGGCCCGGGCCGGAGCCGGCGTGGTGCGCTACCGGAAGGCCGGGGCGAGGGTGCGGGCGACGGTCGCCACCGGGGGGAGGAAGCGGGCCGCGGCCTCCCCCAGCAAGTGGGCGTGCAGGGCCCGTTGGTGGGCGGCGCCGACGAGCAGCAGGGCCGCGGCGGACGGGTCCAGCGCGGCAGGGAGCCGGCCGGTTGCCTGGCGGGCCCGGACGGCGTCGGCGACCGCCCCGAGGGCGAGGTGCGGGCCGACCTCGCCGCCGCGTTCGGCGAGCAACCCGCGCAGCTGGGCGTCGGACTGGACGGCGCCCAGGATCGGCATGATCCGGCGGTAGAACCGTTCGAGGCGGGCGAGCAGGGCGGCGAGGTCGGCCTCCAGCTCGGCGCCGGAGCCGGTCTCCGCCGCCCCCGGGTCGGTCGCGGTCCCCGCGGCCCCGGGGGCGGTTCCGGACGCGGGCCCGGCGGCACCCTCCGGCGCGCCGAGGACGGCCGTCGCGTCGGCGAACGCGGGCAGGTGCAGTCCGATGACGGCCTGGAGCAGGCCCAGCCGGTCGCCGAAGTGGTAGAAGATGCTCGACTCCGCGACGCCCGCCCGGCGGGCGATCTCCTTGGTGGACAGCGCCAGCCCGGCCTCCCCGAGTGCCTCCTCGGTCGCCTTGAGCAGCGCCTCCCGCACCCCGGTCGAGGGCCGACCGCTTCGCGCCTGAGCCATCTCCGGCCTCCGTCTCTCCCTGCCGCCCCGACTTCTTGAGTAATCGCTCAGCAACAGGTTAACTTACTGATGGATCGCTCAGTAAGTCGCTCGGCGATCCGCTCGGATCCGTCTCGGGAGGGGACCCATGACCACCGTCGAGTACCGCAAGAACGCCGTCCGCCGCCTCTACAGGGCCCTCGAAGCCGGCGACGTGGACGTCGCCGACGAGCTGTTCACCGCGGACTTCGCCACCAGCGAGGGCAAGCATCAGAACGTGCGGGGCCCGCAGGGCTTCAAGGACGCCATCCGCGAAGTGCACGCCACCCACACCGACCCGTCGTTCGAGATCCTCGACCTGCTCGGCGAGGGCGACGACGTCGTCGTCCGCTGGCGCATGACGGCCACCCACACCGGCCCGCTGATGGGCGTCCCGGCCACGGGCAAGCGCGTCAGCACGGAGGCCTTCGCCCTGTTCCGCTTCGTCGGCGACCGCATCAGCGAGCGGCACGCGGTCATCGACCGGCTCGGCCTGGTGCAGCAGCTCAAGGGCGAGTGACCCGGACACCGCCCACACCGCCGACGGGCGGCGCACATCCGGCTGATCTGCCAGCAGTCAAGGTGCGCCGCCCTGGCCCCGCTGCTCCAGCTCCATGGAGCAGCGGGGCCAGGGCCGTCTCTGCCCGGGAAGGGGCAGCGGTCAGACCACCACGCGAGCGGACTCCTCGCCGGATCGCCAGCACCTCACCACAACGCTCAGTAACCGCTGGAGCGCAGGCTCGCCACCCACCACTGACCGAAATCGCCAACCACCACTGACCACCGCACACACAACCAGCGGAACTCCCCGTCGGCCTCGCCAACCGCCGCTGACGGTCTCAATCGGCGTGATCGGATGGTTATCGATCATTACGCCCAATAGGGTGCAAAACGTTAGAGAAGGGACAGAATGGGTACGGGGCGCGCGCGTTCACAGTCTGTGTGCCCCCCAGGTTCCGGACCACAGGAGGTGGTATCGGTGGCAACCCATATCCCGACGGGCATGGAGCACCATCCGGACATCGTCGAACTACGGGAACACTACGAGCGGGTCACCTCGACCCCCCGCGCCCAGGGTGTGGAAGCCCTGGCCGTACTGGCCGGCCTCTTCCTGGCGGCATCGCCGTGGATCGTCGGCTTCACCGCGTTCAGCACCCTGACCGTGACCTGCCTGATCGTGGGTCTGGCCTACACGGTGCTGATGGCCGGCTACGGCACGGCCTACGAACGCACCCACGCGAGGGCCTGGGCGGCCACCGCGCTCGGTGTCTGGACGATCATTTCCCCGTGGGCGGTCTCCGGTTCCGTCGCGCACGGCAAGAACATCGTCACCTGCCTCATCGCCGGTGCCGTGATGTTCCTGCTCGGACTCGCGGCGATCTCGATGGCCACCATGACCTCGAACGGAGCGGCAATGCGGCGCGGCCGGGCCGGCCGAGCCCGGGGCTGAATCCTCCCCGCAGCCCCGCCGGGGCGCGGCGGGCACGACCGCCCACCGCGCCCCGGCGCACGCCCCGGACACAACCGCCCACCGCGCCCCGGCGCACGCCCCGGACACCGTCCTCCGAGGCGCTCCGGCCCCGGCCGGGGCCCCGCGGCCGTTACGGGCGGGTCATCCGCAGCACGTCCAGCGCCTCGTCCAGCTGCTCCTCGGTGAGCTTGCCCTGCTCGACGTAGCCCCGCTCCAGCACCACCTGACGGATCGTCTTGCGCTCGGCCAGCGACTGCTTGGCGACCTTCGCCGCCTCCTCGTACCCGATGTACCGGTTGAGCGGGGTCACCACCGAGGGCGAGGACTCGGCGTACTCCCGGGCCCGTTCGACGTTGGCGGTGATGCCGTCCACCGTCCGGTCCGCGAGCAGCCGGGCGCTGGTGGCGAGCAGCCGCACCGATTCCAGCACGTTGCGGGCGATCACCGGGAGCATCACGTTCAGCTCGAAGTTGCCGCTCGCGCCGGCCAGCGTCACCGTCGCGTCGTTGCCGACCACCTGGGCGGCGACCATCAGCACCACCTCGGGCAGCACCGGGTTCACCTTGCCCGGCATGATCGACGAACCCGGCTGCAGGTCAGGCAGGTTGATCTCGCCGAGGCCGGTGCGCGGACCGGAGCCCATCCACCGCAGGTCGTTCGCGATCTTCGTGAAGCCGACCGCCACCGTCCGCAGTTGACCGCTCAGCTCGACCAGGGCGTCCCGCGCGCCCTGCGCCTCGAAGTGGTTCCTGGCCTCGGTCAGCGGCAGGTCGGTGGCGCGGGCCACCTCCGCGATGACCGCCTCCGGGAAGCCGGGCGGGGTGTTGATGCCGGTGCCCACCGCCGTTCCGCCGAGCGGGAGTTCGGCGACCCGGGGCAGTGTGGCCAGCAGCCGCTCCCGGCCGTGCCGCACCTGCGCCGCGTAGCCGCCGAACTCCTGGCCGAGGGTGACCGGGGTGGCGTCCATCAGGTGCGTACGGCCCGACTTGACCACCTCGGCGAACTCGGCGGACTTGCGCTCCAGCGCCTCCGCCAGGTGCTCCAGTGCCGGGACCAGGTCGTGCGTCACGGCGGCGGTGGCGGCGATGTGGATCGAGGACGGGAAGACGTCGTTGGACGACTGGCTCGCGTTGACGTGGTCGTTGGGGTGGACGGGGCGGCCCAGCCGCTCCCCGGCCAGGGTCGCGATCACCTCGTTGGTGTTCATGTTGGACGAGGTGCCCGAACCGGTCTGGAACACGTCCACCGGGAACTGGTCGTCCCAGCGCCCCTCCGCGACCTCCTCTGCGGCCGCGACGATCGCCTCCGCCGTCTCCCCGTCCAGGACCCCGAGGCGGGCGTTCACCCGGGCCGCGGCGGCCTTGATCCGGGCCAGCGCGGCGATGTGCGCCCGCTCCAGCCGCTGCCCGGACACCGGGAAGTTCTCCACCGCCCGCTGCGTCTGCGCCTGCCACTTCGCGGTGGCCGGTACCCGGACCTCGCCCATCGAGTCGTGCTCGACCCGGTACTCCTGCGACTCCTGCGGCTTCGCCTGCTCGTCACCCATCGCGCGCTGCACCTCCTGTACGGGCCGGTCCGGCCCGGAACGGATCTCCGATCACGACAGCCGCGAGCGGGTCCCGGGTATTTCCGGCGCGGCCACCCGGCCCCCGGAGGGGCGGTCCGGTTGCCCGTGAGGGGCCGTCCGGTCCTCCGGGAGGGGGCGCTCCGCATGCCCCGCGCCGAGGACCCTCAATCGTTGACCGGGCCGTGCTCACTCGAACGAGTGAGTCAACGACGGGTCCGCCGCAAACCTCCGTACGGCACTTCGTACGCTCCTCCCCGGGCCGGGCGGAGACCGGCCGACCCGGACGGCCGCAGCCGGGCCCGGGGGGACCAGCACGAGGGGCGGACGGATGACCAGGGGACGACAGAGCGCGGGGACGACGGACACCGCCGGAAGCACCGCCGGAAGCACCGCCGGGAGCGGCACCGGCGGCACCGCCGGGAGCGGTCTCACCCGGCGGCAGCTGCTGGGCGCCTCCGCCGCGCTCGGTGGCGCCGCCTGGATCCTGCGCGGCACCGTCGGACCGGACAGCGCCGAGGCCGCCACGCCCGCACCGCCCGGACTGCCCGACGGTACCGAGCTCTACCAGCGGGTCTTCCAGAACTGGTCCGGCGAGATCCGCACCGACCAGCTGTGGACCTGCGCGCCGCGCACCCCCGAGGAGGTCCCGGTCCTCGCCGACTGGGCGCACGCCAACGGCTGGCGCCTGCGCGCCTCGGGCTACCGGCACACCTGGGCACCGCTCACCGTCGCCGACCGGACCCCGGAGAGCGCCCGCGTCCTGCTCGTGGACACCAGCCGCCACCTGACCGCGATCGGCGCGGACTCGCCCACCACCGTCCGGGTGCAGACCGGTGCCACCGTGGAGGCCCTGCTCGCGCACCTGGCCGACCGCGGCCTCGGCCTGACCGCCTGTCCGGCGCCCGGCGAGATCACCGTCGGCGGGGTGCTCGCCATCGGCGGCCACGGCACCGCCGTCCCCGCCGCCGGCGAGGTGCGGCCGGAGGGGCACGGCTACGGCTCGGTGAGCAACCAGGTGGTCCGGCTCACCGCCGTCGTCCTCGACCCGGCCACCGGCCGCTACACGCTGCGCACCTTCGACCGCTCCGAGGCCGACAGCGCCGCCTTCCTGGTGCACCTGGGACGCGCCTTCCTCACCGAGGTCGTCCTGCGGGCCGGCGCCGACCGGCCGCTGCGCTGCGTCAGCCGACTCGACATCCCGGCGACCGAGCTCTTCGCCCGCCCGGGGGCGGCGTCCGGCGGAACCGGTGGTGCGTCCGGCGGCGGGCTGCTCGGGGGAGTGCTGGGCGGCCTGCTGGGCGGCGGCTCCGGCGGCTCCGGCGGGGACGGCCCCCGGACCTTCGCCGAGTTCGTCGAGCGCGACGGCCGGGCCGAGGCGATCTGGTTCGCCTACACCGACTACCCCTGGCTCAAGACCTGGAGCGTCGCCCCGACCAAGCCGCTCGCCTCCCTCACCGTCGACGAGCCCTACAACTACCCGTTCTCGGACAACGTCCCGGAGCCGGTGGCCCGGCTGGCCGGCGACATCGTCTCCGGCGCCTGGGCATCGGCCCCGCTCTTCGGCCAACTCCAGTACCTGGTCGCCAAGGTGGGGCTCACCGGCGACATCACCGACGTCCTCCTCTCCGGCGGCCTGCTGCGCGGCCTGCTGAGCGGCGAGGTGCTCACCCACCTGCTCGCCGGCGGGCTGCACTCCGACCTCTGGGGCCGCTCGCGTGCCCTGCTGCAGTACGTCCGTCCCACCACCCTGCGGGTCACCGCCAACGGCTACGCGATCCTCACCCGACGTGCCGACCTGCAGTGGGTGGTCAGCGAATTCGCGGCGTACTACCGGGAGTTGCTGGCCGCGTACCAGGCCCGGGGCGAGTACCCGGTGAACGGCGCGGTGGAGATCCGGGTCACCGGCCTGGACGACCCGGCGTACTCCGGCGTCCCCGGCGCCCGGCCCCCGCTGCTGTCCGCGCTGCGCCCGCGCGCCGACCGCCCCGCGTGGGACACGGCGGTCTGGCTCGACGTGCTCGCCTTCCCCGGGACACCCGGCCTGGAGCGCTTCGCCCGGGACCTGGAGCAGTGGCTGCTGCGCACCTTCGACGGCACCCGGGCGGGCCTGCGGGTCGAGTGGTCCAAGGGCTGGGCCTACACCGCCGACGCCGCCTGGTCCGACCCGGACCTGATCGACCGGGTCATCCCGGACGCCCTGCGCGCCGGCGGCGGCCCCGGCTGGGACGAGGCGGTCGCCGTCCTGGACCGCCACGACCCGCACCGGGTGTTCGGAAACCCCTTCCTGGACCGGCTGTTGAAGTGACCCGCCGTCTCTGACGGCCCGGCGGGCGCGTTCGTCAGGCGCGTCCGTCAGGCGCGTCCGTCAGATGTGTTCCATCACGATCACCGCCAGGGTGTCCGGGGCCAGGGCGCGGAACACGTGCGGCGAGTCGCCCGGGTAGCTCACGTAGTCGCCCGGGCCGAGCTCGACCGGCGCCTCCGCCGGCCCGACCAGGGCGCGCCCGGCACCGATCATCACATGCTCGACGGTCCCGGGCATGTGCGGGTCGGAGGCCCTGGTCTCGCCGGGCTGCGCCTCGATCCGGTAGATGTCCCGGCGGGCGTTGGGCGGGCAGGAGGAGAGCACGGTGGCGGCGTAGTCGGCGCGCTCGGAGTGGGTCACCGGGCCCTCGCCGGCCCGGATCACCTTGACCGCGGGGCGCGGCGGGTCGACCAGTCGGCTGAACGGCACGTTCAGCGCGACCCCGAGGGCCCAGAGCGTCTCCACGCTGGGGTTGCCCGCGCCCGACTCCAGCTGGGAGAGCGTCGACTTGGCGATGCCCGCGCGCCGGGCCAGCTCGGTCATCGACAGCCCGCTGCGCTCGCGCTCGCGGCGGATGGAGGCGGCGATCTGGCCGATCAGCTCGGTCCCGGAGCCGCCGGCGACCGCGGCCGGGGTGGTGTGGTCACTCATGCTCGCCACTCACGCTCTCCTCTGACTCCTTCGCCGACCGTGGGCCGCCGCCGTCCGGGTCTCCGGTGGTGTCCGGCTCCGGCTCCGGCTTTCCGGCCTGCCGGTGCGGCCGGTGCCGTTCATGCTGCCACGGCCGCCCGGGCCCGCGGAGACGTCCGGCGGGCCGGCGTTCGTTCTGTCGGTCTTCTTGTTCGCCTTGACGAACCGGTCGCGGCGGGTTCACTCTGATGGACATGCGTTCGCTCATCCGAACACTGGAGCGCGCCACCCTGCGTGACATCGCTCTGGTCTGCCTGGCCGACGCCCTCGTCGGCGCCTCCTTCGGCGCGATCAGCGTCTCCGGCGGCCTGCCCCTCTGGGTGCCGGTCGCGCTCTCCGTCCTCGTGTTCGCGGGCGGTTCCCAGTTCGCGGCGGTCGGCGTGGTGCTCTCCGGTGGCGGCGCGCTCGCGGCGGTCGCCACCGGGCTGGTGCTCAACGCCCGGCTGCTGCCCTTCGGCTTCACCGTGGCCGACGCCCTCGACGGCCCCTGGTGGCGCCGGGTGATCGGCGCCCAGCTGATCACCGACGAGTCCGCTGCCTTCGCCCTGCAGCAGAGCGAGCCGCGACGGCGCCGAGCCGCGTTCTGGCTCTGCGGGACCGCCCTGTTCGTGGTGTGGAACGTCGCGGTGCTGCTCGGCTCCGTCGCGGGCGGCCTGATCGGGGACACCGACGCGCTGGGCCTGGACGCCGCCTTCCCCGCCGTCCTGCTCGCCCTCGTCCTGCCCTCGCTCACCGACCGGCGCACCCGTACCGCGGCGCTGGTGGGCGCGGTGGTGGCGGTCGCGGCGACGCCGTTCGTCCCGGCCGGGCTGCCGGTGCTGCTGGCCCTGGTCGGGCTGCTGTTCGCGGGCCGGCCGGCGGCGGGGTCGGAGGGGGCTGCGGTGTCCGCGGGGTCGGAGGAGTCTGCGGGGCCCGCGGGATCTGCAGGGTCCGCGGGCTCCGAGAGGTCTGCGCAGCCCGCGGGGTCCGGGACGCGGAAGGCGGATCCGACGCAGGTCGAGGAGAAGGAGGCGGTCCGATGATGCCGTTGTACGCGGTGCTGCTGCTGGCGGTCGGCACGTACGCCTTCCGGTTCGCCGGGCCGCTGCTCGGCGGTCGGCTGGCCCTCTCGGAGCGCCTGCGGCACCTGCTGGCCGTCGCGGCGGCGGTGCTGCTGGTCGCCCTGGTGGCGACCGGTGCGCTGACCCAGGGGCACGGTTTCGCGGGGTGGGCCCGTCCGGTGGGTGTGCTGGTCGCGGGGGTGCTGGCGCTGCGGCGGGCGCCCTTCCCGGTGGTGGTCGTCGCGGGCGCGGCGACGACGGCGGTGCTCCGGCTGTGCGGGGTGGCATGAGCGCCGCCCCCGCACGGGGTGGCACGAGCGCGGCCGCCCTCGTACGGGGTGGGGCGGGCGCCGCCCGCTGAGGCGCCGTCACCCCGCGCTGTCGCTTTCCTCACGCGTTCGCGCCCACCCACGGCCGGGCCGGGTGCGGAATACTCGCCGGTACTCCGAACACGCGCCGGTACTCCGCCGACTCCGCCGAGACCGGTGCCCTGCCGAGACTGCAAGGAGCTTCGATGACGAAGCCGAACCGGATCGACCCGTCCGACCTGCTCGCCGTCGGCGACCTCCTCTCCGACGAGGAGCGGCTGATCCGCGACACCGTCCGCCGGTTCACCGAGGAACGGATCCGCCCGCACATCGGCGAGTGGTTCGAGCGCGGGGTCTTCCCGGCCCGCGAACTCGCCCCCGAACTCGGCGCCCTCGGTGTCCTCGGCATGCACCTCGACGGCTACGGCTGCGCGGGCGCCGGCGCGGTCGCGTACGGCGTGGCCTGCATGGAGCTGGAGGCGGCCGACTCCGGGCTGCGCAGCTTCGTCTCCGTCCAGGGCTCGCTCGCCATGCGCTCGATCCACGCCTTCGGCTCCGAGGAGCAGAAGCAGCGCTGGCTGCCCGGCATGGCCGCGGGCGAGCTGATCGGCTGCTTCGGCCTCACCGAACCGGACTTCGGCTCGGACCCGGCCAACATGCGCACCCGGGCGGTCCGCAAGGGCGGCGAGGGCGGCGACTGGGTGCTGTCCGGCAGCAAGATGTGGATCACCAACGGCAGCATCGCCGACGTCGCCGTCGTCTGGGCGCAGACCGAGGAGGGCGTGCGCGGCTTCCTGGTCGAGCGCGGCGCCCGCGGCCTGACCGCCACCGACGTGCACGGCAAGCTCTCCCTGCGTGCCTCCGTCACCAGCGAGCTCGCCTTCGACGAGGTGGTCCTGCCCGCCGACGCGGTGCTCCCCGGGGTGGTCGGCCTGCGCGGCCCGCTCTCCTCCCTCAACGAGGCCCGCTACGGCATCCTCTGGGGCACCGTCGGCGCCGCCCGCGACTGCTACACCTCCGCCCTGGACTACGCCAGGAGCCGGATCCAGTTCGACCGCCCGATCGCCGGCTTCCAGCTGACCCAGCAGAAGCTGGTCGAGATGATGCTGGAGGTCGAGAAGGCCTACCTGGTGGCGCTGCGGATCGGCCGGCTCAAGGAGGAGGGCGCCGCCCGCCCGCCGCACATCAGCTTCGGCAAGCTCAACAACGTCCGCACCGCGCTGGACATCGCCCGCAGCGCCCGCACCGTCCTCGGGGCCAACGGCATCACCACCGAGTACCCGGTGCTGCGGCACGCCAACAACCTGGAGTCGGTGCTCACCTACGAGGGCACCAGCGAGATCCACACCCTGGTCCTCGGCGAGGCCATCACCGGCGAGTCCGCCTACCGCTGACGGGCCGTCCGCCCCTCGTGATCAGGGGAAATCCGGTGGCCGGGCGCGACCGTGCCCGGCTACCGTGCCCGTCCATGACCAGCACGCACGTCCGGACGCCCCCGACCACCACCCTCTGGCGCCCCACCGGGCCCGAGGAGCTGGCGCTGGTCGAGGCCGCCGACCGGCGCGCCTGGCCGCCCCGGCTGCCAGACCAGCCGATCTTCTACCCGGTCCTCGACGAGGACTACGCGATCCGGATCGCCCGGGACTGGAACGTGCCCGCCTCGGGCGTCGGCTACGTCACCCGCTTCGAGGTCGAGACCGGGTTCCTCGCCCGCTACCCCGTACGGCAGGTCGGCGGCCGGACGATCCTGGAGCTCTGGGTGCCCGCCGAGGAGCTGGAGGAGTTCAACCGGCACATCGTGGGGCGCATCGAGGTCGTCCACGAGTTCCGGCCCCAGCCGTGACGGGCCCGCGGGCACTGCCCCCGGCCCGCTGACCAGCACGCCCGTCCGTCCGCGCGGCCCGCTGACCAGCGGCGCGGAGGCCGCCCGACACCTCGCGGACACCCGCCGTTCGGTTGGGCGACGCCGTTCGGTACGGCGGCCGGTGGAGCATGGCGCGGTCGGCGGCGCCCCGGGCGGGCGCGGCCGACGGTGCGCACGACCGAAAGGAACCCCGCCATGTCCGCTGTCCAGTGGCCCCGCCCCCGCGTGCTCGTCGTCGGGATCGACGGCGTCCGGCACGACCACCTGGAGCAGGTGCCGATGCCGCGCCTCCAGGAGGTCGCCGAGGCCGGGTTCCTGGTGCCGGTCACCGTGGCGGAGGGCACGCCCACCATGTCCGGACCCTGCTGGGCGACCATCGTGACCGGCGTCGAGCCCGCCAAGCACGGCGTCTGGGGCAACCACCTGGGCGGAAACCGGCTCGACGTGTTCCCCGACTTCGCCACCCGCCTCAACCGGAGCGACCGCCGGCGCACCTTCGTCGCGGCCGGCTGGGACCCGCTGATGATCAACGAGTCCGGCGGTCCGCTCTTCCGCGCCCCCGGGCGGCTCTCGTACGTCGCCCCGGCCGAGGACACCCCCGAGGCCTGGGAGGCCGTGGACGAGGAGGTCACCCGGGAGGCCGTCCACGTCCTCGGCACGGCCGACCCCGAGGCCTCCTTCGTCTACCTCGGCGCCGTCGACGAGACCGCCCACTTCCTGGGCTGCGGCGACGAGTACCGCGCCTCGATGCGCACCGCCGACGAGCGCCTCGGCCGCCTCCTGGACGCCGTCCGCGGCCGGGCCTCGTACGCCGAGGAGCAGTGGACCGTCATCGTCGTCACCGACCACGGCCACGTCGACGCCGGCGGCCACGGCGGCCGCACGGTCGAGGAGCGGACGGCCTGGGTCGCCTGCGCCGGGCACGACATCCCCGCCGGACCGCCGCTCGGCGAGATCCGCCACCCGGACGTCGCCGCCCAGGTGTACGCCTCGCTGCTGCGCCCGATCGACCCGCACTGGACCCTCGACGGCCGGCCCTTCCCGATCGCCCGGCCGGTGCCCGCGACGGTCTGACGCCGTCGCGCGCCGCGGGCGAGCCGCGCGGCGCCGCGGGCGTGCCGGAGGTCGCGGGCGGCCTGGACGTCGCGGGCGGCCCGGAGCCGAGGCTGCGTTCCGGGGTGCCCCGGGTGCAGCAGGCCCGGCTGCGGTGACGCCGGGCTTGAGCGAGGCTCGATCGGGGTTCGGGCGGTGCTCGACCGGAGCGTGCCAACCTGAGCGCCGGACCGGCACGTACCGGGTCCCGCGGAGCCCGGCGCCCCTGCCGAAGGACATACGCCTGAAGGTGGAGACCGTACCCCGTGGGTCGGAGGCAAGATCGCGACTTGGTGGTGACGCTCCGCCGGGCCGGCGCGGGCCACGATATGTACACCGGACGGCGGAACGCGTCGCCCGGGCCGGCGGCGGGGACGGGAACGGCCGACGGCGACGAACGCGGGGCAACGGACTCAGGGCACGGACACCGGCCGGGGGACACCGGCCACCAACACGGAGAGGACGAGCGGGCATGAAGGGCATCGTGAGCAAGGTCGCGCTGGGAGTCGCGGGCACCGGCATGGCCGTGGCCGTCGCGACCGTGGCCATCGGCCCCCGCGTGTCCGACTGGTACGACGGGCGCCACCAGGAGCAGGCCTCGTACGACACCGGCACCCAGGCCAAGGCCGGCCGCCACTCGATGCCGGCCTGGCTGCCCGACAACGCCTCCGGCGTGAAGTACCTGATGTCCACCACCGGCGACGACCGCCTGCTGCGCGCCACCCTCCCCGAGGGGCGGCTGCCCGTCGGCTGCACCAACGGGCTGCCGGGCAAGGCCGCCCACCCGGCACCGGCGTCACTCAAGGCCGGCTGGTTCCCGGAGGGCGTAGTGGCCAAGGCCAGCGCCACCTGCGGGCACTACAACGTGGCTCTGACCGGCAACCAGCTCTACGCCTGGCAGGACGGCGCGGCGGTGCAGGCGGCGCAGCGCGCCGCGCACATCACCAAGCACTGAGCGTCCCGGTCGGACGACCGACCGACCGAGCGGCAGATCGATCGACGGACTGATCGATGGACCGGTCGATCGCTGGACCATGTGGCCCGCCCGGCACCGGAAGGTGCGGGCGGGCCGCCGTCGTACCGGTGGTCTGCGTGGGGGTGCGTGGGGACGAACCGGAGAGGTGCGTCGGCGGCGAACGCACTCGACTGCACCCCCCTGCTGTCGCAACCGGCCCGGGCTGCGATAGGACGGGACGCGAACGAGCCCCGCGTCACCCCCGTCCGTGAGGAGAGCCATGCCCGGCCCGACCGTCGGCCCCGCCGACGACACGTCGACCGCTGCCACCACCGCACCCGCCACCCCCGCACCCGCCACCGGCCAGGCCGCCACCGGCTGGGCCACCATCGCCGTCCTGGGCGGCCTCACCGCCCTCGGGCCGCTCACCACCGACCTCTACCTCCCGGGCCTGCCCGCGATCGCCGACGACCTCGCCGCCGAACCGGCGGCCGTCCAGCTCACCCTGACCTTCTCGATGTTCGGGGTCGCGGCCGGGCAACTGATCTTCGGACCGCTCAGCGACCGCTTCGGACGCCGCCCACCGCTGCTCGCCGGACTCGTCGTCTACACCCTGTCCAGCGTGGTGTGCGTGCTCGCGCCGACCCTGCCGGTGCTGATCGCCGCCCGCTTCGTCCAGGGCGCGGCCGGCTCCGCCGGGCTGGTGATCGGGCGCGCAGTCGCCCGGGACCGCTTCCAGGGTGTCTCGCTGCTGCGCTTCCTCGCGTCGATCGCGCTGATATCCGGTCTGGCGCCGATCCTCGCCCCGATCATCGGCGCCCAGCTGATGCGCTTCACCTCCTGGCGCGGCACCTTCGGGGCGCTCACCGCGCTCGGCCTGCTGCTCACCCTCGCGGCGGTCGGCGCGTTGCGCGAGACCCTGCCGTCGGAGGCGCGGGAGGGCGGCGGGGTGGCCGCGACGCTGCGGACGATGGGGCGGCTGCTGCGCGACCTGCCGTTCCTCGGACTGGCGCTGACCAGCTCGCTCGCCTTCGGGGCGCTGTTCGGCTACATCAGCGGGTCCTCGACGGTGCTGCAGCACGTGTACCAGGTCTCGCCGCAGACCTACAGCCTGCTGTTCGGGCTGAACTCGCTGGCGATCGTGGTGATGACGCAGCTGAACGGCCGGGTGCTGGCGCCGCGCTTCACTCCGCGCGCGCTGATGCTGGGCGGGCTCGCCGCGGCGGTCCTCGCCGGTGTGGCGCTGGTGCTGCTGACGACGGTGTGGGACTTCGGGCTGGTCGGGTTCTGCCCGCCGCTGTTCGTGATGATGGGCAGTCTGGGGGTCGTCCTGCCGAACACCGCGGCGCAGGCGCTCGGCCTGGTCGAACCCCAGGTGGCGGGGACGGCGTCGGCGCTGCTCGGTACGGGGAACTTCCTGGTCGGAGCGGTGGTCGCTCCGCTGAGCAGCCTCGGTGGCCGGCCGTCCGCGGTGCTGCTGGCGGTGGTGGTCCTGGCCTGCGGAGTGCTCTCGTCGACGGCGTACCTGGCGCTGTGCCGACCGGGCCGGATGCGGACGGCGGGCGCCTGACAGCCGACGGATGACAGCGGACGGCTGACAGACGACAGATGACAGCTGACAGCTTTCATTATCTGTTATCTGTCAGCTGTCGTCTGTCATCGGTGATCTGTCAGCCGTTCCCCGCGCCCGCTAGGCGATCGAGAAGTCGTCCCCGAACACGTTGCCCTGGGCGTACCAGCCGTGCAGGTACACGGTGACGGTGCCGGAGGCGCCGGTGGTGAACGGGACGGTCAGCTTGCTCCAGGCACCGGAGCTGGTCCAGGAGCTGGCGGTGGCACCGCCGCTGACGCCGACGTAGGCGTAGTTGCCCTGCACCCAACCGGTCAGCGTGTAGCCGGTGTTGGGCTTCAGCGTGACGGTCTGGGCGCACTCGCCGGTCTGGCTCGCGGTGGCTGCCGCCTGCAGGGCGTGGGTGCCGGAGTGGGCCGGGGTGGAGACCACGGCGCCGCCGCTCTGGCAGGTCCACGGGGCCAGGCTGCCGGTCTCCAGGTCGCCGTTGACCAGGCCGGTCGGCGGGGTGGTGCCGGTGACGGTCAGCGTGTAGCTCGCGGTGTGGCTGCCGGAGGCCGCCGTGCCGGTGACGGTGATCGGGTAACTCCCGGGCGCCACCGACGAGGTGGTGGTGATCGTGAGCGTGGCGTTGGCGCCGGCGGTGACGCTGCCGGGGGTGGCGGTGGCGGTGACGCCGGCCGGGGCGCCGCTGACGGTCAGGTTGACGCTCTGCGCCGCGCCCGCCGTGACCGCCGTCGCGATCGTCGCCGACGTGGACGAACCCGGCTTGACGGTACCGGAGTTCGGGTTGACGGCCACCGAGAAGTCGTTGCTCACCGTCGAGCCGCTGGTGAACGGTGCGAAGACGTGGGAGAAGTCCCAGGTGTTCTGGCTGATCCCGGAGCAGTTGTCGTTGCCCTTGGTGCCCGGGCAGCCGCCGTTGTCCCGCTGGAGCGCCCAGAAGGAGAGCGTGTTGATGCCCTTGGATACGGCCCAGTTGTACACGGTGGCGGCGTTGGCCAGGGTGAAGGTTTCGGCCGGGCCGAAGTCGTCGACGCCGATCATCTCGGTGATCCCGATCGAACCCCACAGCTGGGCGGGGGACTTGGCCGGGTAGAGCCTGGCGAGCTGGTTGTAGAGGCCCTGCGCGGAGGTCTGGGTGTCGGCCGCCATGTCGTGGGTGGCGTTGTCGTAGTAGTCGAAGGTCATCATGTTGACGACGTCGATCCGGGCGTTGTTGCTGATCGCGTTCCGCAGCACCGCGAGGCCGTTGTCGGCCAGTCCACTGGTGGTGGTCGGCAGGGTGTAGGAGAACTGGACGCTCCGGCCCTTGGTGGCGGCCCAGTCCTGCACCAGCTTGATCGCCTTGTTGCGGCGGTCGATGCCGGCGGTGTTGGTCAGCGAGTTGTCCTCGATGTCGAGGTCGATCCGGCTGATGTCGTAGGTCGTGATGACGTTCTCGAAGGCCGCCGCGATCTGGTTGACGTCGGTGCAGCTGTCGGCCAGCTCGGTGCCGGTGTTGTCGGCGGTGTAGCCGCCGAAGGAGGGGATCACGTCCCCGCCGTTGGCGCGGATGGTGGCGATGTCGGTGCCGAAGGTCGCGGAGGAGACCGGCAGCGAGGAGTCGCCGTTCCAGTACGGCGTGCAGGAGCCCTTGGTGGCGGTCTGCAGGAACGCCATGGTCAGGTGCTTGGCGCCGGACTGGGCGGCGAGTTGGGCCGGGCTCTGGCCGGTCCAGGCCTCGAAGTAGGGGGCGAACACCCGGCTGGGGAGCGGGGTGGCGGCTTGGGCCGTGGTCGTTCCGGTGGCGACCAGGCCGGCCGAAGCGGCCAGCGTGGCACAGGCCGTCAGTGCGGCCTGGATCGTTCTGCGAAGACGCATGGGTTCTCCAACAGGTCTGGTGGGGCAGGTCGTTGGGGAGTCGGACACCCGGAGTGCGGCACGGGCGGAGCGTGGGGGAGTGCCGACGTGCGGGCGTACGGGGCGTACGGGATGTGCGGCTTGTACGGGCGGTGCGGGCGTGCGGAAGCCCGGCGGCTCGCGCGGACGCGAGCGGCAGTGCGAGCGCGCGCGGCCGTACGGGACGGGGCGGGGGTGGAGCGGAACAGGGCAGGGCGGTGCCTCAGCCGCCGGTGGTCACACCCCCACAGTGCATCCCGGTCGGATCGACATGCTTATGTTTGGACTAGACCACTTCCCTGTCAAGAGAGCTGATGGTTCGTCAGCGCACGGGCGGGCCTGGGCAACGGAAGCGAAAAGGAAAGACCGTGGCCGCGCACCCGTCGGACGGGTGCGCGGCCACGGCGGCCCGGCGCTCAGGACACCGGGCGGTTCGGGGTCTCGCGGAGCCTGCGCTGCGGGCCGCGCTCGGCGGGGCGAGATCGGCGGGGCGAGATCGGCGAGACGGGATCGGTGAGACGCAATCGGCGAGACGGAATCAGCGGGGCGACGGGCAGAGCGTGGCGCGCAGCGCGTCGTTGATCTTGGCGGCGGTGTCCGGCCCGAAGCCCTGCGGGTGGTCGGGCGAGGTGAAGCGCTGGTTGGCCAGCTCGACCAGCTTCCCCTTGTCCTTGGGGAACTGGTACATCGACTGGCACTGGTTGCGCGCCCGGTCCACGGCCTGGTCCGGCTTGCCGCCGACGATCGCCGGGTCGATCGCGTCCAGCGCGGCGACCAGCTTGGTGGTCAGGTCGGTGCCCGGCTTTGCGGGCAGTCCGGCGTCCGCGGGCGGAGCGGGCTTGGCCGGTGCGGGGGCTCCGGGGGTGCCGGGGTCGGGCGCGGGCGTGCCGGTGGCGCCGTCGGCCGCGGGGGCGGACGTCGGCGCGGCGGTTCCGGGCGCGGGGGCCGTCGGCGTCGGGGCGGCGTCGGAGGGCGCGGCGGTCGAGGCGGCGGTGGCGGTGGGGGAGCCGGCCGCGGAGGTGGCCTTGCCCGAGCCGGATCCCGAGCTGGAGCAGGCAGCGAGGCTCACCGCGGCGAGTGCCGTGAGGGTGGCGGCGAGGAGACGAGTGCGCATGGCGCCCAGAGTGTCATGTTCGCGGCGCGGAAGGGAAGGCTCCTCGGGCGAGCGGAGGGCGGCTCACGGTGAGGGCCGGGTGAGCGGGCTGCGGCCCGCGGCGAGCCCCGGGTGAGCGGCCGGCGGCGGGACCGGGACGGACCCCGGGAGACGGCCGGACCCCGGGAGAGGGACGGCGGCCCGGGAGACGGACGGCGGCCCGGGAAGGTGTTCCCCGGGCCGCCGTCCACCACGCACGGGAGCCGTCAGCCGAGACTGTTGGACTTCAGCCAGTCCTTGGCCACCGTCGACGGGTCCTCCTTGTCCACCGCTACGCGCTTCATCAGGGCCGTCAGCCCCGCCGTGTCGAGCTTGGCCGACACCGCGTTGAGCGCGGCCGTCGCCGTGGCGTCCACGCCCGCCTTGTTGACCAGCGGGGTGACGTTCTGGGCGCCGAAGACGTTCTTCGGGTCGGTCAGCGGGACGAGCTTGTACTGGACGATCTTCGGGTCGGTGGTGAACACGTTGCCGACCTGGACGCCGCTGTCCTTGAGTGCGTTGGCGGTGGTGTCGGCGGTGGGCTTCCACTCCTTGAAGGTCAGCCCGTAGACGTCCTTGAACTGCTGCTCGCGGCGGGACTTGAACTCCGGCGGGCCGCCGATGGTGAACTCGCCGGCCTTGGCGCCCAGGTCGGAGATGCTCTTGAGGTTGTACTTGTCGGCGGTCTCCTGGGTGACGCTGAGCGAGTCCTTGTCCTCGGCGGGGGAGGAGTCGAGGATCGCCAGTGAGGAGGGCAGCGTCTTGGCGAGCGCCGCGTTCACGTCCTGGGTGCTGACGGCGGTGGCCTTGGCGTCCAGGTAGGCGAGCAGCGCGCCGTTGTACTCGGGCAGCACGGTCAGGTTGCCGCTCTGCAGCTGCCCGTAGAGCACCTCGCGGCTGCCGATGTTGAACTTCTCCTCGACCTTGACGCCCTTGGCCTTGAGGGCCTGCGAGTAGATCGAGCCGAGCAGGACGTTCTCCGGGAAGTTCGCCGAGCCGACGACGACCGTCGACCCGGAGCCGCCGCCGGAGCCGCCGGCACTGCCCGCCGCGCCTGAGGAGGCCGGGGCGCTCGTGCCCCCGGCGAGCGGATCGCCGCCGGAGGAGCCGCAGGCGGTGGCGCCGAGGGCGAGTGCGGCGAGCGTGCCGAGGACGAGGGCACGCCGGCTTCGCTTCATTGTCGACATGGTGATACGTGTCCTTCCGGAGAGGATGGGAGAGGAGGTTCAGCGGGCCCGCTGCTGGGCGCGCACCCCGGGCGGGAGCGCGAACCGGGCGAGCAGGGCGAAGAAGAGTTGGGCGGCGACCGCGAGCAGCACCACCAGCAGCGCCCCGCCGACCGTCACGGCGTACTTGCGGGTCGCCAGCCCGTCGATGACGTAGCGGCCGAGCCCGCCGAGCCCGACGTACGCGGCCACCGTGGCGGTCGCGATCACCTGCACCGTCGCGGTGCGGAAGCCCGCCAGCAGGGTCGGTGCGGCCGAGGGCAGGCAGACCTGCAGGAGCACCTGGGGGTGGGTCAGACCGATGCCGCGCGCGGCGTCCCGGACGTCCGGGTCGGTGCCGCGCACCCCCTCGACGGCGGCCACCAGCAGCGGCGGCGCGGCGAGCGCGACCAGCGGGATCAGGACGGCGGTGTCGCCGACCCCGGCGAGCAGCACCGCCAGCGTCACCAGGCCGAGGGTGGGCAGGGCGCGCGCGGCACCGGCGAACGCGGTCACCACGGTGACGCCGCGCCCGGTGTAGCCGATCAGCAGCCCGAGCGGGACGGCCAGCAGCGCCGCGTACAGCAGCGCCTCACCGGAGAGCAGCAGGTGCTCGGAGATCCGGTGCACGATCGCGTCCGGACCGCTGCGGTGGTCCGGGGCGCCGAAGAAGTCGCCGAGCCAGTTCAGCCAGTTCACGAGCCCGCCCCCTTCTCCCGGACGGCCCAGGGCGCGAGCACCCGCCGGGCGCCCACCAGGACCAGGTCGACGGCCAGCGCGAGGACGGCGATCAGGGCGATACCGGCCACGATCGGGGTCGGGAAGGTCCGCTGGAAGCCGTCGATGAACAGGTAGCCGAGCCCGCCGCGTCCGACCAGTGCCCCGACGCTGGCCAGCGAGATGCTGGACACCGCCGCGACGCGCAGCCCGGCGATCAGGTACGGGACGGCCGCGGGCAGCTCGACCGAGGTCAGCCGGTGCCACGGCCCGTACCCCATCGCGGTGGCGGCCTGCCGGACGGCCTCCGGGACGGCGCGCAGCCCGTCCACGGTGGTCGGCAGCAGGACGGCGAGGGCGTAGAAGGTGAGGGGGATCATCACGGTCGCCTGAGTGGCGAGCCCGGTGTACGGGATCAGCACCACGAACACGGCCAGCGAGGGCAGCGCGTAGACGATGTTGAAGACGGCGGACAGCGGCTGGTAGAGCCGGGGGAAGCGGGCGCAGGCCAGGCCGAGCGGGATCGCCAGCAGCAGCCCGATCAGGACCGGGACGAGCGCGATCACGGCGTGGTCGGCGAGCAGGTGGCCGAGGTAGCCGAGGTGGTCGCCGATCCAGTACCAGCGGACGATCGGTTCATCGTCCACCGCGGGCTCCGTCCGAACCGTCGCCGGCGAGGTCGTCGGCGGGGTCGTCGGCGGAGCCTTCGGCGGGGCCCTCGGCAGCGGGCTCGTCGGCGGGGCCCCCCGCGGCGGGCTCGTCGGTCCGGACGGGCTTGCCGATCCGGACGGGCCCGTCGGCCCCCAGCCGGAGCGCGGCGAGAACGGCCTCGCGGCTCGCGGTGCCGGTGGCCCGGCCCTCGGCGTCCAGCGCCACCGCGACCCCGGCGGCGGAGAGGACGGCGGCGTCCAGCGCGGTGCGCAGGGTGTCGCTGTCCGGGCGGAAGCCGACGGCCGGGTGCAGCTCGGCGGTGACGGCGTCGCGGTCGATCCAGCCGATCGGCCTGCGCTCGTCGTCCAGGGCCAACTCCCAGCCGCCGTACCTGAGTCCGTCGCCCACCGGGCGCAGCGTGACGTCGCGCGCGGGGCGCAGGCCGAGGCCGCGCAGGCCGCGGTCGCGGCCGAGGAAGGCGGCCACGCCCTCGTCGGCGGGGGTGGTGAGCAGGGTGTGCGGGTCGGCCAGCTGGGCGATCCGGCCGTGCTCGCGCAGTACGACCACCTGGTCGCCGAGCCGGACGGCCTCCTCGATGTCGTGGGTGACGAACAGCACCGTCTTGTGCAGCTCGGACTGCAGTCGCAGCAGTTCCTCCTGCAGCCCGGCGCGCACCACCGGGTCGACGGCGCTGAACGGCTCGTCCATCAGCAGCACCGGCGGGTCGGCGGCCAGGGCGCGTGCCACGCCGACCCGCTGCTGCTGGCCGCCGGACAGCTGGAACGGGTACCGCTTGGCGGTCTCGGGGGCGAGCCCGACCAGTTCGAGCAGTTCGGCGGCCCGGGCGCGGGCCTTCGCGCGGTCCCAGCCGAGCAGCCGGGGCACGGTGGCGATGTTGTCGATCACCTTGCGGTGCGGGAAGAGGCCGGCCTGCTGGATCACGTACCCGATGCCGCGGCGCAGCTTGGCGGGCTCCAGCTTCGCGACGTCGGTGCCGTCCAGCAGCACCCGGCCCGAGGTGGGCTCGACCATCCGGTTGACCATGCGCAGCAGGGTGGTCTTGCCGCAGCCGGACGGTCCGACCAGGACGGTTATCCGACCGGTCGGGACCTCAAGGTCCAAGCCCTCGACGGCTACGGTGCCGTCGGGGTGGCGCTTTCCGGCGCCCTCGAATCTGATCACGGGGTGTTTCCTCGTCAGGGCGCCCCGGGAGGCGGCGCCTGTGTCGGTCGGTCGTTCGGTAGATGGCGGTTTGTCGACAAACGGTGGTGCGGATCGGTGCGGGTGACGTTTGTCGTACCAACCGCCCGGGCGTTCTTCCGCCCGCGTGGCTGCCCAGCTTTGGACCGGCGGAAACTCTGATCAGACTATGACCTGCATCATCTCCTGTCTCTGATTTCCCGCCGGGCGCGTGCCGTGGGGCCGCGGCGCCGCCCCGGGCGTGCCGCGCCGCGGCCCCTGCTCAGCCGCCCTGACGGGTCGGCAGACCGGACGCGGCCCAGCCGACGAAGCCGCCGTCCAGGTCGGTCGCCCGGTGCAGCCCCAGTTCGCGGAGCGAGGCGGCGGCCAGACTGGAGGCGTAGCCCTCCGAGCAGACCACGATCACCTCGACGTCGTAGCCCGAGGCCTCGGGGATCCGGTGACTGCCCGTCGGGTCGAGCCGCCACTCCAGCACGTTGCGCTCGATGATCAGCGAGCCCGGGATCTCCCCCTCGGCCGCCCGCTGCGCCGCCGGGCGGATGTCCACCAGCAGCGCGCCGTCCAGCTGAGCCTGGTACGCCTCCCGGGCGCGCGGGCGGTGGACGCCTTCGCGAGCCCGCTCCACCAGGTCGTCGATCGTGGTCACCATTGTTCCGGTCCTTCCTCGGAGGTGCGGACGAGCCCTCCGGCCCGCAGGTCGTAGTGCGCCATCGAGCCCAGCGGGGGCGAGTAGGCGTGCAGGGTGACGGCGGGCCCGGACGCCGTGTTGCGCACGTCGTGCACGTACTCGGGGCCGAAGGCGCGGGCGGTGCCGGCGGGGACCCGGCGGATCAGCAGGCCCTGCTCCGGGCCGCCGAGGGACAGTTCCTCCAGCTCGCCGAGCGCCACGGCGAACGCGCCGCGCGAGCCGCCGTGGTCGTGGAAGCCGGTGGACTGGCCGGGCAGCCAGCTGATCAGCCACACCTCGTGGTCGTCCTCGGCCACCAGGCGCCGGTACCAGCGCTCCTCGGTGGAGAGGCGGACGTGGTGGATCCACTGGTCGGGCTGTTCGGCCAGCTCGCGGACGACGGTCCGCAGGGCGGTGGGCGTGAGCGGGGGTCGGGTGGGCGTGAGCGGGGGTCGGGTCGGGGGCGCGGGGCGGGTGGTCGTGGCGGTGTCGGGAGTGTGCGGGCTCATCGGGCGTCCTCGGGTGCGCGGGAACGTCGGCGGGGTGCGCCCGGCCACCGGCGGCGGTGGCCGGGCGCGGGCCGACGAGCGGCCCGGCCCGTACGGGTGCACCGGGTGGGGGCGGGGAGGTCAGAACTGCGGGTGCGGGTGCGCGGCGCGGGCCCTGGCAGACGTCACAGGGCGGGGCCGGCGGGGCAGTGCGAGGTCAACAGGCACAGATGGAACTCGCCTGGCGTCGCAGATCGACGTGCAGGCGGCAAACCAGAGTGGTGCCGGAGTCCATGCGCCGGATCCTTCCCGAGCGAACCGGACGAAGTCAAGCCGCATCGGCGGCCAGGTCACCGGCCCCACCGGTCCGCGAGCCGCCCACCGGCCTGCCGCAAGCCTGCCGCGAGGCGGCCACGAGGCGGCACGAGCGGCCGCCCGCCCGGGCGGCCGCCCGGGCGGGCCACCCCTCGGCAGGGACCCCGAGCCCCCGGGTTTCGCGCGCATGAGTAACGAGGGGACTCCCGGGGTACATGACCGTTTCATCCCACCCGCGGCCGTCCGCGTGTCCGCGTAACAAGATCGCCCCAGACGCGTTACCGCCGACGTATTGTCAGGCCACCAAGGCCCGGCCTACCGTCTACAGATCGCTTTCTACGCACGTAGACCCCGTGGATCCCCTAGCGGACCCACGGGTGAGACCCGCCCCGTCAACCATCGGACCGCGGGCCCGACCACACGGCCGGACCGCGGAGTTGCGGAGGTACCCATGTCGCAGATCGTCCGTGCCGCGCTCGTCCAGACCCGTTGGACCGGCGACCAGGACAGCATGATCGCCCTCCACGAGCGGTACGCCCGCGAGGCCGCCGCCCAGGGCGCGAAGATCATCGGTTTCCAGGAGGTCTTCAACTCCCCGTACTTCTGTCAGGTCCAGGAGCCCGAGCACTACCGCTGGGCCGAGGCCGTCCCGGACGGGCCGACCGTGCGCCGGATGCAGGACCTCGCCCGCGAACTCGGGATGGTCATCGTCGTCCCGGTGTACGAGGAGGAGCAGACCGGCGTCTACTACAACACCGCCGCCGTGATCGACGCCGACGGCAGCTATCTCGGCAAGTACCGCAAGCACCACATCCCGCAGGTCAAGGGCTTCTGGGAGAAGTACTACTTCAAGCCCGGCAACCTGGGCTGGCCGGTGTTCGACACCGCCGTCGGCAAGGTCGGCGTGTACATCTGCTACGACCGCCACTTCCCCGAGGGCTGGCGCGCCCTGGGCCTGGCCGGCGCGCAGATCGTCTACAACCCCTCCGCCACCAGCCGCGGCCTGTCCGCCTACCTCTGGCAGCTCGAACAGCCCGCCGCCGCCGTCGCCAACGAGTACTTCGTCGCCGCCATCAACCGCGTCGGCACCGAGGAGTACGGCGACAACGACTTCTACGGAACGTCCTACTTCGTGGACCCGCGCGGACAGTTCGTCGGCGACGTCGCCTCCGACAAGGAGGAGGAACTGGTCGTCCGCGACCTCGACCTCGGCCTGATCGAACAGGTCCGCCAGCAGTGGGCCTTCTACCGCGACCGCCGCCCCGAGGCCTACGGTCCGCTCGCCGAGGCCTGAGGAGCAGCGCGATGACCACCCGCGACCCGCAGCAGCGCACGATCGTCCGCGGCGGCCTCGTCATCACGGCCACCGAGGAGATCCACGCGGACGTCCTGATCGAGGGCGAGCGCGTCGCCGCCCTCGCCGCCACCGGCAGCTCGGCCGCCGGGGCCTGGACCGCCGACACCGTCATCGACGCCACCGGCCACTACGTCATCCCGGGCGGCGTCGACGCCCACACCCACATGGAGCTGCCGTTCGGCGGCACCGCGGCCTCCGACACCTTCGAGACCGGCACCCGGGCCGCCGCCTGGGGCGGCACCACCACCATCGTCGACTTCGCCGTGCAACCGGTCGGCGGCTCGCTGCGCGAGGGCCTGGACGCCTGGCACGCCAAGGCCGACGGCAACTGCGCCGTCGACTACGCCTTCCACACCATCGTCTCCGACGTCAACGACGGTGTGCTGAAGGAGATGGACGCCCTCGTCGACTCCGGCGAGTCCACCTCCTTCAAGCTCTTCATGGCCTACCCCGGCGTGTTCTACAGCGACGACGGCCGCATCCTGCGGGCCATGCAGCGCGGCGCCGCCAACGGCGGGCTGATCATGATGCACGCCGAGAACGGCATCGCCATCGACGTCCTGGTCGAACAGGCGCTCGCCGCGGGGAGGACCGCCCCGCGGTACCACGGCGAGGTCCGCCGCGAACTGCTGGAGGCCGAGGCCACCCACCGGGCGATCAAGCTCGCGCAGGTCGCCGGCAGCCCGCTCTACGTGGTCCACGTCTCCGCCGCCTCCGCCCTCGCCGAACTCGCCCGGGCTCGCGACGACGGGCTCAACGTCTTCGGCGAGACCTGCCCGCAGTACCTGTTCCTCTCCACCGACAACCTCGCCGAGGAGGGCGCCGACGGCTTCGAGGGCGCCAAGTACGTGTGCAGCACGCCGCTGCGGCCGCGCGAGCACCAGGAGGCACTCTGGCGCGGGCTGCGCACCAACGACCTCCAGGTGGTCTCCACCGACCACTGCCCGTTCTGCTACGTCGGGCAGAAGGAGCTCGGGCGCGGCGACTTCTCGAAGATCCCCAACGGCCTCCCGGGCGTCGAGAACCGGATGGACCTGCTGCACCAGGCCGTGGTGGACGGGCACATCAGCCGGCGCCGCTGGGTCGAGATCGCCTGCACCACGCCCGCCCGGATGTTCGGCCTGCACCCGCGCAAGGGCACCATCGCCCCGGGTGCCGACGCCGACCTCGTCGTCTACGACCCCACCGCCGTGCAGACCGTGTCCGCGGCGACCCACCACATGAACGTGGACTACTCCGCGTACGAGGGGCGCCGACTCACCGGCCGGGCACGGACGGTGCTCTCCCGGGGCACCGTGGTGCTGGACGACGGCACCTGGCTCGGCCGGGCCGGCCACGGCACCTTCCTGCGTCGCGACACCTGCCAGTACCTGGTCTGACCGCGCTCGTCCCTCCTCGTCCACCTGCCGCCGCCCGAACCGGCGCACGAACCGCCGATCCGCCGCCCGAACCGCCGATCCGCCGCCCGAACCGCCGCCCGAACCGCCGATCCGGCGCCCGAACCGCCGCCCGAACCGCCGTCCGACCGCGGGGCGGGCGGCGGGCCCACCCCTATCGATGGATCCCTGGAGACCGTCATGGACATCGGCCTCGTCCTGCAGACCGACCCGCCCGCCCGCCTGCTCATCGACCGGATGATCCGGGCCGAGCGGGCCGGGTTCAGCCACGGCTGGACCTTCGACTCCTGCGTCCTGTGGCAGGAACCCTTCGTCATCTACAGCCGGATCCTCGCCGAGACCGAGCGCCTGACCGTCGGCCCGATGGTCACCAACCCCTCCACCCGCACCTGGGAGGTCACCGCCTCCCTGTTCGCCACGCTGAACGACATGTACGGCAACCGCACGGTCTGCGGGATCGGCCGCGGCGACTCCGCGATGCGGGTCGCCGGACGCCGCCCCGCCACCCTCGCCAGGCTCTCCGAAGCCATGCACGCCATCAAGGAGTTGGCCGAGGGTCGCACCGTCGAGGTGGACGGCACCGAGATGCACCTGCCGTGGGTCGGTCCGGGTGCGGAGCTGCCGGTCTGGATGGGTGCGTACGGGCCCAAGGCGCTGGCGCTGACCGGTCGCCAAGCCGACGGCTTCATCCTGCAGTTGGCCGATCCGTACCTCACCGAGTTCATGGTCAAGGCGGTGCGCTCCGCCGCCGTCGAGGCGGGCCGGGACCCGGACTCCGTGACCATCTGCGTCGCCGCCCCCGCCTACGTCACCGCCGACGACTCGCCCGCCGCGCTCGACCACGCCCGGGAGCAGTGCCGCTGGTTCGGCGGCATGGTCGGCAACCACGTGGCCGACCTGGTCAACCACTACGGCGAGCACTCCGACCTGGTGCCGGAGGCGCTCACCGACTACATCAAGGGCCGCCAGGGCTACGACTACAGCCACCACGGACGGGCCGGGAACCCGGACACCGCCTTCGTCCCCGACGAGATCGTGGACCGCTTCTGCCTGATCGGCCCGGCGGAGGCGCAGCGCGCCCGGCTGGAGGAACTCCGCTCCCTCGGCGTCCACCAGTTCGCCGTGTACGCGATGCACGACGCGATCGAGAGCACCATCGACGCCTACGGGGCGGACGTCATCCCGCACTTGTGAACCCCACGTGATCCCAGTTGCAGCAGACGGGAGTTGCCCATGGCCGACACCGTGACCGGCGACGGCAGACAGTGGCAGCACCCCGACGGCCGGGTCGAACTCGACCCGGCCTCCGGGGAGTTGCCTCCCAACGGTTTCACCAGCGACGACCTGCGGCCGGTACCGGTGGCGCGGCGCACCTGGACCACGTACAACTTCCTCGCGCTGTGGGTCGGCATGGCCCACAACATCCCCTCCTGGACACTGGCTTCGGGCCTGGTCGCGATCGGCATGGACTGGAAGCAGGCGGTGCTGACCATCGCCCTGGCCAACCTGATCGTGCTGATACCGATGCTGCTCACCGGGCACGCCGGCACCAAGTACGGCATCCCGTTCCCGGTGTTCGCCCGGGCCTCGTTCGGACTGCGCGGCGCCAACCTGCCCGCGCTCGTCCGGGCGGCGGTGGCCTGCGCCTGGTTCGGCATCCAGACCTGGATCGGCGGGGAGGGGATCTTCCTGCTGGCGGGCAAGCTGCTCGGCGAGTCCTGGCGTACCGCCGGGGAGTTCGCGGGCTACCCGTGGACGCAGTGGCTCTCCTTCCTGGTGTTCTGGCTGATCGAGATGGCCATCATCGCGAGGGGCATGGAGGCGCTGCGGCGCTTCGAGAACTGGGCGGCGCCGTTCGTCATCGTCGGCGCGCTCGCCCTGCTGGTGTGGATCACCGTCAAGGCGGGCGGGTTCGGGCCGCTGCTCGACCAGCCGTCCACGCTGGGGTGGGGCAGCGAGTTCTGGAAGGTCTTCTTCCCGGCGCTGATGGGCATGATCGGGTTCTGGTCCACCCTGTCGCTCAACATCCCGGACTTCACCCGCTTCGGCGGCAGCCAGCGGGCCCAGATCCGCGGGCAGGCGCTCGGTCTGCCGACCACGATGACGCTGTTCGCGCTCCTGTCCGTCCTGGTCACCTCGGGCTCCCAGGCCGTGTACGGCGCACCGGTGTGGGATCCGATCCAGCTGGCCGCGAAGATGGAGAACCCGGTCGGCATCCTGTTCGCGCTGCTGACCGTCCTGGTCGCGACGCTGTCGGTGAACATCGCCGCGAACGTCGTCTCGCCGGCCTACGACCTCGCCAACCTGCTGCCCAGGTTCGTCAACTTCCGTACCGGGGCGCTGATCACGGGCGTGGTCGGGATCGCGATCTTCCCGTGGCGGCTGATCTCCGACCCGCACGTCTACATCTACACCTGGCTGGGCGTGGTCGGCGGTCTGCTCGGTACGGTCGCGGGGGTCCTGATCGCGGACTACTGGCTGCTGCGCGGCACTCGGCTGCAGCTCGCCGAGCTGTACCGGCCGGGCGGGGCGTACTGGTACACGGGCGGGTGGAACTGGCGTGCCGTCACGGCGGCGCTGGTGGGCGGCCTGCTGGCGGTGGGCGGCTCGTACTCCACCGTGGACGCGCACGGCGCCAAGCAGGGGCCGTTCCCGGCCGACGGGCTCATCCCGGTTCTCAAGCCGCTCGCCGGCTACGGCTGGGCCGTCGGCCTCACGGCGGCGGCGGGCCTGTACGTGCTCCTCAACCTCGGGCGGGGGCGGCGAGCGGTGGGGGCGGCGACGGGCAGCGGATGACGGGTGGCGGATGGCGGGGGACGGCGAACGGATGACAGCGGACAGATGACAGCGAACAGATGACAGATGACAGCTGACAGATTTCGAAATCTGTCAGCTGTCATCTGTCATTCGTCAGCTGTTCGTCGTCGGCGGTCGCCCGGTCCCTCCTTCGGCGCGCTCGACGGCGGCCAGGACCTTCGCGGCACCGTCCTCGACGGCGAGGGCCGCGGCCACGGCCCGGGCGCGGGCGCGGTAGCGGGGGTCGTCCAGGGCCTCCCGGAGGGCGGTGGCGAGGCGGGTCGGGCTGAGGGAGCGCAGGGGGACGGGGCCGGGTGACACACCGAGGGCGGTGAGCCGGGCGGACCAGAACGGGGCGTCCAGTTGGGCGGGCACCGGCACGGCGGGAGTTCCCGAGCGGAGGGTGGCGGCCGTGGTGCCCGCCCCGGCGTGGTGGACCACGGCGGCCGTCCGGGGGAACAGCCAGTCGTGCGGGGTGTCGCCGATGGTCAGCACGGTGTCCGAGTCCCCGGCCGCCAGGCCGCTCCACCCCGCCTGCAGCAGGAGTCGCACCCCGGCGGTACGGGCGGCGGCGAGGACGGTCGCCGTGAGGCGCTCGGGGTCCGGGACGACCAGGCTGCCGAAACCGACGAAGACCGGCGGCGGACCGGCGGCGAGGAAGTCGACGAGCCGGGCCGGGGGTTGCCAGTCCGGCTCGGCGGCCGGCCACCAGTAGCCCGCCACGTCCAGCCGGGGGTGCCAGTCGGCCGGGCGAGGGACGACGGTCGGCGAGAAGCCGTGCAGGACGAGGTGGTCGCGTCGGGCCCGCCCGATGCCGAGCGGCGGCAGGCCGAGCCGATGGCGCAGCGCTCGGACGGCTGGGGCGAACAGCTGGTCGGTCGCGGCCTGGACGGCGTGCCCGGCGAGCAGGTTGCCGGGCCGGGAGAGCGACCGGGTGCCGGTGACGGCGGGCGCGAACTCCCGTGTGGGGGCGATGGGTTGGAGGAACAGACCGATGCTGGGAATGCCGGCGGCTTCGGCGGCTACCTGGCCGAGCGCGCTGGTGGTGCTGGTGGTCAGCAGGAGCTCGGTGCCGAGCGCGACGGCCTCGACGATGCCGTCCCCGAGCGCGGGCATGAACTTCCGGCCAAGTCGCAGGAGCCGGAGGATCACCGCCGGTCCGCTCCCGGCTTTCAGTAGCCGTCGGCCCTGGTCGGAGGCGAGTTCGGCGCGCGGGTCGACGGGCAGCGGACGGAACTCCAGCCCGGCCGCCCGTACGGACTCGGCGAAGGTGGTGTGGGTGGCGACCGCCACCTGGTGGCCTGCCGCCCGCAGGCGGACCCCGAGCCCGGTGAAGGGGGCCACGTCGCCGCGGGATCCCGCGGTGGCGATCAGGATGCGCATGGCCGCAGTATTCCGGCGCGGGCGGCCGGCCGGTAGGACGCCACGCGAGGCCGGAGCGGGGAGGCGGTGGCCGGTTCCGGACCTCCTGCCCCGTGCCGTCGGAACCGCGCGGCGGGCGGTGGCGTCCTTCGGGGCAGAGCGTGCGGGACGGGGCCGTCACGCCGGGACGGGAGGGATGGACGGATGGGCATCGTCGCGTGGATCGTGCTCGGCCTGGTCGCGGGAGCGCTGGCCAAGCTGCTGCTGCCGGGGAAGGACCCGGGCGGCCTGATCGTGACCACCCTGATCGGCATCGCCGGATCCTTCGTCGGCGGCTGGATCGCCTCGCACTTCATGCACCGCTCGATCAACGCGCACTTCTTCGACGGGGCGACCTGGGTGTCGGCGATCGGCGGTGCCCTGGTGCTGCTGGTCGTCTACCGGCTGCTGTTCGGCAACTCGCGCCGCTGACAGGCTTTCGCTGCCGGTTCGCTACCTGTGCACTGCTGGCGCGCTTCCGGCGCCGGCGCTATTCGCCGCTCGGAGCCGGGTCGTCCGGGAGTGGCCGGTTCGCGTCGGTCGTCACGGGCGCCGGAAACCATGCGGCGCCCTCCCGCGTCCTTCGGTCCGGACCCGGAGTCTCGACGGGACCGTCACGCCGATGACGCGAGGGGCGACGGATGAGCTGGATGGCGTGGATCGTGCTGGGCCTGGTGTCGGGGACCCTGGCCCGGATGGCGATGCCGGGCCGGGGTGAGCGCGGGCTGATCGGCACCACCCTGATCGGCATCGCCGGGTCCTACGTGGGCACCTGGATCGTCTCGCACTGGATGCACGGGACGGTGAAGGTGGGTTTCCTCGACCTGACGACCTGGGTGTCGGCGATCGGCGGCGCGGTGGTCCTGCTGTTCCTCTACGGGGTGCTGTCCCGCATCGTCCGGCGCTGAGCCGCAGCCGTCGTCGTTGCTTCGGCGACCCAGTCCGGCAGGTCCTCGCGGGCGGAGAGCCAGGCGGGCGGGACGTCGGCGAGCCCGGTGCGGGCCGCGACCACGCCGGCGGCGATCGCGCAGGTGGTGTCCTGGTCGCCCCAGCCCTCCAGGGTGTGCCAGATGGCCTCGGGCAGCGAGTCCGGGTGCCCGGCGGCGGACCACAGGGCGAAGGGGACGGTGTCCGGGGCGGAGATCAGGCTCCCGGAGCCGAGCACGTGCGCGGCGTGCCGGACGCTGGTGTGCGCGGGCAGCCGGGCGGCGACCCGCAGACCGGACCGGACGTCGCCGTCCGGCAGCCGTCCGGCGATCTCGGTCAGCAACTCGGTGCGGCCGGGCGGGGTTTCGCCCCGGCTCCGGACGGCGAACGCGGCCGCGAGGGCGACCGCCACCGCGCCGGTCACCGCCTCCGGGTGGAAGTGCGTGGTGAGCGCCTGCAGTTCGGCCTGCCGGGCCACCTCGGCCAGGTCGTCGGCGAACCAGGCACCCAGCGGGGCGACCCGCATCGCGGCCCCGTTCCCGTACGAGCCCTGGCCCTCGAACTGGTCCGAGGTGATGGCGCGCCAGTCCCCGCCCGCCCCGATCCCGCGCAGCACCCGGTGCATCGACGGGCCGTACTTGCGCCCGTACTCCCGCGCGTACTCGGCGGCGAACTCCCCGGCCAGCGCGTCCTGTCGGACCTCGCCGTGGGTGATCAGGTGGCGCACCAGCACGAGTGCCATGGCGGTGTCGTCCGTCCAGTGCCAGGGCGCGCGGCGGACCAGGCGCGCGGCCAGCGCCGCCGACGCCTCGTCCACCGGGACCGAGAACCAGCGGTCGCCGAAGGCGTCGCCGAGGGCGAGCCCCTGCAGGCTGTCCAAGGCCGGACCGGCCGCACGCATGTCATCCTCCGGGTGAGATCGACTGGGTGCGGCCAGTCTGGCGGACGGGCGGGGCACCGGCGACCGGATTTCCCTCCGGTCGTCGGCGCCCCGCCCGTCCGTACTCCGTGAGTGACCGCGAACCGCGCGTCACTTGGCCTTCAGGCCGCCGAGGACGAGCTTCCACACGGCGTCGAAGCGGTCGTCGGCGCCGGCCGCGGACCAGGTGGCCGCGTACGCCGGGTCGTGGAACGGCGCGGTGGCGTCGAACACGGCGCGGGCGGTGTTGCGGATGTGGGCGAGCTTGAACTCCTTGCCGTCCATGCCGTCCTGGACGATCTGCGCGATCTGGTCGACCAGGGTGTCGATGTGGGCGTCGACGGTGCCGCTGTTCTCGTCGACCAGCACCATGTAGGTGGCGAACAGCTCCGGGTCGTCGAGCGCCTTCTTCCGCTTGGCCGCGAAGAGCGTCGTCAGCCAGCGGTGCAGCCGGTCGGCCGCCGGGCCGCCCTCGGTGGAGATGGCCGCGAGCTGGAAGTGCGCCTGGTCGAGCCAGCGCTGGGTGACGGCCTCGCGCAGGGCGGCCTTGCTGGGGAAGTGGCGGTAGACGCTGCTGTGGCTGACGCCGAGGATCCGGGCGACGTCGACGACGGTGGCCTTGGCCGGGCCGAACCGCCGGAGGACGTCCTCCGCCGCGATCAGGATCTGCTCGGCGGTGAGTGTGGTGTCCGTGGTCACGGGGTCCGTCCTTAGGGTCGTGCGGTCGGATGGTGCTGGGCGGTGCTGGGCTGTGCTGGGCCGGGCGGTTCTGGCGGTTCGGGGGTGGTGCCGGGGCGGTGCGGTGCGGGGGTGGTACGGGTGCCGACGGCCCGGGCCGGTCAGCGCTCGCTGTCCAGGTGGGCCATCTGGGCGGCAGCGTACCGGTCGCCCGCGGCGGCGCCGGCCGGGACGGCCGCCTCGACGGCGGCGAGGTCGGCCTCGGTCAGCGTGACGTCGAGGGCACCGAGGGCCTCGGTCAGGCGCTCCCGGCGACGGGCGCCCACCAGCGGCACGACGTCCTGGCCTCGCGAGGCCACCCAGGCGATGGCGACCTGGGCGACGCTCGCCCCCTTCGCGGCGGCGATCGCACGCAGCGCCTCGACCAGCGCCAGGTTGTGGGTCAGGTTCTCGCCCTGGAAGCGCGGGCTGTGGCCGCGGAAGTCGGTGCCGGCGAGGGCGCGCTCCCGGCTCCAGTGGCCGCTGAGCAGACCGCGCGAGAGCACGCCGTACGCGGTGATGCCGATGCCGAGCTCGCGCGCGGCCGGGAGGACGGCGGCCTCGATCGAGCGGGAGAGCAGCGAGTACTCGATCTGCAGGTCGCTGATCGGGTGGACGGCGGCGGCGCGGCGCAGGGTGTCGGCTCCGACCTCGGAGAGGCCGATGTGGCGGACGTAGCCGGCCTTCACCAGGTCGGCGATGGCGCCGATGGTCTCCTCGACCGGGACCTTCGGGTCGAGCCGGGCGGGGCGGTAGACGTCGACGTGGTCGGTGCGCAGGCGGCGCAGGGTGTAGGCGAGTGCGGTCTTGGTGGCGGCCGGGCTCGCGTCGTAGCCGAGCCACTGGCCGTCCGGGCTGCGCTGGGCGCCGAACTTCACGCTGATCTGCACGCGGTCGCGGTCGCGGCCGCGCAGCGCCTCGTGGATCAGCAGTTCGTTGTGGCCCATGCCGTAGAAGTCGCCGGTGTCGAGGAGGGTGATCCCGGCGTCGAGGGCGGCGTGGATGGTCGCGATGCTCTCGGCCTCGTCGGCCGGGCCGTACAGGTCGGACATGCCCATGCAGCCGAGGCCGAGCGTGGAGGTGACGGGGCCGACGGTGCCGAGGCGGTGCTGGGCGGGGCGGGCGGTCGAGGACATGGGGCACTCCAAGGTCCGGGGCGGGCGGGGCAGGGCGGCCCGAGTGCCACTATGGCACGACAGCGAACAGATTTCAAAATCTGTTCGCTGTCGTCTGTCATCTGAAAGTTGAAATCTGTCATCTGTCGTCTGTCATCTGTTCGGACCGGCTCGCCCGCCCGGGGCGCGGAGGAGGTGGGCGCGGGCGGGCGGAAGGTTGCGCCACACCGTCCGTCGGCCGAGTCCGTACGTCGCCTCGAACTGCCGCAGCAGTCGCACTACGGCGCGGTGGCGGGCGCCCCGACGGGGACCCGAGGTGAGGGTGCGCGCCGCCGTGGTCCCGAGGTACCCGAAGTAGGTCAGCTCGCCGCCGGGCGCCAGCAGCCGCAGGTAGAGGTCGAGGAGTTCGCGGACCCGGGCAGGGTGGAAGTTGGTGAACGGCAGCCCGGACACGATCGCGTCGTACCGCTCACGGGGCTCCTCCGGGTCCGCACCGGCCGCCGCCGGACGCCCCTGCGGCAGCTCCTCGACCCGGCAGGCCGAGAGCCGCAGCCCGACCGCGGGGTGACGGGCGGCCAGCACCGGGTCCTGCCGCAGTCGGTCCGCGAACCGTGGGTTCGCCTCGACGACGTGCAAGCGGTCTCCCGGGCGCAGCACGTGGACCAGCCGGCGGGTCACCACGCCGGTGCCGGCGCCGACCTCCAGTACCGAGATCGGACGGTCCGGGCGGCTCATGGCCGGCACCACGAGGGCGTTCACCAGCTCCGGGCCGCTCGGCGCCAGCGCGCCGGTGTCGTGGAAGGTGCGCAGTGCTTCGGCCAGGAACAGCAGACGGTCGCCGCTGGAGGCCGAAATGCTGGAAAGGGAGCTGGAGTTGGGGCGTCGGATGAGCTGTTCGTCGGTCATGCGGTCGACGCTAGGGAGGGCGGGAGCGGGGTGAATCGGCCGGTCAGCGACGGGCACCCCCGACGGAAGTCGAGGGTGCGGTTGGCCGGAAGACGGAGGCGCCGTGGAGCCGGGCGCGCCTAGCATCGAGCCCGAGCGGACGACCCGAGGCGCCCCGAGTGGACGACCCGAGGCGGCGCCCCGAGCGGATGGCCGAGCGGATGACCCGCAGCGGACGAGGAGAGGAGGGATCGCGATGCGCCGGAGCATGCTCGGCTGGTACGGTCCGGGCCACCGGCCTTGGACGGACAGCGCGTTGCTCCTCTGCGTGCTCGCCCTCGCCACCGAGGAAGCATTGGTCCAGTGGCTCCGCGCGGACGGTCCGCTGCGCGTGCCGCGGACGGTCGTGGCCGCGCTCGCCTCGCTCTCGCTGGTTCTCGCCCGCCGCCACCCGGTCGCCTCCGCCGTATTACCGGTGCTCACCGCCGGGTTGTTCAACCGGGCGTTCCCCGGCCTGTTCAGCGTCTTCCACCTCGCCTCCCTCGGCCGCACCGGCCCGGCGATGGCCGGTGGTGCGGTCATCGCGGTGGTCGGCGGGGCTGTCGCGATGATCGGCGCGACGGGCCCGGAATCCCTGGTCGGCTGGGCCGGCACCACCGGCTCCCAACTCCTCGTCCAGGCCGCCACCCTGGCGGTCGGCCTGTGGCTGCACGGCAGACGGGTGCTGATCCGCACCCTGCGCGAACAGGTCGACGCGCTGCGCCGCGAGCGCGAGCTGCGCGCCGAGCACGCCCGGTCCGCGGAACGCGCCCGGATCGCACGGGAGATGCACGACGTGCTGGCCCACCGCCTCAGCCTGCTGGTGCTGCACGCCGGGGTGCTCCGGGACCAGGCCCGGGACGGTACCGTCGCCGCGGACCCGGACCGGCTCGCCCACCGCCTCGAACTCCTGCGTGCCACCGCCGCCCGCTCGCTCGACGACCTGCGGGACGTCCTGGGAGCGTTGCGGGCAGACCTACCGACCCCGCCGGCCCCGTCGGTCGCCGGGTACGGGGCGTCCGGGCGCACGGTGCCCGGGCCCGCCCCGATACCCGAGTCGGCGTCCGGGCCCGTGCCCGTCGCTGTGCCCGTCGCCTTGTCCGTCCCGGCGCCTGCCCTGCGTGACCTCACCGACCTCGTCGGCGAGGCGACCGGGGCCGGGCAGCGGGTGGAACTGGCCCTCTCCGGGGATCCGGAGACAGTCCCGACCACCCACCGGCTGGCCGTACACCGCCTGGTCCAGGAGGCGCTGACCAACGCCCGCAAGCACGCGCCCGCCGCGCCCGTCGCGGTCCGGGTCGGCTACGGGGCGCCGGCGACGACCGTCGAGGTCCGCAACGGCCCGGCCGAGGCGCCGCCGGACGCTCCGGTGGTAGGCGGCGGGTACGGCCTGGTGGGGCTGGGCGAACGGGTCGGCGCACTCGGCGGACACCTCGAGGCGGGCCCGGACGGCAGCGGAGGCTTCCGACTCTCCGCCCGCTTGCCCGCGCCGGGCCGGCCGCCGCAGCCGCTGAGTCCCCCGGACGGGCCGGACCGGCCGGAGCCGCCGTATCCGCGGCCGAGCCCGTCCGAATCGCCGAGCCCGCCGAGCCCGCCGGAACCGCCCCTGCCGCCCCTACCGCCCCTACCGCCCGAGCCGGCGAGGCCGCCGAGCCGGCCGGAGCAGCAGCCGAAGGACGAGGCATGATCCGCACGATGGTGGTCGACGACGACGCGCTGGTCCGCCTCGGCCTGGTCGACCTGCTCACCCGGGACCCGGCGCTCACCGTGGTCGCCGAGGCCGCCGACGGGCTCCAGGCCGTCGAACTCGCCGGGAGCCGGCGGATCGACGTCGCGCTGATGGACATCCGGATGCCCCGGCTCGACGGCATCGCCGCCACCCGGCGCCTGCGCGAACTGCCCGACGCCCCGCGGGTCATCGCGCTCACCACCTTCGACCTGGACGAGTACGTGTACCAAGCGCTCGCCGCCGGGGCCGACGGCTTCCTGCTGAAGGACACCCCGCCCGCGGAGATCGCCCGGGCCGTGCACGTGGTCGCGGGCGGGCAGGGGATGTTGCACCCGGTGGCCGCGCGGCGGTTGATCGACCGCTACCACCGCGTGGGCGCGCCCCGTTCGATCGCGGCCCGCGGCCGGGTGGCCGGACTCACCCCGCGCGAGACCGACGTGCTGCGCGAACTCGCCGACGGGCTCTCCAACGCGGAGATCGCGGGTGTGCTGGGGATGCGCGAGAGCACCGTCAAGGCGCACGTCAGCCGGATCCTGACCGGGCTCGGTGTCGGCAACCGGGTCCAGGCCGCGCTGTTGGCACGCGATGCCGGGCTGGTCGGGAACGGTGCCTGAATCGGCGGCCCCGCCGCGTTGCGCGCCGTCCGCACCGGTGCACGCGGTGCCGTCCGAGCCTTCGGGAGCGGCGCACGGCGGTCTCGTCGGGGCATCGCACCGGCCGGTGTTCACACGGGTGTTCCCCGGACCTTCCCCGGAATCAAGCCGGGTGCCGGAACGGGCTTCCCTGAGCCGCCGCGTGCTCCCGGTTCGTATCGCATGCTGAGCCGCTGTCACCCATCCGGCGTGGAAATGCCGTGCCTTGGCGGTTTGCGCTGCCGAACTCCGGCGGCGGGTCCATGGTGGAGATGGGCGCGATCCGGCGACCGCGCCCGCGCGCCGATCCCAGGCCCGCGTGCCGTGCGCCCGTCGCCGTTCTCCGGCGGGTGCCCGAGGTCGGGCCCGGTACCGGCACGCTGGGAGCAGGGCCACCTCGCAGGAAACCGAACGGTTCTTCTAGGCTCACATCTCGGCTTCCCTGCGGCGGTCCGGCCTTCGCGCCCGCCGCCGGGAGGCCGCCGTCCACGGGGCTCCGGGCGGACCGGGGCCACCGGATCGAGCGAGGAGGACGCAATGCCAAGCACGCCGCCCAGCCGTTCCACCGCACTTGGGCCAGACCGACCGATCAACGGGGCCGCCGATCGTCCCGGCCGCACGGGGGGCTCCGGTCGGGCCCGGTACCCCGGGGGCAGCGGTCGGCCGGTACGGCCGCTGAATACCGGCGGCGGCCGCGGAGGCGAGCGTTGAGTCCCCAGGTCGTCGGGTCGCCGGCCGCGCCGGGCACCGACGTGGACATCGCCGACCGGGACGAGGTCTCCGTCCCGGACGCCGCCGACGGCGAAACCCGCGCCGCCACCGCGACGGACGCCACCGCGCCGGCCGTCCCGGTCACCGCGGTCACGGCGGACCCGGGCCCGACCACGGCCGTGACCACCGTCGCCGGGACCGCCGGCACCTCCCCGAGCACCTCCGCGACCAGCTCCGCGGCCTCCGTCGCCGCCACCGTGAACGGCGCGGTCACCGCGGCGCTTCCCGGTCTGCCGCAGGCGCTCAGCACCCGCGCCCGTACGCTCGCCGGCGCCGTCAGGCGCCGCTGTGCCGACCTGGCCGGGATCGAGTCGCCCAGCGGGGACGCGCCCCGACTCGACGCCCTCGCCGAGGAGTTGGCCGCCGGGTTCCGTGCCACCGGTGCCACCGCCCGACGCGAGCCCGGCCCGGCCGGTGACCACCTCGTCCTGGAGTGGGAGGGGCGGGACGAGTCCCTGCCGCACCTGCTGATCGTCGGCCACCACGACACCGTCTGGCCGGCCGGCACCCTGGCGGACTGGCCGGTCACCGAGCAGGACGGCCGGCTCACCGGGCCCGGCGTGGTCGACATGAAGGGTGGACTCGCCATCCTGGAGGGCGCGTTGGCGCTGCTCGCGGACCTGGGGGAGCGGCCGCACCGGACCGTTCGCCTGGTCGTGGTCTCCGACGAGGAGGTCGGCAGTCCGGACGGGCGGCGCCTGGTCGAGCGCCAACTGCGCGGCGCCGCAGCGGTGCTGGGGCTCGAACCGCCGCACCCCGACGGCCGGCTGAAGACCGCGCGGCGCGGCAGTACCCGGGTCCGGCTCACCGTGACCGGGCGGGAAGCGCACGCGGGCAACGACGCGCACGACGGGGTGTCGGCGGTGGACGAGCTGGTGGACCAGCTCGTGCTCGTCCGCGGCCTTGCCGGCCAGCCCGGAACGGAGCTCAACGCCGGTCGGATCAGCGGGGGTTCGCGTGCCAACGTGGTCGCGGGCCGGGCCGAGGCCGAGCTCGGTCTGCGGTTCTCCACCGCGGAGGCGCAGCGCCGTACGCTCGACCACCTCGCCCGGCTCACCGCACTGCGCCCGGGCGCGAGGGTGCGGACGGAGGTGCTGTCCAGCCGCCCGGCCTGGCCCGAGCGGACGGGCAACCCCTTGCTGCGGCACGTGCGTTCGCTCGCCGCGGTGCTCGGGCAGCAGCTGGACGGCGCGCCCGCGGGCGGGGCGGGCGACACCAACCTGCCGGGCTCGCGCGGACTGCCGACGCTGGACGGCTTCGGCGCGGTTGGCGCCGGTGCCCACGCCCGGCACGAACACATCCGGCTGGACCAGATCGCCCCCCGGATCGCCCTGCTGGCGGCACTCCTCGCCGTGCCGCTGCCGCGACTGCGCGACCGCGCGGAGGGGTGAGCGGTTGACGCGGGTCGGCGGTCGGCGGTCGGCCGGTAACGGGCGACGGTCACCAGCCGACGGATAACAGCCGACAGCCGACAGCCGACAGCCGACGGATAACAGATGACGGATGACAGATAACAGCTGACAGATTTCGAAATCTGTCAGCTGTTATCTGTTTCGCGCCTTGCCATGCCTCCACCCCGCCGCGCAGAATGGTACCGACCGAACGGTCAGTCGGTTGGTGCGCGAGTGCGCGAGGATCGGGACGCGAGAGGTGACCGTGGTGACAACAGAGGTGGCCGAGGCGTTCCCCGCGCAGACGCCGGAGGAGCGCTTCGAGGCGGTCATCGCCGCCGAGCAGCGGATCGAGCCCAGGGACTGGATGCCCGACGCCTACCGGGCGACCCTGATCCGCCAGATCGCCCAGCACGCCCACTCCGAGATCATCGGCATGCAGCCCGAGGGCAACTGGCTCACCCGGGCCCCCTCGCTGCGCCGCAAGGCCATCCTGCTCGCCAAGGCCCAGGACGAGGCCGGCCACGGCCTCTACCTCTACGCCGCCGCCGAAACCCTCGGCGTCGACCGCGCCGAGCTCACCGAGAAGCTGATCTCCGGCCGCCAGAAGTACTCCTCGATCTTCAACTACCCGACCCTCACCTTCGCCGACGTCGGCGTGATCGGGTGGCTGGTGGACGGCGCGGCGATCTGCAACCAGGTCCCGCTCTGCCGCTGCAGCTACGGCCCGTACGCCCGCGCGATGGTGCGGATCTGCAAGGAGGAGTCCTTCCACCAGCGCCAGGGCTACGAGCTCCTGATGACGCTGATGCGCGGCACCGAGGGGCAGCGCCGGATGGTCCAGGACGCGGTGGACCGCTGGTGGTGGCCGTCGCTGATGATGTTCGGCCCCACGGACGCCGACTCGCCGAACTCTGCCCGCTCGATGGCCTGGCGGATCAAGCGGCACAGCAACGACGAGCTGCGCCGACGGTTCGTCGACATGACCGTCCCGCAGGCCCAGCACCTGGGCGTCACCCTCCCCGACCCCGAGCTGCGCTGGAACGAGGAGCGCGGCGGCTGGGACTTCGGCGAGCCGGACTGGTCCGAGCTGAACCGGGTCATCCGCGGCCAGGGCCCCTGCAACGCCCAGCGGATCGACCGCCGTCGCGCCGCGCACGAGGACGGCGCCTGGGTCCGCGAGGCGGCCGTCGCCTACGCCGCCAAGCGCGCCGCGGAGCAGTCCGCGGGGCAGCCCGACGAGCGGTTCGCCCCGCACGCCACCGAACAGGAGAACGGAAAGTGACCGAGTCCAAGGCCGGCTGGCCGCTGTACGAGGTGTTCGTGCGCCCCCGGCGCGGCCTGAACCACGTCCACGTGGGCTCGCTGCACGCGGCCGACGACCGGATGGCCCTGCTCGCCGCCCGCGACCTCTACACCCGCCGCAACGAGGGCGTCAGCCTCTGGGTGGTCCGCTCGGACGCGATCACCGCCTCCACCCCGGACGAGCGCGACCCGTTCTTCGAGCCCAGCGGCGACAAGGTCTACCGCCACCCGACCTTCTACGACATCCCCGAGGATGTCCCGCACATCTGACGGGGGAACCACCATGCAGGACCACACCACGTCCACCACCGAGGACGACCACGTCTACCTCAGCCTCACCGAGGCCACCCCCGGCCCCGAGGGCGAGGGCCGCTGGGCGTACGGCACGGGCTTCGCCGACCCGCTGCTCGGCGTGGACACCGCCCTGCCCGCCGGGACGGACGGCGCGGACCTCGCCGCCTACTGCCAGATGCTGGGCGACGACGCCCTCGTCCTCGCCCAGCGGCTGATCGAGTGGTGCACCCGGGCGCCGGAGCTGGAGGAGGAGGTCGCGCTCGCCAACCTGGGCCTCGACCTGCTCGGCCAGGCCCGCCTGCTGCTCACCCGGGCCGGCCAGGCGGACGGATCCGAGCGCACCGAGGACGACCTGGCGTACTGGCGCGAGGAGCACGAGTTCCGCAACGTCCGGCTGGTGGAGACCCCGAACGGCGACTTCGCGTACTCGGTCGCCCGGCTGCTGCTGTTCGCCACCGCGCGCGGCGCCCTGTACGAGGCGCTGAGCACGCACGCCGACCCGGTGCTGGCGGCGGTCGCCACCCGGGGCGTCAAGGAGCTGGCGTACCACCGCGAGTACGCCACCGCCTGGACGCTGCGCCTCGGCGACGGCACGCCGTACTCGGCCGAGCGGATGCAGGCCGGGCTGGACGCGGTCTGGCCGCTGATGGAGGAGCTGTTCACGGCGCACCCGGTGGAGCTACGGGTGGGCGTCGACCCGGCGACCCTGCGCGAGCCGGTGCTGCGCTCGCTCGCCGCCGTCCTCGCCGAGGCCGGGCTGTCCGTGCCGGACGTTCCGCCGCTGGCCACCGTCCTCGGCCGGGGCGGTCGGGACGGCGTGCACACCGAGGCCCTCGGCCCGCTGCTCGCCGAGCTGCAGGTGGTGGCCCGCGCGCACCCCGGGGCGACGTGGTGACCGGCGGCCGGGTCGGCGCGGGCGCCGTGGGTGCCGTGGGCGCCATGGGCACTACGGGCGCCATGGGCCCTGCGGGCGACGCGGGGACGGAAGCCGTCGGCACGACCCGCGGCCTCGCCTGGGCGGTCGCCGCGGGCGTCCCGGACCCGGAGCTGCCCATGCTGACCCTGGCAGACCTGGGCGTCCTGGCGGACGTCGAGGTGGACGGAGGCAGCGGTGCCGTCACGGCCTGGCTGACCCCGACCTACTCGGGCTGCCCCGCCGTGGCCGAGATGGCCGCCGACGTCGACCGCCGACTGCGCGCGGCCGGGTACCCGGACGTCCGGGTGCGGCTGCGACTCGACCCGCCGTGGTCCACCGACCTGATCACGGCGGAGGGCCGCCGCAAGCTCGCCGAGGCCGGCATCGCCCCGCCGCGCCCGACCTCGGCCGTGCGGGCGGCCGGGCCGGTCCCGCTGGCCCTTGGCCCGACCCGCGCCGCCACGGCCACCGCCACGGCCACCGCCACGGCCACCGCCACCGCCACGGCCACCGCCGCCGCCGAGCACCGGGTGTGCTGCCCGCTCTGCGGCAGCGCGGAGACGGAGGAGCTGTCCCGCTTCGGCTCCACCGCCTGCAAGGCGCTCTGGCGTTGCCGCGCCTGCCGGGAGCCCTTCGAACGCGTCAAGGAGATCTGAATGTCCGCCGCCGTCTCGCCCGCCTCCGCCGACACCCCGGCGACCGGCATCCGCCCCGCTCGCCGCCCCACCTTCCACCGGCTGCGGATCGACCGGGTGGAGCGGCTCTGCGAGGACGCCGTGGCGGTGACCTTCGCGGTGCCGGAGGAGCTGGCGGAGGACTACGCCTTCCGCCCCGGGCAGACCCTGACGCTGCGCAAGCTGGTGGACGGCGCCGACGAGCGCCGCTCCTACTCGATCTGCGCCCCGGCCGGCGGCGCGCTGCGGATCGCCGTCCGGGAGGTGCCGGGCGGGCTGTTCTCGCGCTGGCTGGTGCGCGAGGCCCGGTCCGGCGAGGAGGTGGAGGTCCTGACGCCGTCGGGTCTCTTCAGCCCCGAACTCGGCGTCCCCGCCGACCACGTGCTGCTCGCGGCCGGCTCCGGCATCACCCCGATGCTGTCGATCGCCGGCTCCGTGCTGGCCGCCGACCGCAGCTCCACCGTCACCCTGCTCTACGGCAACCGCCGCAGTGACACCGTGATGTTCGCGGACGAGCTGGCCGATCTGAAGGACCGCTACCTCGGCCGCTTCCAGCTGGTCCACGTGCTGTCCCGGGAGACCAGGGACGCCGAGCTGCTCAGCGGCCGGCTCGACCCGGAGCGGGTGCGGGCGCTGCTGGCGGCGCTGGTGGATGCCGGGAGCGTCGGGCACTGGTGGCTGTGCGGCCCGTTCGGCATGGTCGCCGGGGCGAAGGAGCTGCTCGCCGAGCTGGGCGTCCCGGCCGAGCGGGTGCACCAGGAGCTGTTCCACGCCGAGGACGAGCCGCTCCCGGAGCGCGACGAGGACTGGGACCGCACGGACGCCCAGGACCGGACGGACGGTGGCCCGCAGAGCGAGGTCACCGTCGTCCTCGACGGCCGCGGCAGCACCCTCTGCCTCCCGCGCGACCGCTCCATCCTGGACGGCGCCCAGCGCTCCCGCCCGGACCTGCCGTTCGCCTGCAAGGGCGGGGTCTGCGGCACCTGCCGGGCCCTGGTCACCGAGGGCGAGGTGGAGATGCGCCGCAACTTCGCCCTGGAGGAGAAGGAACTGGCCGCCGGCTACGTGCTCACCTGCCAGGCCCGCCCGGTCACCGACCGGGTGACGGTCGACTACGACCGCTGACCGGCCCGACGCGTCGGGCGGCGGTCACACGGCCGCCGGGACGGGCCGGCGCGGCGTCGGAACCTGCGCGGGGTCGACCGGTTCGGTGGGGTCGGCCAGGTTGGTCGGGTCGGCCGAGTCGGCCAGGTTGGTCGGGTCGGTCGGGTTGGTCGGGATGGCCGGGAGGTCGCGGACGGCCGGGTCGCCGAGCAGCTTGACCAGGTCGTTGACGGCCGCGCGCCCGGCCCGGTTGGCACCGATGGTGCTGGCGGACGGGCCGTAGCCGACCAGGTGGACGCGCGGGTCGGCGGTGGCGCGCGTGCCGGTCAGCGCGATGCCGCCGCCGGGGGAGCGCAGACCGAGCGGGGCGAGGTGGCCGACCTCGGGCCGGAAGCCGGTGGCCCAGACGATCGCGTCCACCGCCAGCTCCTCGTCGCCCCAGGCGACGCCGCGCTCGGTGAGGCGGTCGAACATCGGCCGGCGGTGCAGCGCGCCCAGCTCCTCGGCGCGCCGGTAGGCGACGGACGGGCCGAGGCCGGTCACGCTCACCACGCTGCGCACCGGCAGGCCCTGCCGGACCCGTTCCTCGACCTTGGCGACCACCGCGCGCCCGTACTCGGGGGTGAACGGCTCCTCGTGGAAGACGGGCTCGGAGCGGGTGACCCAGACCGTCTCGCCGACCGCCGCCACTTCGGACAGCACCTGGACCGCCGAGGCGCCGCCGCCCACCACCAGGACGCGCCGGCCCGCGAACTCCCCGGGGCCGCGGTACTCGGCGTAGTGCAACTGGCGGCCGGCGTAGTGGCCCGGGTAGTGCGGGAGGAACGGGCGGGTCCAGGTGCCGCTGGCGTTGATCAGCGCGCGGGTGGACCAGGTGCCGCGATCGGTCTCGACAAGCAGCCGGGCTTCGGGGCGCTCGGACTCGGCGCGTACGGCGCGCACCACCACCGGGCGCACGACCGGGAGCGCGTGCCGGGCCTCGTACGCCGCGAAGTACCCCGGCACCACCTCACGCGCGGGGGCCTCGGGGTCGGCCGGGGGAAGCTCGGCGTCCGGGAGATCGTGGAAGCCGTGCACGGTGGCCATCCGCAGAGACGGCGAGCGGTGCGCCCAGGCGCCGCCGGGCTCGGCGTTCGCGTCGAGCACGACGAAGCCGCCGTCGACACCCGCCCGGTACGGGGCGAAGCCGCGGCGGCGCAGGTGGTAGGCGGCGGACAGGCCCGCCTGCCCGGCGCCCACCACCAGGACGTCCACGCGTTGCGCCGCACCCGCGCGCTCGTGGCTCGCGCCCTCGCCGTTCGCGCCCCCGCCGTTCGTTGCACCGTAAACAGTCACGACGGTGAAACATCGGGAGGTCGGCGGCTGTTCCCGCCGGCCCCGGCTCCGGCCCCGGACACGGAGGTGGCAGGAGGGGCGTGGCGGCGTCAGGCGAGCGGGGAGATCACCGCGGCCGTGCCGTAGGCGCAGACCTCGGTGCCGACGTCCGCCGCCTCCGTCACGTCGAAGCGCATCATCAGGACGGCGTTGCCGCCGCGGGCCTTGGCCTGCTCCACCAGTCGCTGCATCGCCTCGTTGCGGCTCTCGACCAGGGTCTTGGTCAGACCGCGCAGCTCGCCGCCGATCAGCGACTTCAGACCGGCACCGATCTGGCTGCCGATGTGGCGGCTGCGGACGGTCAGCCCGAAGACCTCGCCGATCACGTGATCGACCCGGTAGCCGGGGATGTCGTTGGTGGTCACGACCAGGACGTCGGCGTTCGGGCCCTGCCCGCCGCCGTACTCGTTGATGTCAGACATGGGAGTCATCCTGCCCATGTCGTGCGTCCGGGTGACCGAGGCGGGGCCGGGCGGTGGCCGAGAAGGCTTCCGCAAGGTGGTCCGGACCGGTGATCGGGCGGCCGAAAAGCCGTACCGTAGCCCCATGGGCGAGCGAAGCGATCATCCACAGGGGCCGGGCGCGGCGGAGGACTCCGGTGCGCAGGAGATCGAGGCGACGGTGGTGCTGGGCCTGCGGATCACCGACTGGCCGGCCCTGCGCGCGGCCGCGATCAGGGCCGTCGAGGAGCTGGACTTCGACGGCATCGACCCGGCCGGCCAGCGCCGCGAACTGCTGCGCGAGGTCGCCGAGGACGCCAACGCGGCGCTCGGCGCGCTGCTCCACCCGGACCGGCTGGTGGCCGCGATCCCCGGGGTCGAGGCGATGGGCGGCACGCTGGAGATCAGCGTGACCGAGGACTTCACCCCGGACTTCGCCGAGCTGTTCCCGCTGGAGAGCGAGGAGGAGGACGGCGGCGCGGGCGCGGACTGGACCCTCACCCCGCGCACCGCCTGCCTGCTCCACGCCCAACTGCTCGGCCTGGCCGACGCCGCCTACGACGACCTCGACGAGCACGGGGACGAGGCCGTCTCCGACGGCGAGGACCCGGACTGGACGGTCTTCTCCCGGCTGCCCCAGCGCACCTGGCGGCTGCACCGGGGCTGGCGCCGCACGATGGCCCGGGCCTTCGACGACCTCGCCGACGACCTCGCGCTCGGCGAGTGGCCGCTGCCGCGCTGCCTGGCCGAGGAGATCGCGCTGCGGATGGCGCTGGTCGACGCCCGGACACTGCTCGGCGCACAGCCCGAATCGGTGGCCGACATGATGGGCGACCTTCCGGCCGACCTCTACGACTACGACTGGGACGGCTGCCACGACGAGCTGTTCGGCGTCTACGGGCCGGACGACGGCGACCCGGAGCTCGCCGCCGAGCAGCGGACGGAGATGCTGCTGGCGGCCACGCACCCGGAGGGTTGGTTCCTGGTGTACGAGGACGCGGAGGAGCGGGACCCCCAGCGGGGCTACCGGCGCTGACCGGGCGTCGGGCCGGGCGGTCCGAGGGCCAGCGGGTCCGGCGGGCCGGCGGGTGGGCCGGGGCAGGGTGGGGCGGCTAGGCTGCGGGCATGTCCGATGTGCCTGGTATGCGCGATATGTCCTCGACCGGTCCCGTCGGCGCCGACGAGGCCCCGACCGGCGCTGACGAGCCGGAGCTGGCCCGGATCGCGCTCGGGCTCGACGGTGTGCGGGCGGCGCAACGCGGACGGACGGCCGAGGCGCGGGCCAGCTTCGAGGCGCTGTGGGAGGAGCTGGGGGAGCAGGACGTCTTCCACCGGTGCGTGCTGGCGCACTATCTGGCCGATCTGCAGGACGACCCGCGAGCAGAGCTGGAGTGGGACCGGCGCGCGCTGGCCGCCGCCGACTCGCTGACCGCCGAGCGCGCCCAGACCTACGAAGCGGCCCTCCAGGTGCGCGCCTTCTACCCCTCGTTGCACCTCAACCTGGCCTCGGACCACCTCAAGCTCGGCGAGCCCGACCTCGCGCGCGAGCAGCTCGAACGAGCCGTGCGCAGCCTGGACGCCCTGCCGGGGGACGCCTACAGCGCGGGCATCCGGGCGGCCGTGGAGGAGCTGCGGCAGCGGTTGCGCTGAACCGGGGCCCGTGGGCCGGCTGACCGCTGGACGGGGTCGGGCGGGACGGGAGGGAGAGGGTGGGGCGGGGGCGGGGGCGGATGGGGTGGGACGAGGGGGCCGGGGGCGGGCTGGCATCCTGGACGGGTGACTTCTCCGTTCGATGCCCCGGCTTCCGCTTCCCCGTCCAGTGCGCCCGACGCCGACCCCGGCGACTCTCCGGCCGTCGGGGACCGGGACGCGCGACCGCAGTACGTGCTGCCGCTGCTCGTCCGGATGGAGCGGGCGACCCCGCCCGGGCGGACGGACGCGCTGGAGACCTCGGCCCGGGCGGTGCTCACCCTGCTGGCCGACCCCCGGGTGACCGAGCCGGACGGCGAGTGGGCGGAGCGGGTCGCGGCCTGGGAGGACGCCCGGATCCGCAAGGTGGTCCGGCGGGGCCGGGGCGGGGAGTGGCGTCGGGCGGGCGAACTGCCGGGCGTCACCGTGCGGGGACGGGAGGCGGAGGTGCGGGTGTTCCCGCCGGTTCCGCTGGACGGCTGGCCGAAGGAGCTCGCCAAGCTGCAGGTCTCCGGGACGGACCTGGAGGAGACCGCCGAGGTCGGTGAGCCCGGGCCGGGGCTGCCGGTGCTGTGGCTCAACCCCGAGCTGGAGATGAGCGCGGGCAAGACGATGGCCCAGACCGGGCACGCCGCGCAGCTCGCCTGGTGGCGGCTGGACGAGGCGCAGCGCAAGGAGTGGGTGGAGTCCGGCTTCGCGCTGGCGGTGCGGACGGCGACGCCGGAGGCGTGGGAGGAGCTGGTCGGCAGCGGGCTGCCGGTGGTTCAGGACGCGGGCTTCACCGAGATCGCCCCGGGCAGCTGCACGGTGATCGCGGAGCACCCGGCGCTGCGGTGAGGGGAGCCGTCCGGTGGGCGACGGATGGCGACTGAGGGGCGAGAACTGGGGACCGGGGACCGGGGACTGGGGCCTGACGGGTGGCAACTGACAACTGACGGATGACAGATAGCAGCTGACAGATTTCAACATCTGTCAGCTGCTATCTGTCGGTTGTTATCTGTTACCTGCCGGCTGTCAGGCGCCGGAGGCCTCGAACCGGCGCAGCGCCCGGAGGCCGCCGTAGACCGCGAGGGCCGTCCAGAGCGCCATGATCAGCAGTCCGGTCCCGTGCCCGTAGTGGGTGCCCGGTTCGGGCTGGGTGCGCATCGCGTAGAGGCCGGCCCGGTCGGGCAGGAACTGGCAGACCTCGCTGACGCCGGGAACGGCGGACAGGAAGGTCGTGCCCAGGAAGAGCATCGGGGTGACCAGCCCGAGTGCGGAGCTGAAGTTGCCCAGCATCGTGGTCAGTCCGAGGCAGATCAGCACCAGCATCGGGTGGTACAGCACACCGGCCAGGAAGCTGCGGGCCAGGCCCGGGGTGGAGAAGTCCACGCCCACGGTGGCGTCGACCACCAGGAACGACCCTGCCGTCGAGGCCAGCCCGAGCAGCAGGCCCAGCCCGGCGCCGAACGCGAGCTTGGCGCCGTACAGTCGGCCGCGGCGGGGGACGGCGGTGAGCGAGCCGCCGATCATGCGGGTGTTGAACTCCTGCCCGATCAGCAGGATTCCGCAGCAGGCCACGGCGACGTGGCCGAACAGCAGGCCGTAGTAGATCCCGCCGGCCGGGTCCTCGCCGGGGGTGTGGTCCTTCACTCCGTAGGCGGCGTTGACGGCGGCGGTGATGCCGACGGTCAGTGCCAGCGCGACCAGCGGGGCCGCCCACTGCGAGGGCAGGGTGGCGAACTTGATCCGTTCGGCGCGCAGGGCGGCGGCGGTGGGCCGGGGGCTCATGCCCGTCCTCCTGTCGTTCGGGGGCGCGTGCCCCGGGGCTCACTTCGTGCGGTGCAGGGCGCGCAGCCCGGCGTAGGAGGCCGCGGCCGCCCAGAGCGCCATGATCAGCAGGCCGGTCCAGTGCCCGTAGACGACGTGCGGGTCGTCGACGTAGTGCAGCGCGTACTGGCCGGCCCGGTCGGGCAGGAACTGGGCCAGGACGCGGGCTCCGGGCAGCCCGCCGAGCGCCGGTGAGACCAGGAAGACGGTCGGGGTGATCAGCCCCATGGCGGCGGTGAGGTTGCCCAGCAGTGCGGTCAGCCCGAGGCAGAACACCACCAGCAAGGGCGGGTACAGCACCCCGGCGACGGCGGCGCGGGTGAACGCGGGGCCGTGCCAGGCCCCGGGGACGGTCGCCGCGTACCCCGCGAAGGAGCCCGCCGTTCCGGCCGCCCCGACGGCGAGGCCGACCAGCGCGCCGAGCGTGAGCTTCGCCCCGTACAACCGGGCGCGGCGGGGGACGGCCGTGAACGAGACGTCGATCATGCGGGTGTTGAACTCCTGGCCGATCAGCAGGATGCCGAAGCAGGCCAGTGCGACATGGCCGAAGTTGAGCCCGTAGAAGACGCCCACGCCGGGATCGTCGACGATGTTGGGGTCCGCGCCGCCGAGCCAGGCGCCCACGGCCGTGGTGAGGCCGGCGCTGAGCAGCAGGGCGAGCAGCGGGGTGATCCAGAGCGAGCGCAGGGTGGTGAACTTGATCCGCTCGGCGCGGAGAACCGGGAGGACGGGACGGGCCGGGAGGACCTTGGGGGTCGGGAGGTTCACGCCGCCGCCTCCGCCCGGTACTCGACGCTGTCGGCGGTCATCCGCATGAACGCCTCCTCCAGCGAGTCCTGTTGGACCGCGATCTCGTACAGCACCACGCCCTGGGCGGCGGCGAGCGAGGCGATCCGCTCGGGTTCGGCGCCCTTCACCTCCCAGGCGCCGCCGTCGACCCGGGTGGCGTCGAGGCCGTGGCCGGCGTCGGTGAACAGGGCGGCCAGCTTGGCCGGGTCCACGGCGCGGACCCGGATCCGGGTGCGGCCGTGCCGGTCGATGAAGTCGGAGGTGGCGGCATCGGCCAGCAGCCGGCCGCGTCCGATCACCACCAAGTGGTCGGCGGTGAGCGCCATTTCGCTCATCAGGTGGGAGGAGACCAGCACCGCCCTGCCCTCGGCGGCCAGTGCGCGCAGCGTGGTGCGGATCCACCGGATGCCCTCGGGGTCCAGGCCGTTCACCGGCTCGTCCAGCAGCAGGACGGCCGGATCGCCGAGCAGCGCCGCCGCCACCCCGAGGCGCTGGCGCATGCCCAGCGAGAAGCGTCGGATCCGCTGCCCGGCGGCGTCCGTCAGGCCGACCTGAGCGAGCACCTCGCCGACCCTGCGCTCCGGCAGGCCGTTGCTGGCCGCGAGCCAGCGCAGGTGGCCGCGCGCCGTGCGGCCGCCGTGCAGGGCCTGGGCGTCCAGCAGGGCGCCGACCCGCCGCAGTGGCTCGGCCAGTTCGGCGTACGGGCGGCCGTCGATCAGGGCGTGTCCGGCGGTCGGCCGGTCCAGGCCGAGGACCAGGCGCATGGTGGTGCTCTTGCCCGCGCCGTTCGGGCCGAGGAAGCCGGTCACCACGCCGGGGCGCACCTCGAACGACAGGTCATCGACGACACGTCGGCCGTCGTACTCCTTGGTCAGGCCCTGGATCTCGATCACGGCCGCGCTCCCTTCGGGTCGTTCGGTGGCTCGTTGCTGCCGGCGGTTGCGGCCGGTGGTCACATTCGACCGGAGCGGGGCCCGCCGGCGGATCCCGCAGCGGAGTGGCGCCGCCTCCCTCTCGGGGGGGAGGGCGGTCGCACCACGGGCGGGAGCCGCGAACCGCCGCTGGACTGGCAGGATGGCGCGGTGACCAAGATCGCCGTACCCGGGATCCTCGCGCCGCTGCTGGCCGGCGCCACCTACGCGCGCCTGCTGCACCTCTTGGTCGGATGGATCTTCGTGGGTGTCGTCATGCTGATCTATCCGGGGACGGTCGGGCTGACGCTCACCCGGATCGTGGCGGAGTGCATCGCCGTGGACTCCGTCCTGCTGATGCTCGTCGCGCTCATCCCGGCGACGCGGCGGGCGGAGGGGATCCAGGCCCGGCTGCTGCTGGTGCCCGACCGCGAGCAGGACATCGCCGCCGACTCCTCCCGCGGCTGGGCCGACCGGTGGCGCACCGCCCTGTGGCTGATCGGCCGGGTCGCGCTCGGTTCGGCCGTCGGGATGGCCACGGTGCTCGGCGTCAACGCCGGCGGCGGTCTGCTGGCGGGGCCCCGGGGGCCGAGCTGCCTTCCGCTGCTGCCGGTGGCGCTGTTCGCCTACGGCTGGCTGGTGGTGGTCGCAGGTCGTCTCCAACTCGCCATGGCGGTGAGGCTGCTGGGACCGTCCCCGGCGGAGCGACTGGCGGAGGCCGAGTTGCGGGCCGAACGGCTGCTGGAGCGCAACCGGTTGGCCCGCGAATTGCACGATTCCATCGGCCACGCACTGACGGTGACGGTCATTCAGGCCGGCGCGGCGCGGGAGGTCGGGGACCCGGAGTTCGTCGCCAAGGCGCTGGAGGTCATCGAGGAGACCGGGCGCCAGGCCATGGACGACCTCGAACGCACCCTCGTCCTGTTGCGCGAGACCCCGCCCGGCGCGAACGGCACCGCCACCGAACAGCCCGGGATCGAGCAGCTGCCGGCGCTGTTCGACACCGCCCGCGCGGCCGGCAGTCCGGTCGAGGCGTGGATCGACGTGCCGACCGGCACGCTGCCAGGGGTGCTCGCCCGCGAGTCCTACCGGATCCTCCAGGAGGGCGTGACCAACGCGCTCAAGTACGCGCCGGGGGAGCCGCTCAGGGTCTCGATCGCCGTCCGGGACGGGCAGTTGGAGCTGCGCTGCACCAACCGGGCGCGGCGTGGCGCGAACGGCGGTGGCGGCGCGGGCGGTTCGGGCGGCGTCGGCGGAGTGCCGCGCCCGGCGGGCGGCGGACGCAAGGGCGGCAAGGGGCTGCGCGGCATCCGCGAGCGCGCCACGCTGCTCGGCGGCGAGGCCACGGCCGGGGCGGCGGCCGACGGGAGCGGGGAGTGGGTGCTGGCCGTCCGGCTGCCCCTACGCTTGGGGGCGTGACGGATGATCTTGCCGGAGACGGGTCCGGCGGGAGACGGCACAGGGAGCGGGAGAGGGCACGGGGAGCACGGGGAACATGGGGAACACGGGGAGGGTGGTGCGGGGATGACGGACATCCTGCTCGCCGACGACGAGGAACTGGTCCGGTTCGGCCTGCGGGCCGTTCTGGAGGCGCAGGGGGACCTGCGGGTGGTCGGCGAGGCCGCCGACGGCGCGGAGGCGGTGGCGACGGCCCGGACGCTGCGCCCGGACGTCGTGCTGATGGACGTCCGGATGCCGGTCATGGACGGACTGGCGGCCACCCGCGAGCTGCTGCGCCCCGGCGCCCCGGGGGAGCGGGCGCCGCGGATCCTGGTCGTGACCACCTTCGAGAACGACGACTACGTCTACCAGGCGCTGCGCGCGGGCGCCGACGGCTTCCTGCTCAAGCGCTCCCGGCCGGCCGAGATCGCGCACGCGGTCCGGTTGGTGGCGGCGGGCGAGACCCTGCTGTTCCCGGCCGCGATCCGCCGCCTGGCCGCCGGGCACGGCAATCCGACCGCCCGCGCCGCCATGGAGCGGGCGGCGCTGACCGAGCGCGAGGCGGAGGTGCTGCGGCTGGTCGCGCGCGGTCTCAGCAACGGCGAGATCGCCGAGCAGCTGTTCCTCGGCGTGCAGACCGTGAAGACGCACGTCAGCAGTGTGCTGGCGAAGCTGGGCGCGCGGGACCGCACCCAGGCGGTGATCGCCGCGTACGAGTCGGGGTTCGTCGAGCCTTCGGAGTAGGGCGGGTCCGACGATTCGCGGTCGGATCAGGCCGGGTAGGCGTGGGTCTGGGTGGCCTTGACCGAGGCCCAGACCGTGACCCCCGGCGCCAGGCCCAGCTCCGCGACGGCCGCCGGGGTCAGGTCGGCGGCCATCGGCAGCTCGCCGGCCAGGTCGGCGCGGACCTGGTCGCCGTGCAGGTCCAGGCCGGTGACCTCGGCCTTCCACAGGTTGCGCGCGCTGGACTGCGGCCGCTCCCGGTAGAGGGTCACGGCGGACGGTGGGAAGGCGACGAACGCCGGGCCGTCCAACTCCTCGGTGGTGGCCAGGACGGTACCGTCCGCGAGCGTGACGCGGGCGCCCTCGGCACGCCCCTGGTACAGGTTCAGCCCGACCAGTCGGGCGATGTAGTCGGTGCGCGGCCGCCGGGCGACCTCGGCCGGGCTGCCGGACTGCACCTCGTGCCCGTGCTCGATCACCACCAGCCGGTCGGCCAGCACCATCGCGTCCAGCGGGTCGTGCGTCACCAGCACCGCCACCGCCTCAAACTCGGCCAGGTGGCGGCGCAGTCGGGCCCGTACGTCGAGACGGGTCCGGGCGTCCAGGGCGGCCAGCGGCTCGTCCAGCAGGAGCAGCCGGGGGCGGACGGCGAGCGCCCGGGCCAGGGCCACCCGCTGCGCCTGTCCGCCGGAGAGCCGGCCGGGGCGCACCGACGCGTGGTCGGCCAGGCCCATCCGCTCCAGCCAGGTGGCCGCCTCGGCCCGGGCGGCGCGCTTGGGGAGGCCCTGGCAGCGCGGGCCGAAGGCGATGTTGTCGAGCGCGCTGAGGTGCGGGAAGAGCAGGTAGTCCTGGAACACCACGCCGACCGGTCGGTCCTCGGCGGGGGTGTGCACGCGCTCGGCCGGATCCTCCAACAGGCGGCCGTCCAGCCGCAGGTGGCCGCCGGTGAGCGGGAGCAGCCCGGCGAGGGCGCGCAGGGCGGTGGACTTGCCGGCGCCGTTGGGGCCGAGCAGCGCGATCACCTCGCCGGGGGCGGCGGTGAGGGCGAGGTCGAGGGTGAAGGCGGCGCGCTCGACCCGCAGCCGGGCGTCGAGGGCGGTGCTCGGCAGGCGTTCGGCGCTCATCTCGGCGTTCGTCTCGGTAATCATCGGGTCGGCTTCCAGGCGTTCAGACGTCCAGACGTCCAGACGTCCAGGCGTTCAGGCGTTCTGGCGGTCACGGTGGGGTGCGGCGAGGCGGTGGCGGGCGGCGTCACGGCGTCGACAGCCAGCGGTCGCGCAGGCCGACCAGGACGGCGACCGAGACCGCCAGCAGTACCAGCGACAGCGCGATCGCGGCCTGCGGATCGGACTCCATGGCCAGGTAGACGGCCAGCGGCATGGTCTGGGTACGGCCGGGGAAGTTGCCCGCGAAGGTGATCGTCGCGCCGAACTCGCCGAGCGCCCGGGCCCAGGCCAGGACGGCTCCGGCGGCGATCCCCGGAGCGATCAGGGGCAGCGTGACCCGCCGGAACGCGGTCAGCCGGGAGGCGCCCAGGGTCGCGGCAGCCTCCTCGTAGCGGGGGTCGGCGCCGCGCAGCGCGCCCTCGACGCTGATCACCAGGAACGGCATCGCCACGAAGGCCTCGGCGATCACGACCCCGGTGGTGGTGAACGGCAGCGTGATGCCGAACGCGGAGTCCAGCCAGGAGCCGACGATGCCGCGGCGCCCGAGCACCAGCAGCAACGCCACTCCGCCGACCACCGGCGGCAGTACCAGCGGCAGGGTGACCAGTGCCCGGATCACCCGCCGGCCCGGCAGCTCGGTGCGGGCGAGCAGCCAGGCCAGCGGGACCCCGAGGACCAGTGACACGGCGGTGGCCGCCGTCGCGCTGATCAGCGACAGGCGCAGCGCGTCCCAGACGGCGGTGCTGGTGAGTTGTTCGGACAGGCCGCTCCACGGCGCCCGGACCAGCAGCCCGACCAACGGGAGGATCAGGAACGCCAGCCCGAGCAGCGCCGGGAGCAGCAGGGTGACCGGGACGCGGTGCCGGTGCGACCGGCGCGGACGGCGCGGACGGCGGTACGGACCGGACCGCCGTCCGCCGCCAGTGCCTCCGCCGGAGCTGCCTGCGCGGGTGGCGCCTTCGTCGGTGGTGCCTTCGCCCGGGCTGCCTTCGCCGGGGCCGGTGGTGCGGAGGTTCACGGCGCCTGGAAGCCCGCCGCGGTCAGCACCTGCTTGGCCTCGGGCGACTGGACGTACGTGACGAAGGCGGCGGCGCCGTCCTTGTTCGGTGCCTTGGCGAGCGCGGCGATCGGGTAGTCGTTCACGGCCTTGTCGGCCTCGGGGAAGGTCACGCCGTCGATCTTCGCAGCATCGGCCTGCACATCGGTCTTGTACACCAGCGAGGCGTCCACCTCGCCGAGTTCGACCTTGGTGAGCGCGCCCTTGACGTCCTGCTCCAGGGTCACCGGGGTGAGCTCCAGCCCGGCGGCCTTGAGCGCGGTCAGGGCGGCGGCGCCGCAGGGTACCTCCTTCGCGCACAGCGCGACCTTCACGCCGGAGGCGGTGAGGTCCTTGAGGCCCGCGATGTGTTTGGGGTTGCCCTTGGGGACGGCGATGGTGAGCGTGTTCTTGACGAAGGTCGTCGGCTGGCCGCTCGCGCCGCCCGCGTCGGCCACGGTCTTCATGGTGGCCGGGCTGGCGGCGGCGAACACGTCCGCCGGGGCACCGGAGTTGATGCTGCTCGCGAGGGTGGAGCTGCCGCCGAAGTTGAAGGTGACCTTGCTGCCCGGGTTGGCGGCCTCGAACTTCTTGCCCAGCTCGGTGAAGGTCTCCTTGAGCGAGGCGGCGGCGAAGACGGTGATGGTGCCGCTGGCCTTCGGCGCGGTGCCGCTTCCCGCGGACGCCGGGGACCCCGCGGGGTTCGCGGCGGTGGCGGCGGTCGAAGCGGTGGAACCGGACGTGCCGCCGTCGCTGCCACAGGCGGTGACCCCGAGGCTGAGAGCGAGGGCCGCTGCGGCGGCGACGGCGAGTCTGCGGGTGGTGCCGGTGGTACAGATGCTCATCGGTGCTTCCCCTCCGGGGTGCGCGCCGGGAGGGGCGCGAGGGACGACCGCAGTTGCGGCCATTACGGCGATCATAGTGCCGCAAATACGAGCGATAAATCCTCTGTCGCTTTGCACAGGCGGGGCCTGGCGGGGGTGCCGGGCCTGCTGTGGGATGGCTCAAACGCGTGCGAGGGGGAGGGGCGGGCGTGGGGTGGGCGTGGGGTGGGCGCGGGGATGGACGAGGGGGTGGACGAGGGGGTGGGCGGAAAATGCGTCGCGCCGGGGCGGGCGAGCGGCCAGAGTGGTCACCGTCCGTGCATTCGGACGTCCGTACGTGCGACCGGGCCGCGCGGGTGCGCCGCCGCGGTCGAACCAAGGGGAGGAGTCCGTTCCAATGTCCACGCTGCGCGTCACCGCCGAGAAGCTGACCATCCTGGAGCACCCGAACGCCGATGCTCTGGAGCTCGCCCAGGTCGGTCTCTACCGAGCGGTGGTCGCGAGGGGCGCGTACCGGACCGGAGACTACGCCGTCTACATCCCCGAACAGTCCGTGCTGCCCGAGGAGTTGATCGCTGAGCTGGGACTGACCGGCAAGCTGGCCGGTGCCCAGGCGAACCGGGTGAAGGCGGTACGGCTGCGCGGCGAGCTCTCCCAGGGCATCGTCTGCCGGCCCACCGCGCTCGCCGACACCGACCTGGTCGCCGCGGCCGAGTGCGGCGAGGACTTCGCCGAGCTGCTGGGCGTGGTCAAGTGGCAGCCCCCGGTCCCGACTTCGATGAGCGGGGACGTGGTCAGCGCGCCCGACCTGCTGCCCTGGGTGGACATCGAGAACCTCAAGCGGTACCCGGACGTCTTCGAGCCCGGCGAGCCGGTGGTGCTGACCGAGAAGCTGCACGGCAGCTGCTGCCTGGTCACCTACACCGCGGACACGGGCGAGGTGCAGGTCTCGTCCAAGGGGATCGGCGCGCAGGGGCTGGCGCTGGTCGAGGACGAGCGCAACCTGTACTGGCGGGCGGTGCGCGCTTACGACATCCCTGCGGTGGCCGCCCGACTGGCGGAGCGGCTCGGCGCCGAGCGGGTCGGCATCTTCGGCGAGGTCTTCGGCGAGGGTGTGCAGGACCTGAGCTACGGCGCCTCGGCGCGCACCGACCGGCCCGGTTACGCGGCGTTCGACGTGTCGGCCGTCGTGGACGGTCAGCTGAGCTGGCTGTCCGCGTCCGAACTGCTCGACGGTGAGCTGCCGTTGGTGCCGGAGCTGTGGCGCGGGCCGTTCGACCCGGAGGTCGTGCTGGGGCACGCGCTGGGCAAGGAGAGCATTTCGGGGCGCGAACTCCACCTGCGCGAAGGCGTCGTGGTCCGACCGGTCACCGAGCGCTGGAGCCCGGTGCTCGGCGGGCGGGCGATCGCCAAGGTGGTCAGCGACGCCTACCTGACGCGCAAGGGCGGCACCGAGTACGAGTAGGCCCGGCGGTCCGGTGGGGAGCGGGTGCGCGCCCGGCGGTCGGCGGGCGGGCGTGTGCCCGGCGGTCGGCGAGCGGGGCGCGTGCCCGGCGGCTTGGGGCGTTCCTTCCGGCGTTGACTGACCGTCAGTAGAGTCGAGACGGGTATCCCCGTGCAGAAGGAGTCACCATGACCGCCGAAACCGTCATACCCGGACCGGCCGGCAATCCGCTGGTCGGATCACTGTTCGACCTCACGCGCCGGCCGCTGCGCACCTACCTCGCGGCCCGGCGGGACCACGGGGACGTGGTACGGATCCAGGCCGGCCCGCCCGGGCTGCGGGCCGACTTCTACGCGGTGTTCTCCCCGGAGGGCGCCCAGCAGGTGCTGGGTGGCGAGGCGGCCAACTTCCGCAAGGACAACGCCTTCTACGACGAGCTGCGGACCAGCGTCGGCAACGGGCTGCTGACCAGCCAGGACGGCGACTACCAGCGCCAGCGCCGGCTGATCCAGCCGCTGTTCACCCGTCGCCGGGTGGACGGCTACGCGGGCGCGATCGCGCAGGAGGTGAAGTCGCTCACCGAACGCTGGCGGACGGCGCCGGACGGCGTGGTGGACGCGGCGGACGAGATGTCGCGGTTCGCCTTGCGGACGGTCGCGAGAATCCTCTTCGGCGCCGACGTGGAGGAGGCCGTCGCCGTCGTGCAGCGCAGCTTCCCGGTGCTCGGCGAGTACGTCAAGGATCGCGGATTCGCCCCGGTCCGGGTCCCGCGCAGCTGGCCGACCCCGGGCAACCGGCGCGGCCTGGAGGCCCAGCGGGCGCTGTACGAGATCTGCGACCGGATCATCGCGGAGCGCGCCGCGCGCGGGGGCGGCGACGAGGACGCGGACGACCTGCTCACGCTGCTCGGACGCGCCCGCGGCGAGGACGGGGAACGGCTGGATCCGTCCGAACTCCGCGACCAGGTCCTGGTGTTCATGCTCGCCGGGCACGAGACCACGGCCACCTCGCTGGCCTTCGCGCTGCACCTGCTGGCCAAGCACCCGGAACAACGGAAGCTGGCCCGGGAGGAGGCGCGGACCGTCCTGGCCGGACGGGCGCCGACGGCGGCCGACCTGGAGGCGCTGCCGTACCTCACCCGGGTGCTGAAGGAGGCGATGCGGCTCTACCCGGCGGCGGCGCTGACCGGCCGGCGGGCGGTCGCGGAGACCGTCATCGACGGGTACGTCATACCGGCGGGCGCGCAGGTGGTCGTCGCCCCGCTGGTCACCCACCGGCACCCCGATCACTGGGTGGATCCGGAGCGCTTCGATCCCGACCGCTTCCTGCCGGAGGAGGAGAAGGCCCGGCACCGCTACGCCTGGTTCCCGTTCGGCGGTGGGCCGCGGGCGTGCATCGGGCAGCACTTCTCGATGCTGGAGTCGGTGCTGACCCTGGGCGCTGTGCTGCGGGACTTCGACGTGGAGGCGGTGGACCGCCGAGTGGCACTCTCCCAGGGGGTCACGCTGCGGGCAGCGAGCCCCATGCGGATCCGGGTCACGGCGAGCGACTGAAGGGCTGAAGGGCTGAAGGGCTGACGGCTTACCGATAGCAGCGGACGGACTTCAGCGAACAGATGACGGCGAACGGATAACAGCAGACAGATTTCAGCGAACAGATTTCAGTGAACAGATGACAGATTTCAAACTCTGTCATCTGTTCACTGTCTGCTGTCACGGCCGCCCGTCGTCGCCCGCTTCCCGTCCGGAGCCCGGGCACACGACCGGGTCATTCGAACACATCACCCGCCACCGGCGGGCAGCTTTTCAGATCTTCTGGTGGCTGTTTCCGGCCCCTCGATAGCGTCCCACGCACCCCAGGCCGAAAGCGCACATGCGGCTGGCATATGACGGGACCTCGTCGCCGGCCGCATGGAGTCCGCCCGGCCCGGGGAGCCCGGGCGCGCTGCGTACCGCCTCCGGGCCCGACCGGTCGACCGGAGGTCCCATGGGCACCCTCAACCACCTCAGCCTCGGCTGGCTGACGCCCGCCCTCTCGTACCTGATGGCCTGCGCCGGCGCCGCCCTCGGGCTGCGCTGCACGCTGCGCGGTCTGGCCGCGACCGGCTCCGTCCGGCGGAACTGGCTGGTCACGGCCGCTGCGGCGATCGGCTCCGGCATCTGGACCATGCACTTCGTCGCGATGTTCGGCTTCGCCGTCGACGGCACCGAGCTGCGCTACGACGTCCCGCTGACCGTCCTCAGCCTGGCGGTCGCCGTGCTGGTCACCGGCCTCGGCCTTGCCGTGGTCTGCTACGGCGGGCACCGCGGCCTCTCCCTGCTGGGCGGCGGTGTCACCACCGGACTCGGCGTCGCCGCGATGCACTACCTGGGCATGGCCGCGGTGCGGATGCACGGCGGGTTGCGCTACGACGCCGGGACGGTCGCGCTGTCCGTGCTGGTCGCGGTAGGCGCCGCCACCGCGGCGCTCTGGGCCGCCGTCACCATCCGCAACCTCTCCGCGGCCGGGGCCGCCGCGCTGGCCATGGGGCTGGCCGTCAGCTGCATGCACTACACCGGGATGGCCGCCGTCCACGTCCGGCTGGAGCCGACCCGGACCGGCCTCGGCGGGGCCAGTCCGATGGAGTTCGTCTTCCCGCTCGCCGTCGGCCTGGGCTCGTTCCTCTTCCTCGCCTCGGCCTTCGTCGCGCTCTCCCCGACCGCCCAGGAGCGGGCCGCCCACCGGCGGGCGGGCCAACTGGCCATCGAGGAGCTGGAGTTCCCCGTCGGGGCCGCCCGCCCCGGCCCGGATCACCCCGGTCCCGATCCCCTCGGTCCCGGTACCCGCGAGCCCGGCTTCCCCGGCGTCGGGCGCCACGACGCGGAGCGCCCTGACGCGGAGCACCGCGACCGCGCCGCCTGAGCTCCTCACGCCGCTCCCCACCGCCCCGAAAGGCTCCTCATCCATGCGAGACGACCGCGGTACCGCTCCCGGTGCCCGCCGGGGTGCCCACGCCGGGCCGCCCGCCCGGGCGCCACGCCCCGGTCCGTGGCTGCGCGGGCTGCGCCCCCGGACCGTCCGCGCCCGGATCATCGCCCTGCTGATGGTCCCGGTCGTCTCGGTCATCGCCCTGTGGGGGTTCGCCACCGTCACCACCGCCCAGGGCGTCTGGGACCTGCTGCGCCAGCGCGACACCCAGCGCACCGTGCTCACCCCGGTCGCCGGGGCGGTCGCCGGTCTGCAGGCCGAACGCGCCGCCGCCGGGCAGCTGTTGGCCGCCTCGCCGACCGCCCCCAGCGCCGCCCGGGAAAGCGCTTTGCGGGAGGCCGTCGCAGTCACCGACCGCGCGGTCACCCCGCTGTACCCCGACTCCCGCCACCCCGACCAGGGCTACAACCGTGCCGACGCCCAGGGCCTCGGCGGCGACGCCGCCGCCCGCCTGGACGCCCTGGGCGCCGCCCTCGCCGCCCTGCCCGAGCTGCGCGGCCGGGTCCTGGCGCGCAGTGTCGGCTGGCCCGAGGCGTACGCCGCGTACGGCGAGGCGGTGGACCGGGCGCTCGCCGCGGCCGAGGCCGTAGCCCCGCTGCAAGGCCGCCCGGCCGCCGCCGACGCGCGGGTCCTGCTGGAGCTGGCCCGCTCCCGCGAGTTGCTGGCCCGGGAGGACGCGCTGCTGCGCGCCGCCCAGCTCTCCGGAGCGCTCGGCGACGACCAGTTGCGCGAGTTCGCCGGTACGGCCTTCGCCCGGCGGGAGTTCGAGCGCGGCTCCGTGACCGGCCTGCGCCCCGCCGAACGGGAGGCGCTGCTCGCCGTGACCGGCGGCCAGGACCACCGCGAGCTGGTCGGGTACGAGGAGCGGGTCCGTGCGGCCGCGGACGGTCGGACGGCCGCCGTCGCGGTGCCGGCGGACCGGTGGGCGATGGTGGCCGGGAACGTCGAGAGCGGCCTGCGCGCCGTCGAGGACCAGGCCGGACGGCTCGCCGCGGAGCGCCAGAACCCCTACGCCTTGGGCCTCTTCACTCCGGCCGGGGCGGCCGTGCTGCTCGGCCTGGTCGGCGTGCTGGCCTCGCTGGTGATCTCGGTGCAGATCGGGCGCGGCCTGGTGACCGAGCTGATCGGCCTGAGGAACACGGCACTTGAGCTTGCCGGTCGCAAACTCCCAGCGACCATGCGGAAGTTGCGGGCCGGTGAGGAGGTCGACATCGACATCGAGGCGCCGCGGCCGACCGGACGTGGCGACGAGATCGGCCAGGTGCACCGCGCGCTCGGCACGGTCCAGCGGGCGGCCGTCACCGCGGCGGTCGAGCGGGCCGAGGTACTGTCGGGGGTGTCCGGGGTGTTCGTCAACCTCGCCCGTCGCAGCCAGGTCCTGGTGCACCGCCAACTCACCCTGCTGGACGCGATGGAGCGCCGCACCGAGGACCCGTCCGAGCTGGCCGACCTGTTCCGGCTCGACCACCTCACCACCCGGATGCGTCGCCACGCCGAGGGCCTGATCATCCTCTCCGGCGCCGCCCCCGGCCGGGCCTGGCGCCGGCCCGTCCCGCTGGTGGACGTGGTGCGCGCGGCGGTCTCCGAGGTCGAGGAGTACGCCCGGGTCGAGGTGCACCCGCTGCCGCGCGCCGCCGTCGCCGGGCACGCCGTCGCCGACCTCACCCACCTGGTCGCCGAACTGGTGGAGAACGCCACCGGCTTCTCCCCGCCGCACACCCGGGTGCACGTCCGGGGCGAACGCGTCGGCGCCGGCTACGCGTTGGAGATCGAGGACCGGGGCCTCGGCATGGGGACGCAGGCGCTGGCCGCCGCCAACCGCAGGATCGCGGCGGCCGAACCGACCGACCTCTTCGACAGTGACCGGCTCGGCCTGTTCGTGGTCAGCCGGCTAGCCCGGCGGCAGGACGTCAAGGTCTCGCTGGTGACCTCCGCGTACGGCGGCACCACCGCCGTGGTCCTGCTGCCTACCGCGCTGCTCGGCGGCGGGGCGGTGGACGAGCCGGCGGCCGGCCCGGAGGACGGATGGGAGGAGCGGCCGGCGGACGGGCCCACGGGCGGGTCGCGCCAACCGTACGGTCCGGTACCGGAGTTGGACGTCGATCCGGCGGGGGTCGGCGGGCCTCCGGCGAGTGGGGACCGCCCGCAGCACGCGGGCACGTCAGGACTTCCGGCGGCGGGTGGGCCGCCGCCGGAGGGTGGGGCGCTGCTGCCGTTCGGCGTCCGGGGGAGCGACCCCGGGCCGGTGCGCCGCACCCCCTTCCGGGCCGCTGGTGCCCGGGTGGCGGACCCGGCTGCGGACGGGGGCCCGGGTGCGGCCTCCCGTCCGCAGGCCGGGTCGCCGCAGCCGTACGGTTCGGACTCCGGTCCGGTGCCGGGGCCAGTGCCCGAGCCGGGGCCGGTGCCCGAGCCGGGGCCGGTGCCGGGAGGCCGTCAACCCGAGCCGGGGCCGGAGGAGTTGCCGCGGCGGACCCGGCAGGCGAGCCTCGTGCCGCAGCTGCGGGAGGCCCCGGCCGGGCCGGAGCCCGCGGGGCGCAGCGCAGGGCGCCGTGCTCCGGGGAGCCGTACGTCCACGAGCCAGGAGTCCGGCGGTCGCGACGGCGACGGCCGAAGCCCCGAGGCGGCGCGCGCGGCGATGGCGGCCTTCCAGAGCGGGTGGGCGCGCGGACTGCGTCCCGGGGGCGGACGGTACGACGGACCCGAGGGCCGGTTCGCCGTCCAGCCCCTCGAACGGCCGGCCGTCCAGCCCGTGGAACGGCCGGTCGATCAGCCCGTCGAGCGGCCTGCCGACCCGGCCGACCGCCCGCCGCCGCAGGGTCCGCGCGGTTCCCTGTTCCAACCCCGACCCGAAGGAGAGCGTCCGTGATCGGCACCACCCACCGCGCAGGAGAGCTGAACTGGTTGCTGGACGAGCTGGTCCGGCGCGCCCCCGAGGTCCGCTTCGCCGTGGTGCTCTCCGCCGACGGCCTGGCCATGGGCGGCTCGGCCGGTCTGCCGCGCGAGGACGGCGAGCACCTGGCGGCCGTCGCCTCCGGCTTCCACAGTCTGGCGAAGGGTGCCGGCCGGCACTTCGGCGCGGGTGACGTCCGGCAGACCATGGTCGAGCTGGAGGGCGGGTACCTGCTGGTCGCGGCGGCCGGGGAGGGCACCTGCCTGGCCGTGTTCGCCACCGCCCGGGCCGACCTCGGGCTGATCGCCTACGAGATGGCCCGACTGGTCCGCCGGGTCGGGGAGCACCTGGGCGCCGCGCCGCGCCCGGTGGACGGCTGGTGAGCCCGGTGCCCGACCCGCGCTCCGGTACCCCGCACTCACGGAACCCGCTCGCCGCCGCCCACCGGGCCCGCTGGTACGACGACGAGGCCGGCCCGCTGGTCCGTCCGTACACGATGACTCGGGGCCGCACGGGGGCCGGTGAGCAGCAGCTCGACCTGATCGCCGTGGTCTTCTGCGACGCGGCCTCCCCGTCCGGTCCGTCCGGTCCGTCCGGACCATCCGGCCCGTCCGGACCGGCGGCGTTCGCGCCCGACGCGCCCGAGCCGCCCGTCGGCCCCGAACAGGAACGGATCCTCGCGCTGTGCCGGGGCACGCCGCTGTCCGTGGCCGAGCTCGCCGCCGATCTCGACCTGCCGGTGGGAGTCGTGCGGGTGCTGCTCGGCGATCTGCTGGCGGCCGGGCTCATCCGGGTCAGCCGCCCCGTCCCGCCCGCCCTGCTCCCCGACGAGCGCATCCTCCAGGAGGTCATCCATGGACTCCGCGCACTCTGACCACCTGTCCCGTCCCGCCGGTCTGTCGGCGGCGGAGGATCCCGACGGCACCGTGCTCGCCCTCAAGATCCTGGTGGCGGGCGGCTTCGGGGTGGGCAAGACGACGCTGGTCGGCGCGGTCAGCGAGATCCGCCCGCTGCGCACCGAGGAGCGGCTGACCGAGGCCGGGCGCGGCGTGGACGACCTCGACGGCGTGGAGCGCAAGGGCACCACCACGGTGGCGATGGACTTCGGGCGGATCACCATCCGCCAGGGCCTGGCGGTCTACCTGTTCGGGACGCCGGGGCAGGACCGGTTCTGGTTCCTCTGGGACGAGTTGGCCCAGGGCGCGCTCGGAGCCGTGGTGCTCGCCGACACCCGCCGCCTGACCGACTGCTTCCCGGCCGTCGACTTCTTCGAGCACCGGGGCATCCCGTTCGTGGTCGCGGTGAACCGCTTCGCCGGGACCAGGGAGTTCGGCCCGGCGGAGGTCGCCCGGGCCTTGGACCTGGACGCGGGAACGCCGGTGCTGCTCTGCGACGCGCGCCGCCGGTCGTCGGGCAAGGAGGTGCTGATCAACCTGGTCGAGCACGCGGGCCGGGCGCGCGCCGCCCGGCTGCTCGCGGACTCCGCGTCGCCGGAGGTGAACTCCCGCACCCTGCAGGATCGATGACCCATTGCGCAGGAATGACTGCGCACGGTGAACACGGCGACCTATCATGTGACCTGTGTCACAGGTTGCCTGGCCGGGGCGCTGGTCCGGCCCAGGTGGGCGTCAGGGGTGCCGATTCCCGGGGAGAGCGGCATGGTGGATTGCGGCGGTCGGCGGGCGGACGGTGGGCCGGACAAGGGCTTCGGCCCGTTCGGGGCCGGCGGGAGGTGCGGGAACGGCGGCGGCGGCAGCGGTGGCCGCTGCGGCAGTGGCGGTCGATCGGCCGAGTTCAACCGGGTGTTCACCGCGCTGCTCCCCAGGCTCCAGCAGGCGGCCGCGGCCCTCACCGGCAGTCCGCTCGCCGCCGGGGACGTCGTCCACGACGCCTACCTGCGGATCGCCCGCAGGCCGGAGCGCTTCCTCGGCCATCCGCAGCCGTACGCCTACGCGGTCACCACGATGGTCAACCTGCTGCGCGACCAGTGGCGCCGGGAGCGCCGGAGGGTCCCGATGCCCGAGGTGCCGGAGGCGGGCGACGCGGCCGAGCGGGACCGGGCGGTGTCCGCGCCGTGGGCGGGCGGGACGGCCGAGCTGCAGGCGCGCTGGGAGGTGGCCCGGTTGCTGGGCTTCCTGACCGCCAAGCAGGCCCGCGCGGTGGCGCTGGTGGACGTCGACGGCTACACCGTCGACGAAGCGGCCGCGCTGCTCGGGCTGCACCGCAGCACCCTGGCCGTCACCCGCCGCCGCGCCCACGGGCGACTGCGCGCCGTCATCGAACGGGAGCGCGAGCGCGGCTGCGGGTGACGGGGGCACGGCTGCGACGGACGGCTGCCGCCGGCGGGCGCGGCGGCGGGCGCGGGTGGCGCGCGGGGGTGGCGGGCGTGGGTGGCGGGCGCGGGTGGCGCGAGCCGGGGTCCCCGCGCGTGGCGAACGGCGGCCCGACGCACCGTGCTGACGGCAAGTCAGCTGTTGTGCCGGTACGGCCCGTACGCTGAAAATCGTGATCACGTACGAGGACCGCCGCCTGCGCGCCCTGGCCGAGGACGGCCGTTGGCACGAGCTGCTCGCCGCCTACCGGCAGGGCCGGGCGACCGCCGTGGTCGAGGCGGGTGAGGAGGCCGCGGCGGCCCTGACCGCCCCGCTCGGCCACCTGATCGCCTACGCGGCACCGCCCGAGCTGGCCGTCCGGCTGTTCGACCGGGACGGCGGCGAGGGGACGGTCGCCGGGGTGGCCGACCACGACGCCGGTCCGCTCTGGGAGGTGCTGGCGACCCGGCACTCCTGGCTGCGGCTGGCCCCGCTGCTCGGCCCGGCCCCGGTGCGGCGGCTGGTCGCGCACACCCGGGTCCTGCTCGGCGAGGACCTCTCGTACGGGGCCGAGCCCGACCCGGAGGGCGTGCCGCTGCGTCTGGAGCCGTGGGAGGCGGCGGGCTGGGAGGAGGCCGTGCGGGTGCGCGAGTACCTGCCCGGCGGCGGTGCGCGGAGCGCGCTGCTGACCCTGCCGGCCAGCCGGGAGGGCCTCGGCGAGGTGGAGCTGCCGGCCCCGGTGCGGCGGACGGACGGTCGGCCGGTGGGGCCCCGGGTCACCCGGGCGCGGGCCGAGCTCGGCGCGCTGGCGCCGTGGGCGGAGGTGGTCTGCGTCCGCGGCCAGGCCCCACTGGCGGCCGCGCTGCTGGCCCGCGGGCGGCGGGTGGTCGGCGGGTACCTGCCGTTCGCGCTCGCCTATCCGGCGTTGGTGCGCGCCGCCGCCGTTGGTCGGGCGCAGGGCTGCGCGCACGGGCGGCTGGGGCTGTGGCGGGCGCTGGCCGCGATGGCCGGGGCGGACGGGCCGGACCCGGGCGAGGTGAACGCGCTGGTGGCCCGGATGCGCTGCTTCACCTGGCAGGAGCCGGCGGCCGGGCTGCACCACCTGCACGTCGCGCTGGAGGACCCGGCGAGCGGGGTGGCCTGGGCGGTCAGCGGCTCGCAGGAACTGTGACCTGACGGGCGACCGCGGCAGCTGTGGCTGCGGGAGCGGTTCGGGTCGCGAGCTGTGCCGGTCGGAGCTGCTCGGACCTGGGAGCTGTTCGGACCCGGGGCTGCTCGGACCTGGGAGCTGTTCGGGCCGGGAGCCGGAAGCCCCCGGCTCGGCGCCGTTTCCGGGGTTGGGGAGGCGCCGAACCGGGGGAGTGGGAGGGGCTGCGCCGTCGCTCAGGCGGCGGCGGGGGCGGTGCCCTGGGTGGGGACGCCGTCGGACTCGGTCCCGGACCCGGTCCCGGACCCGGTCCCGGGCACAGTCGCGGGCGAGGCCTCGGGCGAGGCGTCCGTCGCCGGGTTGCCGGCCCCGTGCCCGTCGACCAGCGTCAGCTCGTCGAAGGGCACCTCGCCGGCCAGCACCCGGCGGGCGCGCTCGGCGTCGAGCTCGCCGGTCCAGCGCCCGATCAGGACGGTGGCGACGGCGTTGCCGGCGAAGTTGGTGAGCGCGCGGGCCTCGGACATGAAGCGGTCGATGCCGACGATCAGGCCGACCCCGTCCACCAGCGCGGGCTTGTGCGACTGCAGCCCGCCCGCGAGGGTGGCCAGGCCGGCGCCGGTGACCCCGGCCGCGCCCTTGCTCGCGATCACCATGAACACCAGGAGCGAGAGCTGCTCGCCGATCGACATCGGCTTGTCCATCGCCTCGGAGATGAAGATCGACGCCATCGTCAGGTAGATGGCGGTGCCGTCGAGGTTGAAGCTGTAGCCGGTCGGCACGGTGATGCCGACGACCGGGCGGCTGACGCCCAGGTGCTCCATCTTGGCGATCAGGCGGGGCAGCGCGCTCTCGGAGGAGGAGGTCGAGAGGATCAGCAGGAACTCGCGGCCGAGGTACTTCAGCAGCGCGAACACGTTGATCCCGGCGACCAGGCGCAGCAGGGTGCCCAGCACCACGACGACGAACAGCGCGCAGGTCAGGTAGAAGCCGATCATGATGACCGCGAGGCTCTTCAGCGCGGCCGTGCCGGTGGCGCCCACCACGGCGGCCATGGCCCCGAAGGCGCCGATCGGCGCGACCCACATGATCATCGCCATGACCCGGAAGACCAGCCGCTGCACGTGCTCGACGCCGCGCAGCACCGGGGCGCCGCTCGGGCCCATCGCCTGCAGGGCGAAGCCGGTGAGCAGGGCGACCAGCAGGGTCTGCAGCACCTTGCCCTGGGTGAGGGCCGAGAACATGGTGTCGGGGATCATCCCGAGCAGGAAGTCGGTGGTCGACTGGGCGCCCCCGGCCGCCGCCTGCGCGTGGCCGGCCTTGGCGAGCGCGGTCGTCAGGTGCAGGCCGCCGCCGGGCTCCAGGAGGTTGCCGACGACCAGGCCGATGGCCAGCGCGACGGTCGACATCACGAGGAAGTAGCCGAGGGCCAGGCCGCCGACCTTGCCGACCTTGGCGGCCTTGGTCACCGAGCCGATGCCCAGCACGATGGTGCAGAAGATCACCGGGCTGATCATCATCTTGATCAGGTTGACGAAGCCGGTGCCGACCGGCTTGAGCTCCACGGCGAAGCCGGGGGCGGCCAGTCCGACCACCACGCCCGCGACCACCGCGGCGATCACGGCGAGGTAGAGGTAGTGGGTGCGGTCCTTGCGTCTGGGTCCCCCCGCCGTCGCGGCTCCAGCGATCGACATCTGCGGCTCCTTTGCCCTGCAGTCCTGGCGGCCCCGGGTGGTGGGCCGATCCGACTATGGGTCGGGGAGTGACGGAGGTCACGTTTGCGTTCATAGAGTTCACGCTCGGCGCACCGGGGTCGGCCGTGCGGCCCGTGGTGCACACTGGCTGGCATGTCCGAGCGCACCGCCCCCACCTCCGCGCGCCGTCGGCTCCCGCTGTCCCGCCGTCCGTTCGGCCGTCCGTTCGGCGGTCCGTCCGGCGGCCCGTCCCGCCGGCTGCCCCGTCGGCTGGTGCGCAGTCTGGCCGGGCAGCTGTTCGTCGTCCAGGTGGTCATCGTCGCCGCGGTGGTCGCGGGCGGCGCGGTGCTCGCGTACCTCTTCACCGCCGACCGGACCGAGGACGCGGCCCGCGGCCAGGTCACCGCCGTCGCCCACGCCGTCGCCGACTCGCCGTCCGTGCGGGCCGCCGTCGCCGGTCCGGACCCGACGGCGGTGCTCCAGCCGTACGTCGAGCAGGTGCGCCTGGACACCGGGGTCTCCTTCATCACCGTCATGGACACCGAGGGTGTGCGCTGGACCCACCCGCTGCCCGAGCAGATCGGCAAGCGCTACCTCGGGCACATCGACTGGGCGCTCGCCGGGCAGACCCGCAGCGAGACGTACACCGGCACGCTCGGCCCGTCCGTGCGGGTGGTCACGCCGGTGTACGACGACGGGCACCGGGTGGTCGCGCTGGTCAGCGTGGGCCGTACGGTCGAGTCGATCTCCGCCCAGCTCAGCGGCCCGCTGATGGCCCTGGTCGGGGTGGCGGTGGCCGCGCTCGCGCTCGGCGGCGCCGGCACCTACCTCGCCAACTCCCGGCTGCGGCGGCACACCCACGGCATGGGGCCGGAGGAGCTCAGCCACCTCTACGAGTACCACCAGGCCACGCTGCACTCGGTGCGCGAGGGGCTGGTCCTGCTGGACCGCTCGCACCGGGTCGTGCTCTGCAACGACGCCGCCCGCGAACTGCTCGGCTTGGCCGGGGACGTGGACGGCCGCCCGGTGACGGAGCTGGGACTGCCGGAGGCGCTGGTCGCCACCGTCCTGGGCGAGGAGCCGGTCCGGGACGAGGTGCACCTGACGCCCGAGCGGGTCGTGGTGCTCAACACCTCCACCATCGGCACCGGCCTCGGCCGGGTGGTCACCCTCCGGGACCACACCGAGCTGCAGTCGCTCAGCGGCGAGTTGGACTCGGTCCGCGGCTTCACCGAGGCGCTGGGCGCGCAGGCGCACGAGGCCGCCAACCGGCTGCACGCGGTCGTCTCGCTGATCGAACTCGGCCGCCACGAACAGGCGGTGGAGTTCGCCACCGCCGAACTCGAACTCGCCCAGCAGCTCACCGACCGGGTGGTCGCGGCGGTCAGCGAACCGGTGCTGGCCGCGCTGCTGCTCGGCAAGGCCGCCCAAGCCGCGGAGCGGGGAGTGGAGTTGACCCTCACCGAGGACAGCCGGATCGACGACGGACTGCTCCCGCCCAAGCTCCCCGCGCGGGACCTGATCACCGTGCTCGGCAACCTGATCGACAACGCCGTGGACGCCGCCATCGCGGGGGCCGCGCGGAGCACCGCCCCGCCGGAGGTCACCGTCACCGCGCGGATCGACGGGGACGGGGCCGACGGCGCGTGCCTGCTGCTGCGGGTCGCCGACACCGGCGCGGGCATCGACCCCTCGGCCGTCGAGGACGTGTTCCGGCGCGGCTGGAGCACCAAGCAGGACGGTCGCGGGCACGGCCTCGGCCTGGCCCTGGTCGCCCAGGCCGCCCGGCGCAACGGCGGCACCGTCGAGGTCGGCCGGGACCGCGGGGCGGTGCTGACGGTCCGGCTGCCGCTGGCCGGCCGGGCGGGCGCGGCGGCCGGTGCGGTGGGGGAAGCGGCCGGTCGACTGGCGGAGGCGGCCGGTCGGTCGGGGGAAGCGGCCGGTGCAGCGGAGGAAGCGGTCGGTCGGCTGCCGGACGCGGCCGGTCGGCCGGGCGGGCCGGAGGCGGCAGGGGCCGAGCAGCAAGGGGTGTCCGCATGACCGGCCCGGCGGGGATCTCGGTCCTGGTCGTCGAGGACGATCCGGTGGCGGCCGCCGCGCACACCCTGTACGTCGAGCGCGAACCCGGTTTCCACGCCGCAGGCACCGTCCACAGCTGCGCCGACGCGCTGCGCTTCCTCGACCGGGCCCGCGCCGCCGGAACCCCCGTCGACCTCACCCTGCTGGACCTCTACCTGCCGGACGGCCACGGGCTGCAGCTGTGCCGCACGCTGCGCGCCGCCGGCCACAGCACCGACGTGATCGCGGTGACCTCGGCCCGTGACCTGGCGATGGTCCGGCAGGCCGTCTCGGCGGGCGTCGTGCAGTACCTGCTGAAACCGTTCAGTGCCGCCGCCCTGCACGACCGCCTGGAACGCTACGCCCGCTACCGCGACAGCCTCGGGCGCACCGGCGAGGCGACCGGCCAGGACGAGGTCGACCAGGCCTTCGCGCTGCTCCGCACCCCCGAGCGCAGCACCCTGCCCAAGGGCCTGTACGCGCCCACCCTGGACACCGTCGCCTCGGTGCTGCGGGAGGCCGCGACCGGTCTGTCGGCGGCCGCCGCGGGTGCCGCCGCCGGGGTCTCGCGGATCACCGCACGGCGCTACCTGGAGCACCTGGTGGACACCGGACGGGCGGTGCGGGAGCCGCAGTACGGGAACGTCGGGCGGCCGGAGCTCTGCTACCGGTGGAAGACGGGCTCCAAGGGCTGACGGCCGGCGCTCGCCGGTTCGCGGCGGTCCTCAGCCGTGGCCTCTCCCGGTCGTCGTGACCGCTCTCGATCGCCGTGACTCGCTCTCGATCGCGGGCGCTTCTGATCGTGGGCGCTCCCGATCGTGGGCGCTCCCGATCGCGGGTGCTCTCGATCGTGGTGCTCGATCGTGGGCGCTCCGGGCGTGACCTCTCGGCGCGGTGCTCGTTGGAGAACCGGGGGCGGTTCACCCGCTCGGGTGGTTCTGAGGGGCCCGCTGGCATTCCACCAGGTCAAGGGCAGTAAAGTTAGGCTTACCTAACTTCTTCTGGGGGTTTGTCGTGTCGCTCGCTGCCGTACCCGCCCAGGCCGCCTCCGGAGCCCCGGCCGTCGGTGCCACCGGCGCCGTCGGTGCCGCCGGTGAGGCCATCCTGCGTCGCCAGCGCGTCCGCGAGTCCGCCGCCAGGACGTACGCCCGCTCCTTCCCGATCGTCCCGGTCCGCGCCAACGGCATGACCGTCGAGGGCGCCGACGGACGGCGCTACCTGGACTGCCTCTCCGGCGCCGGCACGCTCGCCCTCGGCCACAACCACCCGGTCGTGCTGGAAGCCATCCGCGGCACCCTGGACAGCGGCGCCCCGCTGCACCTGCTCGACCTCGCCACCGCGGAGAAGGACGACTTCACCAGCGCCCTGTTCGAGAGCCTGCCCGCCGAGTTCGCCGGGCGCGCCCGGGTGCACTTCTGCGGCCCGGCCGGGACGGACGCGGTCGAAGCCGCGCTCAAGCTCACCCAGACCGCCACCGGCCGCTCCGGCGCGCTCGCCTTCACCGGCGCCTACCACGGCATGACCGCCGGCGCCCTCGCGCTCACCGGCAACGTCGCCGTCAAGGAACCGCTGCCGAGCGGCGGCGAGGTCGTCCGGCTGCCCTACCCGTACGGCTACCGCTGCCCGTTCGGGGTCGGCGGCGAGGCGGGCGCCGACCTCGCCGCGACGTACGTCGAGCGGCTGCTGGACGACCCGTCGGGCGGGGTGCTGCCGCCCGCCGCGATGATCCTGGAGGCCGTCCAGGGCGAGGGCGGCGTCGTTCCCGCGCCGGACCGCTGGCTGCGCGAGATGCGCCGGATCACCGCCGAACGCGGCATCCCGCTGATCGTCGACGAGGTGCAGACCGGCGTCGGCCGCACCGGAGCGATGTGGGCCGTCGAGCACAGCGGCATCGTCCCGGACGCCATGGTGCTCTCCAAGGCCATCGGCGGCAGCCTGCCGCTCGCCGTCGTCGTCTACCGCGAGGACTACGACGGTTGGCGGCCCGGCGCCCACACCGGCACCTTCCGCGGCAACACCCTCGCCATGGCCGCCGGGGCCGCGACGCTCCGGTACGTCGCGGCGCACGGGCTGGCCGAGCGGGCGGCCGTCGTCGGCGACCGGATGGCGGCCCGGCTGCGCGCACTCGCGGGCGAGCTGCCGGTGATCGGCGACGTGCGCGGCCGGGGCCTGATGCTCGGCGTCGAACTGGTCGACCCGACAGCCGAGCCCGACGCCTGCGGGGCGCGTCCGGCGGACCCGGCGCTCGCCGTGCGGGTCCGGGAGGCCTGCCTGGCGCGCGGACTGATCGTCGAACTCGGCGGGCGCCACGACGCGGTGCTGCGGCTGCTGCCGCCGCTCACCATCACCGACGAGCAGGTGACGGCCGTGTTGGAACGGCTGGCGGAGGCGATCGCGTCGGCGTCGGCCGAGGCCGGGGGGCCGGGGGCTCGGCCGGGTGTCGCGTCGGGCGCCGCGTCGGTCGAGGCCGGCTCGGGGAGGGGCGCGCGGTGAGCGGGGACGGGCCCGGGCCGATCGGGCTGCCGGGTGGCGAGGTCGCGGCGGACGCCCTGGCCGGCGGCGCGGGCGGCCCCGGGGCGCTCGGGCCGCTGCTGGCCACCGTCCTGGACGCCCTGGACACCGGCATCGCCATGCGCTCCGGACCGCTGCCGGCCGGAAGCCCCGCCGAGATCACCGCCCTGGTCGGCGACGCCCTGGCCACCGCCGCCGGCCGGGACGCGCTCGCCCGGCTCACCGAACTCCTCGCCTACGGAGCCGCCGACCCCGCCGACCCGGCCTGCGCCGCCCACCTGCACTGCCCGCCGCTCGCCGTCGCCGCCGCGGCGGACCTCGCCGTCAGCGCCCTCAACCCCTCGCAGGACTCCTGGGACCAGGCCCCCGCCGCCACGGCGCTGGAGACCGCGCTGCTCGCCGAGATCGCCGAGCTGGTCGGCTACGATCCGGCGCGCTCCGCCGGGGTCCTCACCTCCGGCGGCACCGAGTCCAACATCATGGGGCTCATGCTGGCGCGCGACCAGAAGCTCGACGGCATCGTGGAGCTGGACGGGATCCCGGCGGGCGTCCGGCCGTGCATCCTCGCCTCCGAAGCCGCGCACTTCTCCGTCCAGCGCGCCGCGGCCCTCCTCGGGCTCGGCGAACGGGCCGTCGTCCCCGTCCCGGTCGACCGCGGCCTGCGGATGCGGGAGGACGCGCTGGAACGGGCGCTCGCCGAGGCCGGTTGGGCGGGCCGGACCCCGATCGCCGTGGTCGCCACTGCCGGTACCACCGACACCGGGGCCGTCGACCCGCTGCACGCCGCCGCCGACCTCGCCCGCCGCTACGGCGCCTGGCTGCACGTCGACGCCGCGTACGGCGGCGGGGCGCTGCTCTCCGACCGGCTCGCCCCGCTCCTCGACGGCATCGCCCGCGCCGACTCGGTCGCCCTCGACTGGCACAAGCTCGGCTGGCAGCCGGCCGCCGCCGGGGTCTTCCTGGTCCGCCGGGCCGAAACGTACGTCTCCCTGGCCCGCCGCGCCGAGTACCTCAACCCGGTCGACGACGAGCGGGCCGGCTACCCCAGCCTGCTCGGCCGCTCGCTGCGCACCACCCGTCGCGCCGACGCCTTCAAGCTCGCCGTCACCCTGCGCACCCTCGGCCGCGACGGCCTCGGCCGGCTCGTCGACACCTGTCACGACCTCGCCCTCGCCGCCGCCGACGCCGTCCGCGCCGAACCCTCCCTCGAACTCCACGCCGACCCCGTCCTGACCGCCGTCCTCTTCCGCTACCGCCCGCCGGGCGTGACGGACGGGGCGGCGCTGGACGAGACGAACGGGCGGCTGCGGCGCCTGCTGCTGCGCGGGGGCCGGGCGGTGGTCGGACGGACGGAGCTCCCGGGGCAGGGCCCGGGGCGGGTGCGGTTGAAGCTGACGCTGCTGAACCCGCACGCGACGGTGGGGGAGGTGGGCACGCTGCTGCGGGAGGTGGTGCGGGCCGGCCGCAAGGTGGCGGGCGAGCGCGCGGGGTAGCGGCCGCCCGTCGCGGTTTCCGGTACGCCCGGTCCGTGTCTCCGGGGCCCGGGTCCGTGTCTCCGGTGCGCCGGTCCGTGTCTCGGAGCCCCGGTCCGTGTTTCCGGTGTACCGGTCCGGGGCGTCACGCGGTTCGTGTGGTGCCCTTTCTCCCGCTTCCAAATCAGGAGCCTTTTCCCGAGCCGGTGTTGGAGGAATCCACACTGGTGTGGGAGGCTCTTCGGAGATATCTGACCGCGTCGCCGTTGATGTGCGTGGACATAGCGTCGTGAGGGTGTACAGGCCGTTTCCGGCCGCCCGGTGATCACATTTCGCCAACCCCCGGTCAGGGCTTGCGGAGATCCCGAAGAGCGGCGGTAACTTCATGTGGCCGCAGCCCCACCATGCGCACACGGCACCCCCGGGGTAGGCCGCCTGATCAGGCACATGTCGCCCAGGCGCGGTGATCACTCCCGGAGATCCGGGTGAAATCCGCCTACCCGTCGTGCATTTCTGTGAACCCCGGTGAATCCCACGTGAACACCGTCCTGTGACCATGCTGCGAAGCGGAGGCAAGGCATGCGCGAAACCGTTCCGGACGACGAGCCGATAACCACCCCGGCGGGCCCGTACGAGGCCCTCCCGTACTCCCGCAGGTGCCGGGAGATCTGGCAGCGGGGAGAGCACCTGCTGATCGGCGTCAGCCCGGGGAACAGCTATTTCAGTCACCGCCGGATCGCCGAACTCGTCGGGTGGGGGCTCGAGTTCTTCGGACGCATCGACATCGTGTACGCCGACCTCCACGTCGCGACCCAGTTCGAGACCTTCGGCTACACCCCCGAACACGCACAGCGGCGGGCCGCCAAGGAGGTCAAGGCCACCGCCCGCCGGATCGAGCGGGGCGTCGAGGAATCCGGCCGCCGGAACGCCGTCGGGGTACACGCCCTCTCCGACTTCACCGCCGACGACGCCTACCGGCGGCTGCACCGGCAGGCCGTCGACGGCCTGCGGACCGACCCGGTGTACCGGGCCGCCGCGGAAGGCATGGCGCGCGGCTTCCTGGCCGCCCGGATGGGCGAGGGCCTGGCCCCGAACGAGCCCCAACTCGCCGCCGGGGTGCGCTACATCACCGCCGAGCTGCCGTTCTTCCTGGACACCCCGGCGCTGCTCGGCGTGGCGTCCTCGGTCAGCTGCTACCACCTGCAACTGCCGCTCACACCCGTGCTGTTCGGGCGGGAGGAGGGGACGCGGGCGGCGGCGGGCCAGGCCTACGCGGTGGTGCGGCCGGCGGGCGTGCCCTCTGTTCCGGCGGCCGAGCTGCCCTCGGTGTCGGCCGACCTGCCGCCGGTGTCGGCCACCGCTGGGTCCGGGCCCGTCGGGATCGGTTCCGCCGTGTCCCGGCCCGTCGGGGTCGGTCCCGTCCGGGCCGCGTAGCCAACTCCCCTTCCCGCCTGCGGGTTTCCCGCATTTCCACGCAAGGAGACGTCCATGACGGAACTGCTGACGACCGAACTCACCTTCCCGTTCTCCCGGCGGGGCGACGTGCTCCCCGAGGAGGCCGACCGGCTGCGCGAGCGGCAACCGATCGCCCGGGTCCGCACCATGACCGGGGACCCGGCCTGGCTGGTCAGCAACTACCGGCTCGCCAAGCAGGTGCTGGAGGACGAGCGGTTCAGCCTCAAGGACACCGCCAACCCCGGCGTGCCGCGCCAGTACGCGCTGACCATCCCGCCGGAGGTGGTCAACAACATGGGCAACATCAACAGCGCCGGGCTGCGCAACGCCGTCATGAAGACGCTCACCCCGCGCGCCGACAAGGAACTCGACGGCTGGCTGCAGGCCGAAGCCCACCGCCTGATCGACGCCCTGGAGGCGCAGGGCGCGCCGGGCGAACTGCGCGACGGTTTCACGGAGCCCTACTCGGCCGCGCTGCACTGCCGACTGCTCGGCATCCCGGCCGACGACTGGCGGCGGCTGATGTCCGGCATCGACGTGGCCTTCCTGACCAGCCCGGTGCCCTTCGCGGGATCGACGCCCAACTGGTACAAGGACCTCGGCTACATGCTGGGGAAGCTCAACGCCGATCCGGAGCCGGTGGACGGGCTGCTCGGACGGTTCGCCGCGCTGCGCCGCTCCCCGGACGTCTCGGACCGGGTGAGCGACGAACTGCTCGCCACCGTCGCCCTGTCGCTGTTCGGCGCGGGCGCCGTCTCCACCTCGGCGTTCCTGCTGAACGCCATCGTCTACCTGTGCGAGCAGCCCCAACTCGCCGAGCGGCTGCGGCGGGATCCCGCGCTGATCGGCCGCGCGGTGGACGAGCTGCTGCGGGTCAACCTCTCGATCGGCGACGCGCTGCCGCGGCTGGCGCTCGCGGACGTCCAGGTGGGCGATGTCCTGGTGCGGGAGGGCGAGTTGGTGCTCGTCCTGATCGAGGGCGCCAACTACGACCCCGCGGTCTTCCCGCACCCCGGGCGGATCGACTTCGACCGGACGGAGAACCCGCACCTCGCCTTCGGGGCCGGCCGCCACTTCTGCCCGGCCTCGGCGCTCGGCCGTACGCACGCCGAGATCGCCGTGACCGCGCTGGTCGAGCGGTTGCCGGAGCTCCGGCTCGCCCTGCCCGTCGAGCAGTTGGCCTGGCGGCCGGGGTTCATCAAGCGCATGCCGGAGCGGCTGCCGGTGGTGTGGTGACGCGGTGTGGCGACGCCGTGGTGCTGTGGCGCGGTGTGGCGACGCCGTGGTGCCGTGACGTGGTGAGGTGAGGCGGTGCCCCGGTGGGGCCTGGAGCGGCGCCCCGGGGGCGTGCCGCGTCAGGCGCCCAGGAGGACCTTGCGGGTCAGCTCCCAGGTGTGGGGGTCGGCCGCGACCAGGAGGCCGTCCACGCAGCCGGGGGCCTCGGGGCGGTAGGGGGTGCCGTCCAGCCGCGCGGACACGCCACCGGCCTCGGTGACCAGCAGGGAGCCGGGGGCGTGGTCCCACGGGAGGGTGCGCCAGTAGAGCAGGAAGTCGAAGCGGCCCTCGATGACGTCGGGGTACTCGATCCCGGCGGCGTGCCGGCCGGGGGAGACGTCGCCGAACACCGAGCAGTTGGCTTCGAGGTGGCGGCGGTGGTCCGGGTCCAGGAAGCGGCTCTTCACCGAGCCGCGCAGCTCGGCGGGGTCCTGCGGCGCCGGGGGGCGGGTGAGGCGCTCGCCGTCGCGCCAGGCGCCGGATCCCAGTTCGGCGCGGTAGGCGGTGGCGGTCGCCGGCTGCCAGATCCAGGAGGCGACCGTCCGGCCGCTGCGGACCAGGGAGCACATCACGGCGTACTCGGGACGGCCGGCGATGAAGTTGGCGGTGCCGTCGACCGGGTCGACCAGCCAGGCGGCGGGCTCGTCGTGGAGGGCCAGGGCCAGCGCGGGGTCGGCGGCGACCGCCTCCTCGCCGACCACGGGGACGGGCAGCAGCTCGTGCAGGCGGCGGGCGATGATGGCTTCGGCCTCGCGGTCGGCGACCGTCACGACCTCGCCGGGTGCCTTCTCCATGACCTCGCCGGCGGCCAGCGCCCGGAATCGCGGTTCCACCGCCTCGGCCGATGCCTCGGCGAGTATCGCGGCCACCTTGTCCATCAGCACGTTTGCGCTCCCTTCGCTGTGTACCACTCTCCCACGAGTGCGCGCAGGGGGCTGCGGCGGAAGGGGGGTGCGGACGCGGACAGCGGACGGACTTGGGATGACAGCAGACAACTGACAGCTGACAGATGACAGATTTCGAAATCTGTCATCTGTCAGCTGTCATCCGTTACTCGTCGGCCGTCACAGGTAGTGGAAGCCCGGGCGGGGGTGCATGAGGAACTCGTGGTGCGAGATGTTCCAGGCGTACGCGCCCGCCATGGAGAACAGCACGCGGTCCGAGGCCCGCAGCCCGTCCGCGCCGTCGGCCGCGTGGGCGAGGACGTCCTTCGGGGTGCAGAGCTGTCCGGACAGGGTGGCGCGGCCGGTGGTGACGGCGGGGCGCGCCCACGGGTACGGCCAGGCGTCCACCGGGAGCACCTCGAAGGGCTGGGAGTGCCCCCGGGTCGCCGGCGTGCGCAGGTGGTGGGTGCCGCCGCGGACCACCGCGAAGTCCTCGCCGTGGCTCTGCTTCACGTCCAGCACCTCGGTCGCGTACCAGCCGCAGTAGGCGGTCAGCGCGCGGCCCGGCTCGATCCGCAGGGTGAGGCCGGGGTGGGCGTCGAGCAGCTTGGCCAGGCCCTCGCCGAAGGCCGTCCAGTCGAAGCGGGCCGCCGGGTCCTCGTAGTCCACGGCCATGCCGCCACCGATGTTGACCTCGGCCAGCGGAAAGCCGTGCCGTCCGGCGAGCGCGGCCGACCAGGCGACGATCTGCGAGGCGACCGACAGCTGTTCCTCCGCCGCGAGCCCGCTCGCCAGGTGGGCGTGCACGCCGCGCAGGCGCAGCTGCCGTCCCAGCGGGCCGTCGGTGAGCGCGCGGACGCACTCCTCGGCCTGGTCCGGGTCGAGGCCGAAGGGCGTCGGCCGTCCGCCCATCGCGAGCGGCACCGCGTCGAGGGCGTCCGTGGTGACCGCCAGGTTGACCCGCAGCAGCACGTCCACGACCGTGCCCGGCCGGTCCGCGAGCACCGCGGCGAGCCGGTGCAGCTCCTGCTCGCTCTCCACGTGCCAGCGGTGCACCCCGGCCTCCACCGCGGCGGCGATCTCGGCCGGGGTCTTGCCCGGTCCGCCGAAGGCCAGCGGGGCATCCGGCACGGCGGCCCGGACGTGCGCCAACTCGCCGCCGCTGGAGACCTCGTAGCCGTCGACCGCCGCGCGCAGCGCGGTGAGCAGCGGCGCCTCCGGGTTGGCCTTGGCGGCGTAGTACAGCTCGACCCGCTCGGGCAGTGCGGCCCGGACGGCCGCGGCGTGTGCGCGCAGCGCGGCCAGGTCGTAGACGTAGGCGGGCAGTTCGTCGGGCGCGAGGGCGGCGACGTGGGCGCGGACGCCTTCGGTGACGTGGCGGAGACCCGGGTGGAGGCCCTGGTGGAGGTCGCCGTGGCGGTCGCGGTGGTCGGTGTCGGTCATCGGGCGGTGCTCCCGGCGGGAAGGCGGACGGGCATGCGGGCGGCCTCGGCGAGCACGGAGCCGGCCAGCGGGGAGGGCAGTCGGACGTATCCGGCCTCGCGGTCGGCCTTGCGCTCCCAGCGGGTCAGCAGGTTGGCCTTGGCGGGCAGCGGGACTCCGGCGAGCAGGGCCCGCAGCCGGGGCGGGCAGCCGTGGCCGACCGCGTACTCCTCCAGGGTGTCCCGGACGGCCTGCCAGAGCGCGCACTCCAGCTCGGGGTGACGGTCGGCGAGGGCGGCGAGCAGCTCGGAGACGTGGTTGACCAGCAGGCAGTAGACCACCCGGTCCCAGCCGCGCTCGGCGTCGTACGTCATCGGGCCGGCCACCTCGGGCGGGAGGGCGGCGAGGATGGACTCGTTCTGTTCGGGGACGAGCTTGGTGCCTTCGAGGTCGCGGAAGAGCACCTGGACGGGGTGGCCGGTGGCGTCCACGCCGATGAGCACGTTCTGCAGGTGCGGCTCCAGCACCACGCCGTGGTCGAAGTAGGCGGCGAGCACCGGCGGGAGGAGCAGCCTCAGGTAGGCGCGCCACCAGTCGAGCGCCGCGCTCCCCGGGTCGCCGTCCGAACCGGCCTCCAGCAGCCGGGAGATGTGGGCGGAGCTGGTCGGGTGCTCGTCGGCGACGGCGGCGGCGAGCAGCGGGGTGACGCCGGGGCGCAGCACCTCGCCGAAGCCCTCGCGGACGATCAGGCCGAAGCCCTCGTACAGGGCCCGGTCGGGCCGGCCGTCGGCGCCGGGCAGGGCGAGGGTGCGGAAGGCCGGTTCGCGCAGCATCGCCGCGTCGGGGAAGCGCCGGGCGAGGTCGGCCAGGGCCGGGGCGAGCAGCCGGGTGAGGGCGACGGCGCCGGTGAGCTCGTACGCGGCGTTCTTGCGCAGGCAGTTGGTGATGCGGACGTTGAGGCTGAACTTGAGGAAGGCGTCGGCGCCGTGCAGGGTGCGCACCGAGGCGGTGGCGGTGAACCGTTCGCCGCGCGGGCCGAGGTCGAGGACGTCGCCCCGGGCCATGGCGTCGCGCAACAGCGGGTGGTCGCCGATGAGTTCGTACTGCCAGGGGTGGACGGGCAGCAGCCGGTAGCCGTCCGGCACCTCGCCGAGGCCGTCCAGCAGCGCGCTGACACTGCCGTCCAGCGACTCCTCGGCCAGCAGCTCGGCGCGGACCGCGAAGTGCCGCAGCGGGAAGGCCGCACGGGACTCCGGGGCGTACTGGTGCCAGTCGCCGCGGGCGGCGGAGCGGGACTTGGGGGCGGGGTGGAAGCGGTGGCCGAACAGCAGGGCCTGCTCGGACTCCAGGTAGCGGTCGACGCCGGAGACCGGGCGGTGGTCCAGGCCCTGGCGGACGCCGTCGTGGCTGGAGGCCACCTGGTCGAGGAACTCCTCGTTGACGGTGCCGGTGCGCAGCTCCAGCTCGTCCTGGACGTACTCGGCCAGCTGCTGCCAGCCCAACTCGTGCCAGTCGCCGTCCCGTTCGACCTCCACCGGTCCGCTGAAGCGGTGCGCGCCGAGCAGCGAGGTACGGCGCAGGGCGACCCGCAGCAGGGCGCCGCGGCGGGGCAGGCGGAGCAGCAGGCGGCCGTCGTCGGCGGCGGTCTGGTGCTCCGGCGCGGAGACCTCACGCAGCAGGCAGTTCAGCAGGGTGTGGGCCACGGCCTCGTCGGCGGTGGGCAGTTCGTGGTTCATCGGTTCGCGACTCATCGGTTCACGGGTGTCGGTGGTGCCGGCCGTCCGGCCGTCGGCCGGTCGCTGGGTGGTCGGTTGCCGGTCGGTCGAGCGTTGCGTGGTCGAGCGCTGGGCGGTCGGTTGCCGGGCGGCCGTGTGCTCGTCGGTCGTAGGCTGGGCGGTCATCTGCTCGGCGGTCATCGGCGACTCCAGCGCTGGCGGAGGGACGGGAGGGTGAGGGCGGTGGCCGCGACGGCGGCCAGCAGGGCGGCGGCGGTGCCGGCCACCACGGGGGCGGCGGCGCCGAATCGCCCGTTGGCCAGCGCGGCGACGGCGCCGGCGGCGACGGCGCCACCCTTGGAGACGAGTTCGAGGGTGCCGAACATCCGGCCGGGCGGGCGGCCCTTGGCGGCCCCGGCGGCGAGCACGGCCAGGCACACGAGTCCGAGCGTGAGCCCGGCCCCGAGCAGCAGCCGGACGGCGATGAACACCGGCAGCGAGTACGCGACGGCGTGTCCGGCCAGGCCGAGTGCGACGAAGCCGAAGCCGAGGGCTATCCCGGTGTGCGGGCGGGAGTCGAACAGGGTGTGGACGCGGGCCGCGAACACCAGGTAGCACAGGTGCGGCAGGGCGAAGAGCACGCCGGTGGTGGTGCCGTCCACGCCGGGCAGGCGCTGCTCGGCGAGGGCGATGAGGTACGGGAACGAGATCACCGTGGCGAAGACGAAGGCGAACTCGAAGACGTAGAGCGTCAGGAGGGAGGTCGTGGTGGTCGGTACGGGCGCCCGGCCGGGGGCCGTCGCGGTGGGCTCGGGGCACGCCGGTTCGGGCAGCAGCGAGAGGAACACCGCTGCGGCGAGCGGGAGTACGGCCATCACCAGGTACTGGCGGTGCGGACCGATCCACGGGGAGAGCGCCCCGACCAGGATCGGCGCGGCCACCAGGGCGGCCCGTGCGCTGCCCTGCATCAGGGTGAGCGCGCGGGAGAGCCGGGAGCCGTCCAGCGCGGCCGCCAGGTAGCCGTTGGTGGCGGCGAAGGTGCCGCCGAGGAAGCCCTGGAGGACCAGCGCGAGCGTGAAGGCGGGCAGGCTGTTCGCCGCTCCGGCCAGCAGGAAGGAGACGGTGAGCCCGAGTTGGGCGCGCAGCAGCAGCCGCTTGCGGCCGAAGCGGTCGGCCAGCCGGCCCCACAGCGGCGCGCCGAGCGCGCTGAACACCGTCGGAACGATGTACAGCACGCCGGCCCACCGGGCCTGCGGGTCGCCGAGCCCGGGCAGGATCGCGGTCAGGTACGGCGGCAGGCCGAGCGCGGCGAAGGATGCGACGAAGTAGCAGGCCGCGACGGCGTGCACCTGGCGCCGGCCGAGCCCGTCGGAGTGCGCGGCCGAGGGCGGCGACTGCTGCGGCAGGGTCTCCACGGTCATCGGACGGGCCCGTCGGTGCGAGGGGTGCCGGGGCTGGTGCGGTCGGCGCGGGTGCGCTCCGGGGCTTCGCCGCGTTGGGGGGCGTTGCCGCGCTCGGCGGCGTTGCCGGGCTGGGTGGCGTTGCCGGGCTGGGTGGCGTTGCCGGGCCCGGGGACGTCGCCGCGCAGGTAGTTGGGGCCGCTGGTGTAGTGCTTGTTGATGTCGGCCGCGCCCGAGCGCTGCTTGCTGAGCAGCGTCCCGGCGGTGACCATGGCCTTGACTGGCAGCCGCTCGGCGTCCAGCAGCGCGGCCCGCAGCGGCTCGCCCACCGGCCCGAGCCGTTCCACGGCCTCCGCCGTCCGCTTGCGCAACAGGGCCAGGGCGTCGGAGAGTTCGGCCCGGCCCTGGTCGGCGAGACCGAAGGCCAGCGCGCCGGTGCACAGGTGCCCGGTGATGGTGGCGAACAGGTCGGTGAGCGCCCGGTCGTCCTCGCCGAAGATCCGCGAGTCGTCGAAGTCCTCGACAGCGGGGGCGAGTTCGCCGAGGGCCGCGGTCATCCGGGCGGTGTGCACGCGCGGGCCGTCGTCGTCCTTGTAGAGCAGCCGCAGGCCGTCCCGGTCGAGCACCAGGGAGGTGTTCTGCTGGTGCGACTCCAGGGCGATGCCGTAGCCGAACAGTGTGGCCTGCCAGTCCAGCAGCAGCTCCAGCAGGGCGTCGTAGCACGCGAGGACGTCGCCGCCGTGGTAGCGGTCGGCGAGGTGCTCGATGACCGGGCGGCCGTCGGGGGCGGCGGCCAGCAGGGCGGCCAGCGGGACGGTCGTCGCCCGCTCCAGCCCGGCCGGGTAGCGGCGCAGCAGGACGGCCAGCAGCTCGTGCCCGGCGTGCGCCCAGGTCTGCTCGTCGGCGTGCAGGATCCGACCGGCGAACCGCGGCTCGCGTTCCAGCACGGCCTCGATCAGCCGCTGGCCGGCGGCGCCGTCGAGCAGTGTGCCCGGCTTGATGGTGCGGCGGTTGAGACGGCCCAGGGTGGCGGTGGCGAGCGGGAGTTTGAGGTGGCAGGCCGGGTCGTCGGCGACGGCGACGGTGCGCATGGAGAGGGTCGGCACGACCGTCAGGTACGGACGCTCGGCGAGCACCGCGCGGCCGGCCAGGCCGGTGGCCGCCAGGGCCTCGTCCAGCGGGGCGCCGACGGTCAGCGGGTGGACCGGCAGGGTGGTCCAGCCGTCGCCCGGGCACTGGTCGGCGAGGCCGAGCCAGGCCGGGGTGGGCCACCAGCTGGGCAGTGGCCGCTCGCCGTGGACGGTCAGCGCGTCGGTCGGCACGGCCAGCCAGCGCAATTCGAAGGCAGGGTGGAACTCCGGTGCGTAGGAGCGTAGTTGGGGTTCAGTGAGACCGGATCGGCCGCGCGCGGTCGGGTAGACCGGGTGGTCGAGGTAGGCGGCCAGGGTGTCGTGACCGAGGGCGGCGGCGAGGCCGGTCCAGTCGGCCGGGTCGGTGCCGTAGAGGTCGGTCAGCCGCTCGTGCACCCCGGCGCGGGCGCGCTCGTGCAGCTCCATGGTGGCCAGGGTCTGCCGGCACTCCTCGGCGAAGGCCGCCCAGCCGGGCCGGTCCTCCTCCTCGGCGAGCTCGGCGAGGGCCGCCACGACGGTGTCCGGGCCGGTGACGGGCCGCCCGTCCAGCTCCAGCAGCGGCAGTCGGGCGGCGTACTCGCACTGGAAGCCCTCCGGGACCACCGGCAGGGCGAGGCGTAGCCCGGCGACGGCCAGCCAGGGGCCGTCCGGACGGTCCTCGACGGCGCCGCGGGTGCGCAGGCCGAGGACGTCCTCGCGCAGCAGGGCGGACAGCACCCGCAGGGTGAGCTGTTCGGCGGCGGCGAGCGCGGCGACGCCCGGGTTGGTGGCGGGCCGGGCTTCGGTGGATGCGGGTCGGTCTCCGGCGGTCACGGGGTGATCTCCCAGCGGTTGGCGGCGAGGAAGCGGGCGACGGAGGCGTCGACCGCGTCCTGGTCGGTGCCGACGGCCCAGATGACGCCCAGGTAGTCGCGGTTGGTGCGGTAGTGCTCGTGGCGTTCGCCGAGCGGGCGCAGTGGGCGGTAGGCGAGTCGGACGCCCTCGCGCTCCTCGTCGTACGGGCCGGGGGCGGCGGTGAGGACACCGGCGCGGTCCGCGCAGACCACCTCGTTGCGGGCCCGGCGGGGGGTGGCGGCGCAGCGCTCGGCCAGGTCGGCGGGCAGCTCGCGGCCCAGGTGGACGCCGAGGATCAGCTCGAACAGGGGTATGTCGAGGATCTCGGCGAGCATCAGGTCGCACTGGTCGCCGATGGCGCGGTAGTTGACCTCGATGATGCGGGCGCGCCCGTCGGGCTGGAGGACGAACTCGGTGTGGCAGGCGCCGAATCCCACGCCCAGCGCGTCGAGTTGGGCGAGCACTTGGTCGACCACGGGCTGCGGGTGGGCGGGGACGAAGGTGAGCACCTCCTCGATGAAGTCCGGCGGCGGGGAGAGCCGGGTGCGGAACCCGCCGAGGACGTGCCGTCGCCGGCCGTCGCCGAGGGTCTCCAGGGTGTGCAGTCCGCCGTCCAGGAACTCCTCCACCACCAGGGTGGCGCCGGCCCTTCGGTGCTGGATCTCCTTGCAGCGCTGGGCGAGTTCGGCGGCGTCGGCGACCAGGGTGACGTCCTCGCTGGCCACCCCCTCGCGGGGCTTGACCACGCACGGGAAGGGCGGGTCCAGCTCGGCCGGGTCCTGGCCGGGGGCCAACTCGGCCGACCAGACGGTGTCCTGGCCGGTCAGCGCGAGGTGGCGGCGCAGCTGGCCCTTGTCCTTGGCGCGCAGCGCGGCCTTCCAGTCCTTGGCCGGGAGCCCGAAGTACTCGGCGGCCAGGGCGGTCTGGGTCTGCAGGTGGTCGCTGTTGCTGAACACCGCGTCGGGCGTGTGGTCGGCGCAGGCCAGGGCGCGGCGGGAGATCAGGCTGATGACGGCGCGGAAGTCGCGCACGTCGCACTCCAGGACCTCGGGCGCGGTGAAGGGGAGCGCGGCGTAGGCCCGTTGGTGGGGTTCGGCGTGGTCGGTGAGGACGGTGACGTCGAGCCCGAGCCTGGCGGCCGCGGGCAGGAAGCCGGCGGTGACCGAGTCGGTGGGGTTCAGGGCGAGCAGGTAGAGCCGCATGGGAAGGGTCCTCGGAGGGGTGCGGAGGAGGGTGGGCGAACGGATGACAGCGGATGGCGGCCAGCTGACAACTTTCGAAATCTGTCAGCTGTCATCTGAAATCTGTTATCTGTCGACTGTCAGCTGTCGGTTGTCAGCCGTCAGCCGTCAGCCGTTCGCCGGTGTGCGCGGGACGACTACTTGGGCGCGTCCACGCCTGCGGCCTTGGCGATGTCGACGAGCATCGCGTCGGCGGCCTGGACACCGATGCCGGACATCCAGGTCTCGTCCGGGACGTTGAACACCTTGTTGTTCTTGACGGCGTTCAGGCCCTGCCAGACCGGGGTCTGCTGGACCTCGCTCTCCTTGGTCTTGCTCGGGTCGTCGGCGGTGGTGACGAAGACCAGGTCGGCGTCGGCCTGGTTGATCTGCTCGGAGCTGACCTCGACGATGTTCTGCTCCACGTCCTGCGCGGCCGGGCGCGCCAGGCCGACGTCCTTGAGCACCACGCCGCTGTAGGAGGACTTGGCGTACAGGCGGGTCGGGCCGGCCACGAAGCGGACCACCGACGCGGTCGGCATGGTGCCGTTGTACTTGGTCTTGATCTCCTCACCGAGCTTCTTCGCCCGGGCCTCGTAGTCGGCGAGCGCCTTCTTCGCCTCGTCCTCCTTGCCGAGCGCCTGGGCGTACAGCGCCAGGTTGTCCTTCCAGGGGAACCCGGTGGTCTCGGCCAGCACGGTCGGGGCGATCGCGTTCAGCTGGGCGTAGACCTTGGCGTGCCGGACCTTGGAGGAGAGGATCAGGTCGGGCTTGAGGGAGGCGATCAGCTCCAGGTTCGGCTCGTTCATCGGGCCGACGTCCTTGGTGTCCTTGATCTTGTCCTTGAGGTAGTTCGGGAACCCGCCCTCGGTCTTCATGTGCGGGGACACCGCGCCGACCGGGGTGATGCCGAGCAGCGTGACGTCGTCCAGCTCACCGCTGTCCAGGACGACGACGCGCTTGGGCTGGCTCTTGAGCTCGGCGGTGCCGGCGGCGTGCTTGACGCTGCGGGGGAACCCGGCGGCGGTGCCGGCCGAGGCGGAGGACGCGGAGTCGCCGCCCGACGCGGCACCGTCCCCGCTGCTGCCGCAGGCGGCGAGCAGGGTGGTCGAGAGGGCGACGGCGAGGACGGCGACGGGGAGTCGGCGGTTCATCAGGGGTTCCTTGGATCGGGTCGAACAGGGGGGACGGGAGATGGACGTTCAGAGGGCGGCGGCGGACGCCGGATCGGACGTGGCGGCGGTGGAACGGGCACCGGCAGCAGCGCCGGCGGCGCCCCGTACCCGCGCCCGCGGCACGACCAGCGGCGTGCCGGTCTCCGGATCGGGCACGACCCGGCACGGCACCTGGAAGACGGCCTCCACCAGCTCCGCCGTCAGCACCTCCGCCGGCGGACCGGCGGCCGCGAGCCGCCCGTCCTTGAGCACCACCAGGTGGTCGGCGTACCGGGCGGCCTGCCCGAGGTCGTGCAGCACCATGACGACGGTGCGCCCGGCCTCGGCGTGCAGGTCGGCGACCAGGTCGAGCACGTCGAGCTGGTGGCGGAGGTCGAGGAAGGTGGTCGGCTCGTCGAGCAGCAGCAGGTCGGTCTCCTGGGCGAGGGCGAGCGCGATCCAGACCCGCTGGCGCTGCCCGCCGGAGAGCCGGTCGACCTGCCGGTCGCGCAGTTCGGCGGTGCCGGTGCGCTCCAGCGCCTCCTCGACGGCGGCCTGGTCGGCCTTGGACCACGGGCTGAGCATCCGCTGGTGCGGGTACCGCCCGAGCCGGACCAGCGCCTCGACGGTGACCGCCTCCGGCGTGACGGGCTGTTGCGGCAGCAGGCCCATCCGCTTGGCGAGGGACCGGGCGGGCATCCGGTGGATGTCCGCGCCGTCCAGGGTGACGGTGCCGGCCGCCGGGTCGAGCAGCCGGACGAGCCCGCGCAGCAGCGTCGACTTGCCGCAGGCGTTGGGTCCGACGATCGCGGTGACGGCGTTGCCGGGCAGTTCGAGGTCGAGCCCGTCGACGATGGTCCGGTCGCCGTAGCGCAGGCCGAGGCCCCGGGCGGCCAGCCGGTTCGTCGTCCCGGCGGAGCCGGCGAGGGCGCTCCCGGCCGGGGTCTCGGTGGCGGTGGTGCTCTCGACGGAGGTCTCGACGGAGCCCTGGACGGAGGTCCGGACGGAGGTCATCAGCTGCTCCTCTGGGGAAGCCGGCCCTGGCGGATCATCAGCACCAGGAGCCAGGGGGCGCCGAGGGTGGCGGTGACGGCACCGACCGGCAGGCCGTGGACGGGGATCACGTGGAGCACCAGGAGGTCGGCGGAGAGCAGCAGCACGGCGCCGGTGAGCGCGGTGAGGCCGAGGGTGCCGAGGGTGGGCGGCCCGGCGAGCAGCCGGACCAGGTGCGGGACGGCGAGTGCGACGAAGGCGACCGGCCCGGTGAGGGCGGCGGCGAGCGAGGCGAGGGTGATGGTGAGCAGCAGCAGCCAGAGCCGGTCGCGGGCCGGGTTGAGGCCGAGGCCGCCCGCCGAGTCGTCGCCGAGGTCGAGCACGGCGACCCGTCGCTGGCAGAGCAGCACGCCGACGGCGGTGATCGCGATGGCGCTGCCGCCGATCCACACCTCGGTCCAGTTGCGGCCGTAGAGCGAGCCGGTGGTCCACTGCAGGGCGGAGGAGGCCAGCTCGGCCGGGAACCGTACGATCATCAGGTTCACCGCGGCGGCCAGGCCCTGCTGCACCGCCAGGCCGACCAGCACCAGCCGGGTGACGGCCATCTTGGAGCGCCAGGCGAAGCCGCCGAGCAGCAGTGCCGCGAGCAGGCCGCCGCCCACCGCGGCCAGCGGGACCAGCTGCTGCGAGGCGCCGGTGGCGAGCATCAGTACCGCGCCGAAGGAGGCGCCGCCGGTGATGCCGATGGTGTCGGGGGCGGCCAGCGGGTTGCGGAACAGCCGCTGCAGCATCGAGCCGGCCATCGCCAGTCCGGCGCCCGCGATCAGCGCGGAGACCACGCGCGGCGCGCGGAACTGCTGCACCACCAGGACGTTGCCGGGCTCGCCCTGTCCGAACAGCGCGCGCAGCGCGTCCCACAGGGGGATGCTGACCTGCCCGGTGCCGAGCGCGATCCCGGTCAGCAGCACCAGCAGGGCGGCGGCGACCAGCGACCAGACGGCGGTACGGGTCCGGCGGCGGGCGAGCGCCCGGGCGGGGAAGGTGAGGGCGGTCACTTCGCCACCTTCCGGGCCAGCACCGCGAGCAGCGGCGCGCCGAGGAAGGCGGTCACGATGCCGACCTCGATCTCGGACGGGCGGACCACCAGCCGGCCGAGCACGTCGGCGGTGAGCAGCAGTAGCGGACCGGCGATCAGGCAGCCGGGCAGCAGCCAGCGGTGGTCGTTGCCGAGCAGCGGGCGGACCAGGTGGGGCGCGGCCAGTCCGATGAACGCCACCGGTCCGGCGACGGCCACCGCGCCGCCCGCGAGCAGCACGACGGCGAGCCCGCCGACCACCCGGATCCGGGCCACCGGCACGCCCAGCGCCTGCGCGGTCTCGTCACCGAGCGCCAGCGCGTTGAGGGCGGGCGCGATGGCGAGGGCGCCGACCAGGCCGAGCGCCAGGAAGGGCAGGACGGGGGTGAGGGTGTCCAGGTGCCGCCCGCCGATCGAGCCGGCCAGCCAGAACCGGGCCTCGTCCAGGGTGCGGTGACTGGCCAGCATCAGCGCCGAGGTCCAGGAGGTGAGCACCACGGTGAGCACGGTGCCGCCGAGCGCGAGCCGGACCGGGTCCAGGTCGCCGCCGCGCCGGGACATCGCGTACGCGGCGACGGCGGCGACGCCCGCGCCCAGGAAGGCGAACCAGACGTACTCGACCGAGCGGGAGAGGCCCAGCGTGAAGATAGCGGCGACCACGGCGAGGCTCGCGCCCGCGTTGATGCCGAGGGTGATCGGGGAGGCCAGCGGATTGCGGGTGACGCCCTGGGCGACCGCGCCGGCCACGCCGAGCGCGGCCCCGACGGCCAGCCCGATGAGCGTGCGTGGCACCCGAAGGCCCGTCACCACGTCGGCGTCAGCGCCGTGGGCGGCGCCGGTGAGGGCGTCGACGACGGTCGACAACGGGACGGGTCGGGAGCCCAGGGCCAGGCTCAGGGCCGCGGACAGCACGAGCGCGCACACACCGGCGGTCAGCAGCAGGGGCCGCCGGACCGCGGAGGAGCGTGACGTCGCGGGGGCCGGCGGATCGGTTCTCAACACAAGTCGAGATCTTAGGTTAGGTTTACCTAAGTTCGTCAAGCTTGAGCGGGTTGGTCCGGTTGAGCGGGTTGGGCCGGATCGTTCGGATGGGTCGGTTGGGCCGCTTGGTCCGATGTGTCGGCGTGCGTGTCAGTGCGCGCGTCAGCGTGCCGATCGAGCGTGCCGATCGAGCGTGCTGACCGAGCGCGCCGATCGAGCGTGCCGATCATCGGGGTCGTGCGTGGTCGCCGGGTGGCATGAGGCATTGTAAGGTGAGCCTCACCTTAATCGATCATACGGAATCGATCTCGGGAGTGTCGATGGTTCCCGGAACACCCATGTCCGTCGCGCCTCGCGGAGCCCTGCCCCTCGCGGCGTCCTCCGCCCTGGCCGGGGACTACCGGCGCCTCCTGGAGCTGTGTCCGGTGCTGGACCTGCGCCTGCTCGACACCGCCGAACCGCGCCCGTCCACCGCCGACGGCTGGTACTCCGGAGCCGAACTCGCCGCCGACGAGCGGGCGCTGGCCGCCGTCCTGGCCGGCGAGGAGGCCCGCATCGCCGCCGAGCACGGCCGTGCCCCGCGGCCGCACGTCACCGCCTCCCGGTTGCTCCACCACTACGTCTGGTCGGCCTGCCTGATCGTCGCCGGCCCCTGGCACCTGGCCCGGCGGGTCCCCGTCGTCGACCCGGCCGACCTCTGGCTGCACGCGCCCACCGGCGCGCTCGCCCTGCGCCCGCGCGGGTACGTCACCCTGTCCGGCGACGACGAGCTCCGCGCCGAACTGCGGGCCGCCGTGGTCGCGCACGTCGAGCCGGTGCTGGCGGCGTTCGCCGGTCCCACCCGCCGCCGCGACCGCGCGCTCTGGGGCATGGTCACGGACGACCTCGCCTCCGCGATCTGGTACCTCGGCCGGATGCTCGACGAGGCGGACCCCGCGGACCCCGCGGGCCGCGTCGCCCCCGCAGCCCCTGTCGCCCCCGTCCGCGCCGCTGTCGTCGAGGGCGCCGTCGTCGCGGAGGGCGCCACCGCTGCGGAGGACGCCGCCGTCGCGGCGGCCGGGGCCGTGCTGCCCGGCGGTACCCAACCGCTGCCCGGCGCCGCGGCCTTCCGCCGCCTGCACACTCCCGACGGGCGCGCCCACCATACCCGCACCCGGCTCGGCTGCTGCCTCTACTACGCCGTCGGGCCCGAGGCCGCCGCCTGTCTGACCTGCCCGCGGACCTCCGACGAGGAGCGGCTGCGCCGACTCTGACGGGCCGTCCAGGGGCGTACGGGGGCGGGCTTCACGGGGGTTCGCTGTCAGTGGCGTCGGCTATGGTCGACGACATGATCGATTCCACCGTGCGGGTCCGGATCGCCCGTCCCTCGCGCGACCTCGCGGCGGCCGAGCGCTTCTACGTCGGCGGCCTCGGCCTCGACGTGCTGTGGCGCACCACCGAGCGGGTCTCCGGCGAGCACGACCTGTTGATGGTCGGCCCGCCCGGCGGCGCCTGGCACTTCGAGCTGACGCACGACCCGGAGCGGCCGCTGGAGCCCACCCCGACGGTGGACGACCTGTTCGTCGTCTACCTCGGCAAGCCGGTGGACGAAGCCCTGGTCGCCGGCCTGGAGGCGGCCGGCGGCACCCGCGTCAAGGCCCACAACCCGTACTGGGACGAGTACGGCGTGACGGTCGCCGACCCGGACGGTTACCGGCTGGTGCTCTGCTCCCGTACCTGGGGGGCCTGACCGGCCGCCCCGTTCCGCCGCCGGTCGGTCGTCCTGCCGGTCGTCCTGCCAGTCGTCCTGCCGGTCGTTCCGCTGGTCGAGTCGGGTGGTCGTCACCACCGCGCGCCCGCGCGGCGGTTAGGCTGCCGCACGGACGGAAGGAGCGCCACCACCATGCCCGTGCGCGGAACCCTCGTGGACATCAAGACGGCGGACGGCACCGCCGACGCCTACCTCGCCCACCCCGACGACGACCGGGCCCACCCGAGCGTCCTCCTCTACATGGACGCCTTCGGGCTCCGGCCGCACCTGAAGCGGTCGGCCGACCGGCTCGCCGCGGCCGGGTACACCGTGCTCGTCCCCAACGCCTACTACCGCCACGGCCGCGCGCCGGTGGTCGAAGTGCCGGAGCTGATAGACCCCGAGGACGGCGATGAGCTCTTCGACCGCCTCGGCCCGCTGCTCGCCTCCCTCACCCCGGAGGTGACCGCCCGCGACGCGGACGCCTTCCTGCGCTGGCTGGCCGAGTCCCCGCTGGTCCAGGACGGCCCGGTCGGTCTCACCGGCTACTGCCGCGGCGCCCTCCTCGCGCTGCGCACCGCCGCCAGCCACCCCGACCGGATCGCCTGCGCGGCCGGCTTCCACGGCGGCAACCTCGCCACCGACCGCCCGGACAGCCCGCACCTGGGTGCCGAACGGATCACCGCCGAGCTGTACTTCGGCCACGCCGACCAGGACGAGTCGCTGCCTCCCGAGCAGATCGACCGGCTCGCCGCGGCTCTCACCGCCGCCGGCGTCCGGTTCCGGGCCGAGGTCTACGGCGGCGCCCTGCACGGCTACACCCAGGCCGACACGGTCCGCTACGACGCGGCCGCCGACGAACGGCACTGGGAGGCCCTGCTCGGCCTGCTGCGGCGGGTCCTGCCGGCCTGACGAGCCGGCACGGTCCGCGTCCGATCTGTTGTCCTCCGGTTCATCCACCGGACAGGCGGAGTTCGGGTGCCGGAGCATCGGGGCGTACAACGTCGTTGGTCAGACGAGGAGTTGGGCCGCTTCACGCGGGGCATCGGGGGGAACACGGCGCCCGGCGGAACGTGGCCGGACGACGGATCCAGGGGGCCGTACGTGCACACCATGCAGGGCAACGGGGGACAGGTGCAGACCGGGTCGGGCTTGCGGAGCGTCCAGGACGCCATCGTGCGGGCATTCGCCGAATGCACGCCCGGCGGAGTGTCGCCGGGCGAACTCGACCGTGACGGACGGGCTTTGCGCTGGGTGGAGGCGGGGCGCGGCAGTGGGGCGCCGGTGATCCTGATCGCGGGCAGCGGCACCTCCTCGCTCACCTGGACCCCCGTGCTGCCCGAACTCGCCCGGCACGGGAGGGTGGTGGCGTACGACCGGGCCGGGCTCGGCGCCAGCGAGCCGCACCGCGCCCCCGCTCACGCCGCCACCGCTCATGCCGCTGGCACTCGCGCCACCCCCGCTCACGCCAACTCCGCTCACGCCGCCTCCGCTCACGACGCCGGCGCGGCCACGGGCCGGGTCGCGCCCCCGAGCCTGGAGGACCAACTCGCTGACCTCGCCGCCCTGGTGCGGTACCTGGACGCCGGCCCGGCCGTCCTGGTCGGCCACAGCTGGGGCGGTCAGCTGGCCCAGCTACTGGCCTGGCAACGGCCGGAGCTGGTCGCCGGGCTGGTCCTGGTGGACCCGGCGCACGAGGAGTTCCAGCCGCCGTCCGTCCGCGTCGCCGGAGCGGCCCTGAACCGGCTGTGGCTGCTCCGTACGGCACTGGCGGGTTCGGTGCCCGGGTCGGGGGATCCGCTCGCCCGGGCCGAGGCGGCCGTGATCGCGCACCACCACCAGCGGTGGACCGTCCTCGCCGAGAACCGGCTGACGGCCGTCGTCGTCCCCGAGCTCCGGCGGCGGCGCGCCGCCGCGCACCTGCCCCCGGTGCCGGTGGCCGTCCTGAGCGCGACCGAGGGGCTGCCCCGGGCGATGCGCTCCCGCTGGACCGCCCTGCAGTCGCAGGTCGCGTCCCGCGCCGTCCGGGGGACGCACATGCTGGTACGCGGCGCCGGTCACGCCGTCCACACGGACCGGCCCCGGGCCGTGATCGCGGCTGTCCTGGAGGTGTCCGACCACGCCCGATACCTCCGGGAAAACTGACAGTTGTGCTCAATTCCCATGCACTACCGAGCGGATGAGGACACGACACGCTCTGGCACACTGTGTGCCGATGACCCGTCGGGGAGGGTCACGACACACTGGGGGGCAGGGGCATGAGCGGGGTGGGCACCGTGCTCGGCGGGCGCTACAGGCTGGTCGAGCGGATCGGCGGCGGCGCGATGGGCTCGGTCTGGCGGGCCGAGGACACCGTGCTGGCGCGGCAGGTGGCGGTCAAGATCCTGCGCTCCGAGCTGTTCGAGGACGGCACCGCCGCCCAGCGCTTCCGTCGGGAGGCCCAGCTGGTCGCGGCCATCGACCACCCAGGCGTCGTGCACGTCCACGACTACGGCGAGAGCGGTGGTGACGCCGACGGCGGCGAGCGCTGCGCCTACATCGTCATGGAGCTGATCGACGGCCGCCCGCTGGACCTGGTGCTCGCCGAAACCGGGCCGCTGACGGTCCGGCGCGCCCTGGAGCTGGTGGCCGCCGCCCTGGACGGACTGCACGCCGCCCACCAGCGGGACATCGTGCACCGGGACGTCAAGCCGTCCAACCTGATGGTGCGCACCGACGGCCGGGTGGCCATCACCGACTTCGGGATCGCCCGGGCGATCGCCAGCACCAAGCTCACCGCCCCGTTCGCGATCATCGGTACCGCGCTCTACATGTCCCCGGAGCAGGCCGAGGGAGCGACCCTCGGACCGGCCACCGACCTCTACTCGATCGGCGTGGTCTGCTACGAACTGCTGGTCGGCGAGCCGCCGTACTCCGGTGAGGGGCCGCTGCAGATCGCGCTCAAGCACGTCAACCAGCCGGTGCCACAACTGCCGGACACCTTCCCGGCGGCCGTGCGGGTGCTGGTCGCCAGGGCGCTGGCGAAGAAGCCCGAGGAGCGGTACGCGGACGCCGCCGCGATGGCGGCGGCGGCGCGCGCGGCGATCGACGGACTCCGGGGCGCGGACCGCGCGGCCGGGGTCGGGGCCGGCTCCGGCTCCGGTGCCATTGCTGCGGGCACGGGCACGGGCACGGGCGGGGGCGGGGGCGGGGGTGCGGGCGCGGCCGATGCCGGTGCCATGGCCGGTGCCGGTGCCGGTGCCGGGGCGTCGGCAAGCCGGACGATCGCGCTCCGGCCCGGAGCGGAACCGGCGGCGGCCGGGGGCGGGGCCGAGGCGGCCGAGAGCGGGGCCAAGGGGGCCGAGGGCGGGCCGGTCAAGTCAGCGACCGGCGCCGCAGCCGGCTCGGGGGCCAAGGCCGAGGTGGTCGTCGCCGACGCGGGCGGGGCCCCGACGCCTTCGCCGGACGAGGTCGCGAAGGTGCGGCCGGAGGCCCGGACCGAGCCCGGCGGGCGCCGCTCCCGGCGCACCCTGCTGGTGCCCGTGATCATCCCGGTCATCATCTCGATGGGAACCGCCACCGCCCTGCTGATCGACCGCAGCCCCGGCGGCTCCGACGCCGCCGCGCCGCCCGCAGCGCAGTCGACCGTGGTGGTCACCGTCCCCGCGAGCCCGGCCGGCGGCACCCCGACGGCCGCGACCACCACCGCGCCCGCCACGGCGCCCCCGCCCACCGACGCCCCGGCGGCCACCTCGAACGGGGAGCAGCCGGCTCCCGGTGCCCCGAACCAGCAGCAGGCCCCCGCTCCGGCGCCGGCCCCGGGCGGAGCCGGCGGGAGCACGGCGGGCGGCGCCAGGGCCGGCGGTACGGGCACGAGTGCGGGCGGCGCGTCCAACAACGGCGGCGCGTCCAACAACGGTGGGGCGGCCGGCGGTCAGGCGAACCAGCCCGGCGGCGGTGCCGGCGGCAATCCGCCCGCCCCGCCCGCCAACCAGAACCCGCAGCCGCCGGCCCAGACCTCGGGCGGCGGCACCACGGCGGCCCCGCAGAGCCCGAGCCGGCCCGCGTCCTGCGGTGGCAGCAGCTGGACCACCATCGTCAGCGTGCGGGACAACCGCGCGATCGGAATGCGCAACGACAGCCTGACCGGTGAGAATCCGATCGTCCTCGGCGGCGCGTCGCAGTACGGCTGGGTGCGGTCCACCGATCCGGGCACCTGGATCCATTACAACGCCTGCAACAACGGCGGACCGGCGCTCGTCCAGACCACGGACGGGAAGGTCGTGGCCACCACCGGGTTCAGCTACCTCACCAGTTGGACCGTCCGCAACGGCTCCACCGCGGGCTCGTACACGCTGGCCGACTACATGAACTCGATCTGCATGACCAGCAACGGCCCGGGCAACGAGGTCACCATGGTCGCCTGCACCCCCGGCAACACGGCCCAGGAGTGGCGGCTGCAGTAGCGCGCGTCCCCGAGGCGGCGCAGCTTTAGCAGGCGCTCCGCCGCCGGACAAGGGGTCGGGCGGCGTTCCGGTGGCGGAATCCCGCCACCGGAACGTCAAGGCGCCGCATGGAATCTTCTACACAGTTGTAAAAGTCGTTCGCCGACCGGCCCGTCCGGCGGTCTGAATCCGCGTTCGATGAGCGAACAGTCGTCTCCGCAGGCGATCGACCGTGTTTCGGGTGGCGACGATCTCCGGCGGCGGGTGAATCGTCCCGATACGTCCACCATGTGAACGGCCTTCACCTACTGGCGGGACCTGGCCAACTCCTGAGGCGGACCTGTCATTTTCTCTGTCGGATCGTCATGCTTCTGTTCATCCCCCAGCGGTAGCCCCCACCCCCACCCCTCGGTGGCAAGCCGCTCGACTCCACGGGATTCAGCACGTCAGCGCCCGTTCCGCCCCACAGGTGCCGACCCGGCCCCCGGGACGAGGTGCGACCGCGTCCCTGCGCGGTTTCCCGGAAGGACTTCGTACGTGAAGCGAAAGCTCGCGGCTGTCGCCGTACTCTCGGCCACGGCCCTGCTGACCGGTGTGATCCAGGTCAGCACCTCCGCCGCCCAGGCCTCGCCGGCCACCCCCTCGCCGCAGGCCCAGGCCGCGGAGCAGCACGCGGCGGTGCTCGCGGTGGCGAGCGGCCAGGCCGGCCCGCTCGCCAAGGCGCTCGGCCTCGGCGACCAGGAGCAACTGGTCGCCAAGGACGCCGTGGTGGACCGGGACGGCACCCGTCACCTGCGCTTCGAGCGCACCTATGCCGGCCTGCCGGTGATCGGCGGCGACCTGGTCGTCCACCAGAAGGCCGACGGCGCCGTGAAGTCGGTGAACAAGGCGGTCTCCGCGCGGATCGCCCTGCCGAGCGTCACCCCCGAGGTCCCGGCCGACCAGGCCGCCGCGCAGGCCACCGGCGCCGTCAAGGCCACCGTCGGGGTGACCCTGGACGCCGACCAGTCCCCGCTGACCGGTGTCCACCGGACCGGCACGGCCGAGCTGGTGGTCTGGGCCGCCGACGGCAACCCCCGCCTGGCCTACCGCACCACGGTCGAAGGCGAGCGCGCCGACGGCACCCCGAGCAGTCAGGTCCTGGTCACCGACGCCGCGACCGGTCAGGTGCTCTCGACCCACGAGAAGGTCCAGACCGCCGCCGGCACCGGCAACGGTGTCTTCGTCGGCCAGGTCCCGCTGACCACCGCGGAGAGCGGCGGTCGGTACCAGCTCAAGGACGACAGCCGCGGCGGCCAGTCCACCGCCGACATGCGCAACGGCACCTCGGGCAGCGGCTCGCTGTTCGCCAACACCAGCAACCGCTTCGGCGACGGCACCACCGCGAACCGCGAATCCGCCGCCGTGGACGCTCAGTTCGGCGCCGCCACCACCTGGGACTTCTACAAGAACACCTTCGGCCGCAACGGCATCCGCAACGACGGCGTCGGCGCCCTCAGCCGGGTGCACTACGGCTCCAACTACGTCAACGCGTTCTGGAGCGACGACTGCTTCTGCATGTCGTACGGCGACGGCAGCGGCAACGCCGCCCCGCTCACCGAACTCGACGTGGCCGGCCACGAGATGACCCACGGCGTCACCGCCGCGACCGCCAACCTCAACTACGAGGGCGAGTCCGGCGGCCTCAACGAGGCCACCTCGGACATCATGGGCACGATGGTCGAGTGGTACTCCAACCTGCCGTCCAACCCGCCGAACTACCAGATCGGCGAGCTGATCAACCTCAACGGCAACGGCACCCCGCTGCGCTACATGGACCAGCCGAGCAAGGACGGCCAGTCCGCGGACTACTGGGACGCCAACGTCGGCAGCCTGGACGTCCACTTCTCGTCCGGCGTGGCGAACCACTTCTTCTACCTGCTGGCCGAGGGCAGCGGCGCGAAGACCATCAACGGGTTCAGCTACGACAGCCCGACGTACGACAACTCGTCGCTCGCGGGCATCGGTCGGGACAAGGCCGCGCAGATCTGGTACAAGGCGCTGACCACGTACTTCACCTCCACCACCGACTACGCGGGCGCCCGTGCGGGGACCCTCAGCGCGGCGGCCGACCTGTACGGCTCGGGCAGCACGGAGTACAACGCGGTCGCCGCCACCTGGACGGCGGTGAACGTCAACTGAGCCGGGGGTAGTCGGAAGGGTGCGCGGGCGGCGGGGCGACGGTGTGCGGACCACCGTCGTCCCGCCGCCCCGCTTCCGTATTCGCTGACCAACGATCAAGTGTCGTTGTCGGGAAGCTCTTTCACCTCGGCGTAACGACGGTGCACCACCAGGCCGTTGGACTCCAGCCGGCGCAGCGCCTCGTTGAGCACCCCGCCGATCCGGTCCAGCAACGCCCGCGGGCGCATCGGTCCGCGCTCGCCGAGGACGTGGACGACCACGCTGTCCCAGCGGTTGGCGATCACCTCGAAGGCCAGCCGGGCCCGGCCCGTCTAGCGTGCCGACGGCGGCAGTTCGGACCGGTCGCGGTCGGGACGTGCCGCGGTCGGATCATGACGGCGAGGAGTGGGCATGCGAATCGGGATCATCCGCACGGGCGCGATGACGGCGGCCCTCGGCGGGGCCCGGGTGAGGGCCGGACACGAGGTGCTAGCAGGGCTAGCACGCGCGGTGCGGCGCCGTACACCCGGAAAACTCGACCATTCGGCCGGTGGTCGGCAACTCCCCGGAACGGCAGTGGACGTGCTTACCGGGGCATCCTTCGGGTCCGTAGCGTCCCCGGCATGACGTTACTGACTCAGTCTCCGCCGCGTGCGAGCCGCCGGCGCGGCCTGCTGCTCTACCTGGTCCTCGCCTACGCCGGGATGTGGGCGGCCATGGCGCCGCTGCTCGCCGTCGGCTACCGGCGGGCCGACGCCCGGGAGGAAGTCGGCGGTCTGGAGCAACTCTGCATCGGCGCCGCGATGTTCGCGCCGGCGCTGGCGGCGCTCTTCGTGGTCCGCTTCGTGGAGCGCGGGCGCGAGGGCGGGCACGGGGGGACCGGTGGGAGTGGCGGTGTGCGGGACGCCCTGGCGCTGCACTGGCCCCGGCCCTGGGGCCGCGCGGTCCGCGCCTGCCTGCTGCCGATCGGGGTGCTCGGTGGGCTGACGACCGCGGTGCTGGTGCTCGGCACGCTGTCCGGCAGCTACCCGTTCGCCGGGTTCCGCGCGCTGGACGAGGGGGCGGTCGGGTCCTGGGCGGTGCGGGGCGTGATCGGGATGGCGTTCTCGCTGCCGCTCTTCCTCGGGGAGGAGCTCGGGTGGCAGGGCTTCCTGTTCCCCCGCCTGGTCCGGCTCGGCGGCGGTGCCGGTACGGGGGCCCTGGTGCGGGCGTACCTGCTCACGGGGTCGGCCTTCGCGCTCTGGCACCTGCCGCCGCTGCTGATGGGCGGCCAGTACCCGGGGCGGCCCTGGTACGTGGCGGTGCCCGCGTTCGTGGTGAGCTGTGTGCTCGTCCTGCCGGTCTTCACCTGGCTGCGGCTGCGGTCGGGGTCGGTGGTCCCGGCGGTGCTGGCGCACACCTTCGCGAGCAGCATGAGCGTGTCGATGGTCAAGGAGTTCGCCGCTCCGGGTGCCGAGCTGGATCCGCTCACCATGGGGCTCGGTGGCTGGCCCGGCTGGATCGTCCTCGGTGCGTTCGTCGCCTTCCTCGCGTTCACCGGGCGCTTGCGAACAGATGTCGGCGAACTGATGTCCGCGGACGGCCGACGGCCGACGGATGACGGACGACGGATGACGGACGACGGCGGACGGAGAACGGCTGACGGATGACAGCTGACGGATGACAGCCGACAGCTTTCAGATGACAGATGTTGAAATCTGTCATCTGAAAGCTGTCATCCGTCATCTGTCACCCGCCTGCCGCCGCCAGGTCCTTGCGGATCTCGTCCAGGACCAGGCCGGCGCCGGTGTACCCGATGCCGAGCATCCACACGTTGTCGTCCACCGGGAACACCCGCCCGTTGCGGACGGCGTCCAGGTTCCTCCACAGCGAGCCTTCGGTGATCTTCCCTCGGTCGGACTTGGTCGCGTCGCCGTACACCGAGTAGAAGATGACGTCGGCCGCCGCCTGGTCCACCTGCTCAGGGCTGATCTCCATCGAGAAGCCGGGCTTGTCCTGATTGGCCGGCCGGCCGAGGCCGAGGTCCTTGAACAGCGAGCCGACGAACGTGTCGTTGAGGTACAGCCTGGTCGGCGCGCCCGCCAGGAAGCGGGCCATCTCGACCCGGGTGGCGGCGGCCCTGGCCGGCCCGCCGATCGCGGTGACCAGGTCCCGGAGCTTCGTCCGGTACGCCGCGTCCGCCGCCTCGGCCTCGGCCTGGCGGCCCAGCGCCTCGGCGTGCAGTCGGACGTTCTCCTTCCAGGTCGGGCCCGTGGTCTTGGAGAGCACGGTCGGCGCGATCTTGGACAGCTCGTCGTACCGCTTGTCGTCGCGGACCTGGTTGCTGAGGATGAGGTCCGGCCGCAGTGCCGCGATCGTCTCCAGGCTGGGCTGGCCGATCGTGCCGACGGCCTTGGTCCCGCTCAGCCGCTCGGCCGGGAGGTAGCTCGGGAAGGGCGCGCCCGCGCTGACGGTGGTGGCGCCGACCGGGGCGAGGCCGAGGGTGACCACCGAGTCCAGCGCGTCCGTGTCCAGCACCACCACCCGGCCGGCCCGCGCCGGTACGGTGCTCTCGCCGCGCGCGTGCCGGATCACCCGGGTCCCGCCGCCACCCCCACCGCTTCCGGGTGAACCGCCCGCCGGGGCGGGCGAGTCGGTGCCGCATGCGGCGAGGGCGAGCCCCGGGGCGAGTCCGGCGGCGAGGCCGAGCGCGGCGCGGCGGCTGACGGGTCTGGGCATCGACGGAACCTCCAACGTACGGGCGGGGCGCGGGAATTCCTGCCCCCGTGGTCGGCCCGTTACGCCTCGGAGTCGTACTCCCGTCGCTGGCGCAGCAGTTCCTCGTACTCCGCGTGCACCCGGCGGTCCATGGCGAGGGTGAACTGGGCGTCGGCGACGGTCCGGGCCAGCGGTCGCACCCGCAGGATGCGTTCGGTGAGTCGGGCGGCCTCGCCGGGCGGGAGCGGGGTGTCGGCGGACAGTGCGCTGAGCAGGTGCTCGGTGACCAGCTCGATGAAGATCTCGGCGATGGCGTCCACGTGTTCCCGGATGCGTCGGCTGGCGTCCAGTACGGCCGACAGCGGCACGCCCTCCGCCACCAGGTTGGTGGTGGCGTCCATCAGGCGACGGCTGACGTGGGTGATCCCGTCCTCCTCGACGGTGATGTAGTCCTGGGCGATCGCCTCGGCGGTGTTCTCCTCGGTGAGCTGGTCGCCGAAAGCGGCCTTCAGTTCCTCCCAGTCCAGGCGCACCGGCGTCTCGTCCGACCAGGGTGCGACGATGGCCGCCTCCAGCCCGATCAGGCCCGCGACGTCCCGTCCGCTTTCCCCGGCGCCGATCAGCTCGGCGATGCCGCCGAGGGTGTGGCCGCGCTCCAGCAGCCCGCCGATCATCCGCAGCCGGGCCAGGTGCTCCTCGCCGTACCAGGCGATCCGGCCCTCCTTGCGGGGCGGCTGGAGCAGTTTGCGCTCGCGGTAGAACCGCAGGGTGCGGGTGGTGATGCCGGCCGCTTCGGCCAGTTCCTCCACCCGGTACTCGCGTTTTCTGTCGCCCGCAGCAGCTCTGACCTTGTCCACGGCGATCAGCATAGGTCCGTCGGCCGGGAAGGCTCCCGGAACCCGGACGGCTCCCGGAGGGATCCCGGGAGGATCTCGGGACGATCCAGGAATCGGGGCCGTCGGGCTTCTTCCATCCGGTGTCAGCAAGGGCTACCCTGCCAATCGCGCCAGTGATTACTGGCGCGATTGGCAGGGTTCCGGGGGCAGGCTCCCGGAGAGCGCGACGAGCACCGCCCACCCTCAGGAGGAGGCCGCATGGCATCCAGCAGCAAGCGCCCCCGCGTCGGCGCGTCCGGTGCATCCGGCACTTCCCGCGCGTCCGGTGCATCCGGCACTTCCGGTGCGTCCGGCGTGGCCGGCACCTCCGACGCCGAGACGCCCACGGTGCCGGACCGGGCCGTCCCGCACGTCCGGGTGGCGGTGATCGGCTCCGGCTTCGGCGGCCTCGGTGCCGCAGTCCGGCTGCGCCGCGCCGGGATCACCGACTTCGTGGTCCTGGAGCGCGCGGACTCCGTCGGCGGCACCTGGCGGGACAACAGCTACCCCGGCTGCGCCTGCGACGTGCCCTCGCACCTGTACTCCTTCTCCTTCGCGCCCAACGCCGAGTGGCCGCGGAGCTTCTCCGGCCAGCCGGACATCCGCGCCTACCTGGAGAAGGTCGCCACCGTGTTCGGGCTCCGCCCCCACCTGCGCTTCAACGCCGAGGTTCTGGAGGCGCGTTGGGAGAGCGACGAGACCCGCTGGCGGATCACCACCTCGGCCGGCCAGTGGACCGCCGACGCTGTCGTCTCCGCCGCCGGGCCGCTCGCCGACCCGCAGATCCCCGACCTGCCCGGCCTGAGCGGCTTCCCCGGCAAGGTGTTCCACTCCTCCCGCTGGGACCACGACTTCGACCTGACCGGCAAGCGCGTCGCCATGGTCGGCACCGGCGCCTCCGCCGCCCAGATCATCCCGTCGATCCAGCCCGAGGTCGGCAAGCTGACCGTCTTCCAGCGCACCCCGGCCTGGGTCCTACCGCGCCGCGACCGCGAGATCACCCAGCTGGAGAAGTGGCTGCACGGCCGCCTGCCGGTCACCGCGAAGATCCGTCGCGGCACCCTCTTCGCCCTCCGCGAGCTCCAGGTGGACGCCTTCGTCCGCCGGCCCGGGCTGCTGCGCCTGGTCCAGCAGCTCGCCGAACGCCACATCGCCCAGGGCGTCCCGGACCCGGCGCTGCGCGCCAAGCTCACCCCGGACTACCGGATCGGCTGCAAGCGCATCCTGCTCAGCAACACCTACTACCCGGCGCTCGCCGCGGCCAACACCGAGGTCGTCGCCTCCGGTCTGCGCGAGGTGCGTGGTTCCACGCTGGTGGCCACCGACGGCAGCGAGCACGAGGTGGACGCCATCGTCTTCGGCACCGGCTTCCACGTCACCGACATGCCCATCGGCGCCCGGGTGTTCGGCGCCGACGGGAAGAGCCTGGCGGAGGAGTGGAAGGACGGCATGGAGGCGCTGCGCGGTTCGACGGTGCGCGGATTCCCCAACCTCTTCTTCGTCATCGGGCCCAACACCGGCCTCGGGAACAGCTCGATGATCCTGATGATCGAGTCCCAACTGAACTACATGATCGACGCGTTGACCACGCTCGGCTCGATCGGTGCCGCCGCGATGCAGCCGACCGCGCGCGCCCAGCGGCAGTGGAACCTGGAACTGCAGCACCGGATGGACCGGACGGTCTGGACCACCGGTGGCTGCCGCAGCTGGTACCTCGACCCGAACGGGAAGAACACCGTGCTCTGGCCCGGTTCCACCACCTCGTTCCGCCGCGCCACCCGCACGGTGGACCTCGGCGAGTACGAGCTCATCATGCGCACCGCGCCGGCCACCGCCCGGCCCGTCCAGGAGGTCTCCGCGTGAACTCCGTCCGCCTGCCCGCCGAGTACGAACCACCGACGCCCGTCGAGGAGTTGAGCGTCCGGTCGGCCGACGGCATCCGGCTGCACGTCGAGGTGCACGGCCAACCCGGCGCGCCCACCGTGGTGCTGGCGCACGGCTGGACCTGCTCGACCGCCTTCTGGGCCCCGGTGATCCGCGAACTCTCCGACCGCTACCGGGTGGTGGCCTACGACCAGCGCGGGCACGGGCACAGCGAGATCCCGCCGAGCCGGGTCCGCTACTCGACCCGGGCGCTCGCCGAGGACCTGTCCGCCGTGCTCGAACGGACCGTCCCGGCGGGGGAGCGGGCCGTCCTGGCCGGGCACAGCATGGGCGGGATGACCATCATGGCCGCCGCCGGCCGCGCCGAGGTCGCCGAGCGCACCGCCGCCGCCGTCCTGATCTCCACCGGGCCGAGCGAGTTGGTGGCCGAGCTCACCGTGCTGCCCCCGGCCGTGCGCTCCCCGGGCCTGCGCCGCTTCCTGCACCGGCAGCTGCTGCGCTCCCGGCTGCCGCTCGGACCGGTCTCGCCGGTCAGTCGGGTGGCGCTCAAGTACGCGACGATGGGACCGGGTTCGCCCGCCGGGCAGGTGGAGGCGACGGCCCGGATCGTGCACGCCTGCCCGACGTCCGTCCGCGCCAACTGGGCCGCGGTGCTCGACCGGCTGGACGTCCACGCCGGGCTGGCCCGGCTCACCGCGCCCACGTCCGTGGTGGTCGGCACCGACGACCGGCTGACCCCGCCGGTGCACGCGCACCGGATGGTCGCCGGGCTCAAGGACCCGCAGGGGCTGTTGCTGCTGCCCGGCGTCGGGCACATGTCGCCGCTGGAACGGCCGACGGAGGTCGCCGCCGAGATCCACCGGATGGCCGCCCAGCACCTGGTGGGCGCGCCGTCGCAGTCCGCGCCTTCCGCCGTTCCCGCCGAAGGCTCCACCGAGGAGAGGACCGCTGTCGCATGAACGCCATCCCGCCGTTGTCCGCGCAGGTCGTCGTCGTGACCGGGGCCGCCCGCGGGGTCGGCGCCTCGCTGGCCCGCAAGCTCGCCCGGCGCGGCGCCAAGGTCGCCCTGCTGGGGCTGGAACCGGAGGAGCTGAAGGCCGCCGCCACCCAGTGCGGTCCGGACGCCACCAGCTGGGAGGTGGACGTCACCGACCTGGAGGCGCTGGAGGACACCGCCCGACGGATCAAGGAGCACTACGGGCGGGTGGACACCGTCGTCGCCAACGCCGGGATCGCCATCGGCGGACCGCTGATGGACAGCAACCACCGGGCGTTCAGCCGGGTCATCGAGGTGAACCTGCTCGGCAGTGTCGCCACCGCTCGGGCCTTCCTGCCGGCGCTCATCGAGAGCGGCGGCTACCTGCTGCAGATCGCCTCGCTCGCCGCGCTGACGCCCGCACCGCTGATGAGCGCGTATTGCGCCAGCAAGTCCGGGGTGGAGGCCTTCGCGCACTCGATCCGTGCCGAGGTGGCCTACCAAGGGGTGAAGGTCGGTGTCGGGTACCTGAGTTGGACCGACACCGACATGGTGCGCGGCGCCGACGAGGACTCCGTACTGAAGCAGATGCGGGCCCGGCTGCCGTGGCCGGCGAACAAGACGTACCCGCTGGAGCCGGCGGTGGACCGGATCGTCGCCGGGATCGCGCGACGCTCCGCCCACGTCTACGCGCAGGCCTGGCTGCGCGGCATGCAGCCCGCCCGCTGGCTGCTGCCGAGCCTGATCGCGGTGGTCGGCTCCCGGGACGTCGCCCGGCTCGCCCCCCAGCTCGCCGCCACCGCCGCGAGTCGTCTGCGCGCGGTCGGCGCCGGTGGTGCGGCGGACACGGCGGCCCGGGGGAGCCGCAGCGGCTCGGGCGGCTGACGGCTGGACGGGCGGCAGCCGACGGATGCCAGCCGACGGATGCCGGCGAACAGATGACAGCCGACGGATGACAGCCGACAGATAGCAGCGAACAGATGACAGCGAACAGATGACAGCTGACAGATTTTGAAATCTGTCAGCTGTCATCCGTCACCCCTCCTCCACCCCCGCCCCTCCCGCCGCGATCCTCCCCAGCGTCCCCAGCGCCCGCGCCAGCACCGGCAGCGGCGGCGAGGCCAGGCCGACCCGGACGGCGGCCGGCGAGCGCCGCGGATCGACGGCGAACGCCGTCGCGGGCGTGACCGAGATCCCGGCGCGCGCCGCCGCCGCGACGAAGGTCTCCGCCCGCCACGACCCGGGCAGCTCCCACCACAGGTAGTACGAGCCCGGGTCGGCCCGCAGCCGCTGTCCCGCCAGCGCCTCGCGCGCCAGCAGCTGCCGGGCCGCCGCGTCGGCCCGCTTCGCCGCCTCGACCGCCGCCAGCGTGCCGTCCCCGATCCAGCGCACCGCCGCCTCCAGGGCGAAGCCGCTCGGCGTCCACCCGCCGGAGCGCAGCGCACCCGCCACCTGCTCCCGCAGCCCGGCCGGGACCACCGCGAACCCCGTGGTCAGGCCGGGGGCCAGCCGCTTGGAGAGGCTGTCCACCAGGACGGTCCGCTCCGGCGCGAGCGCGGCCAGCGGCGCCGACCCGGGCCGTAGGAAGGACCAGATGGCGTCCTCGACCACCGGGAGGTCGAGCCGCCGCAGCTCCTCCGCGAGCGCCAGCGCCCGTTCCCGCGGCAGGCTCACGCCGAGCGGGTTCTGCAGTCGCGGCTGCACGTACACGGCGCGCAGCGGCGCCTTCCGGTGGGCGGCCGCGACGGCGTCCGGCAGCAGCCCGTCCTCGTCGACCGCCAGCGGCACCAATCGGATGCCGAGCCGCTCCGCCGCCGCCTTGACGACCGGGTAGGTCAGCTCCTCCACCCCCAGCCGCTGCCCGGGTGGCACCAGCGCGCCGAGCGCTCCGGCGATGGCCTGCCGCCCGTTGCCGGCGAACAGCAGGTCCGCCGCGCCCACTTCCCAGGAGGCGGTCGAGAGCAGGCCCGCGAAGGCCCGCCGGGCGGGGCCGGTGCCGGCCGCGCCGATCGGTCGCAGCGCGTCGTCGAGCGCGTCCGCGCGCAGCAGTGGCGCCAGCGCGCCGGCCAGCAGCTCGGCCTGCCCGGGGGCGGTGGGGTAGTTGAGCTGCAGGTCCACGGGCTCGGCGGCCGGCTCGGCGAGCGCGACCAGCCCGCCGTCCGTCCCGCGCCCGGCCCGGACGAAGGTGCCCCGCCCGACCTCCCCGACGGTCACCCCGCGCCGGGCGAGTTCGCGGTAGACCCGCGCCGCCGTCGAGCCGGCGATCCCCCGAGCGCGGGCGAACGCCCGCTGGGTGGGCAGCTGTTGGCCCGGCCGCAGTCGCCCGTCCGCGATCTCGGCGGCGACCTGGTCGGCGATCAGGCGGTAGTCGTCCATCGGTATCCGGTCCTCCCAACCCAGTCCTCACACCCCGGTTCTCGCACCCCGGTTCTCGCGACCCGTCCCCGCTCCGCACATTGCACCGAGCGCAAAGTCATCATTGCACCGAGTCAGCCGCCCGCCCTAGCCTCCTTCCATGAACGACGTGGAAGCGCTGACCTCCGCCGTGGACGGCCACGCCGTGCTCGGGATCGCCGCCGTGGCACTGGGCATGGTGTTGTCCCCGGGGCCCAACATGATCTACCTGGTCTCCCGCTCGATAGCCCAGGGCCGCCGCGCCGGGCTGATCTCGCTGCTCGGGGTGGGGGTCGGCTTCCTGGTCTACCTCGTCGCGGTGACGGCGGGGGTGGCCGCGGTGTTCTCGGTGGTGCCCGCCCTCTACACCGCGATCAAGCTGGCCGGCGCCGGCTACCTGCTCTGGTTGGCCTGGAAGGCGGTCAAGCCGGGTGGCACCGCGGTCTTCGCCCCGCAGCAGCTGGCACCGGACCCGCCCCGCCGCCTGTTCGCGATGGGCTTCCTGACCTGCCTGCTCAACCCCAAGATCGCCATCATGTACATCTCGCTGCTGCCCCAGTTCGTGGCGCCCGAGCGCGGCCACGTCGCCCTGCAGAGCCTGCTGCTGGGCCTGACCCAGATCGCCGTCGCGATCACCGTCAACGGCCTGATCGCGATGAGCGCGGGCAGCATCGCCGCCTTCCTCAACCGCCGCCCGGTCTGGCTGCGGATCCAGCGCTACGTGATGGGCACCGTCCTCGCCGGGCTGGCCGTGCACATCGCCGCCGACCGTGCCAGGGCGGTCGCGGTCTAGGTATAAAACTGCCGGACGTTGGTTACCCATGGGTCTCCGACCATGACGAGGCTGGCCGGGCCGCCCACCTTCCAGGAGAGGAAGCTGCGATCGTGCCCAGGCGGACGAGCTCAACGCCCACATCGCTCGGTTCCTCGAACACTACGGGTAGGCTCGCAGGTATGGGAATTGACTGGGAGAACATACTCGGCGCAAGCGGTAACGGCCTCGACGATGCCTACGACAGAGCGGTCTCCGCGGTCATGTACAGCGATGACCCGGTGGAGGACCGTCGGCCACTCCCAGTCGGCGAAGAGCACGACGACACGGACGGCTTGCGCTGAACTGAGGAAACGCCCCGGCGAGCCGCGGCGTTTCGCCGTCAGTCAGGGATCAGTCAAGAGGCGGCCGAGCTCAACTCTGCGGCTCGATCGCCGCCTTCACCGGACTCGTCATCCCCGGCAACGGCACAGGTGACGGCCGGCACCACGGCACGGGGGTGCTGCCCGAGCACCGAGGTCACGGCCTCGGCCGATGGATGAAGGCCGAGTCGGTCCGACAGGCCCACAGGGACTATCCGGGCCTCGGTGACCTCCTGACCGACACCGCCGACGGCAACGCGCACGTGCGACGGGTCAACGACGGTCTCGGCTGCACACCCACGCACACGACACACCGGTATCAGCTCGACCTTTGGCAGAGAGCGGACGGGCCGGACCGGGACATCACCCCGCCCGGCCTGTCCGTGCTTTCGATGCACGCCCTACCCCGCCCGGGCGGCGGCGCGCAGCACCTCGTACCCGGCCTGCACGAACCGCCCGTCCAGCGCCGGCCCGGTGTTGGCCAGTGCCGCGACCGCGGCCGCCGCGTCCGGGGCGAACCCGACGAAGGCCGTGAACCCGCGGGTCCCGCCGGTGTGGAAGCACAGCTCCCGATCGCCGGACCGGCGCCGCGTCCAGACCAGGCCGAGCCGGTCGGCCGAGTGCGGGAGCCGTAGCCTCGGCTGCTGGACGTCCCGCAGCGCGGCGCCCAACTCGCCCTCACTGCCGTCGAGATGGGCCCGCAGGTAGCGCAGGAGGTCGGCTCCGCTCGCCCGGACCGCGCCCGCTCCCGGCAGCCCGGGGATGTGCCAGGGAGGGAGCTCCCGTCCGTGCCGGTGCCCGACGGCCGCCTCCGGCGCGTCCGGGCGGCACGTGGTCGAGCGCAGTCCGAGCGGCCGGCAGACCCGTTCGGCGAGCAGTTCGTCGTACGGCAGTCCGCCCGTTTCGGCGAGCACCCGGCCGAGCAGTCCGACGCCGTAGTTGGAGTACCGGTACCGGCTGCCGGGCTTCGCGCGCACCGTGGTTCGCGCCAGCCCCGCCCTCAACCGGTCGTCCCCGTACGCGGCGTACGGGTTGCTGCACCAGGCCCGCGCGGCCCGCGTGAGCAGCCCGGGCGGCAGTCGGGGCAGGCCCGAGGTGTGGGTGGCCAGGTGCAGCAGCCGGATCGGCTCTGGCGAACAGACGGTCGCCGGGCGCCAGTTGCGCGGCAGGTGCACCTCCACCGGGTCGTCCAGGGCGAGTTCGCCGCGCACGGCCATGGCCGCCAGCAGCAGCGCGGTGAACGTCTTGGTGACGGAACCGAGTTCGAAGGCGGTGTCCGGCGTGCACACCGGCGCGTCCGGCGAGCGACCGAGCCGCCCGAAGCACAGGATCTCCTCCCGGTCCCCACGGGCGACGGCGACCGTGACGGCGGTGGCGTACGGCCCGGCAGCCCGCACGGCGGCCCGAACGGCGTCCCGGAGGTCGGATCGGTCGGCGGCCCGGACGGCGTCCCGGTCGGAGGCCCGGTCGGAGGCCCGCGCCGCCGCCCGCACCGCCGCCCGTTCCGTGGAAGAGAGCTCGCTCACGCGGCCACCGGCGTCCCGCCGAGCGCGCGGGACAGTGCGACGGTCGCGGCCACCACCCCGACCACGGCGGTGTGTCCGTGGTCCCGGAAGGCGTCCTCCGGGTCGTCGTAGTCGGGCATGGAGCCCTCGCAGGGGATCAGCCCGTCCGGTTGCTGGGCCGCGGCCAGGGCTTCCCAGCCGACGGACCCGGTGATCGGCTCCCCGATGCAGGAATCGACGATGAGCAGCTCGCCGGCGAGGTCCCACTGCTCGATCTCCAGCCAGATGTCGAGCCAGACCGGCAGCCAGTCGCGCAGGTAGTCGCGCATCGGTTCGGGCAGGCACTCCGGCCGGGCGCCCCAGTCGGTGAGGTGGAAGACGGTGTGGGTGACGTGGTACCCGATCACCCAGGCGATGGTCCACGGCTCGGGGAGGGCACCGAGCCAGGTGGACCCGGCCAGGGCGGCCCAGTCCGGTGGGGGTTCGAGGCCGGCGATCCGCCGGGCGTTGGCGAGGGCGAGCTTGCGGTTGGCCGGGATCTCGACGGCGTGCACGGCCCGGAGCCGGCCGATCGAGTCGAGCAGTTCCTCCAGGGCGCCGTGGCGGTAGCCGACCCGGGCGAAGTGGCCGTAGGTCTCCAGCGGGTCGATGACGGTGACGTGCCGCAGTTGCCGCTCGTACAGCAGGTCGCCCTCCCGCAGCTGGGCCCAGGCGACGTCGAGGAGGTCGCGTGCCAGCGCGGCGTCGTGCGGGCCGGTGACGCCGTCGCGCAGCACCAGGGAGGAGGCGAGGGCCACCTCGCAGAGCGGCTTGTAGACGTCGTTCGGTTCGGCGAGGTCGATCACCGTGTTGTCCTGGAGCCTGCCGTAGCCACTCTTGTAGCCGGCGTGCAGCCAGGCCAGCGCGCGGGATCCGAGCTGTTGGGCGGTGGCGAGCAGCTGGGTGTCGGTCATCTGGTGGCCCCGTTCAACAGCCGCTGGGCGATGGCGAGTTCGAGTTCGGAGCGGGCGGTTCCATCGCCGACCAGGCGGATCCGCTCCAGGAGGGGTTCGACCTCCAGCGGTACCGGGCGGCCGTCGGCGCGGACTCGGGCCAGCCAGCGGGTGAGCCGGACCGCGGTGGCCGGGTCGCGCCGCAGCATGGCGCGGACGGTGCCGCGGGCGAGGTCCAGGGTGTTCGCCCGGGCGGCGTCGTGCACCGGGCCGTCCAGCCCGGGCAGCGTGAGGACGGACAGCTGCGCCATGCGCACCGACCACGCCTGCCAGCCGAGGGCCTCCGGCCCGGAGAGCATCCCGGAGAGCGGCCCGGATCGCCGCAGCGGTGGCGCGGGCGGCTGCCCGCCGTCCCCGTACGGCGTGCGGGCGAGCAGCCGAGCGGCTGCCCAGTCCTGCCACCCGATCACCAGCGCGGCCTCCTCGGACGCGGGCACCGGCGCGGGAAGCGCCCGGCGTGCTTCGGCCAGGAGTGCGGCGGTGGCTCCGTCGGGTTCGGCGCCGACGAGCAGCTGCGGGGCGAACAGGTCGCCGCCGAGCACCCGCGCGGCGGCCAGCAGCGGGCGGGGGGCGGCGGTGCCGGGGTCCGTGAGCGCGGCCGTACCCCCGCCGTCCCGCAGGGCGTCGAGGGTGCGGCCCGCCACTCGCTGGACCGCCGCGGCGTACTCGTCACGGAGTGGGGTCTCGGCGAACGGCATGGTGAGGCGGTCCTCCTTCGAGAGGCTGGACACGGGCGCGGTGCCCGACGGGACCCGCTACCGGGTCGGCTTCTCCTTGGGACCCTTCGGCGAGAGCAGCAGCAGCCCCAGCAGCAGGGCGGCGCCGGCGGCCTCCGGCAGGTACGTGGGCGCGTCGGACACGACGGCCTCGTCCTCCACCATCAGGCTCGCTAGGGTCTCGGCCTCGGCGGACGTCGCGGTGAGTGACGTCGACGCCGATTCGGTACGGAACTGAGTAAGCATCAGATGTGCCTCCTCGCCTGGATTTCATCACCCGGTCGGGCGATGCCCCTGTCCGACACTACGAGCACGATCGACCGCCTGCATCCGCAGCCCGCTGAGCAGGGGCGTTGCACTCGGTGTGGGCTCGACTGCGGCGAGTCGGTACGGTCGGGGGTATGACCACAGCCTTGATCACCGGCGCGACCGCCGGCATCGGAGCCGCGTTCGCCCGCCGGCTCGCCCGCAGCGGCTACGAGCTCGTCCTGGTGGCGCGCGACACCGGGCGCCTGGAGCGCGCCGCCGCGGACCTCACCGATAAGTACGGCGTCGAGACGGAGGTGCTGACCGCCGACCTGGCGACCGACGAGGGCATCGCCGCCGTCGAGGCCCGGCTCGCCGACTCCGCCCGCCCGGTCGACCTCCTGATCAACAACGCCGGCTTCGGCAACAAGGGCGCCTTCGGGGCCGTCCCGCTGCAGGACGAGCTGGACATGCTGAAGGTGCACATCGAGGCGGTCCTGCGGCTGACCACGGCCGCGCTGCCCGGGATGCGCGAGCGGCAGCGGGGCGCGATCGTCAACGTGGCCTCGGTGGCGGCCTTCCTGCCGCGCGGCACGTACGGGGCGAGCAAGGCCTGGGTGGTCAGCTTCACCCAGGGCGTGCTGCGCGACCTCGGCGGTACGGGGGTGCGGATGATGGCGCTGTGCCCGGGCTTCACCAGGACCGAGTTCCACGAGCGGGCCGGCATGGGCACCGGCAACATCCCGTCCTGGTCCTGGCTGTCCGTGGAGCGGGTGGTGGACGAGGCGATGCGCGACCTGGCCCGCGGCCGGTCCCTGTCCGTGCCGAGCAAGCGCTACAAGCTGGCGGTCGCGATCGCCCGGATGCTGCCGTCCGGCGGGCTCGGCGGCCTCTCCTCCAAGGCGGCGCGGACGTACCGGACGAACTGAGGCCCGAGGTCGGGCGGGCCCCGGGGGCCGGGCCCTCCGCTGTCGCTAGGGCGGTCGGTCGGGGGCCGAGGGGCGCGGAGACGGCCCGGGGCGGCAAGGGAATAGAGTGCACCTCACTATTAGCTTGCCTAACTATGAGCCATCCTCGCTATGCTGAGGGCGCCCGCCCGACCGTCCCATCCGGGGAGGACCGCCCTTGAGGCCCACCACGATCGACTGGACCCCGCCCGACCGCGCCGAGGGCGAGCCCCGCCCACCGGCCCCGTGGCGGCGCATCCTCGCGCTCTTCCGCCCGTACCGCGGCCGCCTCGCCGCCGTCGGCCTGCTGGTCGCGGCCTCCGCCGTGGTCTCGGTCGTCTCGCCGTTCCTGCTGCGGGCCGTCCTGGACACTGCCATCCCGCAGGGCCGCACCGGGCTGCTCACCCTGCTCGTGCTCGGAATGATCCTCACCGCCGTGGTGAACAGCATCTTCAACGTCCTGCAGACGCTGATCTCCACCACCGTCGGCCAGCGCGTCATGCACGACCTGCGCACCGCCGTCTACGGGCACCTGCAGCGGCAGTCCCTGGCCTTCTTCACGCGCACCCGCACCGGCGAGGTGCAGTCCCGGATCGCCAACGACATCGGCGGCATGCAGTCCACGGTGACCTCCACCGCGACCAGCCTGGTCTCCAACCTCACCGCGGTGGTCGCCTCCGTGGTGGCCATGGTCGCCCTCGACTGGCGGCTCACCGTCGTCTCCCTGGTCCTGCTCCCGCTGTTCGTCTGGATCAGCCGCCGGGTCGGCCAGGAGCGCAAGAAGATCACCACCGAGCGGCAGAAGCAGCTGGCCGCGATGAGCTCGGCCGTCCAGGAGTCGCTCTCGGTCAGCGGCATCCTGCTCGGCCGCACCATGGGCCGCTCCGACTCGCTCGCCCGAGAGTTCACCGCGCAGTCCGACCAGCTCGCCGACCTCGAGGTCCGGGCCAGCATGGCCGGACGCTGGCGGATGAACACCATCCAGATCGTGATGGCCGCGATGCCCGCGCTGATCTACTGGGCGGCCGGGCTGACCTCCGCGGCCGGCGCGCCGATCGTCTCGGTCGGCACCCTGATCGCCTTCGTCACCCTCCAGCAGGGCATGTTCCGCCCCACGGTGAGCCTGCTGTCCACCGGCGTGGACGTCCAGACCTCGCTGGCGCTCTTCCAGCGCATCTTCGAATACCTCGACCTGCCGGTGGAGATCGCCGAACCCACCGACCCGGTCACGCTCACCGAGGTCCGCGGCGAGGTCCGCTTCGAGGCCGTCGACTTCCGCTACGACCCCGCGCAGGAGCGCCCCACCCTCGCCGGCCTCGACCTCAGGGTCCCGGCCGGGAGTTCCCTGGCCGTGGTCGGCGAGACCGGTTCGGGCAAGACCACCCTCAGCTACCTCGTCCCGCGGCTGTACGACGTCACCGGCGGTCGGGTCACGCTGGACGGCGTCGACGTGCGCGAACTCTCCTTCGACACCCTGGCCCGCGCGGTCGGCGTGGTCTCCCAGGAGACCTACCTGTTCCACGCCTCGGTCGCCGAGAACCTGCGCTTCGCCAAACCCGGCGCCACCGACGACGAACTGGTCGAGGCCGCCCGGGCCGCCCAGGTCCACGACACCATCGCCGCCCTGCCGGACGGCTACGACACCCTGGTCGGCGAGCGCGGCTACCGCTTCTCCGGCGGCGAGAAGCAGCGCCTCGCGCTCGCCCGGACGATCCTGCGCAACCCGCCGGTGCTCATCCTCGACGAGGCCACCAGCGCGCTGGACAACCGCACCGAACGCGCCGTCCAGCAGGCCGTGGACACCCTGGCCGCCGGCCGGACCACCATCACCATCGCGCACCGGCTCTCCACCGTCCGCGCCGCCGACCAGATAGCGGTCCTGGACCACGGCGTGGTGGTCGAACTCGGCACCCACGAGGAGCTGGTGGAGCTGGACGGCCGGTACGCGGCCCTGCTGCGCCGGGAGGCACCGGCGGAGGCCGCCGTGCCGGAAGCGGCGCTCGGCCACCTCTGAGCCGGGCCGCTGCGGACACGACCGGACCCCGACCCGTGCTCTGACCCGTAGCCGGGCTCTGACTCCAACCCGCGCTCTGACCCGAACCCGCGCTCTGACCCGTAGCCGGACTCTGACCCGAACCCGGACCCGCCTGCGGGGCGGTCAGGCCGCCTTCGGCACCTCGTTGTAGCTCTCCACGACCTCCTGGCCGGAGAGCCGCTGGATCGCCGCCATCACCTCGTCGGTCACCTGCCGACGGGCCTTCAGCGAGCGGGCCTGCCCGTGCAGCTCGTCGAAGTGCAGCGGCTCGCCGAAGCGGACCGTCACCTTCTTGAGCCGCGGCACCCGCTTGCCCACCGGCAGGATCTGCTCCGGTCCCTCCAGCGCGACCGGCACCACGGGGACGCCCGCGGTCAGCGCGAGCCAGGCGACGCCCGTCTTGCCCCGGTAGAGGCGGCCGTCCAGGGAACGGGTGCCCTCGGGGTAGATGCCGAAGGCCTTGCCGTCCTCCAGGATCTGCAGCGCCGACTCCAGCGAGGCCTGAGCGGAACGGTAGGTGCCGCGCTCGACCGGCACGGCGCCGATCGCCTCGAAGAAGCCCTTGGAGAGCTTGCCCTTGAGCCCGGGGGCGGTCCAGTACTCGGCCTTGGCGAGGAAGTGCACCCGGCGCGGGGCGGTCAGCGGGATCACCACGCTGTCGATGAACGACAGGTGGTTGCTGGCCAGGATCACCCCACCCTTGCGCGGCACGTTCTCGGCACCTTCGATGACCGGCCGCCAGATCCCGCGCGAAACGGGTTTCAGCACCAGCCTGGTGACGAGGTCGAGCATGTTCCCTCCCTGGACGAACAACCGCCCGGGAGGTGCCCGGGCCCGCAATCAGATCCGCAGACTACGACACCCACCCCCGCGCCCGTCCACTCCCGCCCACCGTGGCGAACACCACGGCCGGGTAGGGTACGGCCGTCCGAACAGAGCAAGACCCCGCAGTACCCCAGGAGGGCACGATGGAGACCACCGAGGCGATCAAGGCCTTTTTCGACCGTTTCGACAAGGACGGCGACGGCAAGATCACCGCGGCCGAGTACGCGCTGGCGGCCAACGAGATGGGCGACCACGACGTCACCCTCTCGGTGGCCGAGGCGCTGATCCACAGCATGGACACCAACCACGACGGTGTCCTGACCTTCGAGGAGTTCCTGGCCGCCCGCCAGCGCTGAGCCAGCGCGGACGGGGCCGGTCGCCGTACCGGCGGCACCGGGCCCCGTCCGACCCGAGGCCCCCGAAGTTCCCGGCGTCCCCGGGGTCCCCGGGGTCCCCGACGTTCCACGGGCCCGCTTCCACGCGGGCCCGAGTGCTCCTCCGCCGGGGGGCTACCGCTTCTCCTCCGTCGCGGCGCTGCCGCCGCTGCTCCGCCGGGGCGTTACCGCCGCTGCTCCACCGGGAACACCCGGCGCACCACCCGCTCCGCGGCCCCGCCGTCGTCCCAGACGCAGAACTTCGCCCGGAACCGCGCCCGCGCCCCCGGCGCCGGGTCGCCCGCCAGCAGGGCCCGCGCCAGCTCGTCCGCGGTCTCCGTGACCGCGCCCGGCGGCTCCGCGAACAGGTCGAAGTAGACGCCGCGTTCGCGCTGGTACTCCTCCCAGTCCGGGGCGAAGATCACCACAGGCCGGTCCAGCACCGCGTAGTCGAACATCATCGACGAGTAGTCCGTCACCAGCACGTCCGCCGCGAGGTAGAGGTCCTCGACGGTCGGGTGTGCCGAGACGTCCACGATCGCCGCCGCCTCCCCGTCGGCCGTCAGGTCGCCCGGCCCGCCGGTGTGGAAGTAGTGGGTGCGCACCAGCAGCGTGAAGTCCGGGCCCAGCCGCCCGGCCAGCTCCGCCACGTCCAGCAGCGGCACGTAACCGCCCTTGCCGCCGCGGTGGGTCGGCGCGTACAGCACGGCCCTGGTGCCCGGCCGCAGCCCCAACCGCTCGCGCACCGCCCGCACGTCGTCCGGGGTGGCGCCGGCGAGCCGGTCGTTGCGCGGGTAGCCGGTGTCCAGCATCTCGTACCGGCCGGGGAAGGCGCGGGCGAAGTGCTCGCTGGTGTGCGGGTTCGGGGAGACCAGGAAGTCCCAGCGGTCGATGGCCTCCTGGAGCAGGTCGAAGTCCATCCCCTCGGCGGCCCGGGGCCGGTCGCGCAGGTCCATGCCCATGGCCTTGAGCGGGGTGCCGTGCTGGGTCTGGACGTGCACCGATCCGGGCCGCTTGACCATCGTGCGCGGGAAGTTGACGTTGTTGACGAAGTACTTGGCGGTCGCCATCACCTTGAGGTAGGCGGGCGTGTTGACGATCACGTACGGCACGCCGGTCGGCAGCGTGGCCGCCTGCCGGCGGTTCTCCACCACCCACACGCCCCGGACCCGCGGCGCGAGTTCCTTCGCCTTCTCGTAGATCGCCGCCGGGCTGCACGCGTAACCCCGGTGCCAGTACGCGGCGTAGACCGCCAGGTTCTCGTCCAGCGGCAGTCGGCGGAACGCGTTGTACGCGGTGAACCGGGCGCCGCTGCGCACCCCCTTCTTCACCGCGGGCGCCACCGCCCGTGCGCCGCGCTTGAGTTCGCGCGGCAGCCGGCCGGTGCGGCGCAGCTCGGCGTACGCGATCCGGGCGCCGCGGGCGGCCAGCCGGTACTGCACGCCGCGCACCCCGCCGGGGTAGCGGTAGCCGGCCGGGCGGTGCCGGTCGAAGTGCCGGGCGACGCTCTGGAAGAAGTCCTTGCGCCGGTCGGCGGGGACCAGCCCCGGGGTGTCGTAGACGTTGAGCGCCTGGCGCACGGTGCGGTCGAAGACCAGGGTGCGCAGCGAGTCGGGGACGGGCCGGCCGGGGCGGTCCGGGCGGTCCAGGAAGGCGAAGATCGCGTCGTACTGGGCGAAGACGTCGGCGTGCTTCGGGGAGGCGGTGGCGGTGATCGCGCCGTCCCGGCCGCGCCGGTAGTTGTAGCAGGAGCGGTCCAGGTAGCGCAGCCGCTCGGCGGCCAGCAGCGCCGGGTAGGTGACCGAGATGTCCTCGTAGTAGCCGCGGCCGAAGGAGACCCCGAGGCCCTCCAGGAAGGCGCGGCGGAACACCTTGTTCCACACCGACATCACGGTCTGGAACAGCGCCGGGTGCTCGGCCAGGGTGCAGCCCTCGACCAGCGGGGAGCCGGTCAGCACGTGCCGCCAGGGGTTGGGCTCCGTCCCGCCGTCCGGGTAGACGTGGGTGAAGTCGGTGATCAGCACGTCGGCGGGGGTCTCGCGGCGGCGCTCCTGGGCCAGCTCGTCGAGGATCACGCTGACGGTCCGCTCGGGCACCCAGTCGTCGCTGTCCAGGAACCACACGTACTCGCCGCGCACCTGCGGCAGGGCGGCGGCGCGGGCGCCGCCCAGGCCCTGGTTCTCGGTGAGGTGCAGCACCCGCAGCCGGGGGTCGCGGGCCGCGTAGGCGTCCAGGATCGCGCCGGAGCCGTCGGGGGAGAGGTCGTCGACCGCGATCACCTCGAAACGGGACTCCAGGGCGGGGGTGTCGCCGAGGATCGAGTCGAGGCAGCGCGGCAGGTACCGCTCCACGCCGTGGACCGGAAGCACGATGCTGAGGAGGAGGGACACGCTGGCCGAGTCTACCGATCCACCGGGCGCGACCTGCATGGACGTCCGGTACGGGCGCCTCGGCGGGCATCCCCGGGGCTTCTCGGGGGCTCTCGGCCCTCCGCCGGGCCCGCGGGTGCCGGCCGGACGCGGATTCCGGGGCGGTGGAGAGAGGGGGGAGGGGGCCTTCGGCGGGAGAGGGGGAGGACCCGGGACCGCCGGTGCCGAGCCCCTCGCGGGGCGGCACCGGCAGTCTGGTGGCGGTCCGGCCGACCCTCTACGGCCGACCGCCGGTCCGGGCACCGCGCGAGCCTGGCCACCGCAGCGTCGAGGCGGCCGGGCAGTGGCTCGCGGGAGCCGGAGTTCTTGCGACATTCTTCATCACTCGAACACGCGCCTGGGTGCGGTGCGGGCACGGACGCGTGCAACAGATATTGCTTGGAGGTGCGACGCGAGTCAATCCCTCGATTGTGTTCACTTCATGAATCCGGGCGGAGCTCTTCCGAGCCTGCGCGAGGCTCCGAAGATCACTTTGTCGATCTGGCGGCTGTCCCCTATATGGGGTGTGCCGGCGGGCCGGGCGGAGGAGCTGTGCGGAGGGGCTGCGGAGGGGTGTGCGCGGGCGCTCCGGCCGCCGCCGTACCGGGTGCCGCCACGGCGACTCCGTGCGCCGGGCGCGTGCCGCGCAGCCGGGCGCCGGGCCCGCACCTCCGGACCCTGCTGACGGATGGCCGGTCGTGCACCATCATTGATGCCTAGTCGTGACCGGCCGGGTGGCCCCTGGTGCATCGTCAGTTGACGCCGCACGATACGGTGGCACAACACCAAGGACGGTTGCGCGAAGGCCGTCTGTCACGGATAGTCTTCGCCTCACGGCCCTGGCGCCTCGTAGGGGTGGGAAAACTGATGGAACACATGCAAGTGCGGACTCGGCCCCGTGTGCCGGCGATCCAGTGCGGTGTCGGCACGACCGGCCGCCGGATCGACCGACACCTGGCCGTGCTCGGCGCGCCCGCGCTCCCGGCGGTGGACACCGCCGAGGCGCTCGGGCTGATAAGGGAGTTGACGCCGCGCGGCGCCGAGGCCCCGACGACTCGTCGTCGCCACACCAGGATCTCGCTGCTGACGCCGCTGCGTCGGCTGCGGCGCAGCCTCTTCGGCGGGCGCGGCTAGGGGCTCGCCCCCGGTCGTCGTCAGTCGTCGTCGATCCTCGGTCGTCGTCGATCCTCGTCCCGTCCTGGTCGGGAGCAGACCCGGTGGACCATCCGGTCCTCCGGGTCATTGGCGTATCCGGGCGGGTACGGGCCCCGTTCTGCGGGGGCGGGCCGGGGGCCCGACCGTCGTCCGAACCGTTCACCCTATGCGAGTTCGCCTGCCCGGCAGGGCGAGTCGGCGAGGCGGTACGCCGAGCCCCCTGACCTGGGTCAGGATGGCGCCATGGCGGACAACAACCACTCCACCCCGACCGGCAGGTTCCAGACCACCACCTTCGAGATCACCACGGGCAGGCGCGAGGTCGCCCTCGACATCACCGACCGCTGCACCGCGTTCCTCGACGAGCGGGCCGCCGGGCGCGACGGGCTGCTCAACGTCTTCGTCCCGCACGCCACGGCCGGGATCGCCGTCCTGGAGACCGGCTCCGGCAGCGATGACGACCTCCTCGCCACCCTGCGCGAGCTGCTCCCGGCCGACGACCGCTGGCGCCACCGGCACGGCAGCCCCGGGCACGGCCGCGACCACGTGGTGCCCGGACTGGTCGCCCCGCACGCCACCCTGCCGGTGCTCGGCGGCCAACTCGCGCTCGGCGTCTGGCAGTCCGTGGTGCTGATCGACACCAACGGGGACAACCCGCGCCGTACCGTCCGGCTGTCCTTCCTGGGCTGAGTCCCGGGCAGCTCGTCGGGCTACCGGACCGCGTGCGCCGCCACGGCCGTGAGGTAGCGCTCGATCGCCAGGTACTGGCAGAGCAGCGCGACCGGACGGCCGAGGCGCGCGTACCAGGCGGACAGCCGGGAGAAGGCGGTGACCTCGAACCACACCTCGCCCTCGGCGTCCATCGACACCAGGAACGCCTCCTCGCCGCACTCCGGGTGCCCGGGGAGCGTGCCGTACGCGAAGCCGATCCGGTCCGGCTCGTCCACCGTCCACACCACCCGGCAGGGGATCACCAGTCGCGGCCGGCGGCGCCCCGGCAGGCTCAGCCGCAGCAGCACGGTGTCCCCGTCCCGGGCCGGGGCGCCGGGGAAGACGGCGAAGCCGGTGCCCGTCTGGCTGCCCCAGCCGAGCACGTACCGCCCGGCCCGCTCCCGCACCTCGGGTCCGCGCCCGAGGTGCACCCGCCGCCGCAGGTGCGCGTACCCACCCGGCAGTCGCCCGCCCCGGGTGGCACCCACTTCGGCGTAGGAGGGCGCGGTGGCGCGGGCGGCGAGCAGGCGCTGGTGGAGATCGGTAGCCATGGCGGTCACGGTAGCTCTCGGGCGGAGGGCGGCCGAGGGCGGGTTTCAGGGTGACGGCTTTCAGATGACAGACGACAGATGACAGATGTCAGGCGACAGATGTCAGACGACAGATTTCAGCGAACGTTTTCTGAAATCTGTTCGCTGTTCGTTGTTCGCCGTCGTCCGTGCGCTGAACCCTGCGGGGCGGCGTCGCCGCGGTGGTCGAGTCCGCCGGGAGCGGTGCCCGGCCCGCCCGGTGTTCCGCCCGGGGCTGGGGTTCGGGGCTGGGGTTCGGGGCGTCTTGCGGCCGGGTGGAGCGGCGGAGTAGGAAGGCAGCATGAGCGACAGCGTGACGAACGAGCCCCCGGTGGTCTGCGAGCTCGCATCCGACGGCGGTGCCGAGGCGGCGCTGCGGCACGACCCGGAGGCGACCGGGCCGCGCGCCGACTGCGTGCTCTGCGGCGAGCCGACCGAGCTGCCCGCGGACCGGTCGGGCAGCACGCTCTGCCCGGTGTGCGCCTGGCAGCAGGCGCAGCGGATCGCCTGCTCGGGCTGACCCGCGGCCCACCAGGGGCCCACAAGCGCGGCCCGCGCCAGTGACCCGCCATAGGTGTACCGGCGCTACGCGTCCTCCCGCCCGGCCAGGGCCAGGGTCGAGCCGCGTCGGCCCTTGCGGACCAGCAGCTGGGCCGGGATGCGACTGCGCAGGTCGGCGACGTGGCTGACGATGCCGACCGCCCGGTCCCGCTCGCGCAGGCCGTCGAGGACGTCCATCACCTCCTCCAGGGACTGCTCGTCGAGGGTGCCGAATCCCTCGTCGATGAACAGGGTGTCCAGCGGCATGCCGCCCGCCTCGTCGGTCACCACGTCGGCCAGGCCCAGCGCGAGGGAGAGCGAGGCGAAGAAGCTCTCGCCGCCGGAGAGCGTGGCGGTGTCCCGCTCGGTGCCCGTCCAGGCGTCCACGACCCGCAGGGCCAGGCCCGAGCGCTTGGTGCCGGCACCCCGGTCGTCGCTGTGCACCAGGGTGTAGCGTCCGCCGGACATCCGGACCAGCCGGTCGCTGGCGGCCGCCGCGACCTGCTCCAGCCGGGCCGCCAGGACGTACGACTCCAGGCGCATCCGCAGCCGGTTCTCGTGGGAGGTGCCGGCCGCCAGCGTGGCGAGCCGGTTGATCCGCCCGTACCGGTCGAGCGTCGGCGCCAGCTCGGCGGCGAGCGTGGTCAGCTGCCGGCCGATCGCGGCCAGCGCCTCGCACCGCTCGCGGGCCGCCGACCGAGCGGCGTGCGCCCGCCCGAGCCGGTCGGTGGCGGCGCGCAGCGCTGCCGCGGCAGCCGGCAGGTCGACCGGCGGCTGGGCGGCGGCCTCGGCCAGCTCCGGCAGCTCCAGCTCCCGCCGGACGGCGGCGGTTTCCGCGCGGTGCCGCTCCAGCCGGGCCTCCAGCCGGTCCCGCTCTGCGCGCGGCAGCAGCACGGCCAGTGCCGCCGCGGCGTCGGGGAAGCCCGCCGCGGCGGCTGCCTCGCCCAGCTCGGCCTCGGCCTCGGCATGCCGGGCCTCCGCCTCGGCGCGGGCCCGGGCCGCGGCGGCCGCGGCGGCGACCCGTTCGGTGAGCCGGGTCAGGGCGGCGGCCCGGTCGGCGACCGAGGCCGCCTCGCCGCGGGCGGCCGCCACCCGGGCCGTCAGCGCCTCCCGTTCGGTGTCGAGTGCCTGCAGTCGGTCGGTGAGGACGGCGGTGCGCTCCTTGGCCTCGCGCAGCTCGTCGGCGCGGCGGGTGCGGTCCTGTGACAGCCGGGCGATCTCCTGCTCGACCCGGCCGAGTGCCTCGGCGGTGTGCCGGGCCACGCGGTGCTCCCGCTCCAGTTCGGCGAGGGCCAGCGCGAGTGCGTCCGCGCCGTCCGGCCCGGCCGCGCCGGCGGCGGCGGCCTCGCGCACCAGCAGGGCGGTGAGTGCCTGGTCGGCCTCCGTCCAGGCCTGCTCGGCGACGGTCTGGGCGCGGCGGGCCCGCTCCTCGTCCTCGGCTCCGACCCGGCCGCCGGGGGCCGGCTCGGCCGGAGCCGGGTGCTCGGGCGAGCCGCAGACCCGGCAGGCCTGGCCGGTCCGCAGCTGTTCGGCCAGCTCGGCGGCCATGCCCGCGAGGCGGCGGTCCCGCAGGTCGAGGCTGTGCTCACGGGCGTCCAGCGCGGCCGCGCGCAGCTCGACGACCCGCGGCTCGGCCGCCGCGATCTCGGCGCGCAGGCCGTCGCGCTCCCGGGCCGCCTCCAGCCGGGCGGTCAACTCCGCGCGTTGCCTGTCCAGTTGCTCGACCCGGGTGGTCGCCGCCCGGGCCTGGGCGTGTCGCTCCTCCAAGCGGCCCAGCTCGCCCTCGAACTCCGCCAGCCAGTCCTCGGCCTCCTCGGCTAGTGCCTCGGCGGCGCTCCGGTCCGCCGTCAAGGAGCGCTGTTCGCGGGCGAGTTCGGCACAGCGCCGCTCCTCCGCCCGGGCCGCCTCCAGCCGGACCACCTCGGCCCGCAGCCGAAGCTCGGCCCCGGCCAGTTCGGCGGCGTCGGCCGCCTCGAGTGGCCCGCCCTCCGCGCCGGGGGCCGCGGCCAGCTCCTCGCGGTGTCCGCGCTCCGCGGCCTGCGCGCGCCGAAGCGCCTCGGCCGCGCTCTCCCGCAGCCGCAGCGCGGCCTCCACGCCGACGGCCTCCTGCGCCGCGGCCAGCCGCTGCCGGTCCCGCGCCGCGTCGGGCTCGAACCCGGCCAGCCGTTCGGCCCTGGCCAGCGCCTCGCGGTGCCGGTGCTGGCGCCCGGCCAGCTCCTCGGCGGCCTCGCGGTGCCGCTGCGCCGTGCGCTGCGCCGCCTCGGCAGCCGTGAGTGCCGAGTCCGCGACCGCGAGCTCCTCGGCCGCGCCGCTGCGCAGCACCGCGGCCCAGCCGAGCACCCCGGAGGTCAGCCCGGCGTCGTGCTCGTCGGCCGGGATCCAGCCCTCGGCGGGCTCGGCACCCGGACCGGCGGCCTGCTCGGCCTTGCTGGCGAGGTCGCGCAGCCGGCGCCGGCCGGCCTGGACGGCGGCCTCCTCGGCGCGCCGTTGTTCGGCCAGCCAGCCCTCGACCAGCTGGTACCGCTCGGTGTCGAACAGCCGCCGCAGCAGCTTGCCGCGCTCCTCCGAGTCGGCCTTGAGGAAGCGGGCGAAGTCGCCCTGCGGCAGCAGCACCACCTGGCAGAACTGCTCCCGGTTCATGCCGATCAGCCGGAGGACCTCCTCGCCGACCTCCTGGTGGGACTTGCTGAGCCCGCGCCAGCCCGGCGCGCCCTCGCCCGTGTCGGCCACCCACTCGCGCAGCAGGGTCTGCGCCCGCTCCACGGTGGTGCCGGCGCCGACCTTCTTCGGGCGGCGCTGCTCCGGCAGGCGCGTGATCTGCAGCCGCCTGCCGCCGAGGGTCAGCTCCAGCTGCACCTCGGTGAGCTGCTTGGGGTCGGCGTGGTCGCTGCGCAGCCGGTTGGCGCGGCGGGCACCCGGCGTCTCGCCGTACAGCGCGAAGCAGACCGCGTCCAGCACGCTGCTCTTGCCGGCGCCCGTCGCGCCGCGCAGCAGGAACAGTCCGCCGGCGGCGAGCGCGTCGAAGTCCACCGTCTCGGAGCCCGCGAACGGGCCGAAGGCGGTGACGGTGAGCCGGTGCAGCCTCATCGCGGCAGGTCCGCCTTCCGGTCGGCGGTCTCCCGGACGCGCTCGAAGCCCTCGCGCAGCCAGCCGAGCTCCTCCGGACCGGGCTCGGCGCCCGGGCGGACGTGCCGCAGGAAGCCCTCGGCGATCTCCAGGTCCCCCCGGCCGCTCACCCGCGCCGCGTACGACGGGGAGGGCTCGGCCTCGCTCTCCTCGGGGTCGAAGAGCAGCTGGAGGGTGTGCGGGAAGCGCCGGCGCAGCTTCTCCATCGGTTCGCCCGGGCGGACCGCGTCGGTGAGCGTGGCCTGCACCCAGGACTGCTCGTGCTCGGTGTACTTCTCGTCGGTGAGCAGGGCCTGGAGGCTGTCGCGCAGCGTGGCGAGGCGCCGCGGCTCGGGGCAGGGCACCCGCTCGGCGGCCACCGAGCCGTCGGCGGCGAGGTCGACCAGCCACATGCTCTTGCGCTGGTGCACCTCGGAGAAGGAGTAGGCGAGGGGGGAGCCGCTGTAGCGCAGGTGGGGGGCGAGCGTCTGACAGCCGTGCAGGTGGCCGAGCGCGACGTAGTGCACCCCGTCGAACACCGCGGCGGGCACCGCGGCGACGCCGCCGACCGCGATGTCCCGCTCGCTGTCGCTCGGCGCGCCGCCGGTGACGAAGGCGTGCGCCAGGACCACCGCCCGCGTCCCGGCCGGGCGCGCCGCCAGGTCGGCCCGCACCGCGTCCATCGCCGCCCCGAGCACCGCCGCGTGCCCGCCCTTCGCCAGCCCGAACCGCTCGCGCACCAGCGTCGGCTCCAAGTAGGGCAGCCCGTACACCGCCACCGGCCCGTGCTCGTCCGCCAGCAGGACGGGCTCGGCACAGCCGCCGGGATCCGTCCGCAGGTGGATCCCGGCCCGCCCGATCAGTCCCGCCCCGACCCCCAGCCGGCGGGCCGAGTCGTGGTTGCCGCTGATGAACACCGTCGGCACTCCGAGGTCGGCCAGCCGGTGCAGCACGTCGTCGAACAGCGCGACCGCCTCCAGGCCGGGCAGCGCGCGGTCGTACACGTCCCCCGCGACCAGCACGGCGTCCACGCCCTCGGTCCGGACCACCTCCACCAGGTGGTCCAGGAAGGCGCGCTGGGCGTCGTGCAGGCTCTCCCGGTGGAACGAGCGCCCGAGATGCCAGTCGGAGGTATGCAGCAGTCGCATGGTCCCCGACCCTAACGTCCGCCACCGACAATCCGGCCCGGATCAGTGGAGGCGTGCGTCTCACGGGTCCCGCGGGGTGGGCGCGCCCGGATCATCGACGAATCGACCGGAATGCCCGCCCGCCCGGCCGCTGTTCGATTACCGGGCGTGGATTGTCAGTGGCTCTGTGTATGTTCCTCGGCGTCGGCGGCTCCGTCGTTCGGGGCGGCCGGCGCGGTCCGGTGCCGGGTGCCCAGAGCAGGGCGTCGAGGACCGGGTGTCGAGTGTCGGTCGAGTGAGGAACGGGAGGGGCCATGGCTGCGGTGCGCGAGTCGGTCCGTGGGTCGGTGCGGGCGCAGGTGCGCGAGTTGGTGCGCGAGGCGGCCGGTGCCGCGGGCGCGCGGACGTCCCGGGGGTGCCGGCGGGTGCTGGTGCTGACGGGGCGGAAGCGGGGGAGCGGTGCGGGCGGGGCTCCGGGCGGCGGGCCCGGTGGGGCGCCGCCGCCCGGGGGAGGGCGACCGCCCGGTGGCCGTGCGGGAGGGGGCGGAGCGCGGGCGCGGCGCGGCGGGCGGGCCCGGGGCGCGCCGCCGCAGCCGGTCGCGGTGGCACTGGCCGTCCGAGCGGGGGACTTCGCCGGCCTCGCGCGGTACGGGCTGTTCGGCGGGCTCGGCCACCAGGACTACCTGCGCCGGGCGGAGGAGCAGTTGACGGCCCTGTACCGGCAGGGCCTGGAGGTGCACCTGCGGGTCCTGGAGGCGGAGGACTACGAGGACTACTGCGAGGCGCTCGGCCTCGACCCCCGGGCGCCGGCGGCCCGGGTCGCCTACGCGGGCGATCCCGAGCTGGCCGGGGAGCCGTTCGTCTACGCGGGGGAGCGGCTGGCCGAGCTGCTGCCGGTGCTGATGGACGACCACCGGGCGCGGGTGCGGATGTCCGTGGCCTGCGCGGCCCTGCTGGACGCCGTCGGCGACGATCCGGCCGGGCAGCGCCGGATGGCGGCGGTGATGCGGTACGTGACGTCGGTGTACCTGGCGCTGGCCGAGGGCGCGGGGGAGGGCTGCCACCTGCTGACGCTGCGCTGCCACGGCCCGGAGGACGGCGAGGAGCTCACCTCGGCGGTGGACGTCTGCGTGGAGCAGGGGCGACTCCTCCCCGCCGGGCGGGACACCGAGGCGTTCTGCGTCACGCTGGCCGCCGGCGTGGCCTCCGGCGGCGAGGGGGCGCTGCTGCTGCACGGCGATCCGTCGACGGGCGGGCGCTCCGAGCCGGAGCCCGGAGGCCCGGGGGATCCCCCGACCGGCGACGCCCGAGCCCGGCCGCCGGTGCGGGGCTGGGCGCTGGCCGACGGGCGGCTGCGGCCGATGACGGCCCACGAGGTGTTCGACGAGCTCGCCGACGACGCCGCGCGCGGGCTGCCGTTCCCGCCCGGCGTGGATCCGCGGCCGGGGTTCCCGCTGCCCGGCTTCCCGGGGTCCGGGGAAAGGGGTGGGCCGCTGGGGTGATCAGGGCGTTCGCCGTCTCCGCATCCACCATGCGGCGCTGGGGACTGTTCATCGACCGCCTGTTCGGGGAAGATTCGGAGAAGATCAACAGCAGGAGCGTGCGGTACCCCACGCCGCCGCTCCGGCCGCTCCGCTCCGTACCGCGCCCTGCAGGTCCCTCCGCGCACCGCCGGTCCGGCGAGCCCGACAGCGAGAGGGGGACGCATGAGCGAGCGGCGCGAGCTCGGCGCCGGGAGGTGCGCGCCGACGGACGCCTGGGCCCCGGCCGAGCGCGGCGAGGCGAGAGCATGAGCCCGATCGAGTACAGCGCGGAGATCGCCGAGCTGCTGGGCAAGGTGCGGCGGCGTCCGACGGCGGGCTGGCCGTGGCGGCCGGGCGAGCAGGTGCCGGACGGGCTGCCGGTCAAGCAGTCCTGGGGCTGGCTGTTCGCCCCCGACGGGCGGGTGCTGACCCTGGTGAACCCCAGGGACGGGATCTGCTCGCTGCCCGGCGGCTCGCTGGAGCCGGAGGACGCCGGTGACCCGGCGGCCGCCCTGGCCCGCGAGGCCGCCGAGGAGGCGCAGGCGGTGATCGGCCGTCCGTACTACCTCGGCTACCTCTACGACCGGGTCGGGTCGGCGAACGGCGGGCACGAGTGCGCGCGGGTCCGGATGGCGGCGTCGCTGCGGGCGGTCGGCCCGAGCGTGGCCGACCCGGCCTCGGGCCGGCACTACCGGCGGCTGCTGGTCGCGCCCGGGCTCGCCGTCGAGCTGCTGGGCTGGGGCGCACCCGGGCTGCGCCAGGCCCGGGCGGCGGTCGCCACCGCCGTCCGCTGGCTCGGCGTGCCCGCCGCCGCCAACGAGACGATCGAGGAACTGCCGGTCGAGGGTTGCACGGTCTCCCCGGGCGCCGTGTACCCGGGCGCGTGAGGGGCTGCTCGGCGCGGAACCGACCCGCCGGAACCGACCCGAGCCGACCCGGCGCGGCCCGGAACCGACCCGACCCTGGCACGGGGCTGGCCGGACGTGGGGCTGACGCGGCGTAGGGCCGTCCCCGCCGTAAGGCCATCCAGCTCAACGGCTGACCCGCCGTTCGGCTGATCCGCTGTAGGGCCCCTCCCGCCGTAGGGCCGTCCCGGCGCGTCCGGGTCCGCTACGGCTTCCGGACGCCCGGAGCGGTCCCCTGGCGCCCGCCGTCGCGCTCTCGTCCGGAGGTCGACCGGCGTCGAAACCGACTCAACGATGGTCGGACAGCGACCCCAGGTTTACTCAGCAGTTAATCTCCGAAATCTGCCGGTCTACGCGCAGAGCGCTACGCGCGTCAAAACGCACCCGCGTTGACCTGTGCGAACTCACGTTCTGTCAGGGGCAGTTCACCTCACAGCTATCAGACGGTCCGTCAATATCCTTGGCATGAGCGCTTCCGGGGCGGCCCCCCGCCTGGTATCACTTCTGTGACCCACGCCACGCACCCCACGCCCCCACCCCCCACCCTGGAGGTGTCATGCTCCGCCCTGCCCGTGCCCTGTCCATCGCCGCTATTGCGGCAGGCCTCACCATGACGACGCTCTTCGCCGCCTCTTCAGCCAACGCGGCCGGCGTCAACTACGTGGCCCTCGGCGACTCGTACTCCTCCGGTGTCGGCGCCGGCAGCTACCTGAGCGACAGCGGCAGCTGCAAGCGCAGCACCAACGCGTACGCGTACCTCTGGAAGAACGCGCACTCGCCGTCCTCCTTCAAGTTCGTCGCCTGTTCGGGCGCGCGGACCGGGGACATCCTGAACAGCCAGATCTCGGCCCTGGACTCCTCCACCACGCTGGTCAGCATCTCGGTGGGCGGCAACGACGCCGGCTTCGCCGACACCATGCAGACCTGCGTCCTGGGCTCCGACAGCTCCTGCCTCGACGCCGTCAACACGGCGAAGAACTACGCGCTCAACACCCTGCCCGGACAGCTGGACCAGGTGTACGCCGCCATCAAGTCCAAGTCGCCGAACGCCCACGTCGTGGTCATGGGCTACCCGCACATCTACAAGGTCAACGGGAGCTGCATCTTCGGCATCAGCGACACCAAGCGTGCGGCGATCAACGGTGCCGCCGACACCCTGGACGGCGTCCTCGCCAAGCGCGCCGCCAACGCCGGCTTCGCGTTCGGTGACGTCCGCAACATCTTCACCGGCCACGAGATCTGCGGCAACCTCACCACCTGGCTGAACAGCACCACCCTGCCGATCGACGAGAGCTACCACCCGAAGGCCTCCGGCCAGGCCGGTGGCTACCTCCCGGTCTTCTCGGCGTCCTGACGGGTTCGTCGGACGCCGTTCGGACGCCGCCGGACGGCAGTGCCGCCGTCCCCTCCGAGTCACCGGGAGGGGACGGCGGCAACGCCGTTTCGGCTACGAGATCCCGGCCGGCCGGGTCGGGGCCTGGGCGGATCGGTCCGGAATCGGCCGGGCCGGGATCGATCGGTCCGGGATCGGAGGGAAGGGGATGCCGGCGAGGACCGGCAACAACTCCGCCTCCTCGTGGTCGAGGTGGGCCTCCAACTCAGCCGACATCCGGTCCAGTTCGGTGCGGACCCGCTCCGGTTCGGTGATCTCGATCCCGGCCAGCAGCGCCACCAGCTCCTCCTTGATCCGCCGGATCGCCCGGTGCTGCTCGTCCAGCCGCGCGAGCACCCCGGCCAGCTCCGGGTGGCTGCGCGCGAGGGCCGGGAAGACGGCGCCGTCCTCGCCGGTGTGATGGTGCGTCAGCCCGTCGCAGAACGCCAGGCAGTGCTGCCGGAGCTGTAGCCCGAGCCCGGCCGGTCGGCCGGGGGAGTGGGTGTGCGCCTCGTCCCGGACCTGGCGCAGTTGCACCCGCAACCAGGTGTGGGCCTCCAGCAGCTTGTCCGCGAGCGTGCGCACCACCGGTGCGTCGCCGCCGACGGCGTCGGCGTCGGCGGCGGACCCCGGGCGCGACGGCTCCCGCTCCAGGACGACGACCGGCAACTCGCGCTCGGTCAGAGCCTGGTAGTCGCCGTACCCCGGTGCCTTCCGGACGACGGCGGCGAACAGCTCCTCCCGGCGGGCGCCCTCGGCGGGTACCGCGATCGCGTCGAAGGCGTCGGCGCCGAGCTCGACCCGGACCACCGGGTGGGCCAGCAGGTTGTGGTACCACTGCGGGTGCTCCGGCGCCCCGGCGGCCGAGGCCACGACCAGCAGCAGACCGTCCGCCCGCACGTACCCGAGCGGCACGGTGTGCGGCCGGCCGGACCGGGCTCCGGTGGTGGTGAGCAAGAGGAGGTCGCCGCCCTCGAACGGGCCGCCGACCCGTCCGCCGTTGGCGCGGAACTCCTCGATGACATTCAGGTTGAAAGACATGGGCATGCGTGTGTGGTGAAGTCTCCAGGGATGCGGGGGAGTCGCGGCCACACGCGGTGACAGTCGGGGACGGCGCAGCGCGCACACGAACACCTGCACGGACACCGTGGTGACCGCCGGGCGTCAGATCAGGGCAGCGGAGAGAGTGCTCATCGCGCGTCGTCCCTTCGGCAAGGTGCTCGCTCGGCTGCCGGCCGGCCCACTGCTCTGTGGCCGACGCCGCGCTGCACGCCCCCATTAGAGCCACTGCGCGGGCGCACTGTCAACGAGTGGATCATGCCGGGCACCGGGCACCGGGCACCGGGCACCGGGCATCAGGCATCCGGCATCCGGCAGCAGGCGCCGACCGCCGAGCGGGCGGAGCGGCGTGCGAGACGGTGACGCGCCGCCGCTCCCCTCGGGCGGCGGCGCGTCGGGTCTGTGGGTCGGTCGGTGCGGACAGTCGGTCGGTGCAAGCCCGTCGGTCAGCGCAGGTAGTCGGTGAGACCGGCGGGCTTGAGTCCGGCGGCTTCGGTGGCGGCCAGGGCGCGCTGCAGGTCGGTGGCCAGCGTGTCGGACCAGTGCATGAGGACGACGTCGCCCGGCTGCAGCGGGCCCGGGTGCCAGATGTTGGCGGCGCCCCAGCTGAAGTCGGCGTCCGCGGTGAGCACGGTGCGCATGCCGCAGTTGGCGGCGGCCTGGAGGGTGTCGGCGTTCCAGGCGAAGAACGGCGGGCGGAAGACCACCGGCGCGGTGCCGAAGAGGCGGGTCATGGCGTCGCGGGCGTCGCAGATCTCGACCTGCTGTTGCTCCACCGGGAGCTTGCTGAGGTCGGAGTGCGAGACGCTGTGGTCCTGGATCGAGGAGCCCGGTACGGCGGTGACCCGCCGGAAGAAGGCCGGGTCGGTACCGGCCGGCATCGGCAGCGGGAAGGTGGCGATCGGCAGGCGGTGGTCGGCGATGAACTGTTCCGCCTCGGGGGTGCGCTGCCACCCGTCGTCCACGGTGAAGAAGACGACCTTGTCGGCGGTCGGGACGGAGCCCGCCGCCACGGCCGGGGCGGGCGCGGGGCCGTCGACCCGGACGTCGTCCACCGAGAACGGCCCTTGCTGGTACCAGCCGTGGACGTACAGCCGGACGCTGCGCGCGTTCGGCCCGGTGGTGAACCGGGTGGTCAGCCGCTGCCAGCCCCCGCCGGTGCTCTCGGTCCAGGCGGGCGCGACGTCCCTGCCGGTGCCGGTGGCGCCGAGGTGGACGAAGTCGCCGCGTACCCAGGCGGAGGCGGTGTAGACGGTGTTCGGCTGGACGGAGACGGTCTGCGCGCATTCACCGGTGGAGTCGGCGTTCGCCGGGGTGACGGTCAGCGCGGAAGTGCCGGAGTGGGTGACGGCGGCGGTGACGGCGGCCTCGGCCGGTCCGCCGGTGCAGTTCCAGCCGGGGATGCTGCCCCAGTCGGCGAGGTTGGGGGCGGGCACCTCGAAGCCGGGGTTGGTCGCCAGGTTGACGGTCGCGGCCGAGGGCCCGGCCGAGGGCGCGGGCGGGGGCCCGGCCCAGGTGGAGGACGACAGCGGAGCGGCGGAGGCGCCCGGCGCGGCGAAGGCGGTGAGCAGCGCGACGGAGGCGGCCAGCGTGGACAGGCGCGTGGACATCGACACGTGAGGACTCCAGCGTGTGGGGGAGGCGCCCGTGGGGAGGGCGTGAGCGGAAGGAAGGGGCTCCCGGAGGGGCGGGAGCGGAGGGGTGGTGGCACGCCGCACTCGGACCGAAGAGCAACAATGGACTGGACCAATCGGCCCGTCAAGGGAGCGGCAGGTGAACCGGATCGCCTTCGCCCCTGCCCCGCAAGGGACAAGACGGACCGTCAGAGTCACGACCGGACATACCGCTCGCGACCGGCAGCTCGCGACTTGCTCCTCGCGACTTGCTCCTCGCGACTTGTCCCGCACGACTGGCCGATCAGGGCTGGTCGATCAGGACTGGTAGAGCTCCTCGATGTCCTCCGCGTAGTACTCCGCGATCGCCGCCCGCCGCAGCTTGAGCGAGGGCGTCAGCAGTCCCTGCTCCTGGCTGAACTCCCGTGGCAGCAGCCGGAAAGCGCGGATCGACTCGGCGCGTGACACCGCCGTGTTCGCCGCCGCGACCGCGCGCTGGATCTCGCTGTGCAGGTCCTCGTCGGCGAGCACCGCCCAGGTGTCCAGCTGCTCCCGGCCGCTCGTCTTCAGCCAGTGCGCCAACGCCGCCGGGTCGAGCGTGATCAGTGCGGCCACGTACGGGCGGTCGTCGCCCACCACCAGGCACTGGGAGACCAGCGGGTGGGCCTCGACCCGCTCTTCCAGTGCCCCCGGGGCGAGGTTCTTCCCGCTGCTGGTGACGATCAGGTCCTTCTTGCGGCCGGTGATGGTGAGGTAGCCGTCCTCGTCCAGCCGCCCCAGGTCCCCGGTGGCGAACCAGCCGTCGACCAGCGCGTCGGCGGTGCACTGCGGGTGGTTGAGGTAGCCGCCGAAGACCGAGGCGCCGCGCACCCACACCTCCTCGTCGTCGGCGATCGCCACCGAGGCACCCGGCACCGGCCGCCCGACGGTGCCGAGCTTCTGCCGTCCGGCCGGGTTGGCGGTGATCGCGGCGGAGGTCTCGGTGAGCCCGTACCCCTCGTACAGCTGCAGGCCGGCGCCGGTGAAGAACAGGCCCAGCTCGCGCCGGAGCGAGGAGCCGCCGCACATCACACTGCGCACCCGCCCGCCGAGCACCGCGCGCAGTCTCGGGTAGACGGTCCGCTCGTACGCGAGGTGGCGCAGCCGCAGTCCGGCGCCCGGCCCGGGGCCGCGCCCGAAGGCCTTCTGCTCCCGGGCGTCGGCCCAGTCCACGGCCACCTGACGGGCCTGCTCGAAGAGTTCGCCGCGTCCGGCGTCCTCGGCGGCGCGCCTGGCCTGCTGGTAGATCTTCTCGAAGACGTACGGGACGGCGTGCAGGAAGGTCGGCCGGAAGGACTTCAGCGCGGGCAGCAGGGCGTCGGTGGAGACCTCGGGGACGTGGCCGATCCGGAAGCCGGCGCGGATCGCCGCGACCTGCACGGCCCGCCCGTAGACGTGGGCGAGCGGCAGGAACAGCAGGGTCCCGGGCTGGCCGCCACCGGTGTCGCGCAGGACGTCCCCCCAGCCGGCGAGCAGGGCGTCGGCCTCGGCGGCCAGGTTGCCGTGGGTGAGCAGGCAGCCCTTCGGGCGGCCGGTGGTGCCCGAGGTGTAGACGACGGTGGCGATGTTCTGGGCGCCGACGCCGAGCCGCTGGCGGTGCACCAGGGAGTCGGGCACGCCGCGGCCGTCCTCGGTGATCGCGGCGACGCAGTCGCGGTCCAGCTGCCAGATGCCGGTGAGGTCGGGCAGCGCGTCGCAGACCGCGCCGACGGTCATCGCGGCGTCCTCGTCCTCGACCAGGCAGGCGACGGCCTGGGTCTCGGCGAGGATCCAGCGCACCTGCTCGGGCGCGGCGGTGGGGTAGACCGGGACGGTGATCGCGCCGATCGACCAGAGGGCGTAGTCGAAGAGCGTCCACTCGTAGCGGGTGCGGCACATCAGGGCGACCCGGTCGCCGTAGCGCACACCGTGGGTGAGCAGGCCCTTGGCCAGGGCGAGCACCTGGTCGCGGAACGCCCGGGCGGTGACGTCCTGCCACTGCCCGTCCCCCGCCCGGTCGTCCCCGGCCCGGCCGGTGCCGGTGCGCCCGTCCCCGGTGCGCCCGTCCCCGGCCCGCCGGGACAGCTGGATCAGGTCGGGGGTGCGCTCCGCGGTGTCGTACAGCGAGTCGGCGAGTCCTCCGGTCGCCTCGGGCGCGGCCGGGGCGGGGGAGCTGAACTCGCGCACGGTCCTCCCCAGTTCGGCGCCGGTTGTCCGGGTGGAGCGAAACTATCGGATCGGTCAGTCACTGCCCAGGGTTGTGACGGTGACCCGACGAGATCGGCACGGGTCCGCCCGTGTGGTGCCGTGGTCGTGGAGGATCGGGTGAGAACGAGGGGGAGGAGTGAGGGCGGAGTGTCGGTCGGGCATTCCGGGCATCGGGGGGCGATTCCTCCGTGAAGCGAAGGTGTGGGGGAGCGGTTTCTGACGTGTGCGGGGCAAGGTGGACAAGTGGATTGGTTCGACCCTCGAACGAGTGGTCAGGGCGTAGTAGAGTCGCGCAGACCTGCGCCGGGAGGCCCCTCCAACCCCCTCACCATCCCCCGTCGCACCCGTCGCACTCGTCGCTTCCAAGGCCCCCTCCCTCCCTGTCCGCGCCTGGCACTTCCCGACCGAGGACTCCATGCGTCTGCGCAGCAGCTCGATCCGCGCGAAGATCATCGCGCTGCTCCTGGTGCCCATCGTGGCGCTCGCCGCCCTGTGGGTGTACGCGACCATCGCCACCACCGGGGATGTCTGGAGTCAGCTGAGGATCAGTCGTACGTACAAGGAGTTCTCCGGTCCGGTCGACCAGTACGCCGGCGACCTGCAGAACGAGCGCCGCGCCGCCGTCCAGCGCCTGGCCGACCCGCGTTCCCCCGTCGCCCGGGACGCCTACGAGCACGCCAAGGCGGCCACCGACCGCAGCCTCACCGTCCTGCGGCAGCTGAAGGACGGCAGCGGCGGCAAGCTCTCCACCGCCCAGCGCGGACGCTTCGTGCAGATCATCGCCGCCGCCGACCAGATGGGTCCGCTGCGCTCCCAGGTCGGCCGCCTGGCGCTCAACTGGGAGTTCGCGCTGGACCAGTACAGCGACCTGGTCAAGCCGGTGTTCGGTTTCCGGTCCGCGTACGTCGCCCGGCAGAGCGGTCAACTCCCTCGCCAGGGAACCATCCTGATCGAGCTGTCGCGCGCCCGTGAGTACCTGGCGCAGGAGGACGCGGCGATGGAGGGGCTGCGCACCAGCGCCGGCAAGCCCACCGCCGAGCAGTACCAGGTCGCGCTGGACGCCCTGCACAACCAGCAGGCGCTGTTCACCGTCTACGTCGCCGAACTCGAACCCGCCGACCAGTCCGACTACGCCGCCCTGCGCGGCGGCGAGGCCTGGAACGCGCTGGCCCGCGCCGAGGCGGACTTCGTCGGCGCCGGCGGCCCCGACCGGGTGGTCCAGGCGCTCAACAGCGACTCCTGGCGGGTGACCGCGGACCGGGCGCTCGGGGACCTCGCCTCGATCAACAGCCGGATCGCCGCCGGGCTGGACGACCGCGCCCACTCCGCGGCGATCGGGATGCTCTGGCGCGGCGGCATCGCCGGTGCGGTCGGCCTGGTCGCGGTCGTGCTGACGATCATGATCTCGTTCCGGATCGGGCGCGGCCTGGCCCGCGAGCTGATCGGCCTGCGCAACGCGGCCAACGAGCTGGCCGGCACCCGGCTGCCCTCCGTCATGCTGCGGCTGCGCCGCGGCGAACCGGTGGACGTGGCCACCGAGGCGCCCGAACTGCACTTCGGGGCCGCCGAGATCGGCCAGGTCGGCCAGGCCTTCAACGCGGTGCAACGGGCCGCCGTCGAGGCGGCCGTCGAACAGGCCGAACTGCGCCGCGGAGTCTCCGCCGTGTTCGTCAACCTGGCCCGGCGCAGCCAGGTGCTGCTGCACCGCCAGCTCACCCTGCTCGACACCATGGAGCGCCGCACCGAGGACCCGGCGGAGTTGGAGGACCTCTTCAAGGTCGACCACCTCACCACCCGCATGCGGCGGCACGCCGAGGGCCTGATCATCCTGGCCGGGGGCTCGCCCGGGCGCGCCTGGCGCAAGCCGGTCCGGATGGTGGACGTGGTCCGGGCGGCCGTCGGTGAGGTCGAGGACTACGCCAGGGTGACCGTCCGGCCGTTCCCCGGTACCGGCCTGCTCGGCAGCGCCGTCGCTGACGTCACCCACCTGGTCGCCGAACTCGTCGAGAACGCCGCGGTGTTCTCCCCGCCGAGCACCCAGGTCACCGTCCAGGGCGAGGTGGTGGCACACGGCTTCGCGCTGGAGATCGACGACCGCGGGCTCGGGCTGAGCGAGCAGCTGCTCGCCGAGATCAACGAACGCCTCGCGGTGGAGCAGGAGTTCGACCTCGCGGACACCGACCGGCTGGGCCTGTTCGTGGTCAGCCGGCTGGCCCGGCGGCACGGCATCCGGGTGCACCTGCGGCCGTCCCCGTACGGCGGGACGACGGCGGTGGTGCTGATCCCGCGCGAGCTGCTCGCCGAGGCGCCGGACGGACGGCCGGAACCGGCCGCGGCCGGGCGGCGGGCCGGGAACGGCGGCCGGCGCGGGCAGCGGGACCTGGTCGCGGTGCCGGGCTCGGGAGGGTCGGCCGGCGTGCGGTCCGGTGGGTCCTCGGGTGGGTCCTCGGGTTCGCCGTCTGGCTCCGCGGCGGGCTCTTCCCCGCGCTCCTCCTCGGGTGGCGGTACCGGCGGTACCGGCGGTACGGGCGGCCGGCACCGGGTGACCGGCGGGCCGCGACCCTCCGCGCCGGAGGCCGGACGGACGGCGGGCGGTCTTCCGCGCCGGGCGTCGCGGACCAAGGGCGGGCCGGTCCTGGTGCCCGCGCCCGGGGCGGATGTCGAGGACGCGCCGGCGACCGGGCGGCACCGGCGGGAGGACGCGGTGGTGGCCGCCGCGGCCGAGGCCGTCGCGGCTGCCGAAGCCGCCGAAGCCTCCGCGGTCGCCGAAGCCGCCGAAGCCGTCGAGGCCTCCGCGGTCGCTGTCGTGGCGCCTGCCGCGGCTGAGGCTCCGCCGGTGGACGCCGGGTTGCGGACGGCCGGTGGTCTGCCGCGGCGGGTCCGGCAGGCGAGCCTGGCGCCGCAGCTGAGGGAGCAGTTCGCCGAACAGGTGAAGGAACGATTCCGCGCAGCCGACGGCCGGGCCGGTCGGTCCGGCGCGGACGCGCCGGAGGACGCCGGCGCCGCTCGGGAGGCGCGGGAGGCCCGGGAGCGCTCGCCCGAGGAGGCCCGGGCGACCTTCGCCTCCTTCCAGCGCGGCTTCACCCGTGGCCGAGGCGCCACCGCGCCGGCGGACCGTACCGGCTCCGCCTCGGGCCGCGAGGGCGCGCCGAGGGCGGGCGCATCGCGCGACCGGCTCGCCGCCGTACCGGCCTGGCAGCCGCCGGATCCGTCCCGCCGGGCGATCAGCCCGGCACCCGCGCCGGCGGCGCTGCCCGCGCCCTCGGACAGCGGACGGGCGCCGCTCGTCCGGCGGCAGCCGCCCGGGCAGCCGGTGCGCCTCGGCCAGGTCCCCGGTTCGCCGGTCCCCCCGTCGCCGCCCGTACGGCCCGCACCGCCCGCGAGACCGGAGACACCCGCACGACCCGAAGCACCCGTACGACCCGCATCGCCAGTACCACCTGCCTCACCTGCCTCACCTGCACCACCCGCTCCAGCGGAAGGAACTGATTCATGACCACTTCGACGCAGCCGTCCGGGGACCTCAACTGGCTCCTGGACGACCTCGTGGGGCGCGTCGCGGCCCTGCGGCACGCGGTGATCCTCTCCAGCGACGGCCTGGCCACCGGCGCCTCCCGCGACCTCGACCGCGAGGACGCCGAGCACCTGGCCGCCGTCGCGGCCGGGTTCCACAGCCTGGCCAAGGGCGCCGGCGGGCACTTCAAGGTCGGCGGCGTCCGGCAGACCATGGTCGAGCTGGACGAGGCGTTCCTGTTCATCACCGCGGCCGGTGACGGCAGCTGCCTGGCCGTGCTGAGCGACGCCGAGGCCGACATCGGCCAGATCGCCTACGAGATGGCCCTGCTGGTCAAGCGGGTCGGCGAGCACATGGCCGCCGAACCGCGCACCGAGACCGCCCCGCCGGGGAGATGAGCGGGCCGATGTCGGATCCGAAGGCGGACCTGCCGGACCTGCCGGACGGCCCCGAGGTGCCCCTGGGCACGGACGGGCCGTCCGCCCCGGAGGCGTCCGGTGCGGGGACGTCGGCCGCGGGGACGTCGGCTGAGGGAACGTCCGGTGGCGAGGCGTCCGGTGCGGAGACGTCTCGGGATGCGGACACCGGGGTGGACCAGGAGCGGGTGGACCGGGAGGGGACGGACCGGGAGCAGGTGGACCCGGGCGGATCCGAGGTCGACCTCTTCCAGCCGCGCACCCCGGTCGACGACCGCTGGTTCGACGACGAGGCCGGTCCGGTCGTGCGGCTCTACTCGATGACCCGCGGCCGCACCCGGCCGGTCGAGGAGGGGCTGTTCGACCTGATCTCGCTGATCACCGCCGCCGAGCCCGGGCCGGACGCGGGGGCCGTGCCCGCGCACGTCCTCGACCCGGAGCACCAGACACTGCTGGCCCTGTGCCGCCACGAGCCGCTCTCCGTCGCCGAACTCGGCTCCTTCACCGACCTGCCGGTCAGCGTGGTGCGCGTGCTGCTCGGCGACCTCTACGACGCCGACCTGATCAGCGTCACCCGACCCGTTCCGCTCGCCGAGCTGCCGGACGAGCGCCTGCTGCGAGACGTGATCAATGGACTCCGTGCGCTCTGACCACCACCCCCGCCCGGGCGGCGGCGACCCGAACGACCCGCGGTGGCGCGGCGGCCCGGGCGTCGCCGTGAAGATCCTGGTCGCGGGCGGCTTCGGCGCGGGCAAGACCACCCTGGTCGGCTCCGTCAGCCAGATCCGGCCGCTGCGCACCGAGGAGGAGCTCAGCGAGCTGGGCCGCCCGGTGGACGACACCTCGGGCGTGGAGGCCAAGCGCACCACCACGGTGGCGATGGACTTCGGCCGGATCGACCTGCGGCCCGGGCTCGCGCTCTACCTGTTCGGCACTCCCGGGCAGGACCGGTTCTGGTTCGTCTGGGACGAGTTGGCGCGCGGCGCGCTCGGCGCCCTGGTGATCGCGGACACCCGGCGGCTGGCCGACTGCTTCCCGTCGGTCGACTTCTTCGAGCAGCGCGGCATCCCGTTCGTGGTCGCCGTGAACTGCTTCGAGGGCACCGAGCGCTTCTCGCCCGGCGAGGTGCGGGACGCGCTCGACCTGGACCCGGACATCCCCGTGCTGCTCTGCGACGCGCGGCTGCGGGAGGACGGGAAGGAACTTCTCGTCGCGCTGGTCGAGCACGCCGCGGCCCGCCGCCACCGCGCTCCCGTCCGGGCCTGACCCCGCTCCTGACCTGGGCTGTCGTGCTGGGATCCGTGCGGTGATCCGTTCGGTGATCGGTGCTGTGATCCGTGCTGTGATCCGTGCCCCGTCCGGGGCCTGAGGGGGCCTCGGACGGCGGCGCGGCGACCTCCCGTGCCGACCGACGTCTCATTCGGTTGTCCGCATCCCGGACGGTCGGTGTCCGGAAGGTTGCCTGGAACCGCCCGGCCGTGGAAGGCTCTGTCGACGAAGGCCGCCCGGCCATGCCGTCGGGAGCCCCGGAGATGCCCGTTCCGCACGGGCGCCGACCGGCGGACGGCCTTCGTAGATCCGGCGAGGACCCGTCGGCGCGCACCGGAAGCGGTGCGCCGCCACGCGCAGAACGAGGGGAGGGGCAGCAGGATGACCGTCGGCCGCCGACACATCGTCACCACCGTGCCCGGACCCCTCATGCCCGGCTCCGCCCGCTCGGGCGCCGCCGCCCCGGTGCTCACCGTCCGCCGCTACATCGACCACGCGCTCATCTGCAGCGCGTGTTGTCGCTGACCGGCCTCGTCCCGTCCCGGTACGTCCCCGGCGCTTCCGGCCCACCGGCCACCACCGCCCGACGCACCGCCGATCCCGTCGACCAGGCCGTAGCGGACCGCCGTCCGGCGTGCCCGCGGCCGACCAAACCGGACCGCCCAGCGGAGAGACCACAGTGAACATCGTCTGCCCCAGACCAGCCCCCGCCGCCGTCGGCCGTGCCCGAACGAGCGGTGCGGGTCCCGCGACGTGCGCGGGCGGTGGCCGGACCGGACGGTGGAACGGGCGCGCGGGCCGCGCTGCGGACAGCCGGCGGGGTCGCCCCGACCTCCAGCCGTTCTGGCCGTCCCGGCAGCCGCACCTGTTCGATCAGACGTGTCCGGGCTCGCCCAGCGCGTCCCGGCTCTCCGCCCGCTGACCCGGTTCGATCCGGTCCAGCCACGGCAGTACGCCCGGTCGACGCGCAGACGACTCCACCCCGTCCGTCACGCGCGAAATGAGCGGCACACCATGTCTTCCTCCTCCACGGCCACCCTGCCCCTGCCCACCGCGACCCCGCACCTGCGCGCGGTCCGCTCGGTTCCGTCCGTCCCTCCCACCGCCCCCGTTCCTCCCCTGCCCACCGTGCCGTCCGGAGCCTCCGCCGCGCCGGTCGGGCCCGGTTCGGCCGGGGTCGGTCCGGTCGGGCTCGCGGGACCGTCCCTGAGGCCGCCCCGCCCGGTCGGCCTCCCGACGACCGGTGCGGCGCAGCCCGGCGCGGTCGTCCCGCCGGCGCCCCAGGCGCTGCTCGCCGCGCTGCCGGAGGGGGCGACCGTGGTCGCCACCCTGCCGCAAGGCCTGCTGCCGCAGGGTCTGCTCGCCCAGTACGGCACGCAGTTCGGCGGTGCGAACGGGAACCCGATGGTCGGGTACCTGGTGCTGGTGCCGGCCGAGAGCCCGGTGGCGGGCGGCCCGGGCCTGCCCGCGGCGCCCGCTCCGACGGGTGTCCCGACGGGTGTCCGCCCGACGCGTTCGGGCGGTCGCGGCATCACCGTCGACACCGAGCGGCGCAACGCCTATGTCGACGGGCGGCTGCTGGACCTCACCTACCTGGAGTTCGAGCTGCTGGCCCACCTCACCGAGCACCCGCAGCGGGTGCACACCCGGGACCACCTGGTGTCCGCGGTGTGGGGCTACGGCCACGTCGGGGACGGCCGGACCGTCGACGTGCACGTCGCCCGCCTGCGCCGCAAGCTCGGACCGGCCTACCGCGACACGATCGTGACGGTCCGCCGGGTCGGCTACAAGTACACCCCGGCCGCCGTCTGACCGCCGACGGCGAACGGTCGACGGGGAACAGGTGACAGCGGACAGATGACAGCGAACAGATAACAGATGACAGCGGACAGATTTTGAAATCTGTCCGCTGTCATCTGTCAGGAGTGCGGCGTCCCAGCGTCCCAGCGCCCCGGCGCCCCAGTGCCTCAGCGGCTCAGCAGGTCGATCTCCGCCAGCTCCTCCGCCGTCAGCGGCCCCCCGGCCAACGCCTCCAGGTTCTGGTCCAGTTGGGCCACGCTGCTCGCGCCGATGATCACCGACACGACCCGCGGGTCCCGCAGCACCCAGCACAGCGCCAGCTGCGCCAGCGTCTGCCCGCGCCGCTCGGCGATCTTGTTCAGCGCTCGCAGCCGCTCCAGCTTCGGCCCGGTCAGCGCCTCCTCGGTCAGGAACTTCCCGACCGACATCCGCGAGCCCGCCGGCACCTCCCCGGTGAGGTAACGGTCCGTCAACAAGCCCTGGGCCAGAGGAGAGTAGGCGATCAGGCTGGTCTGGGTGTCGCCCACCGCGTCCAGTACGCCGGCCTCCTCCACGTACCGGTTGAGGATCGAGTACGCCGACTGGTTCATCAGCACCGGCGTGCCCAGCTCCCGCAGGATCGCCACTGCCTCCCGGTGCTGCTCCGCCGGGTAGTTGGAGATCGCGGCGTACAGCGCCTTGCCCGAGCGCACCGCCCTGTCCAGGGCCCCCATCGTCTCCTCGATCGGGGTGTCCGGGTCGTAGCGGTGCGAGTAGAAGACGTCGACGTAGTCGAGCCCCATCCGGTCCAGCGACTGGTCGAGGCTGGCCAGCAGGTACTTGCGGCTGCCGCCGTTGCCGTACGGGCCGGGCCACATGTCCCAGCCGGCCTTGCTCGCGATGAACAGCTCGTCCCGGTACGGCCGGAAGTCCTGGGCGAAGAGGTAGCCGAAGTTGCGCTCGGCGCTGCCGTACGGCGGGCCGTAGTTGTTGGCCAGGTCGAAGTGGGTGACGCCCCGGTCGAAGGCCCGGCGCAGCACCGCGCGCTGCACCTCCAGCGGCTGGGCGTCACCGAAGTTGTGCCAGAGGCCGAGCGAGACGGCGGGCAGCTGGACGCCGCTGCGGCCGGCCTTCCGGTAGGTCATGGAGGCATAGCGGTCATCCGCGGCGAGGTAGCTCATGCCGGACATCTTGCCAGCCGGGCCCGGTCGATCAAGCCCCCGGACGGTCCGACTCCGGTCGTCCGGGTCCCGGCTGACCGTCCGTCGCGAGCCGCCGGCCACCCTGCGTGACGTGACGCGCGCCACCGGCCGTGCCGGAATGCCGTTGGGCGGTACGGGGGATGACGAACCGTCGAGGGGCCGTGGCCGCCGGGGGGCGGCGCACGGCCCTCGGTCGTCCATCGCTGTCGACCCGGATCCGGGCTACCTCTAGCCTTCTGTACCTACTGGTATGTACAGTGATCCGCATGAGCACTCAGGACCGCCTCATCGAGAGCACCCAGGCCCTCCTCTGGGAGCGCGGCTACGTCGGCACCAGCCCCAAGGCCATCCAGCAGCGCTCCGGAGTCGGCCAGGGCAGCATGTACCACCACTTCACCGGCAAGCCCGACCTCGCCGCCGCCGCCCTGCGCCGCAGCGCCGAGCAGATGCGCGGCATCGCCGAGGCCGACCTCGCCGCCCCCGGCACCGCGTACGACCGCATCGCCGCCTACCTGCGCCGCGACCGCGACGTCCTGCGCGGCTGCCGGATCGGACGGATGGCGCAGGACCCGGACGTGGTCGCCGACCCGCAGCTGCGCGCCCCCGTCGAGGAGACCTTCGACTGGCTGCGCGGCCGGATCGCCGAGCTGGTCGCCGAAGGTCAGGCGGCCGGTGAGTTCACCCCCGGTCTCGACCCGGCCGACACCGCGGCGGCTGTGGTCGCCGTGGTCCAGGGCGGCTACGTCCTGGCCCGCGCCGCGGACAGCGCGGAGCCCTTCGACCGGGCCGTCCGCGGCGCCCTCGGCCTCCTCGCGGCCCACCGCCCGGCGGCCTGACGGACACCTGACGGCCACGCGTTCAGCCCGCTTGGACCGACCCCGAGGAGGACCGCCGTGCACGTCATGCAGTACGAGATCACCCTGCCCGCCGACTACGACATGGGCATCATCCGCAAGCGCGTCGCCGACAAGGGCCACCTGCTCGACGCCCAGCCGGGCCTCGGCCTCAAGGCGTACCTGGTCCGCGAGCGCGGCCTGCAGGGGTCGCCGGTCAACCAGTACGCGCCGTTCTACCTGTGGCGCACCGCCGAGGGCATGAACGGCTTCCTCTGGGGCCCGGGCTTCCGTGGCCTGAGCGCCGACTTCGGCCGCCCGCCGGTCCGCCACTGGCTCGGGGCGGGCCTGGTCCACGGCAGCGCGCCGGACTCGGCGGAGACCCCTCCGGCCACCCCGGCCACCGCGGCCACCCCGGCCACCGCGGCCACCCCGGCCACCATGACCACCCCGACCACCGTGCCCACTCCGACCACCGCGACCCGCGACACCGTACGGCTGCCGGAGAGCGCGGACCCGGCCGAGGCCGTCTCCCGCGCCCTCGCCGAACTGGCGGAACTCGCCGGACCGGCCGAATCCGCGCCACTGCCCGGCCGCCCGGCCCTGCACACCGCCGCCGTCGCCGTGGACCCGAGCCGCTGGGAACTGCTCCGCGTCGTCCTCTGGCACGGCGAGGCCCCGGAGGACGCACCCGGTGTCCGCTACCGGGTGCTGCACCTCTCCCGCCCCGAACTGGACCGGCTCCCGGCCGGCCGCCACTGGTGAAAGGACCCCTGACCTCGTGACCTCCGCCCCCATGGCCCCCACGCCCGCGGCTGCCGCACCCACGACCACGCCCGCATCCGCACCCGCGGCCGCCGGTCTGCTGCCCGCCGACCTCGCCCCCGCCCCGCTCGACCGCGAAGCCGGCTACGCCCTGCTCGCGGACCTCGCCGGCCCGGTCGCCGTCAGCACCCTCGGCGGTCTGGAGGCCCTCGCCCCCGGCTTCCCCGACTGGATCGTCACCAGCCTGTTCGGCGGCACCTACCAGCGCCCCGGCCTCGCCCTGCGCGACCGCCAGATCGCCAACCTGGCCGCCCTCACCGCCCTCGGCGGCGTGGAGCCCCAGCTGGCCGACCACGTCCGCAACAGCCTGCGGATCGGCCTGACGAAGGAGGAGATCACCGAGGTCATGGTGCACCTCGCTCCGTACGTCGGCGTTCCCAAGGCCCTGGCCGGCCTGCGCGTCGCCGCCGCCACCTTCGCCGAAGCCGCGCCCGCCACCCCCGAGGACGACCGATGACCCCCACGACTCCCACGAACCCCACGGACCCGACGGCTCCCACGGACCTCACGGACCCGACGACTCCCGCCGCTCGCGCCGCCCGCGTCCGCACCGTCCTCGGCGACCTCGACCCCGCCGAGCTCGGCGTCACCGACTCCCACGACCACCTCTTCATCCGCAGCCCGCTGCTCCCCGGCCAGGAGCTGGACGACCCGGCCGCCGCCGAGGAGGTCCTGCACGCCTTCGCGGCCGCCGGCGGACGTTCCTTCGTCCAGTGGACCCCGCACGGCATGGGCCGGGGCGAGGAATCCCTCGCCGCCCTGTCCCGCGCGACCGGCGTCCACGTCGTCGCCGCCACCGGAACGCACCAGGAGGTCCACTACGCACCCGACCCGGTCCCGTACGCCGACCTCGCCGAACGCTTCGTCGCGGACCTCACCACCGGCCTGCCCGGCGCACCCGAGGGCGTCCGCGCCGGACTGATCAAGGTCGCGGACGACGCCGGACGCACCACCACGCACACCCGCCGGACGATGGCCGCGGCCGCCGAGGCGCACCACGCCACCGGCGCGCCGATCGCCGTCCACCTCGAACCCGACGGCGATCCGCACGAGGTGCTGTTCCGGCTCGCCGGCCGGCACGGGGTCCGGCCCGACCGGATCGTCCTCGGGCACCTCACCCGGTTCCCCGACCGCGCCGTGTACCGCAGCCTCGCCGCCGAAGGCGTCCACCTCGCACTGGACAGCCCCTCCCGGGCCGGGCACCCGGCCGACCTCCAGGCCTTCGACGTCATCGCCGACCTGGTCGAGGCGGGCCACGCCGGTCGGCTGCTGCTGGGCGCCGACACCACCACCCGAACCGCCCGGCAGGCCGGCGGCCCGACCCGGCTGCTCACCGACCTCGCCCCGCGACTCGCCCGCACCTTCGGTCCCGAGCTGCCCGAGCTGCTCCTCACCGCCAACCCGGCCGCCGCCTTCGCCGCCGACTGGCGCACGCCGTGACCCGGTGACGCGCGGCCCGGTGGCGCGCGGCCCGGTGACGCGCAGCCCGGTGACGCGCAGCCCCCGCTCCTGTGGCCGACTCCGCCCGCCCGGGTTTGAATCCGAATAGCCCTCCCGCCGGATGAGGGGCGCCCCCAGAGAGGCGGACCCGACGATGCCCGCACCAGCGACGTACTCGTGGCTCGCACCCGCCCGGCTGGCCGTCGCGGCCTTCGTCGCCGTCGCCCTCGGCTTCTCCGGTTACCGGGCGGCGACCGACGCCACCGGGGTGCTGAACTTCTTCAGCTACTTCACCAACCTCAGCAACCTCGCCGGCATCGCCGTCCTGGGCTACGGCGGCTGGGCGGGCCTCACCGGCCGCCGCCCGGTGCCGGACGAGCTGCGCGGAGCGGTCGTGCTCTACCTGGCGATCACCGGGCTGTTCTACGGCACGCTGCTGGCGACGTACCCGGAACAGCTGGTGATCCCGTGGGTGAGCGACGTGGCGCACCGGGTGATGCCCCTGCTCGCGTTCGCCGACTGGCTGATCGACCCGCCGGTCCGGCGGATCCGTCCGGTCGTGGTGCTCGGCTGGACGGCGTTCCCGCTGCTGTACCTGACGTACGCGCTGCTGCGCGGCCACGCCGTCGACTGGTACCCGTACGTCTTCCTCGACCCGAGCAGGCACGGCGGCTACCGCCGGGTGGCCGGGGCCTGCTTCCTGATGACGGCGGCCTTCCTCCTGGTCGGCGCCGCGGTCGCCGCGCTGGGCAACGCTGCCGCGGCCCACCGCGACGCCCGTGACGGCACCGTCCCGAGGGGTCGTCACGCCCGCGCCGGAACGGGCTGACGGGCACCGCCCGCGCGCTCTACGGTGATCGGCATGGTGACCCTCCGGACCCTCACGACCGCCGACTGGCCGCTCTGGCGGGACCTCCGCCTCGCCGCCCTCACCGACGCGCCGCACGCCTTCAGGTACGGCCTCGCGGAGTGGCACGACGGCGGCGAGCAGCGCTGGCACGCCCGCCTCCACCTCCCGGGCGCCCACCACGTCGCCGCGTTCCTGGCCGAGGAGCCCGTCGGCCTCGTCGGGGGCCTGCGCGGATCCCCGGACGGCGTACGGGAGCTGCGCTCGCTGTGGGTCGCCCCGCAGGCGCGCGGCCGGGGCGTCGCGGACCTCCTGATCGAGGAGGTGGAGCGGTGGGCCCGCAGCACCGGCGGCACCGCCCTCCACCTCGCCGTCCTCCCCGCCAACGCTCCCGCCCTCGCCCTGTACCGCCGCCACGGGTTCACCCCGGTCACGCCCGTCACGCCCGCCGCCTCCGTGGAGCCCGCTGCCGGGGCCGCCGAGGAGGTCCTGCTGTCCAAGCCGCTCCACTGAGCGCCGGGCCGCCTGGAACGGAAGCCCGGGTACCGGAAAGCCCGAGCGGGGCCCGTGCCGCTCGGGGGCGGAGGCGGCACGGGCCTTGCCGTCGGGGCCGGGGAGCGGGCGGGGGTCACATGTGGGTGCCGCCGTCGATGCGGATCTCGGTGCCGGTGACGAAGGCGCCGTCCTCGGAGGCGAGCATTGCGATCACGCCGGCCACCGTCTCGGGGCCCGCGAAGCCCTGGCCGAGGGCGGGGGAGAGCTTGGCGAGCAGGCTGAAGTCGGCGTCGGCGGGCAGGCCGGGGTTGTTGGTCATGCCGCTGTCGATGCTGCCGGGTGCGACGCAGACCGCGCGCAGGCCCTGCTTCGCGTACTCCGAGGCGATGGCGTGGGTGAAGGACTGGATGCCGCCTTTGGTCGCGGCGTACGCGGCCATGTAGGGGTGGGCGAAACCCGCGGAGGTGGAGCTGAAGTTGACCACCACGCCCCGGCCGGTGGCGAGCAGGGCGGGGAGCGCCTCGCGGGTCATCAGGAAGGTGCCGGTGAGGTTCACCGCGAGGAGCTTGTTCCAGAACTCCAGGGTGGTCTCGTGGGTGTGCGAGGAGCGGAGGATGCCGGCCGCGTTGACCAGGACGTCCAGGCCGCCCAGGGCGGCCACCGCTTCGGCGACGCCCGCGACGACGGCGGTCTCGTCGGAGATGTCGAGGACCCGGATGGTCAGCCGTTCCGCGGTGCCGTCCGTGGCCGCGCGGTCCAGGGTCTTCTTCAGGCCGTCCTCGTCGACGTCGACGGCGACGACCTTTCCGCCCTCGGCGAGGATCCGGTGCACGGTCGCCCGGCCGATGCCCGAGCCGCCGCCGGTGACGAGGACGTTCCGTCCGCTGAAGCGCTCCATGGTGGTACTCCGTTCGTTCGTGGTCTCTCGACCTCAAGAGACACGGTACGCCTATGTGGCACATCGTGCCAATAAGGCTGGACGTGCCATGTCGGCGCTTCGCGCCACAGTGGCACCTGCCCGCGTAGGCTGACCCCTGTGACCGGACGCCCGACCCTGAACCAGCGCCGCCGTGACGCCACCCGGCTGGAGATCGCCCGCACCGCCGCCGCGCTCTTCGCCGAGCAGGGGGCGGAGGCCACCACCGCCGAGGAGATCGCCCTCGCCGCGGGCATCTCGCTGCGCACCTTCTACCGGTACTTCTCCGTCAAGGAGGACGCCGTCGCGCCGCTGCTCGCGGCGGGCGGGCGGCAGTGGGTCGACCGGCTCGCCGACAGCCCGGCCGACCTGCCGCTGCGCGAGGCGCTGGAACGGGCGGCGGTCGCGTCGCTGACGCCGGGCGACGAAGCGGGCGCCGAGATGATGCGGTGGACCCGCAGCCTGCTGCGCGACCCGCGACTGGAGGGCACCTGGCAGCGCGTCCACGCCGACTCGGAGGAGCGGCTGCGCGTCGTCCTCGCCGAACGCTGCCCGCAGGGCGTCGACCCGCTGGAGATCCGGCTGGCCGCCGCCTCCGCGACCGCGGCGATCCGGGTGGCCCTGGAGCAGTGGGCCGCCTCCGATGCCGCCGCCACCGGCCCCGGCTCCCCGCAGGACCTCGGCGCGCGCTGCGTGCGCGAGCTCACGGCGGGACTGCGGCTCTGGGAGCAGGTGTCCTGAGCGCCCGGGGGGCAGCGTCGGGGGCCTGGGGGCCACCTCCCGTGTCGCGGATGACGGCTGACAACGTTCAGATGACAGATTTCAGATGACAGATTTCGAAATCTGTCATCTGAAATCTGTCAGCCGTCCCGCGAGCTCCCAGGCGCCCGTCAGCCTTCTCCCAGGCGGCGCTAGGGTTGATCCTCGTGCCCCGGCGGGGAACCGGGGTGACCTCCTCGGATGTCCCCAGCGGAGGGGACCGGAGTTCGAGGCGTGGGAGCAAGTAGGACATGGGTCTGACGAGCCACAAGGTGCTGGCGCTGACCGTATTGATCGCCGTCGTGGTGATGGGGGGAACGGTCTGGCTCTGGCCAAGGCTGGCCAGGAAGACCTGGCAGGCGGTGCTCGGCCGGATCGGCGCCCTGCTCGCCACCCAGCTCACGGTCCTCGCGGCGCTCGGCCTGGTGGCGAACAACTACTTCGCCTTCTACAGCAGTTGGGACGACCTGCTGGGTACCGGTGACACCGGCCCGGTGGTGATCCACAACAAGGCGGACGCCTCCGGGCGCCTGCTGGTGGAGACCGTCGGCCACGCAGCGGTCAAGGGCGGCGGCGCGATGGGCCGTGAGCCCAGCCAGTCCGGCGAGATCCGCAAGGTCCGGATCGACGGTGCGGTCAGCCGCCTGTCGACCGAGGGCTACGTCTACCTGCCCCCGCAGTACTTCCAGCCGGAGTACGCGCGGAAGCAGTTCCCGGCCGTGATCGTCAGCACCGGGTTCCCGGGTATCGCCGAGAACCTGATCACCCGGTTCAACTACCCGGGCGCGGCGCTCAAGCTGCTGCAGGAGGGCCGGATGCAGCCGACCGTCATGGTGCTGATGCGCCCGTCGCCCGCGCTGCCGCAGGACACCGAGTGCGAGGACATCCCGAACGGTCCGCAGTCCGACACGTACTTCACCAAGGACGTGCCCTCGGCGATCCAGGCCAGCTTCCGGGTCTCGTCCGACCCGCAGGCCTGGGCGTTCATGGGCAACTCCACCGGCGGCTACTGCGCGCTCAAGCTGGCCATGCGCCACCCCGACGTCTTCCCGACCGCCGTCGCCCTGTCCGCCTACTACGACGCCGCCGACGACCCGACCACCGGTGACCTGTTCGGCGGCAGCAAGCAGCGCCGCGACGAGGCCAACCTGATGTGGCGGCTGAAGAACCTGCCGGCGCCCAAGGTGTCCGTGCTGCTGGCCGGCACCAAGAAGGGCGACGGCGACTACCGCCGGGAGACCGAGGCCTTCGTGGACGCCGCGCAGAGCCCGATGAAGGTCTCGTACAGCATGCTGGAGAACGGCGGCCACAATTTCGAGACCTGGAGCGCGCTGCTGCCCTCCTCGCTGGAGTGGCTGTCCCAGCACCTCAAGGTGCCCGACCAGACCGTCTGACGGACGGGCGCGCCAGACGACCGAACCCCCGGGGCCGCGGGCCCCGGGGGTTCGGTCGTCACCTGGCTCAGGCCACCCGCTCCAGCGTCCCTGTGTGCAGCTGACCGACCCGGCCGCCCTCGCCCTCGAAGGTCCAGAAGGCCCGGATCGTGAGCTTGTTGAGGTCCATCACATGGCTGACGGTGATCCCGCTCTGCTCCGTCCAGCTGATGAAGTAGATCTCCGGCGCGACCTCGGCGACGTGCAGCCGCACGTCCTCCCACTGGCCCGCGGACTCGCCGAGGCCCTCCCAGCGCAACCGCGTGCCGTCGGCCGAGTAGGTGTTGCGGAAGGCCGCGCCGTTGTCGGCCCGGAAGACGTAGGTGCGGCCGGCGAAGGCGGGCAGGGGCGCGGTCATGGTGGGGCGGCTCCTCGTTTCGGGATCGGTGCTCTTGTGCACTGCGGAAGATGTCAGGCCTCAAATTTATCCGACCGGGCGCACCCGGTCCGGATCTTTGCCGCAGGACGGATCACCGCGCCGCCGGGCACGATGCCCGGCTGTTCGCCCGGCTCCACGCCCGGCTGTTCGCCCGGCTCCACGCCCGGCTGTTCGCCCGGCTCCACGCCCGGCTCCACGCCCGGCTCCACGCCCAGCACCGCATGTCGCGTCACGCCGGCCGTGCCCGGAGTGATCAACTCAGCCGCCACGCAGCGTCGTTGATCGACACCGCTGTGAGCTGCGCGACAACCACCCCGGAGGAGTTGTCCGTTCACGCACGGCCTGCCTAGCCTGCAACGGCGTCCGCCTCTCGCGGACCCCGCCGCCGGGACGCCTAGTCCCGTCCACCCGCCGGCGGGTCACCGAGCACCACAGCGGACGGGAGCGGGGGAACCAAGGTCGGCGCCCGACCCGTGCGCACGCGCGCGCGGGCCGAGGCTAGGGGTGAAGCCGCTCCACAGGCGGCCGGGCAACTGCAGCCCGAACCCGACAGCTAACCTCGCAGGCGTCGCAGAGGTGACCCATGCCCCAGCCTGCCGCTGCCCGGCGCCGCGCGCCGCGCCACGCCCGCCCCACCCACCGCGGCCGCAACGCCGCCTTCGCCGCCACCGGGGCGCTCGCCATCAGCGGCGCCGGACTGCTCGGACTGCCGTCCGTCACCGGTGCCCAGGCCGCCACCGCGCCGACCGTCACCCAGGACCGCCTCGCCCCGGCCACCATGGTCGCGGGGAAGGCCACCACCGCCTCGCTCGCCCTGCACTCCTCGGCCTGCTTCACCGCGAAGACCGTGGGCGTGGGCGTGCGCGACGCGCGCGGCACCAACCTGGACTTCCCCGGCAACGCCTCCAACGTGCAGATCTGCCCGAGCGGGGTCAACTTCACCAGCGCCGCGCGCACCCTGCCCGCCGGCACCTACACCCAGTTCGGCTTCTGGCAGGACCTCGGCGGCGCCTGGCACAACCTGCCCTCGCAGCAGCTGGTGGTCTCGTCCACCGCCACCCCCGCGCCCACCCCGACCCCCGCGCCGACCTCCACCCCCACCCCGACCTCCACCCCCACCCCGACCTCCACCCCCACCGCGAGCCCGAGCGCCACGGCGAGCCCGAGCGCCACGCCGGCGCCGTCCTCCCCGGTCGCCGGTAAGTCGCTGACCTGGTCCGACGAGTTCAACGGCGCGATCTCCTGGGGCCAGCGCTGGGTCGGCGACAAGAGCACCGCGTACAAGTACGGGAACCACAACCCGGACGACAACAAGCTCGACTGGCTGAACAAGAACAACGTCAGCGTCGCGGGCGGGGTCGCCACCTTCACCGCCACGTCCGGCGGACCGGCCCTGGAGAACGGCAAGCAGTCCTGGAACACCGGCTTCCTGACCACCGAGGGCTCCAGCGAGGGCTTCCAGGTCAAGACCGGCGACTACGCCGAGACCCGGGTCAAGCTGCCCGCCGGCACCGGTGCCTGGCCGGCTCTGTGGACCTGGAAGAACGGCAACGGGGAGATCGACTCCTTCGAGTACCACCCCGACAACCCGAACCTGCTGGAGCTGACCAACCACGTCAACCCCGGCAACCCGAAGTACTACACCGACGCGAGCGCCATCGCGAAGGACCAGTGGGTGACCATCGGCACCTACTACGGCGCGACCTCGGTGGACTGGTACGTCAACGGCGTCAAGGTCTTCTCGGACGGCAAGGGCGTGGGCGCCAACTGGTCGGCGTACCTGATCCTCAACCTCTCGGTGTGCGCGGGCCAGTACCACCCGGCGCCGCAGGGGACCGCCCCGATCACCATGGCGGCCGACTACGTCCGCGTCTACCGGTGACGGGTAGCCCGTAGGACCGTCCCACCGGTCGCCGGAAGCCGGCAGCCGCTCACCGGCGGCCGGTGACCGGTGGGACGGACGTGGTTCAGGAATCCTGGACCGGCTCGACCACTTTGAGGTCGAACGGCGCGCGGTCGTTGTCCGCGTTCCGGTCGTCCGCGCTGCGCACCGCCACCCAGCCCTGGTACGTCCCCGGCGCCAGGTCGGAGCTCACGTCGACCGGGACGAGGGCGGTCGCGCTGCGCCCGCTCCGCAGCCCGGCCCCGAAGACGCAGCGCACCCGGTGGCCGTTCTGGAACACCTCGCAGTCCTTGGGGAAGTACGGGCCGTGCGGCGTCACGCCCTCCGGCAGGGTGACCACGACCGTGAACGGGGAGGCGGTGGTGTCCGGGCCGAGGTTGTCGACGAAGGCGTGGATGGTCGTGGTGCCGCCGGGCGGTGCCGGGTCCGGATCGAGCTGGACCACCTCCAGGTCGGAGTCGGACGGCTTGGCCGCGAGGGCCGGCAGGGTGGACGCCTCGGGCGCACCCGGCGCACCCGGCGCACCCGGCGCACCCGGCGCCACGACGTCCACCGCCGGACGGGGCTCCGGCCGGCGCAGCGCCCAGGACGGGCCGGTGGCGAGCATCGCCACCGCGCAGCCCGCCGTCACGGCCGCCACCAGCCCGGCCCCGCCGAATCCCCTGGTCCTCGCGCGACCCGGTCCCTGCGCGCCACCCCGTACATCCCGGTGTCTCATCCCGGTCACCCTGCTCTCGTGCTCCCGGCGGCCCGCGCCGTCGCGCGCCGCGTCCGCACCAAGATGACCGAGGCGTCGCCGTGACCGGGGAGTAACCGAGTCGCGCCGCCCGCCGTCCGCCCGAACGGAGGACGGCCGGTCTCCCGCCCGTCCGCAGGCAGGTTGACGTGGCATCGGCTCACGGGCGGGTCAGGGCGCGAGGACCTGCCCCAGTCGCGCGGCGATCTGGTGCATCACGGGGACGAGCGAGGCGGCCCCGGCCTGCTCCTCCAGCGCCCGGATGCGGGCCTCCGGTCCGGAGACCGAGAGCGCGGTGGGCGTCGGCGCGCCCGGGACGGCGAGCGCGATGCAGCGGACGCCGATCTCCTGCTCCTGGTCGTCGACCACGTAGCCGCGCTCGCGCGCCTCGGCGAGCTGGTGCATCAGCTCCTGCGGATCGGTGACGGTGTACTCGGTGTGCGCGGGCAGCGGGTTGGGGCCGAGGACGGCGCGCGCCTCCTCCTCGGGGAGCTGGGCGAGCAGGGCCTTGCCGACGCCGGTGCAGTGCGGCTGCACCCGCCGTCCGACCTCGGTGAACATCCGCATCGAGCGCCGGGACTGCACCTGCCCGACGTAGACCACCTCGCCGCCCTCCAGGACGGCCAGGTTGGCGGTCTCGCCGGTGGCCTCCATGAGTTCGGCCAGGTAGGGGCGGGCCCAGCTGCCGAGCAGGCGGCCGGCGGTCTCGCCGAGGCGGATCAGCCGGGGGCCGAGGGTGTAGCGGCGCGCGGTGTCCTGGCGGACATAGCCCTGTTGGACGAGGGTACGAACCAGGCGGTGGATGGTCGGCATCGGGAGGCCGGAACTGGTGGAGAGCTCGCTGAGCGTGGCCACGCCGCCGGAGTCGGCCAGCGCCTCCAGGAGCTGGAAGGCGCGTTCGACGGACTGCACGCCGCCGCTCGCGCGGTCGGGGCCTGTCGTCGATGCTGTGTCGGGGGTCGCAACCACCGGCGTTCCCTTCGCTGTCGGGGAGGAGTAGAGTCCCGGCGACCTCTTCAACAAACCGTTGAAATTCTGTATCGCGGAAACTAGTCTCCACCTTACAGAATCGAACCCGCCGACAGGCGGGTAACGATCGAGGAAGTTCCCGAGGGGGTTCCCACCGGAGCCCCCTTCGCCAGGCTCAACCGCTTAGGAGTGTCCTGCTCATGGCTGCAGATCAAGGACCTGTCGGCGCCTCCCCCGCCGCTCCGGTCGTCACTGTCGCCGGTCCTCGCGTCCACCGGGCGGAGGAGGTGCTCACTCCGGAGGCGGTCGCCTTCGTCGTCGGCCTCCACCGCGCCTTCGAGGGCCGCCGGCAGGAACTCCTGGCCAGGCGGAGGACCCGCCGCGCCGAGATCGCGGCGGCCGGCACGCTGGACTTCCTCCCGGAGACCGCCGACGTCCGGGCCGGCGACTGGAAGGTCGCCGAGGCGCCCCGCGCCCTCCAGGACCGCCGGGTCGAGATCACCGGCCCGACCGACCGCAAGATGGTCATCAACGCCCTCAACTCCGGGGCCAAGGTCTGGCTCGCCGACTTCGAGGACGCCACCTCCCCGACCTGGGAGAACGTGGTCAGCGGCCAGGTCAACCTGATCGACGCCTTCGAGGGCCGGATCGACTTCACCACCCCGGCCGGCAAGGCGTACACCCTCAAGCCCGCCGCCGAACTCGCCACCGTCGTGGTCCGCCCGCGCGGCTGGCACCTGGACGAGAACCACCTGCTGGTCGACGGCACCCCGGTGGCCGGTGCGTTCCTCGACTTCGGCCTGTACTTCTTCCACAACGCCGCCCGGCTGCTCGCCAAGGGTGCCGAGGACCCCAACTCCGGGCCGTACTTCTACCTCCCGAAGACCGAGAGCCACCTGGAAGCCCGGCTCTGGAACGACGTGTTCACCCACGCCCAGGCGGCGCTCGGCATCCCGCACGGCACCATCCGCGCCACCGTCCTGATCGAGACCATCACCGCCGCCTTCGAGATGGACGAGATCCTCTACGAGCTGCGCGAGCACGCGGCCGGCCTCAACGCCGGGCGCTGGGACTACCTGTTCTCCATCGTCAAGAACTTCCGGGACGCCGGCGAGCACTACATCCTGCCGGACCGCAACAGCGTCACCATGGCCTCGCCCTTCATGGCCGCCTACACCCGCCTGCTGGTGCAGACCTGCCACAAGCGCGGCGCCCACGCGATCGGCGGCATGGCCGCGTTCATCCCCAGCCGCAAGGACCCCGAGGTCAACGCGGCCGCCCTGGAGAAGGTGAAGGCCGACAAGGACCGCGAGGCCGGCAACGGCTTCGACGGCTCCTGGGTCGCCCACCCGGACCTGGTGCCGGTCGCCCGGGCCTCCTTCGACGCGGTGCTCGGCGAGCGGCCCCACCAGAAGGACAACCCCGGCCCGTCCGAGCCGGTCACCGCCGCCCAGCTGCTCGACATCGCCGGCGCGGGCGGCACCTGCACCCGCGCGGGGCTGCACAACGCCGTCCAGGTCGGCATCCGCTACATCGAGGCGTGGCTGCGCGGGCTGGGCGCGGTCGGCATCTTCAACATGATGGAGGACGCCGCCACCGCCGAGATCTCCCGCTCGCAGATCTGGCAGTGGATCCACAACGGCGTCGTGCTCTCCGACACCGGGGAGAAGGCCACCGCCGAACTGGTCCGCACCCTGGTCGCCACCGAACTGGCCGAGCTCCGCGCCGATTCGGGCGAGGAGGCCTACAGCGCCGGCCGCTGGCGCGAGGCCGCCCAGCTCTTCGAACAGGTCGCCCTGGCCGAGGAGTTCGCGGACTTCCTGACCCTCCCCGCGCTGCCCCTGCTGGGCTGAGCCCAATCTATCCGCCGGCGCGACCGCCAGCGCCTGCCAGGCTGTAGCACTCCGGCGGCCCGTTACTCCGTTCCGTACGGCGACGACATCCACCTGTCCTCTCGTCGCCGTACGGAACGGTCTTTTTCTCCAGAGGAGTTCACCCATGCCACGCATCTTCTTCAACGGCCAGGCGATGGTCGGCGGACCCTTCCACGCCAAGGTCGCCGACGCGCTGGTCGGGCCGGTCCGCACCGCCCCCGGCTACCGCTTCTTCTCCATCGACCACAGCGGCGGGACCGACGTCTGCCCGGGGCTGCTGCCCGACCCGGCCGTCGACACCGCCATCGAGGGCGAGCTGTACGACATCAGCCTGGAGCGGCTGCGGGACGACATCCTGCCCGGCGAGCCGCGCGAGCTGGAGCTGGGTGTGATCGAGCTGGCGGACGGCTCCGCGTGCCTCTCGATGCTGCTCGCCCGGGGCGAGGTCGAGCGCGGCGTCCACCGCGAGATCACCCACCACGGCGGCTGGCGCGCGTACCTGGCGACGCTGGGGCGGGAGGCCTGACGGGTGGCGGCTGACAGCTGACACGAACGGACGACAGCGAACGGATAACAGCGAACAGATGACAGCTGACAACTTTCGTCATCTGTCATCTGTTCGCTGTCATCCGTCCGCTGAACGCTGCGGCCCCGAACCCTCGCCGTGGGTTCGGGGCCGCAGTCCGTGGGCCCTGCCGGGCCCGCGGGGTCCGGGCGCGCACCGTCCCTGGGCGCGCCCGGAGTCCGAGGGGGCGTCAGACCGGTCGGGCCGCCAGTTCCTTGGCGGCGCGGGCGCAGTCGCGCGCGATCCGGTCCTCGTTGACGGTGGTCAGCTGGCCCTTCTCGACCACCGCGTTGCCGTTGACGAACAGCACCGACAGCGGCGGCAGCGCGCCGAAGGTGAGCGCGGCGACCGGGTCGGCGATGGAGGAGTGCAGGACCCCGTCGACCTTCCAGAGCGCCAGGTCGGCGAGCTTGCCGACCTCGATCGAGCCGATCTCGTCCTGCCGGCCGAGCACCCGGGCGCCGCCCATGGTGCCGAGGCGCAGCGCCTGACGCCCGGTGAGGGCGGTCGGGGAGCCGTGCAGCCGGTTGATCAGCAGGGCGTTGCGCAGCTCGGTGCCGAGCTCGCCGGACTCGTTGGAGGCGGTGCCGTCCACGCCGAGGCCGACCGGGACGCCGGCCCGGAGCATGTCGGGCACCCGGGCGATGCCGGCCGCGAGGCGGGCGTTGGAGGACGGGCAGTGGGCGACGCCGGTGCCGGTCTCGGCGAACTTGGCGATGTCGGAGTCGTTCATGTGGACGCAGTGCGCCATCCAGACGTCCTCGCCGAGCCAGCCCACCGACTCGAAGTAGTCCGTCGGGCCCATGCCGAACAGCTCCTTGCAGAACTGCTCCTCCTCTGCGGTCTCCGAGCCGTGGGTGTGCAGCCGTACGCCCTTGCGGCGGGCGAGTTCGGCGGACTGGCGGAGCAGGTCGGTGGAGACCGAGAAGGGCGAGCAGGGCGCGATGGCGACGTGCAGCATCGAGCCGAAGGAGGAGTCGTGGTACGTGTCCACGGCGGCCTCGGAGGCGGCCAGGATGTCGTCCAGCTCCTCGACGGCGTGGTCCGGCGGCAGGCCGCCGTCCTTCTTGCTGCGGTCCATCGAGCCGCGCAGCGCGGTGAACCGCAGGCCGAGCTCCTGGACGGCCTCGATGGAGGCGCCGAGGACGTCGCCGCCGTCCTTGGGGAAGACGTAGTGGTGGTCCGAGGCGGTGGTGCAGCCGGACTTGAGCAGCGCCGCGGCGGAGCCCTGGCTGGCGGCGTGGACGAGCTTCTCGTCGATCCGGGCCCAGGTCGGGTAGAGGGCGACCAGCCAGTCGAACAGGATGTTGTCCTGGGCGAGGCCGCGGGTGATCCACTGGTAGAAGTGGTGGTGGGTGTTGACCAGGCCGGGGGTGACCAGGTGGCCCTCGCCGTTGATCCGGCGCACCACGTTGTCCAGCCACGCCGGGGCGGGGCCGTCGCCGACCGACTCGATCGTGTTGCCGAGGATGACCACGTGGCCGCGGGCGTACTCGGTGTCGTTGGCGTCGACGGTGGCGATCGCGACGTTCTCGATCACGATCCGCTGGTCGGCGGGTGGGGGCTGGACTGCCATGGTGTCACTCCTATGGGGGAGGGCCCGGAGGAGCGCACGTCGGGCGAGGTGCGCTCCTCCGGGACCGGTCAGGACGGTGTCGCCGTCGGCACCGTCGTGCCGGAGCCCTGGCCGGTTCTGGACCGGCGGGTGGTTCCGACGTGGTGGAAGAGCAGGTTGAGCAGGACGGCCATCACGCAGCCGGCCGAGATCCCCGAGTGCATCAGGGTCCGGACGGCCTCCGGGAAGGAGTCGTAGAACGTCGGCACGGCGATCGGGACGATGCCGACACCGAGCGAGACCGACACCAGGATGGTGTGGGAGCTGGACTCCATGCCGGCCTCCGCGAGGGTGCGGATGCCGCTTGCCGCGACCGTGCCGAAGAGCACGATCCCGGCACCGCCGAGCACGGGCTGCGGCACCAGGGAGACGACCGAGCCCAGCACGGGGAACAGCCCCAGCAGGACCAGGATGCCTCCGCCGGCAGCGACCACGAAGCGGCTGCGGATCTTCGTCAGCGCCACCAGCCCGATGTTCTGGGCGAAGGCGCTGGCGGCGAAGCCGTTGAAGACGGGGCTGATCGCGGTGGCCAGGCCGTCGGCGCGCAGGCCGGCGGCGAGGGTGGGTTCGTCGGCCTCACGATCGACGATCTTCCCGAGCGCGAGCATGTCGGCGGTGGACTCGGTCATCGAGACCACCATGACGATGCAGAGCGAGACGATCGCGGCGGCGTCGAACATCGGCGCGCCGAAGTGGAACGGGGAGGGGAGCGCGAAGACCTTCGCGTCCCGGACCGCGCCGAAGTCGGCCAGTCCCAGCGGGAAGGCGATCAGGGTGCCGAACGCCAGGCCGACGAGCAGGGACAGCTGCTGCCAGAAGCCGCGCAGCAGCCGGTTGCAGAGCACCACCGCGGCGAGGGTGATCGCGGCGAGGCCGATGGCCCGCATGGAGCCGTACCCGGGGGCGCCCGGCGAGCCGCCGCGCGCCCAGTTGACCGCCACCGGGAGCAGGGACACGCCGATGAGGGTGATCACGGTGCCCTGGACGACCGGGGGGAAGAACCGGATGAGCTTGCAGAAGTACGGTGCCGCGAGGAAGCACAGGAGCCCCGCGACGATCACCGCTCCGAAGATCACCGGGAGGGCGTCCTTCGGTCCCCCGGTCCTTTCGATGGAGCCCTTGGCGATGGCGATCATGGGCGCGACCCCCGCGAAGGAGACGCCGTTCACGAACGGCAGTCGCGCGCCGATCTTCCAGAAGCCGAGGGTCTGGAGGAGGGTGGCCAGTCCGGCGGTGAACAGGCTGGCCGAGATGAGCAGGGCGAGTTCGGTGGGGGAGAGCCCCACGCCGGCGCCGACGATGAGCGGGGGTGCGACGACTCCCGCGTACATCGCGGCGACGTGCTGGAGTCCGGTGGTGAACAGCTTCACCGGGGGCAGCAACTCGTCCACGGGGTGGGTTCCCGACCCGGACGCGTCGCCGGGGAGGCTGGTGGTCGCGTCCGGGCCAGGGGGTCTTGCCGGGGTGGAACCGCCGTCGGTCCTACTGGTGTTGCTGGGTGCCATGTCGAGCCCCTCTTGTGCCCGTGGCTCCCGGCGCGCCCGTGGCGCTGGAGTACGGCTGGTGGTGACGTGGCCGAGGACGGGACGGCGGTGCAAGGATTCCTCGGCCGGCCTCTCCAGTGCCCCGGGCCGGCCGCCGTGAGGCAGACACGAACTCCGGTGGGTGGGGGTGGAGAAACTGGTGGTGCGGGTACTGCCGTTGACGCGGGTACTGCCGGTGGCGCGGGTACTGCCGGGGTCAGACGACCGGGATGACCGGGACGACGCCCTCGCGGTGCACGGTGCCCTCGATCAGGCCGTACATGCGGTCCGCGGCGTAGTAGACCTCGTTGTCGTTCTTGAGGCCGAAGGGCTCCAGGTCGACGAGGAAGTGGTGCTTGTTGGGCAGTTCGAGGCGTACCTCGTCCACCTCGGCACGGTTGTTGAGGACCCGGGTGCCCATCGCGTGCAGGGTCTGCTGCAGCGAGTAGGAGTAGGTCTCGGCGAAGGCCTCCAGCAGGTGGCGCTTCACGTGGGCGTAGGAGCGGTTCCAGTTGGGCTGGGCCTCGCCGTCCTTGCCGCTGTAGCCGTACTTCCAGCGGGCGGTGACCTGGGTGGCGAGGATGCGGTCGTACGCCTCCTGCAGGGTGGTGTACTTGTCCTTGATGTAGCCCCAGAACTCCGAGTTGGTGGAGTTCATCACGATGAGGTCCTTCAGGCCGGAGATGACCTGGACGGACTCACCGTCGTAGACGACCTCGGTGGTGCGGGTCTCCTGGCCGTTGCGGACGAAGGAGTGGCCGACCTCCTCCGAGCCGATGAAGCGCGCCGAGCTGTCCGGCGTCTTGATCCGGTCCCAGGCGTACTCCTCGATCCGGATCCGGGCGCCGTGCACGACGCCGCGCTCGGTGTCGTCGACGAAGTGGCGGGCCAGGAGGATGCCGAAGGCCTCGGCCGACTCGATCCCGTACTCCTTGGCGAAGGCGTAGACGGTGTTCTTGGTGGTGTCGGTGGGGAGGCAGTTGGCGTTGGACCCGGTGAGGTGGACGTCCTCGAACTCACCCTGGAGGGAGACCGAGACGTTCAGGTCCTTGATCTCGTGCCGGGTGGAGTCGCGGTAGATCCGGACGATGCGGTTCTCCGCCTTGCCGTACTGGTTCTGACCGAGCACGTGGGCCATGACGTGGCTCCTAGAGCTTCCAGGTCGGTCTACTAGCTTCCGCGGTAGACCGAGTATCCGAACGGGTTGAGCAGCAGCGGCACGTGGTAGTGGTGCTGTTCGGGCGCGACCGTGAAGACGATCGAGACCTCGGGGAAGAACGGCGGCTCGGTCGACTTGAGCGCGTCGTACGCGCCGGTGTCGAAGAGCAGCCGGACGACCGAGCCCGCCTCCACGGCCGGCAGGTCCTTGACCCGGCCGTCGGAGTCCGTGGCGGAGGTGCCGAGCACCTGCCAGCCACCCTCGGTGTGCAGTGCGAGCTCGACCGGGACACCCTCGGCCGGGCGGCCGAGGCTGGTGTCGAGCACGTGGGTGGAGATGCCAGTCATGGGTGAAGTGACCTTACTGATGGCAGAGGTGATGGTGCGTCAGGTCGCGGGCGACGGTGCCCCGGTGGGTGGAGGCCGACGCTCGCGACGACTGTTCCGACGGTACGTCAGGACTGCCCGTCAGGAGCCGTCGAGCAGGCGGCCGAGGCGGATGTCGTTGATCTTGCGCAGCTCCCCGCGGACGATCTCCGCCTCGGTGGCGGCGTCGTTGGGGTGGCGCTCGCGCAGTGCGGCGAGCATGCCGACCGCGGTGCGGCCGGTCGCGCAGATCAGGAACACGTGGCCGAACTTCGCCTCGTAGGCGGCGTTGGCCTCGCGCAGTTCGTCGAGGACCGTCTGGTCCACGCCCTGGATGCCGGCCTGCTCGCGCTCGGAGGTGGCGTCGCCCGCCTTGGGCGTGCCGATCCGGGCGTGGCCGGCCATCGCGTCGCGCAGGTCGTCGACCGTCAGCGACGCCATGGCCGCCGCGTTGGCGGCGAACAGGGCCTCGCGGTCGGACCAGGGCTTGGCCTCCGCGACCGCGGCGGCCCAACGGGGGCTGGAGCATACCTCCAGCAGGATCGCCTCCAGCTCGGCGGCATCGGCCGCGGCCAGGGCGTCAAGGGCGTGGGGGTGGTTGGTCACGAGTGGACCTCCTGAAGAGTGGTGCCACCCGCAAAAGCTAGATCGACCCCACCCGGTCGTCAACACTTTGTTGAACGCTTGGTGGTTACGTTTTGAACCGGCCCCCGGGGCCGGGCCCTTTCGTGTGCGATTCGCCAAGTGTGCCCCGCCGTGGCCGGAACCAGACTGGCCGTACCGGCGGGGTCACCCGTTCGGAACGGTCTCCGGAGCCCCCGGAAGTGCCCTCCTCGGGAGGCCTTCCGGGGGCTCCGGGGGGCGTGGGTACGGCTCCGGGAAGGCCTCGGGAGGCTTCAGGAGGAGGACTTCGAGCCCTCCTGGCGGTTCAGGTAGTTGTACACCGTGAACCGGCTGACGCCCAGGGCCGAGGCGACCGTCTCCACGCCGTGCCGGACGGTGAAGGCGCCGCGTTCCTCGAGGAGGGCGACGACCCGCTGCTTCTCCAGGCGGTCCAGCTCGGCCAGCGGGCGGCCGTCGAACTGGCGGGTCATCTCGGCCAGCAGCCGGTCCAGCGCGCTGCTCAGGTGCGGCAGCCGGACGGCCAGGGCCGGCGCGCCCTCCCACTCCAGGACGACGTCCTCGGACTTCGCCTCGTCCAGCGGGACGGGCGTCGCGCCGACCGCGTCCAGCAGCGGCTTGACCGCCGCGGCGAGCGGGTGCTCCACGTGCTCGGTCACGGCTTACCGACCTCCTCGTCCAGGACGCTGACCTGGACGGAGATGCGGGTCGCCCCGGCGTCCAGGGTCTCCCGGAGCAGCTTGCCCACCGCGGCGAGGACCTGCTCGGCCTCGCCCTCGGCGCCGGTCCCGAACGGGCCGACCGAGACGGCCAGCCCGGCCTCGTCGACGGCCTTGCGGGCCGCCGCGGCGTGCTCCGGGAACGTGTCCAGTTCGAACGGTTCTGTCGTGAACTCCACCATCAATCGCACGGGATCACTGTATCGAGCGGGGGTGCGGGCGGGCAGGGGCTGGGCGATCGAACAGCCGGGATCCCGGCGGCGGCGCACCTCAGGAGCTTCTTCAACAAAATGTTGCGACTCTCTTGACACTCGCTTCATCGGCCGGAGATGCTTCCACCACACAGAATCCCTCTTCCGGATCGTGGAAGTTGCGGATGACGGAAGAGAGATGAGAGGTGATTGACGTGACGGCCGCTGCCAAGCACCACTTCACGGTCAACCTGTCGATCCTGTTCGGCGAGCTGCCCCTGCTGGAGCGCCCCGCCGCGGCCGCCGCGGCCGGCTTCACCGCCGCCGAGCTCTGGTGGCCCTTCGGCGAGGAGCACGACCCCTCCGAGGCCGAGCTGGACACGCTCCGCAAGGCGTTCACCGACGCCGGGGTGCAGCTCACCGGCCTCAACTTCCTGGACGACCTGAGCCGGGGCGCCCGCGGTACCGTCTCGGTGCCGTCCGAGCGGGACCGCTTCCGGGCCAACGTCCCGGTCGCCGCCGGCCTCGCCGGCTCGCTCGGCGCCAAGGCGCTCAACGCGCTCTACGGCAACCGGGTGGAGGGCGTCGAGGCGGCCGAGCAGGACGCGCTCGCACTGGAGAACCTGGTGCTCGCCGCCCGGGCGGCGCACGAGGTCGGCGCGATCCTGCTGGTCGAGGCCCTGAACCGGGCGGAGTCCCCGGACTACCCGCTGGTCTCCGCCGCCGCCGCGGTGGAGGTGGTGGACAAGGTGAACGCCGCCACCGGCCTGGGCAACGCCCGGTTCCTGTGCGACCTCTACCACCTGGCCAAGAACGGCGAGGACCTGGCGCAGGTCATCGACACCTACGCCGACCGGATCGGCCACGTGCAGATCGCGGACAACCCGGGCCGCAACGAGCCCGGCACCGGCGAGCTGGACTTCGAGGACCTGTTCGCCCGGCTCACCGCCGCCGGCTACACCGGCCCGATCGGCCTGGAGTACCGCCCCTCCACCGGCGTCAGCGCCGACAGCTTCGGGTGGCTGCCGCGCGAGCTGCGCGCCGCCCGCTGACGCGAGCACCCGGCAGCGCCCGCCGGTGCGAGCACGCGGCATCGCCCGTCGGCGCGAGCCGCCCGGCCGCGTCGGCCACGCGAACCGCGTGCCGCCGAGCACCCCGAAACCCCCACCCGCACACGTAAGGAACTCGACGCGATGAGCCGCAAGATCGCCTTCATCGGCCTCGGCATCATGGGCAGCCCGATGGCCGCCAACCTGGTCAAGGCCGGCCACCACGTCACCGGCTTCAACCTCACCCAGCCGCAGATCGACGCCCTGGTCGCGGCCGGCGGCCACGGCGCCACCTCCATCGCGGACGCGGTGAAGGACGCCGAAGTCGTCATCACCATGGTCCCGGCCGACCCGCACGTCGAGCAGGTCATCCTGGGCGAGGGCGGTGTGCTGGAGAACGCCAAGCCCGGCACCCTGGTGATCGACATGTCCTCGATCACCCCGCAGACCTCGATCAAGGTCGAGGCGGCCGCCAAGGAGAAGGGCATCCGCACCCTGGACGCCCCGGTCTCCGGCGGCGAGGCCGGCGCCGTCGAGGCCGTGCTGTCGATCATGGTCGGCGGCGCCGCCGAGGACTTCGCCGAGGCCAAGCCGCTGTTCGACGCGCTCGGCACCACGGTCATCCACGTCGGCCCGGCCGGCGCCGGCCAGACCGTCAAGGCCGCCAACCAGCTGATCGTCGCCGTCAACATCCAGGTGCTCGCCGAGGCCGTGGTGTTCCTGGAGAACGCCGGCGTCGACCTGCAGGCCGCGCTGGACGTGCTCGGCGGAGGCCTGGCCGGCTCGACCGTGCTCAACCGCAAGAAGGCGAACATGCTCAACCGCGAGTTCGCCCCGGGCTTCCGGATCGACCTGCACCACAAGGACATGGGCATCGTCACCGACGCCGCCCGCGCCGTGGGCGCCGCGCTGCCGGTCGGCGCCGTGGTGGCCCAGCTGGTCGCCTCCGCCCGGGCCAACGGCGACGGCTCGCTCGACCACTCGGCGCTGCTGCGCGGCGTCGAGCGCCTCTCCGGCCGCGAGGTCAAGTAACACCCCCCCGGGGGGCTCCCGCACGGAGCTCCCCGGCCCACCACTCCGGGGGCTCCCGCGCGGAGCCCCCGCCCCAAGCTCCTCCTGGCGGCGTGTACCCATCCGGTCGTGCCCGCGCCGCCAGGAGGTACGACCCGACCGGCGAGCGGGCCGGGGCTCATCCGCCCGCCCGCCGGTCGATCCAGCCGGTGATGCGTAACCCCTCCCAGGGGGCACTTCGGTCGTGCCTGCGCGTCGCCTGGCCCCCTCCCCGCCGAGGGGAGCCCCCCGTACGTCGGAAGCGGGACGGGGGGAACGGCGGGGAGGGGGTCGCACCCCTCCGGATCTCCGCGCGGAGGTCGCACCCCCGGGTCTCCGTGAGGGGGGTCGCACCCCCGGGTCTCCGGGCCCATGCTGGACGCACTCCGCAAGAACCACGCCACACCCGTACGGAAGCGAGGACCGCACCATGCCCCCCACCCCTCACCAGGGCCATGTGGTCGTCGCCCCCGACAAGTTCAAGGGCACCCTGGAGGGAGCCGAGGTCGCCGCCCGGATCGCCGCCGGGATCCGCCGCGCCGCGCCCGGCACGGAGGTGCGCGAGCTGCCCGTCGCCGACGGCGGCGAGGGCACCCTGGCCGCCGCCCTGGCGGCCGGCTTCGACCGGGTCGCGGCGAAGGTGGCCGGTCCGACCGGCCTGCCGGTGGACGCCGCGCTCGCCGTCCGCGGCGACACCGCCGTGGTCGAGCTGGCCCAGGCCTCCGGCCTCGCCCGGCTGCCCGGCGGCCGCACCGCCCCGCTCACGGCCGGGTCCTACGGGGTCGGCCAGCTGATCGCCCGGGCCGTGTCGCTCGGCGCCAAGCGGATCGTGCTGGGCCTGGGAGGCAGCGCCGGCACGGACGGCGGCGCGGGCATGGCGCAGGCGCTCGGGGTGCGCCTGCTCGACGCCGACGGCGCCGAACTGCCGCCCGGCGGGGCCGCGTTGCGCAAGCTCGCCGCGGTCGATCCCGGCCCGCTGGCGGACCTGCTGGCCGGCGTCGAGGTCGTGGTGGCCTGCGACGTGGACAACCCGCTGCTCGGGCCGCGCGGCGCCACCGCCGTCTACGGCCCGCAGAAGGGCGCCGACGGTGAGGACCTGGTGGTCCTGGAGGAAGGCCTGACCCGGTTCGCCGACCTGGTCGCCGCGGCCACCGGCCGGGACCTGCGGGAGGCCCCCGGCGCCGGGGCCGCGGGCGGGGTGGGCTTCGCCGCCCTCGCCCTGCTCGGCGCCACCATGCGACCCGGCATCGAGCTGCTGCTCGATCTGCTGGGCTTCGACGAGGCCGTGCGTGGGGCACGCCTCGTCGTGACCGGCGAGGGCTGCCTGGACGCTCAGACGCTCCACGGCAAGGCCCCCGCCGGAGTTGCCGCGGCGGCCGCCCGGGCGGGGGTTCGGGTGGCCGCCGTGGCAGGTCGGCTGGAGCTCGCCGAGCCCGAGTGGCGGGCGGCCGGCTTCGCCGCCGCGATCGCCCTGACCGACCTGGCCGAGCAGCCGGGGGACAGCATGACCAGGGCCGCCGAGCTGGCCGAGGTCGCGGGGGAGAAGCTGGCCGGCGAGCTGCTGCCGGGCTGAACCCCCGTCCGGTTCGGACCGGACCCTCGTACGTTCCTCCATTGACGTTTTGTTGAAGGCGGGCCTAGGCTCCCCGCAATCCCTCACCTCCCCGGGTCCGGCCCACCCCACACCACCCCCAACTCCCAGGTTCCGGAGGTCTTCCATGCCTTTCAGCCAGCCGACGGTGATCCGCTCCCGGCGGGTGTTCCTGCCCGACGGCGAGCGCCCCGCGGACGTGCTGATCCGGGACGGGAAGATCGAGCAGGTCGTCGCGCACGGCTCGCTCACGGTCGGCGACCGCGAGCTCGCCGACCTCGGCGACACCGCCCTGCTGCCCGGCCTGGTCGACACCCACGTGCACGTCAACGAGCCCGGCCGCACCGAGTGGGAGGGCTTCGCCACCGCCACCCGGGCCGCCGCGGCCGGCGGGGTCACCACGATCATCGACATGCCGCTCAACTCGATCCCGCCCACCACCACGGTGGAGGGCCTGCTGGCCAAGCGGAAGACCGCCGAGGGCCAGGCCTGGGTCGACCTCGGATTCTGGGGCGGCGCCGTCCCCGGCAACGTGCCGGACCTCGAACCCCTGCACCGCGAGGGCGTGTTCGGCTTCAAGAGCTTCCTCGCCCCCTCCGGGGTGGACGAGTTCCCGCACGTCGAGGCCGCCGACCTGGAGGCCGCCCTGGCCGAGCAGGCCCGGATCGGCGCGCTGGCCATCATCCACGCCGAGGACCCGGCCGTCCTCGCCGCCGCCCCGCAGCAACCCGGCGTCCACTACCGGGACTTCCTGGCGTCCCGGCCCGCCGACGCGGAGACCGCGGCCGTCGCCCACCTGCTGGACACCGCCCGGCGCACCGGCGCCCGGGTGCACATCCTGCACGTCTCCTCCGCCGCCGTGCTGCCGCTGCTGCGCCAGGCCCGCGAGGACGGCGTCCGGGTGACCGCCGAGACCTGCCCGCACTACCTGACCCTCGCGGCCGAGCAGGTGCCCGACGGCGACACCGCCTTCAAGTGCTGCCCGCCGATCCGCGACGAGTCCAACCGGGACGCGCTCTGGGAGGCCCTGGCGAACGGCGAGTTCATCGCCGTCGTCTCCGACCACTCGCCGTCCACCCCCGACCTCAAGCTGCTGCCCGAGTACGGCGGCAACGGTGACTTCGCGGCCGCGTGGGGCGGCATCGCCTCGCTGCAGCTGGGCCTGCCGGCCGTCTGGACCGAGGCCCGCCGCCGCGGCCACACCCTGTCCGACGTCGTGCGCTGGATGTCCGCCGGACCGGCCGAACTGGTCGGCCTCACCGGCACCAAGGGCGCCGTCGCGCCCGGCCACGACGCCGACCTGGTGGCCTTCGACCCCGACGGCGAGTTCGCCGTCCGGGCCAGCGGGCTGCACCACCGCAACCCGGTGACCCCGTACGCGGGCCGCACCCTCACCGGCGCGGTGCGCACCACCTGGCTGCGCGGCCGCGAAGTGGACACCGGCGCCCGCCCCTTCGGCCGGCAGCTCACCCGGCCCGCCGCCCCCGTCGCCCCCGCCCACCCCTCCGATCGTGCCTAGAGGAGAGTCAGTGACCACCGCAGACACCCCGAGTGCTCCCTTCACCGAACTGGTCAACCTGGCCTCCCGGCTGCTCGGCGCGGGCGTCGTCGCCACCAACGAGGACACCTTCGCGGACGCCGAGAACCTGCTGGTCGCCAAGCCGGCCGAGTTCCGCCCGCACACCTTCGGCCACAAGGGCCAGATCATGGACGGCTGGGAGTCCAAGCGGCGCCGCGGCGTCTCCGCCGAGCAGCCGCACCCCACCGACCAGGACCACGACTGGGCGATCGTCCGGCTCGGCGTCGGCGGCGTGATCCGCGGCGTGATCGTGGACACCGCCCACTTCACCGGCAACTACCCGGAGTCCGGCTCCGTCGAGGCCGCGTCCGTCCCCGGCCACCCCTCGCCCGAGGAGCTGCAGGACGCCGAGTGGACCACGATCGTGCCGCGCACCCCGCTGCGCGGGAACACCGCCCACGAGTTCGCCGTCGAGGACGCCACCCGCTACACCCACGTGCGGCTCAACATCTTCCCGGACGGCGGCGTCGCCCGGCTGCGGGTGCACGGCGAGGTGCTGCCCGACCCGCGCGAGCTGGACGGTCTCACCTTCGACCTGGCCGCCCAGGAGTACGGCGGCGTGGCCGAGGCGGCGTCCGACCGCTACTTCTCCTCCCCGCACAACCTGAACGCTCCCGGTCGCGCCTCCGTCATGGGCGAGGGCTGGGAGACCCGGCGTCGGCGCGACAAGGCCAACGACTGGGTACAGATCGCCCTGGCCGGGGGCGGTGAGGTCCTGGCCGTCGAGGTGGACACCACCCACTTCGTCGCCAACGCCCCCGGCTGGGCCGACCTGATCGGCTTCGACGCCTCGACCGGGGCCGACCCGGCCGAGGGCGAGTGGTTCGAGCTGCTGCCCCGCACCCGGCTCCAGCCCGACACCCGGCACCGCTTCCGGTTGGACGCCGGCCGCCCGGTGACCCACGTGCGGATCAACGTCTACCCGGACGGCGGGCTCGCCCGCCTCCGGCTCACCGGCCGCCTCACCGAGGCCGGGCGCGCGGCCCTCGCGCTGCGCTGGTTCGACGCCCTCCCGGCCGCCGAGGCCGCCGCGGCCCTCACCGGGGCCGGGCTGACCGCCGACGAGGCCGCCGCGCTGACCGCCGCCCGTCCGCTGGCGGACCCGGCCGCGGCCGGCGCCGCCGTCGCGGCGCTCCAGCCGGCCGACGGCCCCGACGGCGAGCACTCCTCCCGCCGCCGCTCGGCCGTCTGGCGCCTGCTCGGCGTCTGAGCCGGCCTCCCCGGCTCCCGGCCCCGGGCCCCGGTCTCCGGGCCCTCCGGTCTCCCCGCCCGCCCGGCGCTCGCGGCGCTCGCGCGACGAGCCGTCAGCCCTTCCTCCACGCACCGCCCTTATCGACCCTGAAGGACCCTCCATGTCCAAGATCCTGACCACGGAGTCCGGCGCCCCGGTCGCCGACAACCAGAACTCGGCCTCGGCCGGCGAGTACGGCCCGCTGCTGATCCAGGACCAGCAGCTGCTGGAGAAGCTGGCCCGGTTCAACCGCGAGCGCATCCCGGAGCGCGTGGTGCACGCCCGCGGCTCCGGCGCGTACGGCTACTTCGAGGTCACCGACGAGGTCTCGCAGTACACCCGTGCGGCCTTCCTCTCCGAGGTCGGCAAGCGCACCGAGGTCTTCCTGCGCTTCTCCACCGTGGCCGGCAACCTGGGCGCCAGTGACGCGGTGCGCGACCCGCGCGGCTTCGCGCTGAAGTTCTACACCGAGGAGGGCAACTACGACCTCGTCGGCAACAACACCCCGGTGTTCTTCATCAAGGACCCGATCAAGTTCCCCGACTTCATCCACTCCCAGAAGCGCGACCCGTACACCGGCGTGCAGGAGGCGGACAACGTCTGGGACTTCTGGGCCCACTCGCCGGCCTCGACCCACCAGATCACCTGGCTGTTCGGCGACCGCGGCATCCCGGCCTCGTACCGCCACATGAACGGCTACGGCTCGCACACCTACCAGTGGGTCAACGCCGACGGCGACGCCTACTGGGTGAAGTACCACTTCAAGACCAACCAGGGCATCCGCTGCCTGGACGGCGACCAGTCCGCCGAGGTGCTCGGCGCCGACGCCGACTCGCACCAGCGCGACCTGCACCAGGCCATCGAGCGGGGGGTGTTCCCGTCCTGGACCCTCTACGTCCAGCTGATGCCGGTCGCCGAGGCCGCGGACTACCGCTTCAACCCCTTCGACCTCACCAAGGTGTGGCCGCACGCCGACTACCCGCTGGTCAAGGTCGGCCGCCTGGTGCTCAACAAGAACCCGGAGAACGTCTTCGCCGACGTCGAGCAGTCCGCGTTCTCGCCGAACAACTTCGTGCCCGGCATCGGCCCGTCCCCGGACAAGATGCTCCAGGGCCGGCTGTTCGCCTACGCGGACGCCCAGCGCTACCGCCTCGGCGTCAACCACACCCAGCTGCCGGTGAACGCCCCGCGCGCCACCGAGGCCGCCAACTACGGCCGGGACGGCTTCATGGCCGCCAACACCGCGGGCCGCGGCAAGAACTACGAGCCCAACTCGTACGACGGCCCCGCCCAGACCGACAACGCGCTCGCCGCGCCGGTCAAGGTCGACGGCCACACCGGCACCTACACCACGCCGGCCCACAGCAAGGACGACGACTTCTTCCAGGCCGGTGAGCTGTACCGGCTGATGTCGGCCGGTGAGAAGACCCGTCTGATCGACAACATCGCGGGCTTCCTGGCGCAGGTCACCCGGGACGACATCATCGAGAAGAACCTCGCCCACTTCCACGCCGCGGACGAGGAGTACGGTGCCCGCCTCGCGGCCGCCGTCGCCAAGCTCCGCGCGGGCGACGAGGGCTGACCCACCGACGGTCACCCCCCAGCCGACCGACCTCCGACCGCACCCTCCCGTACGGCCGCCGGGCCCGCACCCGGCGGCCGTACGACGGGCCTCTCCCCCAGGGCAGTGGGGGAGGGGCCCGTCGTGGTGCTTCCGGGGCGCGACCGGCCGGGCCGACCGGAGGTTGCTGCACGGAATGTTCACGGATATTCACGGACGGCAGCCGCCGGAGCCACCGGGTCGTTAGGCTGGGCTTGCCCGCGGTCGCTCCGTGGGGGGACATCGGAAGGGGACGACATGTCGACACCAGCCCCGGGTCGTCACGCCGCGCTGGACCAGGGCCCGACCGGCCCGTTCACCTCCCTGCAGCACGCCCTCAGACTGCTGGAGGCGGTCGACCGCCACCCCGACGGCGCCACCCTGGTGAGCCTCGCGCGGGAGACCTCGCTCGGGCTGCCGACCGTCCGGCGGCTCGCGGAGATCCTGGAGATCGAGGGCTATCTCCAGTGCCAGGACGGCGGTTGGGTGCTCGGTGGCACCTTCGCCCTGCTCGGGCAGCACAACCGGGAGCAGCTGGTGAAGGCCCGGCTCGACCGTAAACTCGCCGAACTCCGGGACGAGTTGGGCGCCGCAGTGTACTTCACCCGGTACCACGACGGCGAGTTGTCGGTCGAGGCGGTCTCGGCGGCCGACTACGCGCCGGCGGTGCAGGAGTGGGTGGACTTCCGGGCCACCGCGCACGCCAGCGCGATCGGCAAGTGCCTGCTCGGCCAGCTGGACGCGGACGCCCGGCGCGACCACCTCTCCCGCCACCCGGTCGCCCGGCTCACCTCCCGCACCGTCACCGACGCCGACCAGCTGATGCACCGGCTGGAGCGCCAGCCCGCCACGGTACCGGTGCTGGACATCCAGGAGTACGCGCTGGGCACGGTGTGCGCGGCGGTGCCGATCACGGCGGGCAGCACGGTCGGCTGCCTGGCCACCTCGATGCCGGTGGCCAACATCCACAAGCTCAAGGCCGCTGCCGAGCTGCTGGCGGCCCGGGCGGCGCCGCTGCTGTTGGCGATGGCGGTCTGACGGCGGGACGCTACGGGAGTTCGAGGAAGCCCCATCGGGAAACCGGTGGGGCTTCCCGCGTTTCCCGGGCCCTCGGCCGGTGTACATCACTTATTAGACTCGATGTCGATAAGGGCGGTAGAAACCCTTGTCCCCGCCGTTACCCGCGAGTACGTTGCTGTGAGCCGAGCCGCCGCTCCCAGGTCAGGAGGGCCTGCCATGCCCCGCACCACCCCCGTCCCCGCCCTCGCCGCCCCCGCCGCGCGCGTGCACGACAGCCTCGTCCTGGAGCCCCGGGACGTCCGCTTCGACTGGGCCGGGCTGCCGCTGCACTGGATCCCGGACGAGCCGATGGCCACCCACGTCATCAACGTGCTGCACCTGCTGCTGCCCGAGGGCGAGCGCTGGTTCGTCAAGGTGTTCAAGGAGGCGCTGCCGCTCATCCGGGACGAGCAGCTGCGCGAGGAGGTGCTCGGGTTCATCGGGCAGGAGGCCATCCACGCCGAGGCCCACCAGGAAGTCCTCGACCACCTGCTGGGCCAGGGGCTCGACCCCAGGCCGTACGTCCGGCAGGTCTCCTGGCTGTTCCGGCGGATCCTGGGCGACAAGCCGGGGCTGACGCCGGCCCAGCGGCGGGAGAACGTCATCGAGCGGGTCGCCTTCATCGCGGCCATCGAGCACTTCACCGCCTTCCTCGGCAACTGGGCGCTCAACTCCCCGGGCCTGGACCGCGCCGAGGCCGACCCGACGATGCTCGACCTGCTGCGCTGGCACGGCGCCGAGGAGGTCGAGCACCGCAGCGTCGCCTTCGACCTCATGGTCCACCTGGACCCGGGCTACCTCCGGCGGGTCCGCGGGATGGTGATCTCCGGGCCGCTGCTGGTCCACCTCTGGGTGCGCGGCGCCCGCTTCATGCTCGCCGCCGACCCGACCCTGGACGGGCGGCTCAAGCCCACCTGGCGCGAGGCCGGGCGGATCGCCAAGCGCGGCCTGCTGCCGGATCCGCTCAAGTCGATCCGCTCCGGGCTGCGGTACCTGCGGCCGGGCTACCACCCGACCCAGGAGGGCTCCTCCAGTCAGGCGCTGGGCTACCTCGCCAGCTCCCCGGCCGCCCGCGCGGCCGCCGCGAGCGGCTGACGGCCGACAGGTTTCAGCGGACAGATTTCAGACGACGGATTTCAGCGAACAGATTTCAGCGAACAGAAAACGTTATCTGTCATCTGTCATCTGTCATCCGTTGCCCGTCGCCTGCACGCTGTCGGCTGTTCGCGGACCTCCGCCCCGCCCCCGCCCCCTCTCCCACGCCAAGGACCCGCCGGATGGACCTGCTCACCCCACCCCCCGACCTCTACGGCCGCCCCCGAGCCGACGGCTTCATCCGCTGGATCACCGCCTTCGGCGACCGCTACTCCCCGGCCCTCGGCGGCCCGCTGCTGCGCCGCAACCCCCGCCGCCCGTTCAGCCGCCCCGTCCCGCCGCTGCAGCTGGTGGTCACCGTGCGCCGCGAACTCACCTCCGACGTCGTCGAGTTGAGCCTCGCCGACCCGTCCGGCGGCCCACTGCCGGCCTGGCAGCCCGGCGCCCACCTGCGGCTCGTCCTGCCCTCCGGCCGCGAGCGCCACTACTCCCTCTGCGGGGACCCGGCCGACCGCACCGCCTACCGCATCGCCGTCCGGCGGCTGCCCGAGGGCGGCGGCGGGTCCGTCGAGGTCCACGACACCCTGCACCCCGGTGCCCGCCTCACCGCCCGCCGCCCCCGCAACGGCTTCGCCTTCTGCGCCGAACCCGCCGTCCTCCTGCTGGCCGGCGGCATCGGAGTCACCCCGCTGCTGCCGATGGCCAGGGAGGCGCAGCGGCACGGCCTGGACTGGCGCCTGGTGCACGTCGGCCGGAGCGCCGACGCCCTCCCGTACGCGGACGAGCTGCGGGCCCTGGACCCCGGGCGCGTGGTGCTGCGCACCGACGACGAGCACGGCGGCGTCCCCACCGGCGCCGAGCTGCTCGCCCACGCCCCGCCCGGCGCCGCCGTCTACTGCTGCGGCCCGGCCCCGATGCTCTCCGCCGTGCAGCGCGCTCTGGACGGCTCCTCGGCCACCGCCCTGCACTTCGAGCGCTTCGGCGCCGCCCCGATCACCGACGGCGCGCCCTTCGCCGTCCGCCTCGGCGCCGACGGCCCGAGCCTGGACGTGCCCGCCGACCGCTCCGCCCTGGACGTGCTGCGCGAAACCCGCCCGGACCTCCCGTACTCCTGCCACCAGGGTTTCTGCGGCACCTGCGAGGTCCGCGTGCTGGCCGGTTCCCCCGACCACCGGGACCGCCGCCTCACCCCGGAGCAGCGCGCCGCCGGCGCCCTGCTGCCCTGCGTCTCCCGGGCCGCCGAGGGCGAGACCCTCGTGCTCGACCTCTAGCTCGACCTCTAGAAGGAGCCCCCGATGCCCTCCTCGGCGAAAGCGACCCCCGCCTTCCGCTACAGCGAGCGCGACCTCGCCCGCTTCCGCGAGACCCAGCAACTCGCCTACCACTGCGCCGAACAGGTCGCCGCCTGGATCGAACCGGGCGTCACCGAGCGGCAGGCCACCGCCGAGCTGCGCCGCTGCCTGGTCGCCGCCGGGGTGCAGGACTTCTTCCACGTCCCCTTCGCCTGGTTCGGCGACCGTACGGCGTTCCGGCACTTCCACACCCCGCTGCAGTTCTTCGCCGGCAACCGCCGGCTGGAGGAGGGCATGCCGTACGTGCTGGACTGCGCGCCCGTCGTGGACGGCTACACCGCCGACATCGGGTACGGCGGCAAGGTCGGCGAGAACCGGATCTGGGACCGGCTCGCCGCCGACCTCCGGGTGTACCGGGAGCTGATCCTCGCCGAGGTGCGGGCCCGCAAGCCACTGAACGAGGTGTACGCGGCGGTGGACGCGCAGCTCGCCGCGCACGGCTACGACAACCGCCACCAGGTGTACCCGGGCCGGGTGATCGGTCACCAGGTCACCCGGAACACGGCGCGCGGCCCGGCCGGGGTGAACGTCTTCGGCTTCGGCGTGCGCACCCTGCAGACCCTCGGCCGCGAGCTCATCTCCGAGCGCCTGCACGGCCGTTCGCCGCTCTGGGCGGACGGCCGGTCGTCCCGGCACGCGCCCACCCCGGGCCTGTGGGCGGTCGAGCCGCACATCGGCTTCCGCGGTGTGGGCATCAAGTTCGAGGAACTGCTGGTGGTCACCGAGGACGACGCGTACTGGCTGGACGACGACCTCCCCCACGTCCGTCGCTGGACCGCCTCCGCCCCCGCAGAGCAGACTGCCCCCGAGCGGACGGCTGTCGAGCGGACGGCCGCCGAGCAGACTGCCCAGCAGACGGACGCCGAGCCGAGCACCGAGCCGACCGCCCTGGAGGCCACCCGATGACGAGCCCGATGACGCCCCGGCCGGAGCCCCGGCCGGCGACCCCGGCGGCGACCCCGCCGGTCCCGGTCCGCCGCCGGACCGTCCACTCCGGCGGTCTGCCGCTCGCCGTCTTCGAGCAGGGCGACCCCGCCGCCCCCACCGTCCTCCTGGTCCACGGCTACCCCGACACCCACGCCGTCTGGGACGACATCGCCGCCGACCTGGCCCGGGACCACCACGTGGTCCGCTACGACGTGCGCGGCGCCGGCGAGTCCGGCGTCCCCGCCGACCGCGAGGGCTACCGGCTGGAGCACCTGGCCCAGGACCTGTTCGCCGTCGCCGACGCGGTCAGCCCGGACCGCCCGGTCCACCTGCTCGCCCACGACTGGGGCTCGATCCAGTCCTGGGAGGCCGTCACCGCGCCCGGTGCCGAGCGCCGGATCGCCTCGTACACCACGATGTCCGGTCCCAGCCTGGACCACATGGGGTTCTGGCTGCGCCACCGGCTGCGCCGCCCGACCCCGCGGCACCTGAAGCAGCTGGTCCACCAGGGCCTGCACTCCTGGTACATCACCGCCTTCCACCTGCCCTTCCTCGCCCCCGGCGTCTGGCGTCTGGGCCTGGCCCGGGCCTGGCCGCGGGTGCTGCGCGACCTGGAGCACGTCACCCCGCGGGCCGGCCACCCGCAGCGCAGCCTGCGCCGCGACGCGGTCCGCGGCATCGAGCTGTACCGGGCCAACTTCCGGCCCACCATGGGCCGTCCGCGCGAGCGGCCGACCGAGGTGCCGGTCCAGCTGATCACCCTCACCCGGGACCGCTACGTCGGCACCTACCTCTCCGAGGGCCTGGAGCGCTGGGTGCCCGAGCTGACCCGCAGGACGCTGCACGCCGGCCACTGGTCGGCGCTGCTGGAGAAGGGAGCCACCGTGGCCGGACTGGTCCGCGAGTTCACCGCCCGCACCGAGGCCGAGCGGTCGGGGGAGGCCGGCAAGGACCAACCCGCCCTGGACGACGGCCGGTTGGTGGTGGTCACCGGCGGCGGCAGCGGCATCGGCCGGGCCACCGCGCTCGCCTTCGCCGAGGAGGGCGCCCGGGTGGTGGTCTGCGACCTCGACCTCGCCGCCGCCGAGCGCACCGCCGAGCTCGCCTCGCTGATCGGCCCGGCGGCGTACGCCTACCGGGTGGACGTCTCCGACGGCGCCGCGGTGGACGCCTTCGCGCAGACCGTCGCGGCCGAGCACGGGGTGCCCGACGTGGTGGTCAACAACGCGGGCATCGGCCACTCCGGGACCTTCCTGCAGACCACCGAGAAGGAGTGGCAGCGGGTCCTGGACGTCAACCTGTGGGGCGTGATCCACGGCTGCCGCGCCTTCGGCACCCTGATGGCCGACCGCGGCCAGGGCGGCCACATCGTCAACGTCTCCTCGGCCGCCGCCTACCTGCCCTCCAAAGCGCTCACCGCCTACGCCACCAGCAAGGCCGCGGTGTTCATGCTCTCGGACTGCCTGCGGGCCGAGTTCGTCGGCCACGGCATCGGCGTCTCCACCATCTGCCCGGGCATCGTCAACACCAACATCACCCGCACCTCCACCTTCTCCGCCACCAGCGCCGCCGAACAGGCCGCCAAGCAGGCCCGCGCCGCCAAGCTCTACGCCCGCCGAGGCTTCCCGCCGGAGAAGGTCGCCACCGCGATCCTCGCCGCCGTCCGCACCGGCAAGCCCGTGGTCCCCGTGACCCCCGAGGCCAGGGCCGCCCGCTTCCTCTCCCGCCTCAGCCCCGGCCTGCTCCGCCTCGCCGCCCGCCTCAACGTCACCTGATCGGGGGAACATCACCGGGACGGACCAGTCACGCCTGCGATATCAAGTAGCCCTGGAATTGATATCGCAGGCTCGCTCCGATCCCGGAGGTCGACCGTGGCCCGCACCGTGATAGACGTCAACGACGAACTGCTCGCCGAGGCCGCCGAGATCTTCGGCACGACGACCAAGGTCGCCACCGTCAACGCCGCTCTCGAGGACGCCGTGAAGCGCCGCAAGGGCCGGCAGTTCCTCGACTGGCTCGCCGAGGGTGGGCTGCCCGATCTGACCGGGCCGGTGGACCGGGGTGAGTGAGCGTTTCCTGATCGACAAGTCGGCCGTCGCCCGCCATGCCGAGCCGGCGGTCCGGGTTCCGGTCGACCGGCTGTTCCGCGAGGGGCGGCTCGCGATCTGTGGGCCGTCGAGTTGGAAATCATGCACAGCGCCCGGTCCAGGGCCGACGCCGACCGGATCCGGGAGGGCCTGCGGGGCTTCGCCTGGCTGCCCACACCCGATGAGGTCTGGGACCGCGCCATCGAGGTGCAGGCGCTTCTCACCGCCGGGGGCAACCGGCGGGCGCTGCCGGTACCGGACCTCGTCATCGCGGCCACTGCCGAGCGCCATGCCGTCACCGTCCTGCACTACGACGGCGACTACGACATGATCGCCGCCGTCACCGGCCAGCCGACCCGGTGGGTCGTGCCGCCCGGCACCGCTGACTGACGGACTGACGGACCCGGGACGGCCGTCCCCGGCCTGTGAGAGCATCCGGGTCCATGGAGACGACAACCGCGCTGTGGTCCTTCGCCCTCGTCGTGGGGCTGCTCACGCTGACGCCCGGGCTCGACACCGCGCTGGTCCTGCGGACCTCCGCGCTGGGCCGACGGCGCCAGGCGTGGGGCGTGGTGCTGGGGATCCAGACCGGGACGCTGATCTGGGGCACGCTGACCTCGGCCGGGGTGACGGCGCTGCTGACCGCCTCGCACGTGGCGTACGAGGTGCTGCGCTGGGCGGGCGCCGCGTACCTGGTGTGGATGGGCGTCGGGATGCTGCGCGACCGGGGCGCCCGGGCGGTGGACGCGGCGGAGCCGACGACCGAGGGCGGGTTCGGGCACGGCTGGCGGCGGGGCACGCTGACCAACCTGCTGAACCCCAAGGTCGGGGTCTTCTACGTGGCCGTACTCCCGCAGTTCATTCCCGCCGGCGCCCCGCACTTCGCCGCCGGTGTGGCGCTGACCTGCGTCCACGTCGCGGAGGGCCTGCTCTGGTCGACGGTCCTGGTGGGCTTCGCCCGGGTGCTGCGCGGCTGGCTGCGCCGACCGGCCGCGCGCAGGGTGATGGACCGGGTGACCGGGGCCGTCGTCCTGGGGTTCGGCGTGAAGCTGGCGCTCGCCGACTGACCCCGAGCCCGACTGACCCCGAGCCCGACTTCTCCCGAGCCCGACTGACCCCAGCCGGGTGGCGAGGAGCCCGGGTGGAGGCGCGGAGCTCGGGTGCCCCGGACCTCAGGTGACGAGGAGGTCAGGTGGCCAGCCGCCGCAGCCCCTCCAGGAGCTCGTCGGTGTTCATGCACGGATGGATGTCGACGGTGGCGTTCAGCTGCGCCCAGAAGGGCTCCACGACGGACGGCAGCGTGGCCTCGTCCTGGAGGTCGACGACCATCACCATGCCGCGGCGTCCGTTGCGGGGGAGGAAGTAGGCCGCTTCCGGCTTCAGTTGGGCCAGCAGCTGCTGGAGCCCTTCCGCCATCGTCCCGTCGCCGATCAGCTTGTTCGCGGCCGCGGTGTCGAGTTCGATTTCCAGCAGGGCGCGCATGGTCCCCGCTCCTTCCCCGGGCTCGGGGTGAGTCCGCAACTCCAGCGTCGCGCCGCCCCCGTGGCCACGCAACGTCACCCGCTCGGGGCGGGCCCTACGCGGCGTGGGTCCGGGGTTCCCGCGGTTCGGCCGGAGCGGCCGGGGCGGTCATCAGGCCGGTGTCGTGGTGGATCGGCCCGTCGCCGGCGCTCAGCGGCAGGCAGCTCCCGCCGCGGCGGTGGGCGATGATCTCGGCGGCGACGGAGACCGCCGTCTCCTCCGGGGTGCGCGAGCCCAGGTCGAGGCCGATGGGGGAGCGCAGCCGGGCCAGTTCGGCCTCGGTGAGTCCCGCCTCGCGCAGCTTCGCCTCGCGGTCCCGGTGGGTGCGGCGCGAGCCCATGGCGCCGACGTAGCCGACCGGCAGCCGCAGGGCGCGCTCGAGCAGCGGGACGTCGAACTTGGCGTCGTGGGTGAGCACGCAGAGCACGGTGCGTCCGTCGATCCGGCCGAGCTGGGAGTCCAGGTAGCGGTGCGGCCAGTCGACCACGACCTCGTCGGCCTCGGGGAAGCGACGGGCGGTGGCGAAGACGGGCCGGGCGTCGCAGACGGTGACGTGGTAGCCGAGGAACTTGCCGATCCGCACCACCGCGGCGGCGAAGTCGATCGCCCCGAACACCAGCATCCGCGGCGCGGGCACGTAGCACTCGACGAAGCAGGTGACGGTGCCCCGTTCGTCCTCGTCGCAGGGGCGGCCGTCCAGGCCGAGGACGAGCCGGCCGGTGCGTCCGGCCTCCAGCATGGCGCGCGCCTCGGTGACGATGGCCCGCTCCAGGGCGCCGACCGTGGACGGGCCGGTGGAGAGCGCTCCGGAAACGCCGTCGGCGGTGACCGCGAGGGTGGCGCCGAGCAGCCCGGCCGGGCCCTCGATCACCCGCACCAGGGACACCGGCGTGCCCGCCGCGATGTGCGCGATCCCGGCGTCCAGCCCGGCGTCGGTCCCCGGCACGACCGGCTGGACGAAGACGTCCAGGACCCCGCCGCAGGTCAGACCGACGGCGAAGGCGTCCTCGTCGCTGAATCCGAAGCGTTCCAGCACCGGTTCGCCGCTCTCGATCGCGGCCTGGCACAGCTCGTACACCGCGCCCTCGACGCAGCCGCCGGAGACGCTGCCGATCGCCTCGCCGTCCGCGTCGACGGCCAGCGCCGCCCCCGGGTCGCGCGGAGCGCTGCCGGAGACGCCGACCACGGTGGCCACGGCGAAGGTGCGCCCGGTCGCGTGCCAGGCCTGCAGCTGCTCGGCGATGTCCTGCATGGCGGGGGCTCCTTACTCGGTTTCGACAGTAGCGGGGACGCCGCCGTACGGGAAACGATCCCGTACGGCGGCGGCGGTGCGTGGCGGCGGTGGTGCGTGGACGGATCCCCTGGGGCAGCCCCCGGGGCCGGCTAGTGCACGCCGAGCCAGGACTTGATCGGCGTGAGCGCGAAGTAGAGCACGAACACCCCGGTGAGGATCCACATGAGCACCCCGGGCTCGCGCCACTTGCCCAGACCGGCCTTGATGACCGTGTACGAGATGACGCCGGCCGCGACGCCCGCCGTGATGCTGTAGGTGAAGGGCATCAGCACGCAGGTCAGGAAGGCGGGGATGGCGACCTCGCGGTCGGACCAGTCGATGTGCCGGGCCTGGCTCATCATCATCGAGCCGATGACCACCAGGGCGGCGGAGGCGACCTCGACCGGGACGATGCCGGCCAGCGGCGAGAAGAACAGCATCAGCGCGAACAGTCCGCCGGTGACGGTGGAGGCGAGGCCGGTCCGGGCGCCGTCGCCGACGCCGGTGGCCGACTCGACGAAGACCGTCTGCCCGGAGGCGCCCGCCAGGCCGCCGACCGCGCCGCCGGCGCCGTCGATGAACAGGGCCTTGGACAGGCCGGGCATCCGGCCCTGCCGGTCGGCCAGGCCGGCCTCGGTGCCGACGCCGATGATGGTGGCCATCGCGTCGAAGAAGCCGGCCAGGACGAGCGTGAACACCGCGACCGAGGCGCTGATCGCGCCCATGCCCTTGCCGCCGAAGGCGCCGAACAGGTCGACGTGGCCGAACAGGCTGAAGTCGGGCGCGGACACCGGGTTGCCGGGCCACACCGGGACGGAGTTCGCCCAGGCCTTGGCCGGTACGTCGGCGAGCTTGTTGACGACGATCGCGACGACGGTGCCGCCGGCGATGCCGATCAGGATCGCGCCGCGGACGCCGCGCGCCATCAGCACGAAGATCGTGAGGACCGTGAGGCAGAAGATCAGGACGGGCCAGCCGGACAGCTCGCCGAAGGGGCCGAGCGAGAGCGGGGTGGGGCCGCCGGTGTGCACGAACCCGGCCTTGTAGAGGCCGATGATCGTGACGAACAGGCCGATGCCGATGGTGATCGCGTGCTTGAGCGGCAGGGGGATGCCGTTCATGATCTTCTCGCGCAGTCCGGAGACCACGAGCAGCACGATCAGCAGGCCGTAGATCACGCACAGGCCCATGGCCTGGGCCCAGGTGGTGTGGGGGACGACCAGCGCGGAGACCGCGCCGGAGACCGAGAGGCCGGCGGCGAGGGCCAGCGGTACGTTGCCGACCACGCCCATCAGGATGGTGGTGACGGCGGCCGCGAGGGCGGTGGCGGTGGTGAGTGCCGCGTGGTCCAGCTTGACGCCGGTGACGTCCGCGCCGCTCAGGATGAGCGGGTTGAGCAGGATGATGTACGCCATCGCCATGAAGGTGGTGAGACCACCGCGCAGTTCGTTGGCGAGCGTCGAGCCCCGGGCCGAGATCTTGAAGTAGGCGTCCAGTGCGCTCTTCGGGTGGGGTGCCGGGGCCGACGCGTGGGCGTCGTCCTCGGCGGGTCTGTCTTCGGTGGTGCCGGGCTCCGTGGGGATCCTGGTCATGTCCACTCCCAAGTGTCAAAGGGGGTTGGGGTGGGCGAGCCGACCTGACTACCGGCGCATGAGCGGCATAGGGGGACGTATCGACTCACTGTGGGGAGCACTCCCGGCAGGGGGAGTGCCGACGGTGCATTGGAGGGTGGTGCGCACCTCTGCGGAACCCCGGCGCGGGTAGGGCAGCTGGTGTGGGGGGGTGGGACCCCCGGGGCGGCGGGGAAGACTGTCGCCGCCCCGGGGAAGTGCGGACTCCGGGCCTCGGCCGGGGGTTTGGCCGAATGCTCCGGGTCTCAGCCGGGCTGCTCGGTGGTCAGGTGCTCCGGGCGGACCGGGATCCGGTTGAGCGCGAGACCGGTGGCGTTGCGGATGGCGGCCACGATGGACGGCGTCGCCGAGACGGTCGGCGCCTCACCGACCCCGCGCAGCCCGTACGGCGCGTTGGGGTCGGGCAGTTCCAGGACCTCCACCGGGATCGGCGGGGTGTCCAGGATGGTGGGGATCAGGTAGTCGGTGAAGGAGGCGTTGCGGACCTTGCCGTCCCGCACGATGATCTCCTCCATCACCGCGAGGCCGAGGGCCTGGGTGCAGCCGCCCTGGATCTGGCCGACCACGGAGAGCGGGTTGAGCGCCTTGCCGACGTCCTGGACGGCGGTGAGCTCGACCACCTTGACCAGGCCCAGCTCCACGTCCACGTCCACCACGGCGCGGTTGGCGCAGAAGGTGTACTGGACGTGGCCGAAGCCCTGGCCGGTCTCCTTGTCGAAGGGCTGGGTGGGCCGGTGGTGGTGCTCGCGGGTGAGGTCGATGGCCTCGTCGCCGAGCAGGTCCACCATGGACACCAGCACGCCGGCGCTCTCCGAGACGACCTTGCCGCCGGCCAGCGTGATGTCCTTGTGGGTCCAGCCGTAGCGGCTGCGGCCCTTCTCGATCAGCTCCCGCCGGACCGCCTCGGCGGCCAGCTTCACCGCACCGCCGGTCATGTAGGTCTGACGCGACGCGGAGGTCGAACCGGCCGACCCCACCTCGGTGTTGGCCGGGTGGATGGTGACCTGCTCGACGCCCAGCTCGGTGCGGGCGATCTGAGCGTGCACGGTGACGCCGCCCTGGCCGACCTCGGCCATCGCGGTGTGCACCATGGCGACCGGCTCGCCGCCGATGACCTCCAGCCGCACCCGGGCGGTGGAGTAGTCGTCGAAGCCCTCGGAGAAGCCGACGTTCTTGATGCCGACCGAGTAGCCGACGCCGCGCACGATGCCCTCGCCGTGCGAGGTGTTGGACAGCGCGCCGGGCAGCGCGCGCACGTCCAGGTGCTCGGTGTCCAGCGGCGGCGGCAGCGGCATGTCCTTGGCGCGCTGCAGCAGTTCGGCCACCGGGGCGGGCGAGTCGATCTGCTGGCCGGTGGGCATGAAGTCGCCCTCCGACATCGCGTTCAGCTGCCGCAACTCCACCGGGTCCATGCCCAGTTCGGCCGCCAGCTTGTCCATCTGGGACTCGTAGCCGAACGCGGCCTGCACCGCGCCGAAGCCGCGCATCGCCCCGCAGGACGGGTTGTTGCTGTAGAGCGCGATGGCGTGCATCTTGACGTTCGGGATCACGTACGGGCCGTGCCCGAGCGAGGCCGCGTTGCCGACCACGGCCGGCGAGGCCGAGGCGTACGCGCCGCCGTCCAGCACGATCCGGCAGTCGGCGAAGACCAGCTTGCCGTCGCGGGTGGCGCCGTGCTCGTAGTGCATCCGCGCCGGGTGGCGGTGCACGTGCCCGTAGAAGGACTCGTCCCGGGAGTAGACGATCTTGACCGGCTTGCCGGTGTGCTGGGCCAGCAGGCAGGCGTGGATCTGCATCGAGATGTCCTCGCGGCCGCCGAAGGCACCGCCGACGCCGGCCAGGGTGAGCCGGACCTTCTCCTCGGGCAGGTCCAGCACGGGGGCCATCTGCTCGCGGTCCACGTGCAGCCACTGGGTGGCGATGTAGAGGTCGATGCCGCCGTCCTCGGCGGGCACGGCCAGGCCGGACTCCGGGCCGAGGAAGGCCTGGTCCTGCATGCCGACCTCGTAGTCGCCGCTGACGATGACGTCGGCCATCGCCCGTACCTCGTCGGTCACGCCGAGGCCGGAGACCAGCTTCTGCTCGTGGCAGATGTTGCCGTACGCGTGCGACTTGTACTCGTGCGGCTCGTGGACGTAGCCGTGCGTCTCCGGGTCGAGGCACTGCTCCTCGGTGACGATCGGGGTGAGCACCCGGTACTCGACCTTGATCTTCTTCACCGCGCGGCGGGCCGTCTCCGGATGGTCGGCGGCGACCAGCGCGATCGCCTCGCCGTGGTACCGGATCTTGTCGATGGCCAGGGCCGGCTGGTCCTGGATCTCCAGGCCGTAGTACTTCGAGCCGGGGATGTCCTCGTGCGTCAGCACCGCGTACACGCCGGGCACCTTCAGCGCCTCGGAGATGTCCACCGAGAGGATGTCGGCCCGGGGGTGCGGCGAGCGCAGCGCCATACCCCACAGCATGTCCTCGTGCCACAGGTCCGAGGAGTAGGCGAACTCGCCCTTGACCTTCAGGTTGCCGTCCGGGCGCAGCGGCGAGCCGCCGATGCCGTCCTTGGACGCCTGGTTGATGTTCTGCAGGTTCTTCTGGCCCTGGATGGTGCGAGTGCTCACGCGGCCACCTCGCTGTGCTCGGAGGGCGCTTCGCACAATGCGCACTTCTCGATGATTCGCTCGCTCATTCCGTCACGGCCTTCCCGGAGCACTTGCGGGCCGAGGCGAGCCGCACCGCGTCCATGATCTTCTCGTAGCCGGTGCAGCGGCACAGGTTGCCGGACAGCGCCTCGCGGATGTCGTTGTCGCTCGGCTGGGCGTCGCGCTCCAGCAGGGCGTCGGTCTGCACCAGCAGGCCGGGGGTGCAGAAGCCGCACTGGACGGCGCCGGCGTCGATGAACGCCTGCTGGACGAGGCCCAGCTCGCCGTTCTCGTCGGCCAGGCCCTCGACGGTGCGGACCTCGCGGTCCTGCACCTGGCCGGCCGCGACCAGGCAGGAGCAGACCGGGACGCCGTCCAGGTAGACGGTGCACGAGCCGCACTCGCCCTGCTCACAGGCGTTCTTCGAGCCCGGCAGGCCGACCCGCTCGCGCAGCACGTAGAGCAGGCTCTCGCCCTCCCACACGTCGTCGGCCTCGACCGGCTTGCCGTTGGCGGTGAAAGTGACCCTCATGCCGCGCTCCTGATCTGCTTGCTGTAGTCGTTCCAACACCAGGTGAGGGTGCGCCGGGCCATCACGGCCAGCGAATGGCGCCGGTAGTCCGCGGTGCCCCGGACGTCGTCGATCGGCGAGGCCGCGGCCTTCACCAGCTCGCCGAACCGCTGGACCACCTCGGCGCCCAGCAGGTCGCCGGACTCCCAGAGCCCGCGCTCGGCGAGCACGCCCTGCAGGTACTCCTCGGCCTCGACGGCGCGGCGCGGCGTGGGGGCAGCCGAACCGATACCGGTGCCGACGGTTCCGTTCTTCGGGTGGAGGGCGAAGCCGAAGGCGCAGACCGCGATCACCATCGCGTTGCGGGTGCCGATCTTCGAGAACTGCTGCGGGCCGTCCGCCACCGGGATGTGCACGGCCCGGATCAGCTCGTCGGCCTCCAGGCTGTTGCGCTTCACACCGACGTAGAACTCGTCGATCGGGATCATCCGGCTGCCGCGCACCGAGGCCGCCTCCACGAAGACGTCCCGCCCGGCCGCCAGCAGCGCGGGGTGCGCGTCGCCGGCCGGGGAGGCGCCGCCGAGGTTGCCGCCGACGCCACCGCGGTTGCGGATCTGCGGCGAGCCGACGGTGTGGGCCGCCAGGGCGAGCCCGGGCAGCGGCCCGGACAGCTCGTCGATGATCCGGGAGTACGGGACCGAGGCGCCGAGCTTGACGACGCTGCCGTCGTTGGACCATTCGGTGAGCTCGGTGATGCGGTTCAGGTCGAGAATCGCGGATGGCCGGTGCACGTCGAAGTTCATCTCGACCATGACGTCCGTACCGCCCGAGATGGGCAGCGCGGTCGGGTACTCAGCCTTCGCCGCGAGCGCCTCGTCCCAGGTGGCGGGCCGAAGGAACTCCATGCGGGTGTCTCCTCAAGTCGTCGCCCGCCGGGTGTCCGGCGGCGTGTCGCCCAGTGAACTCCTGTGACGCGGCCCACTGGCAGTCACCGATGGCATGAAGCCCCGGCTGTGGTCCCGCCCGGCATCCTGTACGTTCCTCTAAGGAGCAGAAATTCGCAGTCCAGGTGTTACCCGGGTGCTACCTACGACCGTAATCCGGCCGTGACGGACGGGCTACGGGCCCGTGATCCGGCGGCCCGCTGGTGCGTAACGCCGAGCACGGATGTTCGGGCACACTGTGACCCCCGGACCTCCGACTCGGCCGTCCCTTCCCCTTCGTTCCCCCGAACGAACCCTCCGAACGAACCCCCGGTCCACCCCCCGATCACCCCCCGATCCCGTCCCGAAGGAGTCCGCGGATGCGTGTCCGTGACCTGCTCGCCCCCGGCGCCCCGCGACTGCGCCTGCTCGCGGCCGAGGAAGAGCTGGACCGGCAGGTCAGCGGCGTGATGACGACGGACCTGCAGGACCCCGGCCGCTACCTGCACGGCGGCGAGCTGGTGCTCACCGGCATGCTCTGGCGCACCGTGCCGGCCGACTCCGAGCGCTTCGTGCGGACCCTCGCGGCCGGCGGCGCCGTCGCCCTCGCGGCCGGCGAGGCCGAGGTCGGGCCGGTGCCCGAGGACCTGGTCGAGGCCTGCCGCCGGCACCGGATGCCGCTGCTGGCCGTTCCCGACGACATCGCCTTCGGCACCGTCACCGAGTTCATCGGCCGTCAGGTCTCCGCCGACCGCGCCGCCGACCTCGCCGCCCTGGTCGACCGGCACCGGCTGCTGGTCTCGGCGGCCGGCGGCGGCGGACTGGACGCGGTGCTCGACCTGCTCGGCGGCGACCTCGACCTGGACTGCTGGGTGCTCGCCCCCACCGGCACGGTGATCGCCGGCCCCGCCGACCGGCTCTCCGCCGAGGACCGCGACCAGCTGGTCCGCGCCCACCTCGCCGCCCAGCGCCAGCGCCGCCGCCCCCCGCACCGCGCCCGCCTGGCCGCCGGCTCCTACTCGCTGCTGCCCGCCGCGGCCTCCGCCGAGCACGAGGTGCCGCTCGCCGACTGGATGCTCGCGGTGGCCGGCGACATCACCGAATGGACCACCAAACGCCAGCAGCTCGCCGAGAACCTGGCCCGCCTGGTCGCCGCCGAGCGCCACCGCCGCGACGAGGGCCGCCGGTTGCGCCGCCGCCTCGCCGACGAGGTGCTCGCCCTGCTGCGCCGCGACGCCGACCCGGCCGAGATCAGCCGCACCCTCTACGCCTCCTCGGCGATGGCCGCCCGTTACGAGGGCACCGAGCCCAAGTCCCCGGCCGAGGAGGGCTCCTGGCTGGTCCTCAGCGCCGAGGGCACCGGCCTGCCGGAGGGCACCGTCCGGGCCGTCCTGGAGGAGGCGCTCAGCGCCACCGGCGACCGCGCCCTGGTCGCCGGGACGGGCGTGGGGGCCGTGGTGGTGATGCCCGCCCCGGACAGCACGGTGCCCGCCGACGCGATGCGCGACCTGCTCGCCCCGCTGGAGGCCGGGCTCGGCTCGGAGGGCCGGATCACCCTCGGCGTCTCCGCCCCCGCCTCCGAGGCCGGCGCCCTGCGCGGCGCCCTGGAGGAGGCCCGGCACGCCCGCCGGATCGCCGCCTCCCGGGTCGGCCGGGTCTGCGTCGCGGGCCCCGAGGAGCTGGCCTCGCACGTCCTGCTGCTGGCCGCCGTTCCGGACGAGGTGCGCCGCGCCTTCCGCAGCCGGCTGCTGGACAAGGTGATCGCGTACGACATCGAGCACCAGGCGGACCTGGTCCGCACCCTGGAGGCCTTCCTGCGCTCGGACGGCTCCTGGACCCGCTGCGCCGCGCAGCTGCACGTCCACGTCAACACGCTGCGGTACCGGATCGGCCGCATCGAGGAGTTGACCGGGCGTGACCTCTCCCGGCTGGAGGACCGGGTGGACTTCTACCTGGCGCTCGAACTGGCCTGACGGGACGCCGGGGAACGCGAGAGGGCCCGCCGCGGGTGATCGCGGCGGGCCCTCCGTGTCCGGGCCTCCGGTGTCCGGGCCTCCGGTGTCCGGGCCCCGGTGTCCGGGGCTCCGTTACGGCGTCAGGCGTGTCACTGGGCCGGGATGATCGTGGTCAGCCACTCGAAGGCGCCCGGCACCATCCGCTTCCACAGGTCGGTGGTGTGCGGGCCGGTGCCCTCCTGGACCTGGACGGTGGTCGGCGCCTTGGCGGCGGTGCGGATCGCCTCGCCGTCCTCGTAGCCGTCGCCCTTGGCGCCGCTGATCAGCATCGCGACCTTCGGCGGCTGCTGGGCGGCCTTGAGGATGTTGACCGGGTTGTTGGCCTCGCGCAGCTTCGGGTCCTTGCCGACCAGCGAGTCCTTCTCGGTCGCCGGGTCGTTGTAGCCGGACATCGCGATGGCGGCCCGGTAGCGGTTGGGGTGGGCCAGCGACAGCTTGGCGGCGCAGTGCGCGCCGGCCGAGTAGCCGGCGATCGCCCAGCGGTCCGCGGACGGGTCGGCGCGGAAGTTGTCCAGCACCATCTGCGGGACGTCCCGGGTGATCCAGGCGTCGGCGTTGATCTTGCCCGGGATGTCGGTGCAGCCGGCGTCCTGGTTGCTGCCGAGCAGCAGGGTGCGCGGCGAGACCAGGATGAACGGGGCGACCTTGCCCTGCTGCATCAGCGGCTTGAGCTGCTCGGAGACCTTGAGCGTGCCGTACCAGGTGGAGGAGGAGCCGGGGAAGCCCGGGATCAGCTCGACCACGGGGAACTTCTTGTCCTTGAACGCCGGGTCGTTGTACTGCGGCGGCAGCCAGACCAGCACCTCGCCGTCGACGCCGGACACCTGCCCCTTGAGCTCGGTCTTCTGCACGTCGCCCGGCACCGCCGGGTCGTTCACGCCGCCGAAGCTCTGCTTCACCTTCGGCAGCTCCTTGGCGGCGTCACCGCTCTGGCCGCCGCCCTGGTCCGCCGGCGGCACGGGCGGCACCGCGCGGACGTGGTTGCCGGTGCCGAGCAGGTCGTCCCAGTTGCCGTAGATCAGGTTGGCGTTGTTGACCATCACGAAGACCATCAGGACGGCCGTGACCTGGCAGAACATGATCATGACGATCCGGGTGAGGGTCTTCACCGGCTGGGGGCCGCCGACCTTTCCCCAGAACAGCAACGCCACGGTGATGGACACCGGCACAAGAATGACGGTGAGGATGAGGAATGGCGTACCTGTCAGTTCCATCGCGTTCTCGTATCCGGGTCGCTCGCCGCCCGGGCCCCAGTCGCCCGAACGCACGTCAATGGCATCAGACGGCCGTGACTGATGATCGGTTGCCGTCCGAATCTGTGCGGAACCTGAGAGGAACATCACGTCCGCGTGATGAACCCCTTCGGATCGGCGCCTCAGTCTGTCACCCGGACGGAGATCGTCCGGACCAGATGTTCAGCGAACTTCCAGGAAAGGTCCCCCGGGGCACCTTACCGTCCGCGCCGTTCGCGCCGCTGGGCGAGGCGGTGTGATCGCGTGCGGCCCGGCCAGGGAAACTATGGGGATGAGCAACAGCCGCTTTCGTCCGTCCCGCCGCTTGTGGCCCGTGTGTGCCGTCCTGGCCCTCGCGGTCGCCGCGGCGGGCTGCAGCAGTACCGGGGGCAGACGCGCCGAGGAGGCCCGGGCCAAGGCCGCGGCCGCCGGCGGCAGCGCCGTCACCACCCCGCGCTGGAAGATCGCCATGGTGACCCACTCCGGGGCCGGCGACGCCTTCTGGGACACCGTGCGCAAGGGCGCCGAGCAGGCTGCGGCCAAGGACAACATCACCTTCCTGTACTCCAACGACGCGCAGACCCAGAACCAGGTCCAGCTCGTCCAGGCCGCCATCGACCAGAAGGTCGACGGCCTGCTGGTCACCCTCGCCAAGGGCGAGGCGATGGCCGACGTCCTCGCCAAGGCGAAGGCGGCCGGCATCCCCGTGATCACCATCAACTCCGGCCAGGACTTCTCGCAGAAGTTCGGCGCGCTGACCCACATCGGCCAGGACGAGTCCACCGCCGGCCAGGCGGCCGGCACCCAGCTGGCCGCCCGCGGCCGCAAGAACGTGCTCTGCGTCATCCACGAGCAGGGCAACGTCGGCCAGGAGCAGCGCTGCTCCGGCGCCCGGTCCAACGCCGGCGGGTCCTTCCAGGTGCTCTACGTCAACGGCGTCGACATGCCCGACGCCCGCGCCGCGATCTCCGCCAAGCTCCAGGCCGACCAGTCCATCGACACCGTGCTGACCCTCTCCGGTTCGATGGCCGCCACCGGCCTGCAGGCCGTCCAGGACGCCCACCGCCAGGTCGAGCTGGACACCTTCGACCTCGGCCAGCAGGTGGTCGCCGGGCTCAAGTCCGGCAGCGTCGGCTTCGCCGTCGACCAGCAGCCCTACCTCCAGGGCTACGAGGGCGTGGACCTGCTCTGGCTGTACAAGTCCAACCTGGACATGCTCGGCGGCGGCAAGCCCGTCGAGACCGGCCCGCAGATCCTCACCAAGGACGACGCCGACGCGCTCGCCGAGTACGTCGCGAGGGGGACCAGGTGAGCGGTCCGGACCTCCTCGCCCAGGACGGCCTGCTCGAGGACCGTCCGGCGGCCCTGAGACGCCTCCTCGCCCGCCCGGAGCTGGGCTCGCTGATCGCCGCCGTCGCGGTGTTCCTGGTCTTCGCCGTCGTCGCCGAGCCCTTCCTGCGGGTCTCCTCGCTGGGCACCGTGCTCTACGCGGCGTCCACCATCGGGATCATGGCGGTGCCGGTCTCGCTGCTGATGATCGGCGGCGAGTTCGACCTCTCGGCCGGCGTGCTGGTCACCACCGCCGCGCTGACCTCCTCGATGGTCTCGTACCAGTTCACCGCGGTGACCTGGGTCGGCGTCCTGGTCTCGCTCGCGACCACGCTGGCGATCGGCTGGTTCAACGGCTGGATGCTCGGCCGCACCAAGCTGCCCAGCTTCATCGTCACCCTCGGCACCTTCCTGATGCTGACCGGTGCCAACCTGGGCGTCACCAAGGCGGTCTCCGGCACCGTCTCCACCAAGTCGATCGCCGACATGGAGGGCTTCGAGACCTGCCGCCGGCTGTTCGCCTCCGAGGTCACCGTCGGCGGGCTGACGATCAAGGCGACCGTCTGGTGGTGGCTCGGTCTGCTGGTGGTCGGCAGCTGGGTGCTGCTGCGCACCCGCTTCGGCAACTGGATCTTCGCCGTCGGCGGCGACGCGGCCGCCGCCCGCGCGGTCGGCGTGCCGGTCGCCCGCACCAAGACCGTGCTCTACCTGGGCGTGGGCTTCGGCGCCTGGGTGCTCGGCCAGCACCTGCTGTTCTCCTTCGACACCGTGCAGTCCGGCGAGGGCGTCGGCAACGAGCTGATCTACATCGTCGCGGCCGTCATCGGCGGCTGTCTGATCACCGGCGGCTACGGCTCGGTGGTCGGCTCCGCGCTCGGCGCGCTGATCTTCGGCATGGCGAGCAAGGGCATCATCTACGCGGAGTGGAACCCGGACTGGTTCAAGTTCTTCCTCGGCGCGATGCTGTTGCTGGCCGCGCTGCTGAACGCCTACGTCAAGCGCCGGGCCGAACGGGGGCCGCGATGAGCACCGAGGAAGCGGCCATGAGCACCGAGAACACCGAGCTGCTGTCCCTGGAGGGCGTCGGCAAGAGCTACGGCTCCGTCCGGGCGCTCCAGGACGTCTCGCTGACCCTGCGGGCCGGTGAGATCAGCTGCGTGCTCGGCGACAACGGCGCGGGCAAGTCCACCCTGATCAAGATCATCTCGGGGCTGCACCGGCACGACGAGGGCCGCTACACCCTGGGCGGCGAGGACGTCCGCTTCGACTCCCCGCGCCAGGCCCTGGACCGCGGCATCGCCACCGTCTACCAGGACCTCGCCGTCGTCCCGCTGATGCCGGTCTGGCGCAACTTCTTCCTCGGCTCCGAGCGGGGCCTGCGCCGCTGGGGCGGCCTGCGCCTGGACGCCGACGGCATGCGCGCCACCACCCGCGAGGCGCTCGCCGCGCTGGGCATCGACCTGCACGACGTCGACCGGCCGATCGGCACCCTCTCCGGCGGACAGCGCCAGTGCGTGGCGATCGCCCGCGCGGTGCACTTCGGCGCCAAGGTGCTGATCCTGGACGAGCCGACCGCCGCGCTCGGCGTCAAGCAGTCCGGAGTGGTGCTCAAGTACGTCACCGCCGCCCGCGACGCCGGGCTCGGGGTCGTCCTGATCACCCACAACCCGCACCACGCGTACCTGGTCGGCGACCACTTCACCCTGCTCAAGCGGGGCCGGATGGCGGGCAGCCACCCGCGCGCCGAGATCAGCCTGGAACAGCTCACCACCGAGATGGCCGGCGGCTCCGACCTCGCCGAGCTGTCGCACGAGCTGGCCCGTCCCTCCGACTCCGACTCCCGTGAGGAGCGTTCGCAGCCGTGACCACCCCTCAAGGCAGCACCCGGCCACCCGTCCTGCCCGCCCTGCTCGGCCTCGGCCCGCGCGCCGAGCGCCGCCGCCGCGCCCTGCCCGCGGGCATACTGCGACTGCCCACGATCGGCGTCGACATCGGTGGCACCAAGGTGGTCGCCGGAGTGGTGGACGGCGAGGGCAAGGTGCTGGAGAAGCTGCGCACCGACACGCCGGACAAGAGCAAGAGCCCCAAGGTGGTCGAGGACGTCATCGTCGAGCTGGTGCTGCAGCTCGCCGACCGGCACGACGTCCACGCCGTCGGCGTCGGCGCGGCCGGCTGGGTCGACGCCGAACGCTCCCGGGTGCTGTTCGCCCCGCACCTCAACTGGCGCAACGAGCCGCTCCAGCAGGCGCTCAGCGAGCGGCTGCGGTTCCCGGTGATCGTGGAGAACGACGCCAACGCGGCCGCCTGGGCCGAGTGGCGCTTCGGCGCCGGGCGCGGCGAGGACCACATGGTGATGCTCACCCTGGGCACCGGCATCGGTGGCGCGGTGGTCCGGGACGGGTACGTCGACCGGGGCAAGTACGGCCTGGCGGGCGAGTTCGGGCACATGCAGGTGCTGCCCGGCGGCCACCGCTGCCCGTGCGGCAACCGGGGCTGCTGGGAGCAGTACTCCTCGGGCAACGCGCTGGTGCGCGACGCCCGCGAACTGGTCGCCGAGGAGTCCCCGGTGGTGCAGCCGCTGCTCGCCCGGGCGGGCGGGACGGTCGAGGGCATCACCGGCCCGCTGGTCACCGCGGCGGCGAAGGACGGCGACCCGACCGCCATCGAGCTGCTCTACGAGGTCGGCACCTGGCTCGGCGTCGGCATCGCCAACCTGGCGGCGGGGCTGGACCCGGGCCGCTTCGTCATCGGCGGTGGCGTCTCCGAGGCCGGCGACCTGCTGCTCGGCCCGGCCCGGGACACCTTCCGGCGCACCCTCACCGGCCGCGGCTTCCGCCCGGAGGCCGGCATCGTGCACGCCGCCCTCGGCAACGAGGCCGGCCTGGTCGGCGCCGCCGACCTCGCCCGCCAGGTGGCCCGGCGCTTCCGGACCATCAAGCGGCGGCGGGTGGAGCGCACGACGGCCGACGGCTGACGGCTGACGCCTTCAGCGGGCGGGGTTCGGCGGGCGCGGTTCAACAGAGTTCAACAAACAGAGTTCAGCGAACAGATGATGAAATCTGTTCGCTGAACTCTGTTCGCCGTTCCCGGTCCGCCGTTTGCTTCCGCCCTGTCAACTACCCGTCGGTAGCCGGGTGATGAGGTTGTCGGATCATCCCTCCTGTGGAACAACTGAGTTGACGTCGACTCAGGAGGACTCGGATGAGGGCTCTGACCCGCCTGGCACCACCCCTGCTGCTCACCACCGCACTGGTGTGGTCCACCGCACTGCCGGCCGGGGCCGCGGCCCCGCCGCCGAAGGTGCCCGAGGCAGTGGGCTGGGGCGGAGCGGTGGCCACCGTCGACGCCGACGCCACCGCCGCCGGGATCGAGGTGCTGCGCAAGGGTGGCAACGCCGTGGACGCGGCGGTCGCCGCCGCGGCCGCCCTCGGGGTCACCGAGCCGTACTCCTCCGGCATCGGCGGCGGCGGGTACTTCGTCTACTACGACCACGCCACCGGCCGGGTGCACACCATCGACGGCCGCGAGACGGCCGGCCGCGGCGCCGACGCCGGGCTGTTCCTGGAGGGCGGCAAGCCGCTGCCCTTCGCCGACGCCGTCACCAGCGGCCTGTCCGTCGGCGTCCCCGGCACCCCCGCCACCTGGGACGCCGCGCTGCGCAGCTGGGGCACCCGCTCGCTCGCCCAGGTCCTCCAGCCCGCCGAGCGGATCGCCGACCAGGGCTTCGTCGTGGACGACACCTTCCGCGGCCAGACCGCCGACAACCAGGCCAGGTTCAAGGACTTCCCGGCCACCGCCAAGCTCTACCTGCCCGGCGGCAAGCCCCCGGAGACCGGCAGCGTCCTGCGCAACCCGGACCTCGCCGCCACCTACCGGCTGCTCGCCAAGGACGGCGTCAAGGCCTTCTACCAGGGGCAGTTGGCCCAGGACATCGTCAACACCCTGCAGCGGCCGCCGGTCGACCCGGCCTCCGGGCGCAACGCCCGCCCCGGCCAGGTCGACACCGCCGACCTGGCCTCCTACCGGGTCCGCGAACAGGCGCCCACCCACGTCGCCCACGGCGCCTACGACGTCTACTCGATGGCCCCCTCCAGCTCCGGCGGCACCACCGTCGGCGAGGCGCTCAACATCCTGGAGGACGGCGGTGACGTCTCCGGCTACAGCGGCACGCAGTACTACCACCACTTCCTGGAGTCCTCCCGGATCGCCTTCGCCGACCGCAACCGCTGGGTCGGTGACCCGGCCGCCGTCGACGTCCCCACCAAGCAGCTGCTCTCCGAGCGCTACGCCGCCTCCCGGGCCTGCCTGATCAACCCCGACCGCGCGCTCACCAGCCCGCTCGCCCCCGGCGACCCGCGCCACCCGGCCGACTGCGCGGACACCGGCCAGGCCGTCGCCGAGCCGTACGAGGGCCCCAACACCACGCACCTGACCGTCGCCGACCGCTGGGGCAACGTCGTCTCCTACACGCTCACCATCGAGCAGACCGGCGGCAGCGGCATCACCGTCCCCGGCCGCGGCTTCCTGCTCAACAACGAGCTGACCGACTTCGACTTCACCCCGCTCGCCCCCGGCGTCCCCGACCCCAACCTGCCGGGCCCGGGCAAGCGGCCGCGCTCCTCGATGTCCCCGACCGTGGTCCTGCGCGACGGCGAGCCGTTCCTCGCCACCGGCAGCCCCGGCGGCGCGACCATCATCACCACCACCCTGCAGGTGCTGCTCGGACGGCTGGACCGCGGCCTGAGCCTGGAGCAGGCGATCGCCGCGCCGCGCGCCAGCCAGCGCAACACCGCGGCGACCCAGGCCGAGCCCGCCTTCCTGGCACTGCCCGAGCGGGCCGGGCTGGAGGCGTTGGGGCACGCCTTCGCGAGCGTGGCCGAGATCGGCGCCGCCACCGGCGTGGAACGCCTGCCGGACGGTCGCTGGGTGGCCGCGGCGGAGCCGGTGCGCCGCGGCGGCGGGTCGGCGGCGGTGGTCCGCCCGGCGCGCTGACCGGGTCGTCAGGGCGCCGACCGGGGTCGGCCCCGGCGGCCGAACGCCGGGGCCGTCCGGATTGTCAGTGCCGGGCGGTATGTTCGGGGTGGGTCTCCCTCGCGAGGGTGGCCCACCCCGTCCGTGCTCCGCCCGTACCCCGTCCGTACCGAACCACCGGGAAGGCCGCCCGCCGTGACCGTCCGCATCGCCACCTGGAACATCAACTCCGTCACCGCGCGGCTGCCCAAGCTCCTGGAGTGGCTGGAGAGCGCCAAGCCCGACGTGCTCTGCCTCCAGGAGCTCAAGTGCGCGGCCGACGCCTTCCCCTACGACGAGGTCCGCGAGCTCGGCTACGAGACGGCCGCCCACGGCACCGGCCGGTGGAACGGCGTCGCCGTCGTCTCCCGGCTCGGCCTGGAGGACGTCGTGCGCGACCTGCCCGGCCAGCCCGGCTACCTCGCCGACGGCGCCCTGCTGCCCGACGTCGAGCCGCGCGCCATCGCCGCCACCTGCGGCCCGGTCCGGGTCTGGTCGGTGTACGTGCCCAACGGCCGCGAGGTCGGCCACGCGCACTACCACTACAAGCTGGAGTGGCTGGAGGCGCTGCGCAAGGCCGCCGTCGAGGACGCCGCCGGCTCCCGGCCGTTCGCCGTCCTCGGGGACTTCAACATCGCCCCGAGCGACGAGGACGTCTTCGACGTCGCCGCCTTCGAGGGCCTCACCCACGTCACCCCGGTCGAGCGCGCCGCGCTGGAGGCCCTCGGCGAGATCGGCCTGCAGGACGTGGTGCCCCGCCCGCTGAAGTACGACCGCCCCTACACCTACTGGGACTACCGCCAGCTGGCCTTCCCCAAGAACCGGGGCATGCGGATCGACCTCACCTACGCCAACAAGGCCTTCGCGGACGCCGTCACCGACAGCTACGTCGACCGCGAGGCCCGCAAGGGCAAGGGCACCTCGGACCACGCGCCGGTCGTGGTCGACCTCGACCTGTGAGCCCCACGGGGAGTCACTCCGGGTGACGGGCCGTAACCCGAACGGTCCTGAGCGCTGGCCGAGCCCGGGGCGCCTCCCTACCGTCGGTGAATGACCGGGTGCAGTTGATCGACCACGTGGACATGGGAGTCCCCGGCTGTGCCCGAGAATCCCGGAGGTTCCGGCATGCGCCCCATGCGTACGGCCGCCGCCGCGCTGATCGGAGCGACGGCGCTGACCGGCTTGACGGCCCCCCTCGCTTCCGCCAGGGACGGCGCGGCCTCGGTCAGCCCGTCCCAGGCCGCGCCGGGCCAGACCGTGACGGTCACGGTCTCCTGCGAGAAGTCGGACAAGCCCGACGCCAAGACGATCACCGCGCACTCCGCCGCCTTCGAGGGCGGTCCCGCGACCCTCACCCTGGGCTCCGACGGCAAGCACACCGGTTCCGCCCGGCTCGCCTCCCAGCACTCCGGGGACAGCAAGGTCGACGGCACCTGCCCGGACGGCGGTGCCTTCTCCACCAGCGTGACGGTCACCACCGTCTCCGCCACCGCCCCCGACAACGGCCTCGGCGACTGGGGCAAGGCGGCGGGGGAGTGGGCCGGGTCGCTCGGGCAGTCCGGTGCCGGCAGCCAGCAGATCGCCCCGCACGGCGCCGTGCAGACCGGCCTCGGCGGCTCGGTCGCGGAGAACCCGGCGGAGCTGGCCGGCGGCCTCGCGCTGGTCGCGGGCGGAGTCGGCGGTTTCTGGCTGCTGCGGAGGCGTGGTGCCTGAAGGCCCTCGCCTCCAAGGCCCCGCGCCGCCGGACCCCTGACGGGACCGGCGGCGCGGCGGTGTTCCAGGACTGCGGGTGGTGTGCCAGGCCTGCGGCGGCGTGTCAGGCCCTGCGGCGGTGTGTCAGGCCGGCTGGAGCGCGTCCCGCTGTGGGAGGCCGCCCGCCCGCTCGGGCCCGCCCTCCTGCTCGCACCGCTCCTCGTGCGCGAGGATGCCACTGGCCAGCAGGTACTGGGCCAGCACATAGGTCGCCATGATCCAGAACTGATGCCCCGGCAGTTCCCGCCACTTCGCCAGCTTGGTGGCGATCAGCGTGTCGGAGAGCAGGAACAGCGCCCCGCCCAGCCCGGTCCGCCAGCCCAACCCGGCCGAGGTGACGGCCGTCGAGGTGAGCAGCAGGCTGTACCCGGCCACCGGGACCTGGAGGTCCCCGAGGTCAGGCCAGAGCCGGCCGACCAGGACCACCCAGGCCGTCGCGTACGCGGCCGCGACCACCAGGGCCCGGCGGCGGTCGGTGAGCGCCCCGCGCTGGACGAACATCGTCACGTAGCAGACGTGCGCCGCCGCGAAGGAGCCCATCCCGGCGAGGAACGCGGGGTCGTTCTTCAGCTGGAGCAGCACGTCCCCGCCCGTGCTCAGCAGCAGGGCCGGCGCCAGCAGCTTCGGCGCCTCCCGCCCGGCCTCCCTGGCCGCTGCCACGCTGTGCGCGGCCAGCAGTGGCATCAGCGCCGGCTTGGTGGCGTTCTGCGGGACCGGGGCCCCGGACAGGATCGAGCCCAGGTGCGCCGCCGAGGTGGCCGCGAAGCCGCCCAGCAGACCGGAGGCCGAGCGCAGCCGCGCACCGAGGACGGCACGGGTGGTCGTACGAATACTCATGCTGGAGCGTCCTCCGACGGTCGGACAGTGGGGATCCGCGCCGACCCCGGAAGAGGCGGACCGGCGGCGGAAGGACAGGTTACCGGTGCGTAACCCGGCCGGCGCCCGGCGGGTGACGATCGGGTCGGGAGGCGCCCCCCGGCGGCCCGCCCGGGAGCCCGGAGGGGAACCGATCGGGGAGCCCGGCCCGGCGGCTCGCCTGGGAGCGGAGGGCGCGCGGCCGGTTCGAGGGCTCTTGCGGAGACTTCCTCAGGAGGACGGTTGCTGCCACCGGGTGACCCGGGCACCGTCTAGTCTGGACCCCGACATGGATCAGCAGGAGTACGCGGTCGGCGCCACCCGGGTGGCCGTCGGCAGGCCGGACGGACGAACGGGCGGGGCAGGTCGGGGAACCGCCGACGCCGTCCTCGCCGTACGCGGAGCCGCGCGGATCGACGCCGACGCTGCCGACCTCCCCGGCCTGGCCGAGGCTGCTGACGCGGTACCTGGCACCGCCCACGCGGGTGGTGCTGACGGCGCGCAGGCCGTCGCTTCCCCGCACGGCGCTCCTCTGGGCGCCCCCGACGACGCGTTCCCCGGCGCCCCCGACGACGCGCTCCCCGGCGCTTCCCACGACGCGCCCCACGGTGCCGCCCTTTCGCCCGATCCCGGCCTGCTGCGACTGGCGCACTGGTTCGCCGCCGCCACCCCCGCCGCGGCCGACGACCTCTGCGCCGCCTCCTTCGGCCTCTACCCCGCCCGTCACCTCGGCGCGTCCGCCGAACCCGCCGACCCCGATATCAGCTGGTGGCACGGCCCCACCGCGCACGCCGCCGCCTCCCCGCGCTCCCTTGAGGCCCGCGCCGACGGCGGCCCGCGCCGCGCCAAGCGCGATGCGGAGGCGCTGCCCGTCGTCCGGTCAGGGGCCAAGCCGGGCAGGCCCGGCAGGCACCGCAAGCCCGAGCGCAGCCCGGTGGCACTCGGGGAGGCCGGCCCCGTCCGCCCCGATCTCTCCCCGGTCGCGCAGGATCGTTCCGGCCAGGAGCTCCCGGCCGCCGAGCGCCGGATCGCTGCCCGGCTGCTGCTCGCCCACCCGCTGGTCACCGCCTCCGGCCCGCACGCCGACGGCTTCCCGCTGATCCGCCGTCACCGCGACTGGCTCGCCGAACGCTTCGACACCCTGCTCGGCTACCGCCTCGACGTCGGGCCCTGGCACGCCCGCCTCTGCAAGGCCGGCCTCGGCCCCGGCGGCGCCCGTCGCCTCGACCACCCCGTCACCGGCGCGCCCTTCACCCCCGGCGGTTACGCCCAACTCGCCCTCGCACTGGCCCTGTTGGTCGACGCGCCGGAGCAACTCGGGCTCCGGCGGCTGCTCGACGCGATGTGCGCCGCCGCGCCCGAGCTGTCCGCTGACCCGGCCGACCTCGCCATGGCGCTGGCCGTGCTGGCCGAGTGGCAGGTGCTCGGGGACCTCCCGGCCGACCCCGCCGACCCCGTCGACGACACCTTCGTCCTGACCGTGGACCGCGAACTCGCCCGCGCCGTCCCGGCCGGACCGCCCGCCCTGGCCGCCGACGCCGCAGACCTGATCCGCCGCGCCGCCGAGGCCGAACCCGCCACCGCCGTACGCCGCCTCCTCGCCGAGACGCCCGCCGTCCTCGCCGCCGACCTCTCCGAGGAGCGCCGCGCCTGGCTGTCCGAGCACCGGCTCAGCGGCCCCGCCGCGCTGGCCGACTTCCTCGGCCTGGAGACCGAACTGCGGGCCGAGGGCGTCGCCCTGCTCGACCCGGCGGCCGAGCTGACCGACCTGGCCTTCCCCGGTGCCGGCACCCTCGCCCAGGCCACCCTGCTGCTGGTCGAGCGCCTGGTCGAGGAGGTCCGCCCGCTGCCCGGCGAGGCGGCGGAGGGTGACGTCCCGATCCCCGACGCGCTGATAGACGGTGTGCTCGGTGACATCGCCGACGAGTACGGCCTCCCGGCCCGCTACCTCTCCGACCGCACCGCCCTGCGCCGTGACGCCCTGGACCTGCTCCACCGCCTCGGCCTGATCACGCCCACCCCCCAGCCCAAGCGCCCCCCGACCTGGCACCTCCGCCCGCACGCCGCCCGCTTCGCCCCCGCCCCCGACCTGCACCCCACCCCGGGCACCGGCCGCCACTCCCGCCCGGCGCCCTTCATCCCCACGCCGCCCGCCCCCCGCACCGAGCAGCGGGCCTGACGGCGGCTGGGTGGGTCCTGGGCCCTCGGGGGCTCGGGAGGGCGGAGGGCCGGCAGTACCCCAACCCCGGCACTGGCCGTCATTCCCGCCCGGCCCTTTGATTCCCTCCTGCTGCGTGCGGCGGGCGTAACGCTGCCCGGAAAGGCGGAAGCACCGCGTCCGCGGTGCGGGGACGGCGGTGCTGGGGACGGGGTGCGGTTACTTGCTGGCGGTGGCGGCGGCGACGGGGCCGTGTTCGACGGTTTCCACGGTGGCGCCGACGCCGAGGGTGCCGAGGGCGATGGAGGCGAGCACGGCGGTGCACGCGAGGAGGCGGCGGTGCCGCTGCGGGAGGGGGAAGCGCGGTTCCTGGTAGGGCGCCTGAGGGCTGGCGTTCATGACAGGGATGCTTCCAGGGCGTCGTGAACGGTCGGTACGCGCGGGTGAAGTCCGGGCGGGGGTTGGGCGTCGGTTGGAGGCATACGCCCCACTCCTCGCGAGCGGGGCGTCTGCGCAGGTCAGCGCGGTGGGCCCGAATCGCCGACGGTGACCCGTACGGCGTCCCGCAGGCCGTGCCGGGGTGGAGGCGGGAGGGCCCGGCCGCCGGGCCCCCGCGGAGCTCCTTCACCGGTGAGACGCACAGCAGCAGCATCCCGCATCACCACGACGAACGGCAGCGCGACGAGGATGGTGGCGTGAGCGCCGCGAGGGCGCGCCGGTCGGACGCGGGGACGGGGCCTACGTCCCGTCAGGCGGCGTGCTCCTCGATCGGGTCGCGCGCGGTGGCGAGGTACTGGGAGAGCACCCGGCGGCTGCGGCTGAGGTCGTCGATCCGGGCGTCCAGGTCGGCGAGTTCGCCGCGCAGGGTGGCGAGCAGGTCCGGGCAGGCCTCCAGCACGGGGACCGGGCCGGTGGCGCAGGGCAGCAGCTCGGCGATGACCCGGGTGCTCAGCCCGGCCGCGAGCAGGCTGCGGACCTGCCACACCCGGACGGTGTCTTCCTCGCCGTACTCGCGGTAGCCGGCCGTGGTGCGGGCCGGCTGCAGCAGGCCCTGTTCCTCGTAGTAGCGGAGCAGCCGGGTGGACACCCCGGTCAGGCGGGCGAGTTCTCCGATGCGCATGACCGGACGAACGCCGCCGCCTGACGGGGTGTTCCCGAGGGCTCAGTGCTCGTCGAGGCCCTTCAGGAACTCCAGCACCACGTCGCGCAGTTCGGGCAGCGCCTCGACGGTCGGCAGGTGCCCGGAGGGGATCCGGACGAGGCGGGCGCCGGGAATGCCCTCGGCCAGCAGGCGGTGCTGGGACGGCGGCACGAGCATGTCCTCGGCGGTGCTGACCACCAGCGTCGGCACGGCTACCGCGGCCAGCTCGGCGCGGACGTCGGTCTCCCCGGCGAGCCGGAACTGCTGCGCGAGACCGGCCGGCTGCGGGGCCTTGAGCGCCTCGCGCAGCCCCGCGAGCTGATCGGCGGGCAGGGCGTCCACCCAGCTCCCGCCGAAGACGACGCCGAGCATCAGCCGGCTGAGGTCCTCGGGCCGCGACTCCAGGTCGACGATCAGCTCGGAGAGCGTCCGCATCCGCGCGGAGCCGCCGGCCACGCCCGCGAGCAGCAGCAGTGAGCGGACCCGCTCGGGGTGGCGGGTGGCGATCCGGACGGCGACGGCGGCGCCGAGTGAGTAGCCCGCCAGGTCGAAGGTCTCCAGCCCCTCCTCGTCGGCGGCGGCCACCAGGCGCTCGGCCAGCCCGTCCAGGGTGAGCGCGCCGGGCTCGTACGGGCTGTCGCCGGAGCCGGGGTAGTCGGGGGCGACGACGGTGCGGTGGGCGGCGAGGTCGGGCAGCAGCGGGCCCCAGTTGTCGCGGGCGCTGCCGCCGGCGCCGTGCGCGAGCAGGAGGCCGGGGCCGGAGCCCCGGACGGTCCTGGCGAGCGGCGCGGACGGAGCGGTGGCGGACGGCATGACGGTGCTCCTTCGTGGACGGTGGTTCCGCCGGTGCTTCCGGTGGTGCTTCCGGTGGCGCTTCCGGCGGTGGTGCCTTCGACACCGGGGACGGTAGGCGTTCACACTGGTGAGAAGGTCAAGTGCGCGGCTCCGCCCCCGATCCGCGGGCGGCCCGGGCCGGGCGCCCTGGTCACGTTCCGCTCCGGAGCGCCTACGCTGAGGGACGGAGCGCGGTTCGGGCACCGTGCGAACGCTCTCCGCCGCCGGGGCGCTCGCCGTGCCCGCGTCGGCCGCGCCGGTGTTGCCCCGGGCCGGGCGGTCGCCGAGGAGGTGTCCAGGCCCCATGTCCGGAAACGTCCCGCCCCGGATCGTCCCGTCCGACGACGCCCCGCCCGCCGTGGTCCCGTCCGACGGTGCCGCGCCCGCCGTGGTCCCGTCCGACGGCGCCGCGTCCGGGATCGTCAAGCCGCTGCCCGCCGAGTGGTTCGTCCGGCACGGCACCAACGCCGAGATGCGCTGGGAGGCCCTGCGGGACGCCGACGGCGCGGCCACCGTCGGGCGGCACGTGCCGGTGGAGCGCTGGTTCGTCCGCAACCACACCCGCACCCCGCTGATCGACCCCGACACCTGGCGGCTGCGGCTGTTCGGCAGCGGACTGCGCGGCGGCCCGACCGCCGAGCGGCCGGTGGAGTTCGACCTGGCGGGCCTCCGGGCGCTGCCCGCGACCCGGATCAGCGCGGTGATCGAGTGCGCCGGGAACGGCCGCGACTACTTCCGCCGCCAGCAGGGCCTGCGGGTGCCCGGGACGCCGTGGACGCTCGGCGGGATCGGTTCGGCGGTCTGGCGGGGCGTCCGGCTGGCCGAGGTGCTGCGGGTGGCGGGGCTCACCGGGGAGGCGGTGGACCTGCTGCCGACCGGTCTGGACGCGGACTACGTGGTCGACGGCGTCAACCACGGGCCGGTGCGCCGCCCGCTGCCCCTGGCCAAGGCGCTGGACGACGCGCTGCTCGCGTACGAGATGAACGACGAGCCGCTGACGCCCGACCACGGCGCGCCGCTGCGGCTGGTGGTGCCCGGCTGGGTGGGCATCGCCTCGATCAAGTGGGTGGGCAGCATCGAGGTCGCCGACCACCCGTTGCACTCGCCCTGGGACACCGACTTCTACCGGATGTTCGGTCCCGGGTACCCACCCGGGGGAAGCGCGCCGCTCAGCGTGCAGGCGGTCCGGAGCGCCTTCGAGCTGGCGCCGGACGCGGTGCTGGAGGCGGGCCGGGACCACCGGTTGCACGGGCGCTCGTGGTCCGGCGCGGCGGCGGTGCGCCGGGTGGAGGTGAGCACCGACGGCGGCCGGACCTGGCGGCGCGCCGCGCTGCACGGCGGCTCGCACGCGGACGACTGGACGCGCTGGAGCGTCGACTGGCGCCCCGAGCGGCCCGGCCGGTACGAGCTGCGCGCCCGCGCGACGGACCGTCTGGGCAACGGCCAGCCCGAGCGGGCGCAGCCCAACCGGGAGGGCTACCTGTTCGGTGCGGTGGTGGCCCACCCGGTGACGGTGGTCCGAGCCCGCCCCGGGGACGGCCGGCCGGCCGGACCCGCCTGAGGGTCAGCGGCCGGTCCGGACCCCGGGCCGGACGGGGGCTCAGCCGGTGGACTGGACCTCGTACGGGGCCGGGTACCGGGTCTCGTACGGGGTCAGCACCAGCCGGACCACGTCCTCCAGTCGACGGCGGGCGTCCCCGAGGGTGGTGCGGCCGGTCACCCAGGCGGTCAGCTCGCCCTGCCAGGCGTGGGCGACGATGTGCCGCACCAGCTCGCTGGACGCGGCCGGCACGTCGGCCGTCACCGCCTGCAGGGCGGTGCTGTCGGCCCGGGCCATTCCCTGCAGGGCCTCGCTGGCGAAGGGGTCGGTGGAGGCGGCGACGGCCACCCGCAGCCGGGCGAGTTCGGGCTGCCGCTGGTAGGCCCGCATCCCGCCCCGGATGAACCGGACCGCCCGGTCGGTGTCCCCCAGCCCGGCCCGGGGCCCGCGCAGCTCGGCCACCAGGTCCGCCAGCAGGCGGCGGTGCCACTCGGCGATCGCCGCCGCCAGGAGGTGGTCCTTGGACGAGAAGTAGCGGTACGCCGTCCCCAGGGCGACTCCGGACCGCTCGCAGACCTGCTTCATCTGCAGCCGCTCGACGCCGATCTCGTTCACCAGGGCGAGCGCGGCCGCGATCAGGCTTTCGCGGCGTTCGAGCTGACGCGGAGACATCGCCTCCACCGGCCGTGGTGACAGGTCAACCTTGGTCACCCGCACCATGATACGGGGCGGGGCCGCTCAGGAGTATGACGCCGACCGGCCCCCTTGCGTTCGCCCGGCCGTCACCGGGCCGGGCGCGCTACGGCTGGCGGCGGATCAGCGCCTCCTGGACGGCCGAGGCGACCAGCCGGCCGCCCCGGTCGTAGAACTCGCCGAGCGCCAGCCCGCGGCCGTCCGAGGAGGACGGGCTGCGCTGGGCGAACAGCAGCCACTCGTCGGCCCGGAAGGGGCGGTGGAACCACATCGCGTGGTCCAGCGAGGCCATCAGCAGGGTGGGCGGTTCGGTGCGCTGGAAGAAGTTCGGCTGCTCGTCCAGCCCGGCGGTGGAGGCCAGGGTGAGGTCGGACAGGTAGGTGAGCGCGGCGGTGTGCAGCAGCGGGTCGCCGTCGGGCAGCCGGGAGGCGGTGCGCATCCAGACGAACTGCTGGAGCAGCCCGGGGACGGACGGCGGCACCCCCGGGGCGCCCGGCGGGACGAAGCGCACGTCGAGGTCCCGGAAGCCGCCGCTGGCGGCGACCATCCGGCGGACCTCCTCGGGTGCGTGGGCGACGGCGTCCGGCAGGGACTCCGGGGCGGGCAGCGGCGGCATCTCGCGGTGCCGGTCGGCGGCCGGTTCGGGGTGCTTGAGCGAGACGGAGAGCGAGAAGATCTCGTTCCGCCTCTGCACCGCCGTCACCCGGCGGGTGGTGTAGGAGACGCCCTCGCGCACCCGCTCGACCACGTAGTCGATCGGTTGGGCCGGGCTGCCCGGCAGCAGGAAGTAGCCGTGCAGCGAGTGCACCGGGCGGCCGTCCTCGCAGGTGCGCCCGGCGGCGACCAGCGCCTGCGCGGCGACGTGGCCGCCGAAGGTGCGCATCGGGGCACCGGCGTGGCAATGGCCCCGGAACGTGTTCTCGTCCAGCTGCTCCAGCCGCAGCAGCTCGGCGAACGGGGAGGACGCGCCGGTGTCCCGGGCGGTGCGGACGGGCGGTTCGGTCAGGTCGGTCACGAGGCCATAGTGGCAGAAGCCAACCGTGTGGTGGTGTGACGTGGGTAACGCCCGCAGGGTCCGGTGGACCGCGGAGTCACGCCGTAGAACATGTTCCAGTTGGCGGGCGCCTCGGGTGAGTGGCGACTTTCAGCGAACAGATTTCAAAGTCTGTTCGCTGAAAGTTGTCTTCTGAAAGTTGTCAGCTGACCTCCGTCACCTGTTCGCGCGGCTCACTCGCCTCCGCCGCTCCGGCCGCCGCTCCGGCCGCCGTCCCCGTCGCCGTCCCCGCGGCCGGCTCCGGCCGGCCGACCAGCGGCCCGATGCCGCGCGGGGCGGCGGCCACGGCCCGCCACCACAGGCGCAGGGCGGGCGGGGCCGCGGGCTCGAAGGGCTTGCCGGGGCGGGGGACCGCGAGCCGGGCGCCGAGCGCCTGCGCGGCGGCGACCACCCGCTCGGCGGGCTCCTCCCACGGGTGCAGCGCCAGGTTGAAGGTGCACCAGTGGATCGGCAGCAGCAGCTCGCCGCCCAGGTCCAGGTGTGCCCGCACGCCCTCCTCGGGCGTCATGTGCACCTCGGGCCAGAAGTCGCTGTACGCGCCGACCTGCACCATCGTCGCGTCGAACGGGCCGAGCCGGCGGCCGATCTCGGCGAACCCGGGGAAGTAGCCGGTGTCCCCGCTGTGGAAGATCCGGTGCCCGCCGCCGGCCACCACCCAGGACGCCCAGAGGAACAGCGCGCTGGTGCGCGGGCCGCGGCTGCAGTAATGGCGTGCCGGGGTGGCGGTCAGGGTCAGCCCGGCGACCTCCGCCGACTCCCACCAGTCCAGCTCGACGATCCGCTCGGCCGGTACGCCCCAGTGCTCCAGGTGCGCCCCGACCCCGAGCGGCACGGCGAACACCGCGTCCGTCCCGGTCAGCGCCCGGACGGTGGCCATGTCCAGGTGGTCGTAGTGGTCGTGGGAGACCACGACGACGTCCACCGGCCCGAGTTCGGACAGCGGCAGCGGCACCGGGTGCAGCCGCTTGGGGCCGGTCCAGCCGAACGGGGAGCAGCGGTCGCCCCAGACCGGGTCGAGCAGGACGCGCCGCCCCGCGATCTCGGCGAGCACGGTGGCGTGGCCCAGCCAGGTCAGCCGCAGTCCGGACTCCGGCGGTTCGGCCAGGTCGGTCGGGAGCAGCCGGTGCACCGGGACGGCGGCGGTCGGGAGGCGGCGGGTCTTGTCCCCGGCCAGCTGGGCGCGGGTGATCTCCAGCGGGCTGCGCTCGTACACCAGGCGGCGGGTGGGCACCGGGTTGCGGAAGGCGCCGTCGGCGAACTGCGGGGAGCGGCGGATCCGGGCCAGCCGCTCGCCGCGGGGTTCGGCGCCGAAGGCGTCGGTCCGGACCCGGTGCCAGGCGGCCCGGGGCAGCCCGGCCAAGCCGGGGACGGCGCGGTCGGCGGCGGGGCCGGCGGCCGGCGGGGCGAACTGCGAGGCCAGACCGGCGAGGCGGGAGAACCACGGGGCGGGGCGGGGCACGGCTCCTCCAAGGACGGTCACGGCTACCGGGCAGGCCGGGGCGCGCACCGCAGCGGCGGGCGGGGCCGCTGCAAGACGACAACCATCTCGTCGGAGGTTACTCGCCGTGGGCCGTCCGGACCTGGTGGAGGGCCCGGCGCGGTCCAATCGGCGTACCCGGCCGGGCCCCGGCCGGCCGGGACCGGGCCGGGAGAGGGCCGGGCGAGGACCCGGTCGGAGCGCGGTCGGGGCCCGGCGGGGCCGGGCTCGGGGGTGGAACGGGGTCAGGCGTAGAAGCGGGTGATCGTCTCGGCGACGCAGTGCGGCTTGGCGCTCCGCTCGCTGGTGATGGTGAAGCGGACCACGGCCTGGACGCCGCCCGGCACCTCGGTGGCGGAGACCAGCTCGGCGGTGGCCCGGATCGCCGTGCCCACGGGCACCGGCGCCGGGAAGCGCACCTTCTCCGAGCCGTAGTTCAGCGCCATCCGCACGCCCTCGACGGCGTAGCACTCCTTCGCCAGCACCGGGATCATCGACTGGGTCAGGTAGCCGTGCGCGATGGTGGAGCCGAACTGGCTCTCCTTGGCGCGCTCCGGGTCCACGTGGATCCACTGGTGGTCGCCGGTCGCCTCGGCGAACAGGTCGATCTGCCGCTGCTCGATGGTGTGCCACTCGCTGGTGCCCAGCTCGGTGCCGACGGCGGCGGTCAGTTCGGCGAGGGAGGCGAAGCTCGTCACGGTGCGCTCCTGGAGGGGGACGGGCCCCGGGGAGGGGCAGGACGCCGGAAGCGTATGCCTACTGCCCGGTATCTGTCAGGAGTCGGGTGCCGGACGACCGTTCACGGCCGCAGCGCGGCGCGCCCCGGGGTGCCCTGCCCGGTGGGGAACAGCCGGCGGCCGCTCACCAGCTCCGGCACCAGGGCGACGAACAGCGGCTCCGGGTCGCCCACCCACGGCCGCAGCCCGGAGCGCAGCACCCGCCGCACCTGCGCGGCGTCACGGACCAGGTCGGCCCGCCCGTGCACCAGCACGCTCCACCCGGTCCGGGTGACCGGGTCCAGCAGATCGGCCTGGAAGGCCACCACCGTGCCGTCAAGCCCGCGCGCGGTGGTACTTCCCCGGCGCACGGCGAGCACCAACCGCCCGTCCAGGACCTCGAAGGAGACCGGCAGGACGGCCGGCAGTGCGTGCTCGGTGTACACCACGCGTCCGACGGGCACGGTGCTGAGCAGTCGCAGGCACTCGGCCTCGCTCAGGGTCTCCACACGGTCCTCACGCTCCATGCGTCCGATCGTCCTCCGGTCGGCGCGCGCGTCGATAGGGCCCATGGTCCCTGAGCGCACGGGCCGGGAGCCCCGTCGGCGTCCGCCCGGGGCGATAGCCTGCCCGGCGGCGGAACGGTGACGCGGGCCGGAGCGGCGCCGCGGACGGTGGGCCGTCCGCGCACCACCCGGCGGGCGGACCACAGCGGCGGGCGGCCCCGGGTGCGCCGGGGCCGGCCAGGAGGGGGGACCGATGGCGGGCGGGGTCGATCTGGTGGTGGTCGGGGCGGACGGCGGGCCGGACCGCGCCTTCGGCGGTGCGGCGTTCGCGCCGGACGGCGCCCGGCTGCTCGCCGAGGTGCTGCCCGGGATGTGCTTCGACACCGGCGCGGCCGGCTGCCGGGTCACCGCGGTGGCGCCGGACGCGGACGCCAACGCGATGCTGACGGCCGTGCGGGACGCGGCCCAGCACCACGGGCGGTGGCTGGTGGTGTGCCTGGTCGGCCAGGTGGTGGCCGATCCGCGCGGGCGCCGGCTCGCGCTGGTCACCGGCGGCAGCACCCCCGACAACGCCTACCGCCGGGGCCTGGCCTGGGACTGGGTGGTCAGCGCGATGGTGCACGGGGACCAGGAGGAGGCGCTGCTGCTGGTCGACGCGGTGGCCGACCGGGACACCTGGGCGGCTCTGGAGCGCGGCGGCGAGGACAGCGCCGGCGAACTGCTGAGCTACTCGCGCGTCCCGCTGTGGGGCCGGATCGGCCGCTACGCCCCGGGCAGACGCGGCCGGGACGCCGTACTGCCGGGTGGCGAGGGCTCGTTCAGCCGGGCCCTGACCACCGTCCTGCGGCAGGGCGTCCCGGGTGCCCCCGCGGCCGTCGCCCCGCTGGACCTCCAGCCCGCCGTGGCGGCGCTGACGGACGGTGGGGAGTCGGCCGGTAGTTCGGGTGCGCCGGGCGCGCGCCTGCTCGTTCCGCCGCAGGGCGGGCGCCTGTTGATGCGCAATCGGGCCGCGGTTCGGGGCGCATTGGCCGGATTGTCGCTTTCCGAAGAACTGTTGGCCGTTCTGTGGCGGGAAAGTGCCCCGACGGAACCGCCTTCCGCGTAAGGTCAGGGGGCCTGAGGTGTTGCCGTGATGGGGTGGGTTGGCGAAGAATCGATCCCCAGCGGAAAGACCGGCGGGACGGCGGAATTCTTCTGGCGGCCGTGGATCAGGGATCGGGTCGGTCGCGACGAGGTGGGGCCATGCGGCAGCGCGGAAATGTGTTGCGCCCTGGGGCGGTTGGGGTCGGTGGGGCGGTTCTGGTGGTGCTCCTCGGTGCTTGTGCGAGCGGTGGTGCCGACGGTTCCGTCGATCATCTCGGGACGGCTGCGCCCACGGTCGCGGGAGTGGCTCCGGTAACTCCTTCGAGTGGTTCGTCAAACGCCTCGATCGCGCCGACCGAGGGCCCGGAGGGCGCGCTGGGCCGGGTGGCCCTGAAGGCGTATCAGGACTGGTGGCAGGTCCAGGCCGAACTCTTCGGGCGATCGGATTCGGACGGATACGCGCTGGAGCAGTACTCCTCCGGGCGGGCGCTGTCCGACGCCCTCTCCGGTCTCCGCCAACTCCACGACGCCAAAGTGGTGATGACCGGAACACCGCGCAATTCTCCGGTGGTGACCTCCGTCGACGTGAAAGCCGATCCGCAGACCGCCGTGATCGAGGACTGCGTCGATCTGACCGGCTGGCACCGCGTCGACGCCGTCACCGGGGCCGCAAAGGATCCGGCCCAGCGCCTGAACAGGTATGTCGCGACCGCGTCGCTGCGAATGTTCCAAGCACATTGGCTGATCTACGAGTTCAAGCGGGAGGTGGACCGGACATGCTGAACGCGCGGAAACCGGCCCGGCGGTTCGCGGTCGTCGCGTCGCTGTCGGCCGGTGTGCTGCTGTCCTCGGCCGTGACGGCGACGGCGGACGAACCGCCGAGCGGCGGCGCCGAGCAGTGTTTCCCGAACGTGATCTGCACGGACGCCAATTCCGGTGGAAAGACCCCCGGGGGCGGCTCGACGAAACCGGGTGGCGGGGGCGGCGGCGGTTCGGAGAGCGGCCCGCAGCTGTGCAGCTACCACGGTGTCCCGTGGGCCTGCTACGACCCGCAGTGGGGCTGGTTCGACAGCGGCGTCGGCTGCTACTTCCGCCAGCTGGACAACCCGCCGGCGGCGGGCGACCCGGCGTGGGAGGGCCACGACCCGAAGGACGGCGCGCTCTACTCGAAGGTCTGCCCGCAGACCGGCGGCGGCCAGGACGGTGCCCAGGTCGTCTTCCTCGCCAACCCGCCGAACGGCGCGGCGACCATGCTGGACGACGCCAGGGCCGTCGAGCAGGCGAAGGAGATGCTCGTCTTCGGGAAGCCGGTGGCCCGGGTGGCGCCCGGCGGCACCGCGGTGGTCAACTCGCCGGTCTGGCTCTGGGCGGAGAACGCCGCCACACCGGGGCCGAAGACGGCGGCGGTGCACGGCATCTCGGTCACCGTCACCCCCAAGCTGGTCGAGGCGGACTGGAGCTTCGGCAACGGCCTCTCGACCACCTGCGCGACGGCCGGAACGCCGTACGACCCCGCGTACGGCGCCGCCGCGTCCCCGGACTGCGGCTTCGTGTTCAAGGCCGCGTCCGGCACACAGAAGGACGGCGCGTACGCCGCCACGGTGACGATGAAGTGGCAGGTCACGGCGGTCGTCGTCGGCGGACCGAACCCGCGGACCTTCACCATCCCGATGTCCCAGACCAGCGCGGTCTTCGCGCTCAGGGTCGCCGAGGTGCAGGTCCTCAACTGACCGCGCCGAACAGGCGATTCGACCACTGACCAGCCGGCAACGTACGAGCGATTCGAGGGAAGGGCGGAACCCGGTGGAGAACCGTACATTCGCGACGCCGGGATCCGGCACGGCCGCGGGCGCCGGGGCCTCCGTGGCCGTCCCGGAGCAGCAGGACCAGTCCGGCGGCCCGGGTAGGGGCCGGGGCCGCGGCCGGGCGGTGCCGCACGCGCCCGGGCGGACCATGGGCGCGCGGAGACGGCGCCCGGCGGTGCTGGCGATGGCGGTCGCGCTGATCGCGGCCGGCGGGCTGGGCGGGGCCGTCCTCTACAACAGCACCGGCCAGCGGGTCGCGGTGCTGGCCCTCGCCCGGGACGTGCCGTGGGGTCAGGTGATCACCGAGGACGACCTGGTGGTGGCCCGGATCGCGGGGGATCCGGCGCTCCACCCGGTGTCCGCCCAGGACCGGGCGAAGGCGGTCGGCATGCGGGCCGCCACCGACCTCAAGCGCGGTGCCATGCTCACCGGCGGCGACCTCGCCCAGGGCCTGACCGTGCAGCCCGGGCAGATCGTGGTCGGCGTGTCGGCCAAGCGCAGCCAGTTGCCGGCCAGCCGGCTGCAACCCGGGGTGCAGCTGGTCGTGGTGTACACCCCGGACAACGGGCGGGCCGACTCGCTGCCCGCGACGGTGATCACCGTCGGCCGGGTGGACACCGACGGCAGCCAGGTGATCGACGTCGCGGTCGGCACCGCGGACGGTCCCCGGCTGGCGCAGTGGGTGGCGAGCGGGCGGATCCAGGTGCTGCTTGCGCCGCGCGGCGCCTCGGCCGGCGGCACGGGCGGCACCGCGCCCTCGCCCGGAGCGCCCTCGCCCGGAGCGCCGTCGGCCGCCGCGCCGTCGGCGGGGGCGTCCTCGGCGGGGGCGCCCCCGACCGGCGCGTCCGGCGCGTCCGGGGCCCCGAGCGCGACGGGGGGCGCCTGATGGCGGTGATCGCGGTGGTCGGCGGCCCGGGCGCGCCCGGCGCGACCACGACCGCGCTGGCCCTGCTGCTGGCCTGGCCGCTCCAGCCGGGCCGCCGGATCCTGCTGGTCGAGGCCGACCCGGACGGCGGCGCGGTGCTCGCCGGCGCCCTGGAGGGCCGGGTCGAGGCCGTGTACGGGCTGCGCAACCTGGCCGTCGCCGACCGGCGCGGACTGCTCGCGCAGACCATCTGGGAGCAGCTGATCGACCTCTCCCCGGACGGCGAGGCCGACCGGCTGCTGCTGCCCGGGCTCACCGACCCCACCCAGGCCCCCGGCCTCGCCTACACCTGGGAGCCGCTGGCCGAACTGCTGCACGGCATCGAACAGCAGGGCTACGACGTCATCGTGGACCTCGGCCGCTCCGGTGCCACCGGTGCGAGCGCGGCGCTGGCCCGCCGGGCCGACGTGGTGGCGGTGACCGTCCGGACCACCCTGCGCGGGCTGAGCTCGATCCGGCCCCGGCTCGCCGCCCTCACCGAGGACCTGGCCTCCGCCGGTACCGGCGCCGACGCGCTGGGGCTGCTGCTGGTCGCCGAAGGGCCGTACACCCGGGCGGAGGTGGCCCGCGAGCTCGGACTGCCGGTGCTCGGGGTGCTGCCGCACGCGCCCCGGACGGCGAAGGTGCTCTCCGACGGCGGCGACACCGCCGACCGGCGGTTCATCCGCTCCGAGCTGCTGCGCACGGCGCGGTCGGCGGCGGACGAGGTGCAGCTGCTGGTCCGGCGGCGGCGGCAGCGGCTCGCGCCGGGCGCGGACCCGGCGGCTCGGCAGGCGGCGGGCCTGCCGGCGGCCTCGGCGGGCGCTCCCGTGGCGGGCGCCGCGGCGGCGCCGGCGGTGGTGCCGACGCCACCGGCGCCGACCCGGCCGATGCCGACGCCCGCGCCGACCGCGTACGCGCACGAGCCGTACGGGCACGAGCCGTACGCGCACGAGCCGTACGGGCAGTCCGGGGCCGGGCAGACCGCGCACGGGCAGACCGCGCACGGGCAGACCGCGTACGGGCAGGTGTCGTACACCCAGCCCTCGTACGGGCGGGCCCCGTCCGAGCAACCGCCGTACGGACAGGTCGCGCAGGGCCAGGCGCCCTATGGCCAGGAACCGTTCGGTCCGGGCGCCCCCGGCCAGGCCGGCTACCCGCGCTCGCCGTACGGCCCGGTGGAGGCCGAGCCGCCGTCGTACACCCCGCCGCAGCCCGTCCCGCCGGTGATCACCACCGGTCCGGTGGCGCCGCTGGCCGGGCTGGCCCCGCAGCCGGCCGCGCCGGCGCCCTTCCCGGCGCACGTGCAGTCGTCGCAGCAGTCCGGCGGGGACGAACAGAACGACCAGTACCCGCTCCAGGAGCCGAGAGTGACGGACGGTCAGTCAGCGGTGAACGGGCAGCATCCGCACAACCCCGGGGAGGTGCTCCGTGCGCGGTAGCCCCCTGCACCAGCGACCCGCGGTCGACCCGGCCGCGCTGCCCTGGACCACGCCCACCACGCCCACCACGCCCACCACGCCGACCACGCCGACCTCGGTGCCGCTGCCGGCGGCCGCCGCGCCCGCCACCGGCCCGGTCGCGCCCGGCCCGGTCGCACCGGGCCCCGTCGCGCCCACCGCGGTGCCGCCCCAGCTGCCCTCGCTGGACGTGCGCGGCGCCGCGACCCGGCCGGCCGTCGATCCGCAGGTCGCCCGCGAGCTCAAGCGCCAGGTCGCCGCCGAACTGCACCAGCAGATCAGCCGGTTGACCGCCGCCTCGGGGTCCGAGCCGGACCGCGCGACCCGCCGCCAGCGCGGCCGGGCGCTGATCGAGGAGTCCGTCGCCCGTTGGTCCGACGCCTACGCGCAGACCCATGGCATCCCGCCCACCCGGGAGCAGGACCGCGCCCTCGCCGAGGCCGTCTTCGACCTGCTGTTCCGGGCCGGGCGCCTCCAGCCCTACCTGGACGACCCGGAGATCGAGAACATCCTGATCAACGGCTGCGACGACGTCTGGGTCTCCAAGGTGCACCAACCCCTGCGCCAGGTACCGCCGGTGGCCGACAGTGACGCCGAACTCATCGAACTGCTGCAGGACTTGGCCCGCCAGCACGGCGGCGGCGAGCGCAGCCTGTCCACCGCCAGTCCGACCCTGGCGCTGCGGCTGGAGGGCGGCATGCGCCTGCAGGCGCTCACCGAGGTGACGCCCCGCCCGTACGTCGCCATCCGGCGCCACCGGGTGGCCTCCGCGACGCTGCCCGCGATGGTCGAACTCGGCACTCTGGACAGCACCTTGGCCGCCTTCCTGGCCGCCGCGATCCGGGCCCGGAAGAACGTGATGATCACCGGCACCCAGGGCGTCGGCAAGACCAGCCTGCTGCGTGCGATGGCCGCGGAGATCCCGCCGGACGAGCGGATCGGCACCCTGGAGTCGGAGTTCGAGCTCTGGCTGCACACCCTCGGCCACCTGCGCCAGGTCGTCCCGATGGAGGCCCGCGAGGGCAACGGCGAACGCGTCGATGGGCGGCTGGCCGGGGAGTTGAGCATCGGCGACCTCATCCCGGCAGCGCTGCGCATGACGCTGTCCCGGATCATCGTCGGCGAGGTCCGCTCCGGCGAGGTCGTCCCGATGCTGCGGGTGATGACCAACGGCGAGGGCGGGTCGATGTGCACCCTGCACGCCCGCGGCCCGCACATGGTGGTCGACCGGATCGCCGAACTCTGCCTGGAGTACGGCTCGCACATGACCGACTCGCTGGCCTACCGGCTCACCGCCAACGCCCTGGACCTCATCGTGCACGTCGCCATGGTCGACGAGACCGCCGTCGGCGGCCGCCGGCACCGTTTCGTCTCCCACGTCCTGGAGGTCACCGGCCTCGGCGAGAGCGGCCGGCCCGCGCTGAACACCGTCTTCGGCCCGCGGCCGGACCTCGGTGAGCCGCGGGCCGTCCCGCACACCCCGCCGCAGTGCCTGGACGACCTGCGCCGGGCCGGCTTCGACGCCGGCCTGCTCGGCTCCCGGTACGGGAGTTGGGCCACCCCGCTGCAGCTGCGGATCGGCGGTGGCGCGCGGTGATGCTGCTGTTCGCGCTGTGCGGGCTGGCGGTCGCCGGCGGCCTGGTCGCCCTGGTGGCCTGGGCCCGCGGCAGTGAGCCCGTCGACGAGGACGCCGAGGCGCGGCCCAACCCGCTGGCCGGGCGCGCCCACGTGTTCTGGTACGGCGCTCCCGGTGCGGCCGCGCCCCGGATGGTGCGGCTGCGCCGGATCCAGCTGCCGCTCGCGCTCGTCGGCGGGCCGCTGGCCTGGCTGTTCACCGGCATCCCGCTGACCGCGCTGCTGGTGCCGCTGGCCGTCTTCGGCCTGCCCTGGCTGTTCGACACCACCCGCCCGGACACCCACCGGATCGAGCGGCTGGAGGCCCTGTCCGAGTGGACCCAGCGGATCGCCGACGTGCTGCTGCTCGGGGTCGGCCTCAACCAGGCCATCGTCACCAGCCGCCGCACCGCCCCCGCCGCCCTGGAGGACGAGATCGGCGAGCTCGCCGCCCGGCTGCAGGCCCGCTGGCGGCCCGAGGAGGCGCTGCACGCCTTCGCCGACAGCCTGGCTGACGCCACCGCCGACAAGGTGCTCGCCGCACTCGTGCTGCGGGCCGGGGACAGCGGGCCCGGCCTGGCCCGCACGCTGTCCGACATGGCCGACTCGGTGCGCGAGGAGGTCCGCCAGCGCCGCGCCATCGAGGCCGACCGGGCCAAGCACCGCACCACCATCCGCTGGCTGGTCGGCATCATCGTGCTGGTCGTCACGGTCGGCTCGTTCAACACCGAGTACACCCGGCCGTACGGGACCTTCCTGGGCCAGCTCGTCCTCGCCGTGGTCGCCGCCCTCTTCGTGGCGATCATCGCCTGGATGCGGGCGCTGGCCTCGCACCCGCCGGTGCCCCGGCTGCTCACGCCGGACCGGCGCAGCAGGAGCGGGCGGCGGACGGGCGCGCGGACGCCCGCGGCGCGGCCGGCCGAGCAGCTCGGGGAGGTCCGGTGATCTCCCCCTGGTCGGTGCTGGCCGGCGCCGTCGCGGCCGGCGGCCTCGCCCTGCTGGTCACCGAGCTGCGGCCCGCGCCCCCGGACCTGCGCCAGGCGCTCGACCGGCTGCACGCCGTCCCCGCCGACCGCGAACAGGACCCGGACGAGCGGCCCCGCTGGTACGACCGGATCGGCGAGCGCTCCGTCCACCTGCGCGGGGTCTCGATCCCGCGCCGCGAACTCGCCCTGATCGGCCGCAGCCCGGCCCGGTTCATGGTGCACAAGCTGCTGTTCGCCGCGCTCGGCCTGGTGCTGCCCGCCTACCTGGGCGCGATGGCCGTACTGATGGACGTCGGCCTGCCCTTCGCCCTGCCGCTGGTCGCCGGGCCGCTGCTGGCCGGTCTGCTCTGGTTCGTCCCGGACGCCGTCGTGCGCGGCGAGGCCAAGGAGGCGCGCACCGAGTACCTGCACGGCATCGCCGCCTACCTGGAACTCGTCGCGCTGGAACGGGCCGCCGACTGCGGGCCGGCCGAGGCACTGCGCCGGGCCGCCTCGGTCGGGCAGGGCGCGGTGTTCCGGCGGATCCGCGACGCGCTGGAGCGCGCGGCCACCGACCGGCTCCCGCCGTGGGCCGGACTCGACGCGCTGGCCGAGGAGTTGGGCCTCAGCCCGCTGCAGGACGTGGCCGACATCATGCGGCTGTCCGGCACCGACGGCGCCGCCGTCTACGACACCCTGCGGGCCCGCGCCAAGGGGCTGCGCGGCGAACTGCTCGCGGAGGACCTCGCCCGCGCCAACGCCGACAGCGAGCGGATGGTCGCGCCGGGGGCGGCCCTGACCCTGCTGATGACCGTCCTGATCGTCTTCCCCGCGCTCCACCAGATGCTCAACTGACCTCCCTTCCGTACCCGTTGAAGAGCAGCCAGCACCACACCACACCACACCGCAAGTCCCCGGGAGAACCCGATGACCGTACGACTCGTCCACCTGGCCGGCCGGGCGCTGAGGCCCGTCCTGCTGCCGGTGCAGTTCGCCCTGATGCTGTTCACGCTGCGGATCGGGCGGCTGCGGGCCGCCCGAGCGCGCGGCGACCGCGGCGCCATCAGCATCGAACTCGCCCTCGCCATCATCGCGTTGGTGTTCGTCGCGGGCGCCGTGGCGACCGCGCTGTACCTGCTGAAGGACAAGGTCGTCCAGAAGGTGCAGCAGGACCCGAACATGCCGGGCGGCGGTGCCGGCGGCGCCACCAAGTGATGCGCCGTCCTCTCCGCCGCGGGGACGACCGGGGGTCGATGAGCATCAGTCTCGCCATCGTCTTCCCGGTCGTCCTGCTGCTCCTGCTGCTCGTCGTCCAGGCCTCGCTGTGGTGGTACGACCGGCAGGTCGCGCTGAGCGCCGCCCGCGAGGGCGTGGACGCCGGGCGGGTGCAGGGGAACGTGGCGGACGAGGTGAAGAACGAGGCGGCGCGGCGCCAGGCCCGGGACTTCCTCGACCGGCAGGGCGCGCACGGCTACACGGTGCGCACCGACGGCAGCACGGCCCAGACCATCCGGGTCACCGTGGAGCTGACGCCGCCGCTGCTGATACCCGGGCTCTCCGCGCCCACCATCACCCAGTTCGCCGAGGCGCCGCGCGAGCGGTTCGTACCTCCGGTGGTGAAGCCGTGAGCCGGGGACGGCCTTCCGCGCGATCCGGTGCGCGCCCCGGTGCGCGACCCGGCCCGCGCCGGTGGCGACCGCGGCGCCGGGACGGGGGCGGGATCGCGATCGAGGCGGCGATCGTCGTGCCGCCGGTGGTCGGGCTGGTCCTGCTGGCGATCGCCGCCGGGCGGGTGCAGACCACGGCCGGCAGCGTCGAGGCCGCCGCCCGGGCCGGCGCCCGGACCGCCTCGCTGCAGCGCAGCGTCGACGGGATGGACCAGCCGGCCAAGGACTCCGCCGTCGCCTCGCTGCGCCAGCAGGGGGTGTCCTGCCGCAACGGCGACGTCCGGGTGGCCAAGGGGGAGCTGAGCCTGCCGGGCGGTCCGGTCACGACCGTCACGGTCACGGTGGTCTGCGACGTCGAACTGGCCGACCTGCTCGGCGGGCCGTCCGGCGTGCCCGTGACGAAGCACCTCGTCGGCGAGTTCACCTCGGTGGTGGACCGCTACCGGGGCACATGACGGCGCGCGGGGCGCGGGACGGCGCGCGTCACCGGCGGGCGGAAAACGGGGGATTGGACGCGGCCCGCGCGGGGGAGACGCAAGCGGAGAGCGCTCGGGGGATGACACAACGGTACCGAGTGGCGCCCGGTGGGGGCCGGTGGGGAGAGCAGGTTGCGGATCGGGGGGAGGGGATGCGGGTGGTGAGCCGTCTTCGGCGACGGGCGTGGCTGCGGGTGGGCCGGCCGGACGGGGCTCGTTCGTCGTCGGCGGGGGTTCGTCGGTCGGCGGGGACGCGGCGGCCGGCCGGGACGCGACGGGCGGACCGGGGCGCCGTGGCCCTCTTCGTCGCGATCTGCGCGGCCTACGTCGTGCTCGTCATCGCCCTGGTGATCGACGCGGGCGGCCGACTGCGGGTCGCCGAGCGCACCGACGCCTACGCCCAGGAGGCCGCGCGGGTCGGCGGCCAACAGCTCGACCAGGCCGCCGTCCTGCAGGGGGCGGGCTTCAAGGTCGAGGAGAAGTACGTCCGGGACGCCGCCGACGCCTACCTCGGCCTCTACGGCCTGCGGGCGGGCGACATCGCGTTCTCCGGTGACGGCAAGGTCGTCACCGTCACCGTGCAGGCCGACTACCGGCCGGTCCTGCTGGGCGCCCTCGGGGAGCGGAAGGTAACGGGCAAGGGCAGTGCGACCCTCGTCCACGGAGTCGAGAAAGCGGAGACCGACTGATGGCCGCGCCACGTGCCAAGGACCAGGCCCGAACCGCCCAGGCCCGCAACGGCCGGGCCGGAGCCGCGCATCGCGCCGACGGGGGCGGGCGACGGCCCGCCGCCCCGGCCCCCCGACCGCCGCGCGGAGGCCGGGGTGGTGGCCGGGGTGGTGGCCGGGGCGGCGCCGTGATCACCGCGCTCGCCGCGCTGGTCACCCTGCTCGTCCTGCTGTTCGGCGTCCCCGCGCTGCTGCTGTACGGCACCCAGGCGGTCGCCGGGATGGGCGAGGTCGCGCCGGGCGGCGTGGGCGAGGCGCTCACCAGCCCGGACGACGGGCGGCTGTTCCTGTGGGCGCTGGTGGTCGTCGGCTGGCTCGCCTGGGCCTGCTTCGCGCTCTCCGTCCTGCTGGAGGTCCCGGCCCAGCTCCGCGGCCGGATCGCCCGTCGGATCCCGGCCTTCGGCTGGAGCCAGCGGCTCGCGGCCGGTCTGGTGGGCTCGGTGCTCGCCCTGCTGCCGGTGGCCGGCTCGGCCTTCGCCGCCGTCCCGGAGCTCGCCCACGCCCCGGCCGCACAGGCCCAGTTGACCCCGGGCGTGCAGCGCGCCGCGCTGCCCGCCGCGCAGTCCGCGCCGGCCCTGACGCCCGCCGCCGAGCAGCAGCCCAGCTACACCGTGCGGGACAGCCGGCCCGCCGACAGCCTGTGGTCCATCGCCGAGCGCCAACTGGGCTCAGGCGAACGGTGGGTGGAGATCGCCAAGCTCAACGACGGCCGGGTGATGGACGATTCGGGCATCCGCTTCGACGCGGACCGGCCGATCCAGCCCGGTTGGAACCTGCTGATGCCGGCCGACGCCAAGCCGGACGAGGCGAGGGGCCCGGCCCCCGCCCCGGCGCCCGCGCCCTCGGGCGACGCGGCGCAAGGGGCCCCGCAGAGCACCCCGGGGACTCCGCAGGGAACCGCGCCGCAGGCCGGAACGGAACCGGGAGCGGGCGCGGGCGGGCAGCGGACCGTCACCGTCCAGGCCGGGGACAGCCTCTCGGCCATCGCCCAGCGGGAGTTGGGGGACGGGGAGGAGTGGCCGAGGCTGTTCGAGGCGAACAAGGGGGTGCAGGCCCCGGACGGGGAGCGGCTGACGAACCCGGACGTGGTGGTGCCGGGCATGGTGCTCACCGTGCCGGGCGCGGCCGCCACACCTGCCCCGGCTCCTGCACCCGCCCCTGCGCCTGCTCCTGCACCGGCGCCCGCGCCCGCGCCCGCTCCGGCCAACCAGACCCCGGCCAACCAGACCCCGGCGCCCCAGACCCCGGCGCCCCAGGCCCCGGCTCCCGCGCCCTCGCAGGGCGCGCCGCAGTCGGCCCCGGCACCGACGAACGCGCCCACCCACGCGCCGGCCCCCGCCGCGCACGCCGATCCGGCCCCCAGCGACGACTACACCGTCGCCCTCACGGCCTCCACCGTCGGCGTCCTGCTCGCCGCCATCATGGTCGGTACCGTCGCCCACAAACGCGGCACCCAGCAGCGGGCCCGCCGCCCGCGGCACCGCATCGCGATGCCCGCCGCCGAGGCCGCCGCCTTCGAGAACGAGCTGCTGGCCCGGCAGGACCAGGCCGGGCTGGAGCTGCTGGACCGCGCTCTGCGCACCCTGGCCCGCAACACCGTGCGCGGCGGCAAGCGCCTGCCCGCCATCGTCGCCGCCCGGATCACCCCCGGGCACACCATCGAGCTGCACCTGTCCGGCCCGGCCACCCCGATCGCGCCGTTCAAGGCCGCGCACGCCGCCAACGTCTGGTGGTGCGGCCCCGACTCCGGCGACATGCTCAGCGCCGCGCAGGCCCGCAAGACCGCCGCGCCGTACCCCGCGCTGGTCACCCTGGGCACCTCGCCCGACGGTTCGGTGGTCCTCGCCGACCTGGAGGCCGTCCGGCTGCTCCACCTCTCCGGCCACCCGGACGACGCCCGCGACGTGCTGCGCACCCTCGCCATCGAGCTCGCCCACAGCCCGCTCGCCGACCGGCTCCACCTGCACCTCGTGGACCTCGCCGAGGAGGTGCCGATCAGCGGCCCGGCCGCCGAACGCGTGCACCGCCACGCCACCCTGGAGGCCGCGCTCGCCGCCCTCGGCCCGCGCACCGCCAAGGCCCGCGCCACCCTGGTCGCCGCCGAGGCCGCCAGTCCGCGCGACGCCCGCAGCCGCGGCCAGGCCGACGAGTCGTGGACCCCCGAGATCGTGCTCTGCGCCCAGCAGCCCGGCGGCGGCATCCCCGCCGAACTCGGCCGGCTGCTCGACGGGCGCCCGCGCACCTGCGTCGCCGTCATCACCCGCGCCCCCGAGCGCGGCACCGGCCCGGTCGCCCGCTGGACCCTCCCGGCCACCGGCCAGGCCGCCATCCCGGGCCTGCACCTGACCGTCGAGCTGCAACGGCTCAGCGGGCAGCAGTACGACCAGGTGGCCGAACTGCTCCGGGTCGCCGACGACACCACTCAGCACCCCGCCCCGGCCTGGACCCTGGACGGGCCCGAGGACGATTCCGACACCGCCGAACTTCCGTCCGCCGTACCGGTGCTGGCGGGTGTCGGCGCCTCGGTCTCGGTGTCGGCCTCGGCCTCGGGTTCCGTCCCGGCGCCGGGCTCGGCATCGGGCTCGGGGTCGGGCTTGGGCGGTGCGGGCGAGGGCGGGGTGGACGCGGCCGGACCGCGCCTGCTCGCCCGGGTGATCGGCACCGGAGCCAGCCCGTTCGCGGGCACCGACCCGGTGACGCCCGCTCCGGCTCCGGCGCCGACCGGGCCGGCGGCCCTCCCGGGCGGTTCGGCCCCCGTCCCGCCCGGTCCCGCGCGGTACGCGGTCAACGGGCAGGGGCGGCACGCGGCGGGCGACGAGACCACCCGCGACCTGCGCCGGCCGGGCGCACCCGAGGGCGAGGAGCCGACCGTCGGGGACGCGGCCGTCGCGGCGGAGCCGTCCGAGCCGTCCGAGCCGTCCGAGCCGTCCGGGACCGCGGACGCGACGACGCAGGCCGCTCCGACGGCCGTCCTCGCCGTCCAGCCGGTCGTCCCGGTCGTCCCGGTGGCCCCCGCCGTTCCGGTCGTTCCGGTCGTTCCGGCGGTGGAGCCGGCTCCCGGGGCCGAAGCCGGGACCGCCCTGGAGGCCGCTCCCGAGACAGCCCCGGAAGCCGCTCCGGAGGCCGTTACCGGGACCGCTGCCGGGACCGTGGACACCCGGACCGCCACCGGTCCGTCCGCACCGTCCGCCGTCGAGCCCGGCCCCGCCGCCGTGGCACCGGTCGCCCCCGTGGCCCGGACCACGTCCGGCCGCACCGACTGCGAGGACCTGCTCGCCATCCTCCGCTCCCCGGAGGCGCACGCCCCGCGCAACGCTCCCCGGATCCGCCTGCTCGGCCCGGTCGACGTCGCCGGTGTCCTCGGCACCGCCGAGACCGCCGCACTGCCCAGGCTCACCGAACTCGCCGTCTACCTGGCGCTGCGCCCCGGCTCCGACCACCACGCCCTCGACCACGACCTGCACCCCGGCGCTGCGCACCTCGACCCGCACCCCGGAACGGACGCCAAGAGCCCGCTGCCGGGCAAACTCGCCGATCTGGCCGCCTGGTTCGGCAGCTCGGCCGAGGGCCGCGCCTTCCTGTCCACCGAAGGCTCCGACGGCTACTCCTTCGCCCCGACGGTCACCTGCGACTGGGACGAGTTCCGCAGCCTCTACCGGCGCGGCATGCGCAGCACCAGTGCCACCGCCGACGCCGCGCTGGCCCACGCGCTGGCCCTGGTCCGCGGCGCCCCGTTCGCCGAGGCCCCGCCCGCCTCGTACGGCTGGGCCGAGGCCGAGCGCCAGGACATGATCGCGGCGATCGTCGACACCGCGCACGAACTGGCCGCCCGCCGCCTGCAGTACGGCGACCACCGCTGCGCCGAGGCCGCCGTCTTCCGCGGCCTCGCCGTCGCCCCGGACGTCGAACTCCTGCACCGGGACCTGTTCTACGCCTACGCCTCGGCCGGCGCCCGCGACCAGCTCCTGCGCGCCGTCAACCGGCTGGACGCCCTCAGCCGCCGCACCGGCCGCGACCTCGACTCCGACACCGTCGCCCTGCTGCGGGACCTGCTGGCCGGCTCCTGAGCGTCCCGCTCCGGGACGGCACCGTGCCGGGGCCGTGCCGGGGCCGTTCCGGGGCCGTGCCGGGGCCGTTCCGGGGCCGCGCGGCATCCGTCGATGCCGCGCGGCGGGGCGGACCGGTCGGGGTGGTCGGCCGGAGCGGACCGGTCGGGGTGGTCGGCCGGAGCGGACCGGCCGGGTAATCGGCCGGCGTCGGTCGGCCGGTTCGTGGTCAGACGGTCCGCAGCCAGGCGTCCAGGGCGGTGAAGTCCTCCTCGGTGAGCCCGCGTTGCGGATCGACCCGGTGGAGGAGTGCCCGGGCGGGCGAGTGCGCCGCGACCCAGCGGCGGTCCGCTGAGGTGATCTCGTCGTCCACCCAGACGAACGGGCGACCGCCGGCCCGGGCGACCAGCGCACGGGTCTTCCAGTGCACCCCGCCGACTTCGTACTCCTCCTCCAAGGGCCAGTCCACGACGGGCAGTTGCGGCAGTCCGAGCCAGGGCGCGAGGCACTCGTTCGCGTCCTCCAGCCAGGTGGTCGCCCACACCGGCTCGCACGGCAGGCCCAGCAGGCGTGGCCCGAGCGCCGGGTTGACGCGCGTCACCAGGGGGTTCCCACCCGGCACCGCGCCGGGCGCGTACGGGCTGCGGTAGGTGGGGTAGCCGCCCGGGGGAGGGGCGCCGAACGGGATGAGGGGACCGTCGACGTCGAGGAAGAGAAGGGGGCGGTCGGCACCGGTCATGACGGCACGATAGTGGGCACTGCGGGCGGCGTGCCGCGCCGATCGGCGACCCGGCCTGGATCGGGTGCGGCGGGATCTCGTAGGGTGGCGCGCACGGAGTGTGGTGGCAAGCGCCACGCAGTCAAGGGCATCAGACGCCGCGGGAGCGGCGGGGCGGGGCGGTGACCAGGAGATGGCGGAGACGACAGCGGTTTCCGGAGGTCCCGACCCGGCTGCGGACTCGGGACCCTGGGACGCCGTACCGCCGCCCCCGCGTGTCCCGTCCGAGGAGCACCCGCCCGGGCCGGCCGCGCTCTACGAGCCGCCGCCCGCGCCCCCGGCTCCGCCGACCGCCGCGCCGGCCGCCGCGCCACCCACCGCGCCGCCCGTCCCGCCGACCGGTTGGACGCTCACCGGCCTGCCCGCAGCGGGTGCGGCCGCCTCGGCCCCGCCGCCGTTCCCGGCCACGGGCGGGGTGCCGGCGTCCGGCGCACCGGGCGCGGACGCGGCCGGTCCGGGCGGGCTCGGGGCCGCGCCGCGCGGGCGGATCCTGGTGATCGAGGGCGGGTACGGCAACTCCGGCCGCCGCACCTGGGGCCGGGGAGGTCCGACCCAGGCGCCGGTGCTCTCGGCGATGCTCGCCGCCGTCTCGCCGCAGGTCCTGCTCGCCGCCGACGCGGTGGACGCCGTCCACCTCCCCGGCGCCAGTGACCCGCACACCGTCCTCGCCCACCTGCGCGCCGCCTCCCGGCACCCGGGGCCGCTGCTGGTGCACGTGGGCGGGCACGTGTCCGCCGACAAGCGCGGTGGCCAGCTCCAGCTGACCCTGCGCGACGCCAAGCAGGACGGCCTGCCCTGGCAGGCCGTCGCCGCCGAGCTGAGCCACCGTCCGGCGGAGTGGCAGACCCTCGTCATCGCCGACCTGAGCGCCGACCAGAACGCCTGGCCGTACCTCCAGGGCACCGTCTCGCCGCTCAGCGAGGGCATCCCGCTGTGGGCGGTGGTCAGCCCGGACCCGGAGCAGATCGGCACCTTCACCCGCGCCCTGATCGAGGCGCTGCACGGCGGCCGGCCCGGCGCGGGCGAGGTGCTCGCGCCCGAGCAGCTGCGGCAGCAGGTGTACTCGGTGCTGCGGCCGGACGTGGTCATCCTGGCCACGCACGCCCCGGACCGCCCGTTCTTCCGCAACACCGCGCGGCGCGGCGACGGCCCGGTGGCCGACCTGCCGCCGGTGACGGACGCCCCGCCGTTCGCGGACTCCGTGCCCTTCGCGGACGCCCGTCCCGCGGAGTTCCCGCCGCCTCCGGCGCCGATGCTGCCGCGCCCCGCGCAGCCGCGGGACGACGCTGCCGGGTGGCCGGCGCCGGGCGCACCCGCCGCCCCGGCGGCCGTCGGCGGCCCGGTGAGCCTGATCAAGCCGGGCGTACCGCCCACCCCGCCCCGACCGGCCCGCCCGGTCAGCCTGCTCAAGCCGGGCGAGTCCGCCGAGGCCGTGGATGACCCCGCGGCGGCTGCGGGCGTGACCCTGCGCAAGCCCGCCCCGGCCGACGCCCCGGCCGTGGAGGCCACGCCCCCGGCGGGCGTCACGCTCCTCAAGGGTCGGCCCGAGACCGCGGACGCCGTCGCCGAGCCCGAACTCCCGCGGGCGGAGGACGTGGTGGAGGACGCGCTGGCGGTGGAGCCCGTAGCGGCCACGGAGGCCGCAGACGCCACGGAGGCCACGGAGGCCGTCGCGGAGGCCGTAGCCGTCGCGGAGGCCGTCGCGGACGTCACGGAGGCCGTCGAGGAAGCGGCGGAGGTCGCGGAGGAGCCGCAGGACGCCGTCCCGGCCGGGTCCGCCCCGACGAACGAGACACCGGCGGACGAGGTGCCCGCCGACGAGGTGCCCGCCGACGAGGAGCCCGCCGACGAGGTCCCCGTCGGTGAGGTGCCCGCCGACGCGCCCCCCGCTGCGGCCGAGACTCCCGCCGAGACCCCGGCGGACGCTCCCGTTCCGGCCCCGGCCGAGCCCGCCGCCGCGCCGGCCGGTCCGCCCCGCGCGGACTACCGCGAGGTGATCGGACGGATCGTCCGCAGCGCCGACGCCGGGGACCACGCCGCCGCCACCGACCTCGCCTTCGCCCTGGAGCTGGAGGCGATCGCCGAGCACGGCGCCGTCTCGGAGCCCGTCCTGCAGGTGCGTCAGGTCCGGGCGCACGTGTGCCGGCTGGCGGGCCGGCCGGCCGAGGCCGCGGACATCTACCGCGAGGTGGCCCTGACGCTGCTGCGTTCGCAGGGCCCGGACCACCCGGAGACCCAGCAGGCGGCCACCAACGCCGAGGCCTGCTGGCGCTCGATCACCGACCGCGCGGAGGCCATCCGGATCGCCCCGGAGATCATCGAGCTGCGCGCCTACCTCCCGGGCCCCGACGGCCGCAAGCTCCGCGCCGCGGAGCGCTACCTCGCCCAACTGGCCGCCACCGGCTGACGTCCGGCAAGGCGCGACCGAGGGCCGACCACCGACAAACCACGGCCGACAGCCGACAGCCGACAGCCGACGGAAAACAGAAAACAGCGGACAGATAACAGATTTCGAAATCTGTTATCTGTCCGCTGTCATGTGTCAGCCGTCAGCCGTCAGCCGTCAGCCGAGCCCCGATCACCGACCGGCGATCGCGTGGACGAACTTGGTGGCGTCGATGGTGCCCAGGCCGCTGGCCAGGTCGTAGCCGGGGGTGGCGTTGTAGCCGGTGACGCCGTTCCAGCCGTTGTCGCCCTCCTTGACGTCCTTGATGCCGCTCCACTGGCTCGGGAGCAGGCTCAGGCCGTACAGGCGCCAGTTGATCTGGCCGAGGCGGTAGCCGGCGAGCTGGTCGGCGAGCGCGACGACGCCGGAGAAGATCGGCGTGGCCTCGCTGGTGCCGCCGGTGAGGTGCCAGCCGACCGCGGTCGGGTCGTAGGACTCGTAGGTCCAGGCCCCGCCGTCGACGGCCGCGCTCATGCTGATGTCGGGCGTGCCGCGGTGGTTGCCGGTGACGTTGGCGACGCCGGTCTGGTACAGCGGGCGCTCGAAGACGCCGGAGACGCCGCCGCCGCCCGCGCCGTAGTTGTCGTGCCACACCTTGTCGTCCGCGGTGCGCTTGCCGGAGTCGTCCAGGGTGAGCTGGGTGCCGCCGATGGAGGTGACCAGCGGGTCCGAGGAGGGCCAGGAGTTCACCTTGAACGGGTACAGGTCGGTGCCGTTCTCCTTGGCGTCGGTCGCGCCGTTGTCGCCGGAGGCGGCGAGCACGGTGACGTTGCGGTCGGCGGCGGCCTTGAAGGCGTAGCGCAGGTCGGTGATCGACTTGAAGTCGCCCTTGTCGAAGCCCGGGAAGGTGTTCTCGGTGGCGCCGAAGCTCTGCGAGATGACGTCGCCGCGGCCCTGCTTGATGAGGCTCTTCTCGGCGTCCATCATCTCGGGCAGGCCGGTGGTGCCCTCGGTCTCGGCGACGCCGGTCTCGACCAGGATGATGTGCGCGTCGGGGGCGACGGCGTGGGCGTACTCGACGTCCAGGGTGGTCTCGCCGGCCCAGCCGGTGTGGTCGGGGTTCTTCGGGTCGAAGACGGGGACGTTGCCCCACTTGACCACCTCGACCTGGGTGTCCGGGATGCCCCACTGCTTGTCGAAGACCTCCAGGTCGTGCTGGATGGTCGGGGAGCCGAAGGAGTCGACGATGACGATCGTGCGGCCCTTGCCGGTGACGCCCTGGTCGTACAGCGGGTTGAGGTTGTACGCCTCGCGGTACTGCAGCGGCGAGTAGCAGTGGATGCCGATCTGGCTGACGCACTGGGTGGTGGTCAGCGGGGCAGGCCGCGCCTGCATGTTGTGGTGCCCGAAGGAGGCGGGGCGGACGTGGACGCCCGCCAGGTCGTGCGACGGGGCGGCGGTCGCGGTGCCGACGGCCGGTACGGCGACGGTGCCGGCGGTCAGAGCGGTCGCTCCGACGGCGAGCAGAGCCAGGGCGCGGCGGAGGGAAGCGGGGCTGCCCATGGAACTCCTTGGGACGCAGGGCCCGACCAGGTCCGGTCGGGTCGGTTGGGCCATCCCATCGAGAGCCACATGATCATGCCATAGTCATTTGGTGGGGTCACCCGACTGGCACCATGGTCATGCTCGGCCACGAGAAAAGGTAAAGGCCGTCTCAGGTGAAGGTAACCGCGCACCTGAGACGGCCATGTGATGACACGTCAGTCATATTCAATGAATATCAAGCGTATCCACTGCCCAGGCCCGGTTCAACCCCCCGGGCCAGCAGATGACCCGGACGGCCAGGTGAACCCGGGCCGCCGGGTGATCCCGGCCTAGCGCGCCCCGCCGTTGACGTAGAGGGTCTGCCCGCTGACGTAGGAGGCGTCCTCGCTCGCCAGGAAGGCCACCACCGACGCGACCTCCTCCGGCTGCCCGACCCGGCGCAGCGGCGTACGGGCGGCGACCTCGGTCTGGTGCTCCTCGGCCGAGCTGCCGACCCGCTCGGCGGTCGCCGCGGTCATCGCGGTGGCGATGTAGCCGGGGGCGACGGCGTTGACGTTGACGTTGAACGGGCCGAGCTCGATCGCCAGGGTCGCGGTGAGGCCCTGGATGCCGGCCTTGGCGGCCGCGTAGTTGGCCTGGCCCCGGTTGCCGAGGGCGGAGCGCGAGCTGAGCGAGACGATCTTCCCGTACTTCTGCGCCACCATGTACTTCTGCGCGACGTGGCTGCAGTTGTACGCGCTGGTCAGGTTGACCGTCAGCACCGCGTCCCAGTCGGACTTGGGCATCTTGAAGAACAGGTTGTCGCGGGTGATCCCGGCGTTGTTGACGAGGATGTGCAGCCCGCCGAGGTCCGCCGCGATCTGCGCGAACACCGCCTCGACGGCGTCGTAGTCGGCCACGTCGCAGCCGTACCCGCGGGCGGTGCCGCCCTTGGCGGTGATCTCCGCGACCGTCCCGGCCGCCCGCTCGGCGCTGAGGTCGACCACGGCGACCGCCGCGCCCTCCTCCGCCAGCAGACGGGCGGTCGCCGCCCCGATGCCCTGCGCCGCGCCGGTCACCACGGCGACCTTCCCTGCGAAACGTGTCACGTCAGCTCCTTCGAAGAGTGTGGGATGACGGGTAGCAGATGACAGATGATGAAATCTGTCATCTGTTACCCGTCGCCTGTCATCTGTCCGTCGTCAGGCGTTCTCGACCAGCACGGCCGTACCCTGCCCCACGCCCACGCACATCGTGGCCAGGCCGCGCCGGGCGCCGGTACGGCGCATCCGGTGCAGCAGCGTGGTGAGGATGCGGGCACCGGAGCCGCCCAGCGGGTGGCCGAGGGCGATCGCCCCGCCGCTGGGGTTGACCAGTTCGTCGGCCCGCTCCGGGTCGAACCCGATCCCGTCGGCGGAGGCCAGCGCCTGGGCGGCGAAGGCCTCGTTGAGCTCGGCGGTGTCCAGGTCGGCGAGCGACCAGCCGGCCCGTCCGAGCACCTTGGCCGTGGCCGGCACCGGGCCGACGCCCATGACGTCCGGGTGCACCCCGGCCGAGGCGCCCGCCACGTACCGGCCGAGCGGCTGCAGCCCGAGGTCGCGCAGGGCCTCCTCGCTGACCAGGACGAGGCCGGCGGCGCCGTCGTTCATCGGCGAGGCGTTCCCGGCCGTGACGGTGCCCCCGGGCCGGAACACCGGCTTGAGCCCGGAGAGCTTCGCCAGGCTGGTGTCCTCACGGATGCCCTCGTCCTGGCTCACCGTCACCCCGTCCGGCCGCCCGACCGGGATCAGCTCGGCGTCGAAGTGCCCGTCCTTGCGGGCGGCGGCGGCCCGCTGGTGGCTGCGCAGGGCGAAGGCGTCCTGGCGCTCCCGGGAGATGCCGTACCGGCTCGCCACCTCCTCGGCGGTCTCGCCCATGCTGAGCACACCGTGCAGTTCGGCCATCCGGGGGTTGGTGAGCCGCCAGCCGAGCCGGGTGTCGAAGGTCTCCATCCGGTGCGGCAGCGCCTCGTCGGGGCGGGGGAGGACGAAGGGGGCACGGGTCATCGACTCGCAGCCGCCGGCCAGGACCACGTCGGCCTCGCCGGAGCCGATGGCCCGGGCGGCGAGGGTGACGGCCTCCAGCCCGGAGGCGCAGAGCCGGTTGACGGTCGCGCCGGGGACGGTCTCCGGCAGGCCGGCCAGCAGGACGGCCATCCGGGCGGCGTTGCGGTTGTCCTCGCCGGCCTGGTTGGCGGCGCCCCAGTAGACGTCGTCGATCCGGGCCGGGTCGAGGGCCGGTACGTCGGCGAGCAGGGCGCGCAGCACGGTGGCCGAGAGGTCGTCCGGGCGGACGGTGGCGAGCGCGCCGCGCAGCCGGCCGATGGGTGTGCGGCGGGCTGCGGCGAAGTAGACGGGACGCACGTCGTCAGGCTCCTTGTCGAGGGCGGAAGGGGCGGAAGGGGCGGAAGGGGGAAAGGCCGGAAGCGGCGGAAGGGGGCGGACGGGAGGGACGGCCGGAGGTGGCTCAGAAGGCGTTGATGCCGGTGAGGGCACGTCCGATGAGCAGCTGGTGGATCTGGCTGGTGCCCTCGTAGAGGGTCATGACGCGCGCGTCGCGCAGGTACTTGCCGACCGGGTACTCGTCGATGAACCCGTACCCGCCGAACACCTGGAGCGCGTTGTTGGCGGCCCGGACGGCGGCCTCGCTCGCGTGGAGCTTGGCGACGGAGGACTCGGTGGCGAACGGCAGGCCGCGCTCGATGTGGTCGGCGACCTTCCAGGTGAGCAGCCGGGCCGCCTCGACGTCCACGGCGATGCCGGCCAGCAGCTCCTGGACGAGCTGGTGCGAGGCGATCGGCCGGCCGAACTGCTCGCGCTCGCCCGCGTAGCGGACGGCGGCCTCCAGGCAGGCCCGGGCGATGCCGACGCAGCCGGCCGCGACCGACATCCGGCCCTTGGCCAGCGCGGCCATCGCCACCGTGAAGCCCTTGCCGACCTCGCCGAGCCGGGCGCTGTCCGGCACCCGGACGTCCTCGAAGGAGAGCTCGGCGGTGGCCTGGCCGCGCAGGCCGAGCTTGCCGTGGACCTCGGTCCGGGTGAAGCCGGGCAGGTCGGTGGGGACCAGGAAGGCGGTGATGCCCCGGTGGCCCTGCTGCTCGGGCTCGCTGCCGCCGGTGCGGGCGAAGACCAGCGCGACGTCCGCCCAGGTGCCGTTGGTGATGAACATCTTGGCGCCGCTGATCAGCCAGTCCGAACCGTCCCGCACCGCGCGGGTGGTGAGGTTGGCGGCGTCGGAGCCGGTGCCGGGCTCGGTGAGCGCGAAGCAGCCGAGCGACTGGCCGGAGGTGAGCCGGGGCAGCCAGTGCCGCTTCTGCTCCTCGGTGCCGAAGGCGTTGATCGACTTGCCGACCAGGCCGAGCGAGACCGAGACGATCCCGCGCACGGCCGAGTCGCCGCGCCCCAGCTCCTCCAGGACGAGGCAGTACGCGAGGTGGTCGCCGCCGCTGCCGCCGTACTCCTCGGGAATGGTCAGGCCGAGGAAGCCGACCTTCGCCAGCTTGCCGATGATCGCGCGGTCGACGGATTCGGCGCGGTCCCACTCGGCGGCGTGGGGCACGATCTCGCGGTCGGTGAAGGAGGCGGCGAGGTCCCGTACGGCGGCCTGTTCCTCGGACAACTCCAGATTCACGTGCCCACCTCGTTAAACTAGCGCTGCAAGTTTTATGAGGGGACTGTAGCCCTGACCTGCCGCGCTGGGAAGGGGCTCCTGTCAGAATCGGTCCCCACCCACCCGACCGGAGGTAGCGACCCGATGGCCCGCCCGCGCACCCCGCTGCTCAGCCGCGACCGCATCGTCGCCGCTGCTCTGCGGCTGACCGACGACGAGGGGCTGGAGGCCCTCTCCACCCGTCGCCTCGCCGCCGAGCTCTCGGTCAGCGGGCCCTCGCTCTACAACCACTTCGCGACCAAGGACGAACTCCTGGACGCGGTGGTGGACAGCGTCATCGGCGAAGTCGACCTGTCGATGTTCAGCACACCGGGCACCCCCTGGCCGGCGGCGCTGCGGGACTGGGCGCGCTCCTACCGCGCCGCGCTGGCCTCCCACCCCAACATCGTCCCGGTCCTCGCCCAGGGCCCCGGTCGGCGGCCGAACGCGCTGCGCCTGGCCGACGCGGTCTTCGGCCACCTGGTCGAGGCCGGGTGGCCGCGCGGCCAGGCGACCCGGATCGGCGCGCTGATGCGCTACTTCGTCACCGGCTCGGCGCTGGCCTCCTTCGCGGCCGGGTTCCCGGCCGACGCCGAGGTCTACGACGCGGCCGACTACCCGCACCTCGGCGAGGCGCACCGGCTAGCCGGGCACCGGGGGACGGTCGACGAGGGCGCCTTCGAGACCGGCCTGGAGGCGCTGCTGGACGGACTCGCCCTGCGCTTCGAGCGCCTCGCCGCCCGCTCGTGATCCGGCCCGCTCGTGACCCAGCCCGCTCCTGACAGCCGACCTGCTCCTGACGGCCCGCGGTCCGGCCGCGGCCCTACCAGGCCTCGCGCGCGACGAAGGCCGGCCGCAGCTCCGGGTCCACCGGGTCGTAGTACCGGTGGTAGACCGGCGTCAGCCCGCCCGAGACCGGGGGCACGATCCAGCTCCAGTCCGCCGGGGTCGGCCGGCCGAGCCGCTTCTCCTGGGCGACGTGCTTGAGGAAGCGCTCCGACTCGGTGTGGTGGTCGGCGATCGTCACCCCGGCCTCCTGGAAGGAGTGCAGCACCGCCACGTTGAGCTCGACCAGCGCGCGGTCGCGCCAGAGCGTGCGGTCGCTGGAGGTGTCCAGGCCCAGCCGCTCGGCGACGGTGCCGAGCATGTCGTAGCGGTCGGCGTCGGCGAGGTTGCGGGCGCCGATCTCGGTGCCCATGTACCAGCCGTTGAAGGGCGCGGCGGGGTAGCGGACGCCGCCGATCTCCAGCGTCAGGTCGCTGATCGCCGGGACCGCGTACCAGCGCAGCCCGAGCTCGGCGAACCAGTCGTGCTCGGGGTGGCTGAGCGGCACCTCCAGCGTGGTGTCGTCCGGCAGTTCGTACCAGGCGGGGGGTTCGCCGGGCTGCTCCTGGACCAGCAGCGGCAGCGCCTCGAAGCGGTCCTCGGCGCATTTCCAGCCCAGCTCGCGGGCGCGGGCGGCGAGGGCGGCCCCGGCCGGGTCGCCGATCACCTCCCCGTCGACCCGGTGGCCGGCGTAGCGGACCAGCTGCTGGTTCAGGATGCGGGCGGCCGGGCGGTCCGGGCGGTCGGGGGCGAACACCGAGATCACCGGGCGGATCCGCCCGCCGTTGCCCGCCAGCCGCAGGTGCTCGAAGCACTCGGCGGCGATGTCGTCGGCCGAGGAGAGGTGGCGCAGGTCGCGGACCACCAGGCTGCGCCAGTACAGCCGGCCGATGCAGCGGGCGGCGTTGCGCCAGGCGAGCTTGGCGCCGTAGGTGAGTTCGGCGTGCGTGTGGAGGTAGGTGCCGGTGCGCTCGATCTCGTCGAGGACGGCGCGCAGCCGCGGCTCGGGGCTCCCGGCGCCGGGCTGCTCGTGGTGGTACCGCCGGATGAAGTCGGCGGCCTGTTCCGGGTCGGTGAACGGCGGCGGCGCGGGCGGCAGCCGCCGCTCCTCGGGTGACGGCGCCGGCGGCCGGGCCGTGGCGGGTGCCGCCGCGGCCGGCGCGGGCACGGCCGGGGTCGGGGAGTCCAGGCCGCCGTGGTTCTGCGGGTGTGCGTGGGCGTGGGCGTACGGGCAGCCGCCGCTCGGGGCGGCGGGCGCGGTTCTGCGGGTGCGAAGCCGGTTGAAGATCAAGGACTCATCCCTCCTGCCGCCCAGGAGTACCGGAGGTGCCCGGTCCGCCGCAGAGAGTGAACGATTCGGCCCCCGCTCCCGCGCTGATCGCGCTAGGGTGCGGGGGCCGAAGGTCCGACTGTCGGATCAGCCGATTACGGCTGTCCGTCAGCCCATGTCCTCCAGTCGGACGCCCTTGGTCTCCTTCAGGTACTTCGCCACGAAGAGCACGGACAGCGCCGCGAAGGCCGCGTAGACCAGGTACGTCGCGGACAGGTTCCAGCGCGACATCGACGGGAACGACACGGTGATCACCCAGTTGGCGATCCACTGCGCGGAGGCGGCGACGGAGAGCGCGGCGGCGCGGATCCGGTTGGGGAACATCTCGCCGAGCATCACCCAGACGACCACGCCCCAGGACATCGCGAAGAACAGCACGAAGGCGTTGGCGGCGATCAGCGCGACGGTGCCCTGGAGGTCCGGCAGCGTGAGGTTGTCGCCGCTGCCGGTGGCCGAGGAGAACGCCCAGCCGGCCGTGCCGAGCGCGACCGCCATGCCGACCGACCCGATCAGGGCGAGCGGCTTGCGGCCGATCCGGTCGACCAGCACGATCGCGATCACGGTGCCGAGGATGTTGATGACCGAGCCGATGAAGCTGATCAGCAGCGAGTTGCTCTGGTCGATGCCGACCGACTGCCACAGGATCGACGAGTAGTAGAAGATCACGTTGATGCCGACCAGCTGCTGGAAGACCGACAGGCCGATGCCGACCCAGACGATCGGCAGCAGGCCGAAGCGGCCGCCGAGCAGGTCGCGGAAGCGCGGGCGGTGGTCGGAGGCGATCAGCGCCTGGATCTCGGCGATCCGGGCGTCGGTGTCCACGCCCTCGCCCTCGACCTCGGCGAGCACCTTGCGGGCGTCCGCCAGGCGCTCGGCCTGGATCAGGTAGCGCGGGGACTCGGGGATGACCGAGGCGAGCACGAAGTAGACCGCGGCCGGGACGACACAGATGCCGAGCATCCACTGCCAGGCCTCCAGGCCGAGCAGCGCGCCGCGGGTGTCGCCGCCGGCGGCGTCCGCCAGCACCCAGTTGACCAGCTGGGATATCGCGATGCCGAGCACGATCGCGGCCTGCTGGAAGGAGGCGAGCCGGCCGCGGTACTTGGTCGGCGCGACCTCGGCGATGTAGGTCGGGGCGATCACCGAGGCGATGCCGATGGCCGCGCCGCCGAGGACGCGCCACAGGGCGAGGTCCCAGGCGGAGAAGGGCAGCATCGAGCCGACGGCGCTGACCGCGAACAGCAGCGCGCCCGCCTTCATGACCTTGATCCGGCCGTACCGGTCGGCGAACCGGCCGGCCAGCGCGGCGCCGACGGCCGAGCCCAGCAGGGCCGAGGAGACGATCAGGCCGGTCACGCCGTCGCCGACGCCGAACTTCTCCTGGATGCCCGAGACGGCGCCGTTGATCACGGAGCTGTCGTAGCCGAACAGGAAGCCGCCGAGGGCCGCGGCGGCGGTGATGAAGACGACGAAGCCGAGGCGGCCGGGCGCGGGGGCCTCGACCGCCCCGGAGGGCTTCTGGGTGACGCTCACGATCTGACTCCTGGTACTCAACTCTGAGCTCGGTAGCCGCGATCGTAACCCCATTCGTTCAACTCCTGTACATCGGGATGCGCAATCCGGACACCGAGAATTCGTAAGGTGAACAACCAAATTGAGCCACCCAGGGCACGTCCCGGGGTGGGCGCGTGCCCTGGGTGGAGCGCGCCGCTAGACCGGTGCGGAGAGCGAGAGCCCGAAGCGGCCCTCCGGGTCCGTCCACCAGTGGGCGAGCCGCAGCCCGGCCGCCGCCAGCTCCTCGGCCACCCGCTCGCGGCGGAACTTGGCCGAGACCTCGGTGCGCAGCTCCTCGCCGCGGGCGAAGTGCACCGGCAGGTCCAGTGCCGGGATCTTCACGGTCTGCGAGCGCAGCGAGCGCAGCCGCATCTCGATCCACTCCTGCTCGGCGTCCCAGAGCGCGACGTGCTCGAAGGCGTCCGGGTCGAAGTCGGCGCCCAGCTCGCGGTTGAGCACGTTGAGCACGTTCCGGTTGAACTCGGCGGTGACCCCGGCGGAGTCGTCGTACGCGGCGACCAGCACCCTCGGGTCCTTCACCAGGTCGGTGCCGAGCAGCAGGAAGTCGCCCGGGTCGAGGGCGCCGCGCAGCCCGCGCAGGAAGGCCGCGCGCTCCTCGGGCAGCAGGTTGCCGAGGGTGCCGCCGAGGAAGGCGACCAGGCGCGGGCCGCCGGCCGGGGGCAGTCCGAGGCGGGCGGTGAAGTCGGCCAGCACGCCGTGCACCGCCAGCCCGGGGTACTCGGTGGCGAGCGCGGTGCCGGCCGCGGTCAGCGCGCTCTCGCTGACGTCCACCGGGACGTAGGTCTCCAGGGTGTCGAGCGCGCGCAGCGCGTCCAGCAGCAGCCGGGTCTTCTCGGAGGAGCCGGAGCCCAGTTCGACCAGGGTGCGGGCCCGGGTGGCGGCGGCGATCTCGCCGGCCCGGGCGGTCAGGATGGCCCGCTCGGCGCGGGTGGGGTAGTACTCGGGCAGCCGGGTGATCTCCTCGAACAGCTCGCTGCCCCGCGCGTCGTAGAACCACTTCGGCGGCAGCCACTTGGGTTCGGAGGTCAGGCCGTGCTGCACGTCCTGGCGAAGCGTGGTGCTGAAGTGGTCGGCGGGCAGCAGTCGGGTGAGATCGAAGGTGTCCATGACAGGGTGGTTCCTCTGTTCAGAAGATGAAGGGAGAGCTGGTCAGGAGTGGCTGGGGAGCGGGTGGACGCCGACGCTCCGGCCGTCGGCCAGCAGCAGCGAGCCGGCCGGGACGGGCGTCCAGCCCGGGTCGTCGTCGTACGGCTCGGAGGCCACCACCGTGCCGAGGCCCGGCAGGGTGCGGTGGTGCAGGGTGTCGCCCCAGGTGGTCGCGGCGATAGCGGCGCCGTCGGTGAGCAGCAGGTTGAGCCGCCCGGTGGTGTGCGCGGCGACGTCCGCGACGGTGCCCGCCAGGGCCTCGCCGAGCCCGGCACCCGCCCGCAGCCGGTGCAGGGTGAGGGCCCACAGCAGGGCCGAGTCGGTGCGCGCCTCCAGGTCCAGCAGCTCGGCGGGCGGGAGCAGCGCGGCCAGCGCGTCCAGCTTGCCCGGCCAGCCGACCACCGCGCCGTTGTGGCTGAACAGCCAGCGCTCGGCGGCGAACGGCGCGGCCGCGCTCGCGCCCGCCGCGCAGCCCTCGGTGGCCGAGCGCACGGCCGCCAGCAGGGCCCGGGTGCGGACCACCCGGGCGAGGTCGGCGAAGGTCTCGTCCGCCCAGATCGGCCCGGTCCCGCGGTGGCGGGCCGGCACCTCGTCGCCGTCCGCGTACCAGCCGAGGCCGAAGCCGTCCACGTTGACCGTGCCGTACTGCTGCGTCCGGGGCGCCCAGGACTGCCGGTACAGCCCGTACGGCGGGCGCACCAGCAGCTCCCGGGGTGCCAGCGGTTCGCCCAGGTAGGCGAGGTGGCGGCACATCAGGCGTCCGCCAGGTCGCGGGCGGTGCGGAACCCGGCGAAGATCTGCCGCCGGACCGGGTAGTCCCAGTTGCGGAAGGTGCCGCGGCAGGCGACCGGCGCCACCGCGAAGCAGCCGCCGCGCAGCACCTTGTACTCCGGTCCGAAGAAGACCTCCGAGTACTCCTTGTAGGGCCAGGCCCGGAAACCCGGGTACGAGCGGAAGTCGCTGGCCGTCCACTCCCACACGTCGCCGATCAACTGCCGGACGCCGTACGGGGACTCGCCCTGCGGGTAGCTGCCCGCCGGGGCCGGGCGCAGATGGCGCTGGCCGAGGTTGGCGTGCTCGGGGCCGGGGGCGCCGTCACCCCAGGGGTAGCGGCGGGAGCGGCCGGTGGCCGGGTCGTGCCGGGCCGCCTTCTCCCACTCGGCCTCGGTCGGCAGCCGGCGCCCGGCCCACCGGGCGTAGGCGTCCGCCTCGTACCAGCTGACGTGCAGCACCGGCTCGTCCGCGGGGACGGGCTCGACCGTGCCGAAGCGGCGGCGCAGCCACTCGCCGCCCTCGTGCTGCCAGAACAGCGGGGCGCTCAGGCCGGCCTGCTGCCGGTGCTCCCAGCCTTCCGGGGTCCACCAGCGCGGGTCGTCGTAGCCGCCGTCCGCGATGAAGCGCTGGTAGGCGGCGTTGGTGACCGGCGTGGTGTCCAGCAGGAAGGCGGGCAGGTCGACGGTGTGCGCCGGGCGTTCGTTGTCCAGCGCCCAGAGCTCGGTGTCCGTGCCCATGGTGAACGGGCCCGCCGGGACGAGGACCTCGGCCGGCAGGGCGGCCGCGTCGGCGGGTGCGGGCGGCGGCGGGGGAGCGGCCAGCGCCGGCTCGCCCCTGCGCAGCTGATGGGTGATCAGCATCGTTTCGTCGTGCTGCTGTTCGTGCTGCGCGATCATCCCGAACGCGAACCCGGCGTCGAGCAGCGGCGCGCCCTCCAGCGGACTGGCGGCGAGCAGGTCCAGCACCCGGCCGCGCACCTCGTGCGCGTAGGCGCGGGCCTCGGCGGGCGGCAGCAGCGGCAGGCTCGGGCGCTCGGCCCTGGGGTGCTGGAAGGCGTCGTACAGCCCGTCGATCTCCGGGTGCATCGGGTCGTGGCCGCCGACGTTGCGCAGCAGCCAGAGCTCCTCCTGGTTGCCGATGTGCGCGAGGTCCCAGACCAGCGGGGACATCAGCGGGGAGTGCTGGGCGGTGAGGTCGCCGTCCTCGACGCAGTCGGTCAGCGCGGCGGTCCGGGCGCGGGCGGCCAGCAGCTCGGCGGCGATGGTCTCGCGCAGGTCCTCGATGCCGCGGGCCGCCTCGGGGGAACGCGCCGCCCCGTCGTCGCGCGCCGCCCCGTTGCCGCGGGCCGCCGCCGCGATGCCGCCGGCTGATGCGAGGCCGCGAGCCGGTCCGGCCTCCGGGGCGGGGGCCGCGGTCGGGCCGTTCGGTCGGACGTCGGTCATGGTGCGGCCTCCTCCGGAGGAGTGCGTAGGGTGCCGGAACGCAGGGCGTCCAGCTGGTCGTCGGCCGGGCAGCGGCCGCGCGCGGGGTAGCGCTCGGCGTACTGGGCGACGGCGGCGCGCAGCCACCCGGCGCCGGGCAGGCGGCCCAGCGCGGCGTCGGCGGCGGCGAAGCAGGTGAGGGCGGCGCGGCGCAGTTCGGGGTCGGCGACCGCCAGGGTGGCGGCGCGGCGCCAGGCCTCGCTGCGCGGCGCTCGCGGACCGTCGGCGCCCTTGGCCCGGTCGAGGGCGTCCAAGGGCTCCAGCGCGGCCAGCGCGAGGTCGGCGGCCACCGGGTCGTCCAGCAGCGCGGTGACCAGCGCCGCGACCACCATCCAGCCGTCCCCGGGCTGGGCGTCGATCATCCGCAGTTCCAGGTGGCCGCGCGGGCGCACCGGTGGGAACAGCGTGGTGCGGTGGTACTCCAAGTCGGCGAGCGTGGGCGGGCGTTCGCCGGCGCCGCGGATCCAGTCGCGGAAGGTCAGCCCGGGCGGGGCGGTCCACGGCAGGCCCTCCGGCCGTCGTACGCACAACACTTCGGCGTCCAGCACGTACCGGGCCCAGGCCTCGCGCGGGTCGCCGTGGTCCGGCTCCGGGGCCAGCGTGCGGGTCGGGTCCATCCGGGACCAGACCGTCTGCCGGGTCGACCGGTGACCGGTCGGCCGGCCGTCCAGGAGCGGGGAGTTGGCGAAGGCGGCGACCAGCACCGGGCCCAGCCGGTGGACCAGCCGCCAGCGGCGTTCCACCGCGTGCGGGCCCTGCGCCTCGCCGGCGTCCAGGCACACCTGCACCGACGCGGTGCCGGTCATCATGATCCGGCCCCACGGCCCGGCGGAGTCGAAGAACCGCTCCATCGCGAGGTAACGGGGGTGGTCCAGCACCATCCGTCGGGGGCGGGCCAGTGGGTCCGTCCCGGTGCCGGTGAGTCGCAGGCCCTGCGCCGCGAAGGCGGCCCGCAGGGCGGTCAGATCGCGTCGGGTGTCATCGACGCAGGCCAGGAGGCCGGTGGCGGGCGGGGAGCTGAGCTCGACCTGTCCGCCGGGTTCGAGCGTGAGGCGCGAACCGGAGGGGAGCGAGGTGCCGTCGGCGCCGCCGAGGGGCAGCGACTCCAGTGCGGCGTGGAGCAGTTCCGGCCGTACGGGCCGGGTGGGACATCGATCGTCATGGACGAACCACTCGACCTCGACACCCACCAGTCGGGGCGGTCCGATCTTGAAGCAGACGCCCGACACATGGCTGCGCGCCCCCGATTCGGTCAACGGGGTCACCCCCGTCGGGGGCGGTGGTGCGCTCTGCCGGTCGGGCGGAGTGGTGCGGGATATCGGCATCACCGGACTCACCATCCTCGGGATCACGATTGCGGCCCGGTCTACCTTGCCCAGTCTGCTACGGAGCATGCGGCGACGCCCTGCAAAAATCGCGTGAACGTTCGTTTCTGCAGGTCAGGGGCGTGGCGAACGGGTGAGACCGGAGATCCGGGGCCGCCGGTACGCGGGTGTGCACGCGGGGTGCGCGGACCGGCACATGCCGGAGTCACGGGAGGGGGCGCGGGAGGATTGCGGGAGGGGGCGGGAGGATTGCGGGAGGGGGCGGGAGGGCTCACGGCAGGTCGAGCCGTTCCAGGCGCGCCAGCACGGTGTCCAGCACCGAGCCGGGCAGGGCGTAGTTCAACCGCAGCGAACCGCGGCCGCCGGGGCCGAACTCGGCGCCGTCGGAGGCCTCCAGGCCGCAGCGCTCCAGCAGTGCCCGCCGGGCGTCCTCCGGCGGCAGGCCGAGGGCGGCGGCGTCCAGCCAGAGCAGGTACGAGGCCTGGGGGGCCGAGCGGACGGCGGCGCCGAGCCGGTCGGTCAGCCGGGTGCGGGCGGCCGCGAGGTGGGCGAGCAACGCGTCCAGCCAGGGGCCACCCTCGCGCAGCGCCGCCCGCTGCACGGTCTGCTCCAGCAGTCCGCCCTCCCAGAGGCCGTACCCGGCCATGGTGCCGGTGAGCCTCGCGCGCAGCTCCGGATCGGGCACGAGCGCCCAACTACTCGGGATCCCCGAACAGTTGAAGGTCTTCCCGACGGAGTTGAGGGTGACGACGTGCCGCCGGTGCGCCGGATCGGCGGTGGTCACGGCCACCGCGTGGCGCAGGCCCGGGTAGGTGAGGTCACCGTGCACCTCGTCCGAGACCAGCAGCGCGTCCGACTCCGCCGCCCACCCGGCGAGGCCGCTGACCGTACCGGTCGGCCACACTCGGCCGGAGGGGTTGTGCGGGCTGCTCAGCAGCACGGCGGAGGCGGGACGGGGGAGCGGGCCGAGCGGCATCCGGTAGCCGGTCGGGCCGAGCCGCAGCGGCAGCTCCCGGTACGGGACGCCGGCGGCGCGGCAGATCTGGGCGAAGCCGGCCCACTCCGGGGTCATGAGCAGCGCGGGCGCCTGCGGCCGTACGGTCTCCAGCAGCAGGCGCAGGGCGGTGCGCGGGCCGCAGGGCAGCAGCAGGACCCAGTCCGGATCCACCTCGGCGCCGTGCCGGGCGCGGTACCAGTCCGCCACCAGCGCGCGGCCGGCCGGGTCGCACACCGTGTAGCCGTACGCCCGGTGGCCGGCGCGCCGCCGCAGCGCCTCGGCGACGGCGGGCGGGCCGGGGAGGTCCATGTCGGCGAGGCCCATCGGGATCACCCCGGGAGCGTCCGCCCGGGCCCACTTGCTGCTGCCGGTGCCGGAGCGGTCGAAGGGGGAGGTGAAGTCGAAGCCGCCGGCGGGGGCGGTGGGAGCGCTGGGAGCGGTGGGCATGGGCGGGGCCTCCGGTGCATCGGGACGCTCCGGCCACGGTAGGCCCGGCGGGGCCGTCGCGTCCCACGCTTCGGGCACGGGTGGGCGGATAACCGGGCGGCCCGTAGGCTGCGCGGCGGCCCGCGGCCGTGGACGGCGGGGCGGACGAACGGGGACGGCGGAGCGCGGGCCTCCGGGAGAGGGGCACTGGGGAATGGCGGCGACGGTACGGGGGACGGTCGACGAGCCGACCGAGCACGGCGAGGAGGTCACGCTGTTCGTGGCGCGGCGGGTGGAGCCGGGCTACGAGGAGGCCTTCGAGCGGTGGGCGGAGAACATCCTCGCCGCGGCCACGGAGCACGCGGGGAACCTCGGCACCGGGTTGCTGCGGCCGTCCGGTCCGGACGAACCCTGGCACCTGCTGCTGCACTTCCGGGACGCCGGGGCGTTCCGCGCCTGGCAGGACTCCCCGGCGCGGGCGGCCTGCTTCGCCAAGGCGGACGGCCACCACCACGAGGTCCACCGGCACGAGATCCACGGGATGGAGGGCTGGTTCGCCACCACCCCGGGCGCGGCGCAGCGCCGACCGCCGGTGCGCTGGCGGATGGCGGTGGCCTCGACGATCGCCATCGCGCCGCTGGTCGTGGCCTCCACGGTCGCCTTCGGGCCGTACCTGACCGGCCTGCCGGTGGCCGTGCGACCGCTGGTCACCGCGCCGCTGATCAGCGCGCTGATGACGTACGCGGCGCTGCCGGTGGTGACGCGGGCGCTGCGGCGGTGGCTCTTCCCCGGAACGGACTGATGACAGATGACAGCTGACAGATAACAGATTTCAACATCTGTCAGCTGTCATCTGTTGTCTGTTCGCTGAAAGTTGTCAGCCGTCACCCGTCACCCGTCACCCCGTCGCTCGACCGCCGCCAGGTGCGCCGCGAGCCCCAGCCGCCCCCGGCGCATCATCACCGCGTGGTTGGCCCGGAACACCGGGTGCAGCGGCAGTGCGAGCCGGCGCAGCAGCGGCTTGCCGGGCCGGGTCTCCTCCTCGAACAGCACCCGGCTGCCCGCGCCGGCCCCGTCGCCCGCGCCGTCCGGACGCACCGTGAACCGTGACCACCCGTCGAGGTCGCCGCGCATGACCGCCTCCAGCACCCCGGCCGCCGGGTCGCGGCGGCTCGGTGCCAGAGCGATCACGAGCCGGTACGGCAGGAGCGCGCGCACCACCACCTCCCCGGTGTCCTCGCCGGTCGGCCGGACCTCGCGGATCTCCGGCCACCACAGCGGGTAGCTCCGTACGTCCGCCAGCGCCGCGTACACGGCCTCCGCAGGTGCCGCGAGTCGCCACACGCCCCGGAAGCGGTAGTGGTTGGGATCCACGCGCCCACCCTAGCCCCGCACCGCCCCCGCGCCCACGAGTCCGACGAACTCCGACGACTTCCGAAGAACTCCGGCTCGCTCAGGCCGGATCAGGCCGGATCAGGGCGGATCACTCCGGTTCGGCCAGCGCGAAGGCCGTGTTGACCAGCGCCACATGGCTGAACGCCTGCGGGGTGTTGCCGAGTTGGCGCCCGGAGCGCGGATCCCACTCCTCGGAGAGCAGTCCCACGTCGTTGGCGAGCCCGACCGTCCGTACGAACAGGGTGCGCGCCTCGCTCCGGCGCCCGGTCGCGGCGAGCGCGTCGGCGAGCCAGAACGAGCAGGCCAGGAAGGCGCCTTCGCCGCCCGGCAGCCCGTCGCCGTGGTGCCCGGCCCGGTAACGGCGTACCAGTCCGCCGTGTTGGAGCCCGTCCCGGACGGCGTCCACGGTGCGCACCACGCGGGGGTCGTCCGGTGGCAGGAAGCCGCTCTTGAGGACGAACAGGGTCGCCGCGTCCAGTCCGCGTCCGCCGTAGTGCTGGACGAACACGCCGCGCTGACGGTCGTAGCCGTGCTCGCACACGTCGGCGTGGATGTCGTCGCGCAGCGCCCGCCAGCGGTCGACCGGGGCGGGCAGCCCGGTCGCCTCGGCGAGCCGGACGGCGCGGTCGGCGGCCACCCAGCACATGACCTTGGAGTGCACGAAGTGCCTCCGCCCGCCGCGCACCTCCCAGAGGCCGTCGTCGGGTTCGCGCCAGTGCCGCTCCAGGTGGTCCATCAGTGAGCGCAGCAGCGTCCAGACGTGCCGTTCCATCGGCAGTCCGGCCCGCAGCGCGAGGTCGAGGGTGTCCATCACCTCGCCGTAGACGTCGAGTTGGAGCTGGTCCACGGCGGCGTTGCCGAACCGGACCGGCCGCGAGCCCTCGTACCCGGGCAGCCAGTCGGCGACGGTCTCGCCGAGCACCCGCTCCCCGGCGACTCCGTACACGGCCTGGACGTGTCGCGGGCCTCCGGCGATGGCGCGCAGCAGCCACCGGCGCCAGGCGGCGGCCTCCTCGCGGAACCCGCCGCGCAGCAGGGCGGAGAGCGTCATCGAGGAGTCGCGCAGCCAGCAGAAGCGGTAGTCCCAGTTGCGGGCGCCGCCGATCAGCTCGGGCAGGGAGGCGGTGGCCGCCGCGACGATCCCGCCGGTGGGGGCGTAGGCGAGCGCCTTGAGGGTGAGCAGCGAGCGCAGCACGGCCGCGCGCCACTCGCCCCGGTACTGGCAGCCGGACGCCCAGTGCTGCCACTGGGCGACGGTGGCGAGCAGCGCCTGTTCGGGGTCGGTGCGAGGGGCGGAGGCCAGGTGGGAGGGCTGCCAGGTGAGGGCGAAGGGCACCCGGAGTCCGGCGGTGACGGTGAACTCCGAGGTGGTGACGCCGTCCAGGCCGTAGGTGTGGACGCCGGCCGGTACCCGGAGCCAGGCGGAGTCCGGCCCGGCGACGGCGACCCGGTGGTGCCCGGTGCGCCGCACCCACGGGTCGATCCGGCCGTAGTTGAAGCGCAGCCGCAGCGTCCCGCGCATCGCCACCGTGCCCTCCAGGCCCTCGACGATCCGGATCAGCTGCGGTTCGCGCCGCCCGCCCTGACCGCGCTGCGGCATGAAGTCGGTGATCCGCACCCGCCCGCCGGCGGTGTGCCACTCGCTCTCCAGGACCAGGCTGTCGTCGCGGTAGCGGCGGGTGTGGCACTCGGCGGCGCCGTCCGGGGCGATCCGCCAGGCGCCGTGGCGCTGGTCGCCGAGGAGTCCGGCGAAGCAGCTGGGGGAGTCGAAGCGGGGCAGGCACAGCCAGTCGACCGATCCGTCCCGGCCGACCAGGGCGGCGGTCTGCAGGTCGCCGATGAGGGCGTAGTCCTCGATGCCTCCGGCCATCAGGCCCATTGTCGGCCTCACCCCCGCCGTCCCGCACCGCAGGAAGCCGCTGTGGCGTCCCGCACCGCAGGAAGCCGCTGCGGGGAGGGCGCCTGCGCCCGGGAGCGGGCGACGCCACGGAACGGTGACCGCCGCCAGGAGCCGGGCACTCCGCTTGCACCCGTTCGGGGTGCGGGGGAGGATCTTCTGTGCTTGTAGTCTCATCTGTCACAGCGGCATCCCCAGGGTGCTGCTGCCCCAGAACCGGAGTGAAGGAGTCACAGGCATGCGGCGACCGAGCTGGGTACCGGAGGGTACGGACCTGGACAAACCGAACGCCGCGCGGGTCTACGACTACTACCTGGGGGGCTCGCACAACTTCGAGGTCGACCGGGAGATGGCCCGCAAGGCGATGGAGCTGTGGCCGGAGCTGCCGCAGATCATGCGTGCCAACCGGGCCTTCCTGCGCCGCGCCGTGACCTTCCTCGCCGAGCGGGGCGTCACCCGCTTCCTGGACATCGGCTCCGGCATCCCGACCTTCGGCGCGGTGCACGAGATCGCCCGCGCGATCCGTCCCGAGGCGAAGGTCGTCTACGTGGACCGGGACCCGGTCGCCGTCGCGCACAGCCGGCTGCTGATGGCGGACGACCCGGCGAGCTCCGTCGTCCAGGCCGACCTGCGGGACGTCGACGACCTGCTGGCCCGCCCCGAGGTCGCCGAGCTGCTCGCGGAGGGCGAGCCGGTGGGCGTGCTGCTGGTGGCCGTCGCGCACTTCGTCAGCGACGCCGAGGACCCGTGGAAGCTGATCTCCGTGATCCGCGACGTCCTCCCGGCCGGCAGCGCGCTGGTGCTCTCGCACGCCTCCCTGGAAGGCCGCCCCGACCAGGCGGAGGACCACCAGAAGCTCTACCGGATGACGCCGACCCCGCTGACCATGCGCACCCGCGACCAGATCACCGCGATGTTCGACGGCTTCGAGCTGGTCGAGCCCGGTGTGGTCTACCTGCCGCAGTGGCGCCCGGACCAGCCGGAGACGGTCGGTGAGCACCCCGAGCGGATGACCGGGGTGGCGGGCGTGGGGTTCCGCCCTTGAGCGGACGGGACGGACGAGGCACCGACGGCCGCCCGGCCCGCGCGACGGCCGGAAGCCCGGCCCGCGCGACGGCCGCCGGCCGCACGGCCCTCGTCCCCACCACCGGCGCCACCGCCGGCGCCGCGCGAGTCCCCACCACCGGCGCCACTGCCGGCACCGCGCCCGCCCCCACCGGCCGCGCCGTGCCCGCCCCCACCGGCCGCACCGCGCCCGCCCGCGCCGGCAGACCCGGGGCGCGCCCATGACCGTCTCCCCGGTACCCGGCGGCAGCGCCGAGCGGTTCCACGAGGACTGGGCCCGGCTGCTCTCGGCCGACCACGGCATCGTCGTCCACCCCGGCCTGCTCAACCGGCTGGTCTCGCGCACCGCCGCGCTGCTGCACCGCGCCCAGGAGGGCGAGCCCTTCGAGGCGCGGCTGGCCGCGCAGGCCGGCGCCGAGCTGGTCGACGCGCACTTCACCGACCCGGTGCTGCTGGCCCGGGCGGTCGAGCTGCTGCAGTCGCAGCCGCTCGCGGACGGCCGCGGCCCGGCCCTGACCGGCTCCTTCGCGGCCGGCTGGGCGGCCGCCCTGCGCGAGCGCACCCTGCGCGAGCAGGAGGCGATCCGCACCGCCGCCGACGCCGCCCGCAGGGAGGCCGAGCGGGCGCTGCGCGCCTCCGAGGCCCGGTTCCGCGCGCTGTTCGAGAGCGCGGCGATCGGCATCGGGATCGGCGACACCGACGGCAACATCCTGGCCGTCAACAAGGCCCTGCAGGAGCTGTTCGGCGCGGGCCCCGCGGACATGATCGGCCGCCGGGTCGGCGACCTGGTGCACCCCGAGGACACCCAGGGCGTGTGGGAGGCGTACGAGGAGCTGATCAGCGGCAAGCGCGAGTACTTCCAGTTCGACAAGCCGTACTACCGCCAGGACGGCGAGGTGGTCTGGACCCACCTGACCGTCTCGCTGATCCGGGACGACGACGGCTCCCCGCAGTACCAGGTCGCGATGCTGGAGGACGTCACCGACCGTTACCGGCTCCAGGAGCGGCTGCGCCACCAGGCCACCCACGACCCGCTGACCGGCCTGCCCAACCGCGCCGCGTTCTTCGAGCGGTTGGAGGAGCTGTTCGAGGATCCGGAGCCGGGCGCCCGCTTCGGCCTCTGCTACGTCGACCTCGACGGTTTCAAGGTGGTCAACGACAGCCTCGGCCACGACATGGGCGACCAGCTGCTGTCCGCCGTCGCGGCCCGGCTGAAGGCCGCGCTCACCCCGCTCGGGCACCTGGTGGCCCGGCTGGGCGGCGACGAGTTCGTGGTCCTGCTGGAGAAGTGCCGCGGCGAGCAGGAGGCGGTGGCCGCCGCCAAGACCGTGCTCAAGGCGCTGGCCGGGCCGGTGCTGATCGGCGACCACAAGCTCGCCGTGGGCGCCAGCGTCGGCGTGCTGGAGCGCCGGGTGTCCACCACCACGCCGGGCGCCGCCGTCCGGGCCGCCGACCTCACGCTGTACCGCGCCAAGGAGGCCGGCCGCGGCCGCTGGACGCTGTTCGACCCCAAGGAGAACGCCCGTGCGGTCAGCCGCTACGCGGTGTCGGTGCGGATGCCCGCCGCCCTCGACCGCGGCGAGTTCTTCATCGACTACCAGCCGCTGTACCGGCTCGCGGACGGCCGGCTGGCCGCGGTGGAGGCGCTGGTGCGCTGGCGCCACCCGCAGCTCGGGGTGCTCGGTCCGGACGAGTTCGTCACCACCGCCGAGGAGACCGGGCTGATCATGCCGCTCGGCCGCTGGGTGCTGGAGCAGGCCTGCGGCCAGGCCGCGGACTGGATCAAGCGGTTCGGCGACGCCGCGCCGCAACTGAACGTCAACCTGGCCGTCCGTCAGGCCCGCAGTGCCGCGCTGGTCTCCGACCTGGCCCGGATCCTCGACAGCACCGGTCTGGACCCGGCCCGGCTGCAGCTGGAGATCACCGAGTCGACCGTGGTGGGTCCCGAGGACGAGGCGCTGCGCACCCTGCACGGCCTGGTCGACCTCGGGGTGTCGCTGGCCGTGGACGACTTCGGCACCGGCTGGTCCAACCTCGCCTACCTGCGCGACCTGCCGGTCTCCGGGCTGAAGATCGCCGGGTCCTTCGTGGGCGATCTGCACGAGCCGGGGAAGGACGAGTCCACCGGGTGGCGGATCGTCAGCGGCCTGGTGTCGATGGCGCACGCGCTCGGACTGACCGTCACCGCCGAGGGCGTGGAGACCGCCAGGGACGCCGAACGGCTGCGGACCATGGGCTGCGACTGGGCGCAGGGCTGGCACTTCGGCCGCCCGGTGCGGCCGGGCGAGATCGCCCGACGGATCGCGGAGGAGCCGCAGGGCCGCCCCGTCGACGGGTGAGTCGGTGCCGGTCGCGGCGGAGGGCGCGCCGGCATTGGTCGCGACCACGGGTGGCGCCGAAGGGCGGTGACAGTGCGTTATCGCAAGTCATGCGAAGTTACGGTAAAAACCGGACAAAAACCCCTTGACGTGACTGTCCGTGCCGACGGACGATGAGGCCCTGGCATAGCTCGCACCCCCAGGTGCGGTAGACCGTAAGCCAGTTCGCACGACCGGCGCCCGCGGCGCCGGAAGAGCCCGGCGGTGCGCACCCCCACCCGGCCGCCACAGCGCTCTCAACGTTTCCGGCAGCCCTTCGACGGGCTTCCCCGGGCTCGGCCCGCGCGTATCCGTCCGCGCCCGCCGCCCGTTCAGCACACTCCCAGGGGCCGCGCCGTGCCCGGCGCCCGCCCGCCGCCTCCGCCCGAGAGGCCGCTTCCCGATGAGCACCACCCTGCCCTCCGACGTCGCCCGGTACCCGTACGCCGGACGGCCCCCCGAGCACCCCGAGCACAACGGGGACCGTCACCCGCACCGCCGGGCCGGCGACCGCGTCGCCGAGCGCCGTCCGATGCGCCGCGCCGGCGACGGCGTCGTCACCACCCACACCGTCAGCCTGGTCGTCCCCGCGCAGAACGAGGCCCGCAACATCGCCTGGGTCTTCGAGCAGATCCCGCGCTGCGTCGACGAGGTCATCCTGGTCGACGGCGCGTCCAGCGACGCGACCGTCCCGATGGCCAGGCAGTGCCTGCCGACCGTCCGCAGCGTCCAGCAGAGCGGCCCCGGCAAGGGCAACGCCCTGCGCACCGGGTTCGCCGCGGCGACCGGCGAGTACGTCGTCATGATGGACGCCGACGGCTCCATGTGGCCCGGCGAGATCCCCCACTACCTGCACTTCCTCGACCACGGCTTCGACTTCGTGAAGGGCTCCCGCTGCATCGCCGGCGGCGGTTCGCTGGACCTCACCCCGATCCGCGCGCTCGGGAACCGCGCCCTGCTCGCCGTCGTCAACCGCCTCTACGACGCCCGCCTCACCGACCTGTGCTACGGCTACTGCGCCTTCCGCCGCTCCTTCCTGGACGCGCTCGACCTGCGGTCCACCGGCTTCGAGATCGAGGCCGAGATGATCGCGCACGCGCTGCGCTCCGGGCTGCGGATCGCCGAAGTGCCGAGCCTGGAACTCCCCCGCCGCAGCGGTCGGTCCCACCTGCACGCCGTCTCCGACGGCCGCCGGGTGCTGAGGACCTTGATCGCCGAGCGTCCCGGCGCCCGGCCCTCGGCGGCCGCACCCGCAGGGGAGCGCTGATGAATGGCACCGACCGGCGCACCGCAGCAGCCTGCCCGCGCCCCGCCGTCCGCGACTCGCTCCACACCCCCGCCCGCGTCGTCGAACTGGACCTGGACGAATCGAGCGGGCTGCGCTCGCCCGGCGGTCTCGGTGCCGTCGACCCGGTCGGCCGCGTGTTGGCGTTGGTGCGGCTGCACGGACACCCGCTCGGCTTGGTCACGGCCACCGGCGCCGCGGGCGAGAGCGCCGCACTGCGCCGGGCGCTGGTCGACGCCGCCCACCGGGAACTGCGCGTTCCCGCTCTGTCCACCGCGACACCCGCGGCGCGGCCCGGTCGGGTCGGCCGCGCCCGGGTGCCCGCGGGCCCGGTCACGGTCAGCGTGGTCGTCGCCACCCACAACCGGGTGGGCTTGCTGCGGTCCTGCCTCGACTCCCTGCTGCGGAACGGCTATCCGCGCGTCGAGGTCATCGTCGTGGACAACGCCCCCGCCGACGACTCCGCCGAACGACTGGTCCGTGACCGGTACGAGGGCCGGGTCCGCTACCTGCGCGAGCCGGTGGCGGGCCTGGCCCGGGCCCACAACACCGGTCTCGCCGCGGCCACCGGCGGGATCACCGCCTTCACCGACGACGACACCCTCGTCGACCCCGGCTGGATCGAGGCCCTGGTCCAGACCTTCGCCGAGGACGAGCTGATCGGCTGCGTCACCGGACTGATCCTGCCCGCCGAGCTGGACACCCCCGCCCAGGTCGCGCTGGAGCACCACGGCGGCTTCGCCAAGGGGTTCGCCGCCCGCACCTGGACCCTCGACGACCGGCAGGCCGACCCGCTCTTCCCGTTCGCCGCCGGCCGGTTCGGCTCCGGGGCCAACATGGCCTTCCGCACCGCCCGGCTGCGCGCCCTCGGTGGCTTCGACCCCGCCACCGGCACCGGCACCCCGGCCCGCGGTGGCGACGACCTGCTCGCCTTCTTCCGCATCCTGGTGGCCGGCCAGGCCCTCGCGTACGCCCCCGACGCCATCGTCTGGCACCGCCACCGGCGCACCATGGACGCGCTGCCCGACCAGGCCTTCGGCTACGGCGTCGGCTTCGGCGCCTATCTCGCGGCCGCCCTGCACCACGAACCGGCCATGCTGCCCGCGCTGTTGCGCCGCCTGCCCGGCGGGCTGCGCTACGCGGCCCACCGCGCCCGCACCCGGCCGGACCCCGGATGCGCGTCCGGGCACCGCCCGACCTGGCACCTGGCCCGACGGGAACTCCAGGGGCTGCTGTACGGCCCGGTGGGGTACGCGCGCAGCGTCCACCTCGCCCGGGCCGGCGCGCGGGCGGCGGGGTGAGCCCGCCGTGTCCGCGCCCACCACCGCCACCGGGCCGGCCGGGTCCACGGCCACCGGGTCCACGGCCACCGGGTCCACGGCCACGGCGCCCGCCCGGGGCCGGCCCTGCTCCTGCCCGCTTCCGCTGCCCTGCGAGTGCTCCTACGCCACCCTGCTGCGGGCCCGGTTGCGGGCCGCCACCGCCGGAGAGCCGCTGCTGCGCAACGGCCACGTGCTGACCGCCAGTTCGATCCTCACCGCCGGCTTCGGCGCGGTCTTCTGGATGCTCGCCACCCGCTGGTACGGCGCGCAGTACGTCGGTCTCGCCTACGCCGTGCTCTCGGCGGCGATGCTGCTCTCCGAGGTCGGCCAGCTCAACCTCGCGGACGTCCTGGTCCGCTTCCTGCCCACGGCCGGCCGGCGCACCCGCGGCCTGCTGGTCCGCTGCTACCTGGTCGCCACCGCCGCCGACGTCCTGGTCGGCGCCGTCTTCATCGGACTGGTGCCGGTGGTCGCCCCCGGACTCGGCTTCCTGCGCAGCCCGCCGGCCGCCGTCGCCTTCGTCGCCCTGACCGCCGGCTACACGCTCTTCGTCCTCCAGGACGGCGCGCTCACCGGACTGCGCCGCCCGGGCTGGGTGCTCGGCGAGAACGCGCTGTTCGCGGCCGTCAAACTCGTGCTGCTCGCCGCCCTGGCGGGCTGGGCGCTGCACACCGGGATCGTGCTCGCGTGGTCCGGGGCGCTGCTGGTCGCCCTGGTCGTCGCCAACCTGCTGCTGTTCCGCCGGCTGCTGCCCGCCGTCACCGCCCCTCAGGTCACCGCCCCTCAGGTCACCGCCCCTCAGGTCACCGGCCCTCAGGTCACCGGCCCTCAGGCCGCCGTCCCTCAGGTCACCGGCCCTCGCGTCACCGGCCCACCCGCGCCGGGCGGGACGGGCGGGACAGGCGGGACGAGCGGTTCGGAGGGTCCGGGCGGCGGCACCGGGAGCCCGGAAGTCCCGCGGCTCGCCCGCTACGCGACCGCGGACTACCTCGGCGCCCTGCTGCGGCTGGCCGCCGCCACCGTCGTGCCGCTGTACGTGCTGGACACGCTCGGTCCGGAGCAGAGCGCCTACTACTCGCTCCCCTGGGTGATCGCGTACACCTTCCACCTGATCGCCCTCAACATGGGCAGCTCGTTGATCGTCGAGGCCGCGCGGGCCCCCGGGCGGCTCGCCGAGCACGGCCTGCGGGTGCTGCGGCACACCGGCGCCCTGGTCGCGGCCGGCGTGCTGGTCACCGTGGTGGCCGCGCCCTGGCTGCTGTCCCGGTTCGGCGCGGAGTACGCCGACCACGGCACCGCCGTCCTGCGCCTGCTGGCCCTGGCCGCCCTGCCGAACCTCCTGGTCAGCCTCGCCGTCGACGCGGCCCGGGCCCGGCAGCGGCTGGGCCTGATCGTCGGCCTGCAGGGGGTGTACTGCGCGCTGGTCCTCGGCCTGACGGCCTGGCTGCTGCCGCGGCTCGGCCTGGTCGGCGCCGGCCTGGCCTGGCTGATCGCGGCCACCGCCGTCGCCGTCCCGCTGCTGTGCACCCTGCCGCGCTGGCTCCCGACCCCCGAACGGAGACGGCCGTGAACACCCCGGGACTGTCCGTCGTGGTCTGCGCCTACACCCTGGACCGCTGGGACGACCTGCGCGCCGCGATCGGCTCGCTGCACGCCCAGCACCGGCCCCCCGACGAGGTCCTGCTGGTCTGCGACCACTGCCCGGAGCTCGCCCGGCGGGCGGAGGCGGCCTTCCCGGGCGTCCGGGTGCTGCCCAACCGCCACCGGCGCGGCCTGTCCGGCGCCCGCAACACCGGCGTCACCGCGGCCCGGTGCGACGTCGTCGCCTTCCTCGACGACGACGCCGCCGCGGAGCCCGACTGGACCACCCACCTGCTCGCCCCCTACCGGGACCCGGACGTGGACGGGGTCGGCGGCCTCGTGGTGCCGCGCTGGGACGGCGGGCGCCCGCCCTGGTTCCCGGCCGAGTTCGACTGGGTGGTCGGCTGCTCCTACCGCGGCCTGCCCGAACACCGGGCGTCCGTACGGAACTTCATCGGCGCCAACATGTCCTTCCGGCGCACCGCACTGCTCGCCGTCGGCGGCTTCCGGACCGACCTCGGCCGCGTCGGCACCCGGCCGCTCGGCTGTGAGGAGACCGAACTGTGCCTGCGGCTGGCCGAACGGCACCCTCGGGCCCGGCTGCTCCACGAGCCCGCCGCCGTCGTCCACCACCACGTCCCGGCGGCCCGGTCCACCTGGGCCTACTTCCGCTCCCGCTGCTACGCCGAGGGCCGTTCCAAGGCCGTCGTGGCCCGGCACAGCGGGGCCCGGGCCGCGCTCTCCAGCGAACGCCGCTACCTCACCTCGACCGTCCCGGCGGCGCTCGCCCGCTGCCTGCGGCCGACCGCCGCCGCTGCCCGCGAACTCGCCGCCCTGGCCGGGGGAGTGGCGTACACCGTGCTCGGCTACGGCGTCGGGCGGATCACCGCAGGGTGGCCCGGACGCTCCCCGTCCCGCCCCGAGGCGGCGGTGGCCCCGGCGGTCGCCGGGGGCGCGCCATGACCGCCGTACCGGTCCTGCTCTACCACTCGGTCGCGGACGACCCGCCCGACTGGATCGCCCGCTACACGGTGACCCCGCGGGTCTTCACCGAGCAGCTCGACCGGCTGCTGGCCTCGGGACGCCGCGTCGTCCCGCTGCGCCGACTGGTCTCGGCCCTGCGCGGCGGGCCCCCGCTGCCGGAGCGCTGCGCGGTGCTCACCTTCGACGACGGCTTCGCCGACTTCTACTGGACGGTCGCCCCGATGCTGAGCGAACGGGACCTGTCGGCCACCCTTTTCGTCACCACCGGGTCCGTCCACGTCCCCGGACACCCGCCCGAGGGCGGCAGCCTGCTGCCGCCCGCCCCGATGCTGAACTGGCGCCAGGTCGCCACCCTCGACGCCCTCGGCGTCGAGATCGGCGGCCACACCCGCACCCACCCCCAGCTGGACGCGGTGCGCGGCCGGCGGGTGTGGGAGGAGGTGAGCGGCTGCAAGCGGGAGCTGGAGGACGCGGTGGGCCACCAGGTCACCGCGTTCGCCTACCCCCACGGCTATTCGAGCGTCGCGGTGCGCCGCAAGGTCCGGGAGGCCGGCTGGACCGCCGCCTGCGCGGTCGGCAACGCCTTCAGCTCGGAGGGGGACGAGCCGCTGCGGATCTCCCGGCTGATGGTCCGCGCGGACACCTCGGTCGAGGTCTTCCAGGGCTGGGTGGACGGCGTGGGCGCCCCGGTGGCGCCGTACCCGGAGCGGCTGCGGACCCGGGGGTGGCGGGCGTACCGCCGGGGCCGGGCCGCGCTCGGCCGACCGGTGGGCGGGCCGCCGTCGGCCTGAGCGGGCGTGCCGCCGGTGCCGCGAGCGCGTGCCGCGAGGGCGTGCCGTGCGAGGGGCGCGAGGGCGTGCCGGGCGAGGGGCGCGAGGGCGGGGCTCAGTGCTGCCAGACCTGCACCCAGTCCACCGCCATCCGCGCCGAGTCGACGTTCTGCGGCGGTGAGCTGGGGTAGCCGACGGCCAGGTTGATCAGCACCTCCATCGGGACGCCCGGGACCTTCTCGGGATCCGTCACCCGGTAGCGCTCCACGCCGTCGACGTACCAGGTGAGCGAGTCACGCTCCCAGTCGAGCGCGAACACGTGGTAGCCCGCCGGGAAGTCCTGCGGGCCGTAGCGCTCCCACTGGTCGATGTTCTCGCCGTTCGGCCCGGTGTGGTGCACGGTCATCTGGACGTACTGGGTGGTGGAGATGAACTCCGCGACGTCGAGCTCCGGCGGGGTGGTGCGGGAGGCCGGGAGGAGCCAGAAGGCCGGGAACATGCCGGCCTCGGGCGGGATGCGCACCGCGGCGGCGAAGTACCCGTACGTGAAGGTGTGCCGGGGCTGCGCGTTCCAGGAGTCCCGGCCGGTGGAGACCATGCCCGAGGCCCACGGGTAGGTCCTGCCGTCGCTGCCCGGGGTGTTCTCCCGGTTCGCGGTGAGCGTCAGGCCGCCGCCGCCCACCGTCACCTGCTGCGGCCGGTACCACTCCTGCTCGTGGTTGCCGGCGTTGGTGCAGCCGTTGTCGTTCCAGTCGTAGCAGGTGGTCCAGTCGGCCGGGTTCAGCCGGTTGCCGTCGAAGGCGTCGCCGAAGACCAGGTGCCAGGAGCCGGGCGCGGCCGGGGCGGCCGGGCCGCCGTCGGGGCCGCTCGACCCGCCGCCGCTCCCGGGGCTCGGCCGCGCCGTGCCGGGGTCGCCGCCCCCGGTGCCGCCCCCGGCGCAGGCCGCGACCAGCAGCAGGGCCGCCACCCCGGCCCCGCCCGTGCCCCACCACCGCCGTCGTCGTCGCCGGTGCTTGGGGGCGGGGTGCTTGGGGGCGGGGTGCTCCGGCGTGCGGTCCCGCGGGGGCGGGCCGTCGTCCGGGGGCCGGGCGCGGCGCGGCAGGCAGAGCGGCAGCGCCAGCAGTGTGGTGGCGCCGGCCGTCGCGGCCAGGGCCCAGCCGCTGATGAACCCGCCGGTCAGGTAGAAGGCCATGGTGATCACCGTGTCGATGGCCAGGCTCAGGGCCACCGTCAGCACCCAGGCCTCCAGCCGCCCCATCGGCGCGCCGCTCGCGGCCAGCCGGGGCCGGGCCGACCGCACCGCCGCCAGCCCCGGGCAGAGGAGCAGGAACGCGGTGCTCACGGCCACCCGTACCGGGTTGGCGTCGGCGAGCGTGTAGACGGCCAGCGCCACCCAGCCGGAGAGGGCCAGCGCCCAGCCGGTCCGGGTGTCGTGCGCGGACGGGCTGCCGTTCATGGGCCGCCTCCTGGCTGGACGAAGGGCTGCCCCGGCGGCTGGGCGGGCGGCTGGGCCGGTACCGGGCCGGCCGGGACCTGGTCGGGCAGCGGGTTGGGGACGAACCGGTAGACCTCGGCATCGGCGTTGCTGTAGAGGAGGTCGAAGCCCGGCGTCCGGGAGAGCACCTCGGCCAGCCGGTCCACCGTGTCGGCGGGCAGCAGGCCGGTCAGCGAGCACTCGGCGGCCTGGGCCCGGCTCAGGATCAGGTAGGCGGGCACGCCCGGGTGGGTGAAGCCGACCGCGGCCTCCAGCCCGCCCAGCGGGTCCTGCGTCAGCAGCTCTCTGGTCTTCCCGGTCGTCTCGACCAGCCGCACCTCCGGGTGGTCCTCGTAGTGCTCGTAGACCCCCGGCACGGCCCCGGTCACCGAGACCACCACCGAGTACGGCGGCGCGGCCGCGAACAGCTGCTTCGTCGCGGCGACCTCACGGCTGGTGAACCAGTTCATCCGCTCCTTGCTGTCGTAGCCGAAGAACAGGCCGCCCAACAGCGCCAGCAGCAGGACCAGCGAGCAGGCCGAACGCAGCCGCGGCCGCGGCGTGGGCCGCAGCACGAGCGCGGCGACCAGGAACGCGGTAGCGGGCAGCGCGAACAGGTAGGCGCGGAAGAGCATCTCGCCGCCGTAGCTGTTGGCCGCCAGCAGCGGCATCGGGGCCAGCGCGAGGTACGGCACCGGGGTGCGCCGGATCCAGGGGCGGCGGACGAAGCCGATCACCGCCAGCAGGACCACCGCCGCCGACAGCCCCCGGTCGATCCAGCCGACCATCACCTGGTCCGGCGAGACGATCCCGAGGTTGGCGAACCCGGAGCCGACGTTGGAGTCCGGTCTGATCAGCGCCCGGGTGAACTGGCCGAGGTTGGCCGCCAGGTACGGGCGCGCCACCGTGGCGTCCCACACCACCGTCATCGCCACCGCGGCCAGCAGCGGCGGCAGCACCACCCGCCGGTTGCGGCGCGGCACCGCCAGCGCGGCCAGCGAGCTGATCAGCATCAGCGGGGTGAGCTGGTGCGAGCAGACGATCGCGGCCTCCAGCACCAGGACCATCGGCAGCCGGAGCGGCCCCCAGCCGCCGGCCTGGACGCCGACTCCCGCCGCGGGCGACGCGGGCGCGGCGGACCGGTGCGCCCCGCCCGGCGGGGCCGGTCCGGGCGCGCGCGGGACGGGCCGGTCGGGCAGTCGGTGGACCACCGAGGCGATCACGGCGAGGTACATCACCAGCGCGAAGGCCTGCGGGGAGAAGTAGTCCTGGCCGACCCAGGAGCAGGAGTAGTAGATCCAGACCGCCCCCCAGACCAGCGTCCGGTCGGAGCTGATCGCCCGGTACAGCAGCAGCAGCGGGGCCAGCAGCAGGGCGTTGAACAGCGGAGGGCCCCAACTCGCGTACCCGAGCGCCGAGTGCAGGCCGGTGGCCCGCAGCAACAGGCCGTTGACGATGAAGAACCCCGGCCACTGGTTGTACGGGTCCAGCAGGCCGGCGTGCGGGACGGGACCGCCGTGGCGGAGCATCGCGTCGATCACCGCGACGTGCTTCCAGGCCCAGGGGTACCGCAGGTTGGCGTAGAGCAGCGTGGGCGTGGCGTGGATGACCGCGATCAGGGCCAGGGTGTACCCGGCGAGCCACCAGGAGCGGATGCGGCGGTTCCGCAGGGCGAGCACGAAGCCCGCGGTCAGCAGGCCGGCCGCGACCCAGTACAGGACGGGCAGCACCTGCAGCAGGCCGAGGTCGCCCATCCGGTCCAGGCGGACGCGGCGCAGCGACACCAGCCAGACGACCAGGGAGACCGGCAGCAGCGCCCGGGCCGCCAGGGTGGGCAGGCGGGCGGACCACCCGGGCGGGGCCTGTGCCGCCCCGGTGGGCGGGTCCGGCCTCGGCGCCGGCAGCGGCGTCACGGCCGGGTCGCCGGCCATCGGGCGGCCTCCTCCAGGAGCGGGGTCACGTTGCGGGTCACCCACCAGTGGCTGCGCGCGTAGCGGGGGGACTTGGTGAGGTTCGAGACGATGTGCCAGAGCCAGGTCAGCAGGGGCAGCACGGCCTCGTCCGGCGGCCCGGCCGGGCCGCCGCGGCGCAGGTCCACGAGGCCGGCGCGGGTGCCGCGGATCAGGGCGAGGTCCGGGCCGGGCAGCGCGCCGCGGCGCACCACCTCGCACACGGCGCTCCCGAGCTGGCGGCCCTCGCGGCGGCAGATCAGCGCGATCACGAAGGTGTACGCGTCGATGGCGCAGGGCCCGTCCGGCCGGGCCCCGCCCCAGTCGATCACCCCGGTGACCCGGCCGTCCCGCTCGTCCAGCAGGACGTTGCCCGCGTGGAAGTCGGCGTGGGTCCAGGCGACGGTGGTCTCGGTGCCGGCCAGACCGGCGCGCAGCCGGGTGCGGACGCCGGCCAGTCCGGCGGCCCCGGTGCCGGACCGGCACCAGGGGATGCCGGTGCCCAGCACGGCCAGCGGCTCGTCCACCCAGGCCGCCAGCCGCTCGGTGGCGGTCTCGGTGCGTCCGGTGGCCCGGTGCAGCCCGGCGATGGCGGTGAGCGCGCGCTCGGCGATCCGGACGGCGGCGCCCGGGTCCTGCCGCAGCAGCCGGTCGGCGGTGGTCCCGGGCAGCCAGCTCTCGGTGATCAACGGCAGTCGTCCGGTCAGCTCCCGCCGGACCGGGACGGGGACGAGCGTGCGCCAGCCGCCGAGCCGGTCGTCGTCGGCCAGCGTCTCCAGCACCCGCCACTCGTGGTCGAGGGAGGCGACGGCGTGGCCGCTCCGGGCGTGCTTGACCGCCAGCCGGGCCCGGGCCGGTGAGCCGCCGGGGCCCTCTGCGCCCAGGCCGCCCGCGCGGACGCCGTCCACGGCGCGGCGGTCGGTGCCGAGGCGGTCGGTACCGAGCCGGGGCGCTCCGAGGCGGTCCGCTCCGAGCCGGTCCACTGCGAGCCGGTCCACTGCGGGGCCGTCCAGGGAGAGCACCAGGACGTCGGCCAGGCCGGGGGCCCCGGGCCGCAGCGCGCAGCTGCCGTCCAGCCCCAGCCGGCGGGCGATCCGGTGGGCCGTGAGCAGGTCGACGGGCCGGTAGAGCAGCCGGGGGCGGCGCAGCGGCAGCAGGGCCCGGGGGGAGGCCGGCAGCGGGTCGTACCGGCGGGCGGTGGCCAGCAGGGACCGGAGCCGCGATCCGCGCGACTCGGGGGAGCGGGCCGGCCGCCGCACCGCGGGGCTCATCTCGCCGGATCCCTGCCGGTCGGTGCGTCCGCGGCGTCCGCGGCGTCCGCGGCTTGTGCGGCTTGTGCGGCCTGTGCGGCCTGTGCGGCCAAGGTGGTCGGGGCGACCCGTACGCCCGGCCGGGCCGCCGCCGCGGCACGGGTGCCCGGTGCGGCCCCCGCGGCGCGGCCGGCCTGCGCGGCCCGGACCGCGAGGCGGGCGAGGCGCGGCGGCGCGCCGGCCCGGCCGGCCTCCGGGACGGCCAGCAGGGCCAGCAGCGCGCGGGCGTCGGCGGGCGCGCGCGGTGCCCGGCAGCGCGGGCAGCCGCCGGGCCGGTGCCCGATCAGGGCGCCCACCGCCTCGGCCAGTCCGGCCTGGTAGGCACGCCGGGTCACCGGAACGCCCGCCGCGCGGACGGCCGGTTCCGCGTTCGCCGGAGCGGCGCCGTGCTCGGCCCAGCGGAGCAGGGCCACGTCGGCGACGCCGTCCCCGACCGCCAGCGCGGGCGGGCCGTCCGCCCCGAGCCGGGCCAGCAGGGCGTGGGTGCCGGCCAGCTTCCCGGCGCCGCGCGGGACGAAGTCGGTCTGGGCCTGGCCCGGTACGGTCTCGAAGAGCCCGCCGAACGGCGCCTCGGCGAGGAGGGCGGCGACGGCGTCCGGCGGCAGGGCGCGCCGTCGGCCGTCCCCGGGCGCGCGGACCGAGGCGCGCACGCACCAGCGGGCGAGCGGATCGGTGACGGCGGGCGGGTCCAGGGCGCCCAGCCGTTCGCGCAGCCCGCCGTCACCGGCCCGGCGGCGCGCGTCGTCGAGCAGGACCTCGGTGCTGCCGGCCACCGCGTCGACCAGGACCGCGCCGTACTCGGCCACCCCGCCGGGCAGCCGGTAGGCGGCGCAGCGGTCGGCGACCTCGGGGGCGGAGCGGCCGGTGGCGAGCACCGTGCGGTAGCCGTGGACGCGCAGCGCGCGCAGGGCCAGCATGCCCGCGGGGGCGGAGACCGGGAAGCCGAGGACGTCCGACTCCAGGACGCCGTCCAGGTCGAGGACGCAGTAACGACCGCGGGGCTCGGCGTCCGGGGCCGCGAGGTCGTCCAGGTCCGCGAGGTAGAGGCCGGCCAGGAACCGCTGCGCCGCGCGGGCCTGGGCCCGCCGGGCGTCGGCCCGGGTCCGCTCGGAGGGCGGCAGGCCGTCCCGGACGGCGGCGTACCGGGCCTGGACCAGCCGCAGCAGGCACCACCGGGCGGCGGAGACCTCTTCCCCGGTGAGCCGGCGGTACTCGGCGAGCAGCTCGGTCTCGTCGTCGGGCGCGGGGCGGGCCCGTCCGTCGTCCGGAGCGGCCGCGCCGGCGAGGTCGTAGGCGGCGTCGTAGCTGGCCAGGTTGAGGTGGCCGAAGGCGCCGTCGGCGTAGGCGGTCTTGCGCCAGCCGTCGCCGCCGTCGGCCGTCCACCGGTGGCGCGCGGTGAGGCCGTCGGTCACGCAGGGGCGGCGGGATGCCAGCAGGGTGCGGGTGAGCGGGTCCAGCAGGACCGGGCGCAGGACGGTGTGCAGCCGCCCGAAGACGGGCGCGAGCTGACGGGCGGAGGCCTCCCAGACCGGGTCGCGCCCGGCCAGCCGCAGGCTCCGGTCGGCGGGCACGGCCAGCAGCCGCTGCCGTGCGGCCACGTACCCGGCGACCTCGGCGGCGGGGACGCCCCGCCCGTCCGCCGGCCTGTCCGCCGGTCCGCCCTGCGGCCTCTCCTGCGACCCGTTAGCCGGTCCGTCCTGCCGCCTGTCCTGCGGCCGGTGGCGGACCAGCACGCCGTCGGCGAAGCCGAGCGGTTCCGGGACGAGCCCGGCGAGCGCCCCGGCCAGCGTGGGCGCGTACGCCCCGAAGTAGCCGACACCGGTCCACTCGGCGAGCAGCGGCAGGCTCCGTACACCGCCGTCCGGTCCGGCCACCCGGGCCGTGCACGGCACCGCCAGGTGGGTGCGGCGGGCGAGCCGCCCGGGGGTGCCGACGGTGAGGTCCAGCAGGCGCTGCCCGGGCGGCAGCAGCCGGGGCAGCAGGGCGGCCAGGGACTCGGGGGCGAGCAGCGTCCGCACGTGCCAGTCGCGGCCCGGCAGGGTCACGCAGGGCAGGCCGCGCAGGGCGGGCGGCAGCGCGCCGGCCTCGTCGAGGGTCGCGAGGACGGGGACGACCGCCGCCGGTTCGAAGCCGCGGCGGACCGCCAGCGCGGCCAGGCCCGCCAGGGAGCCGCCGGTCACCGGCGGGTCGTCGACGAGCAGCAGCAGGGCGGCCCGCCGCCGGAGGTCGCGCTCCAGGGCCGACCGCCCGGGCAGCAGGGCCGAGCCCGGGCGGGTGGTGGCGACGGTCGGGGACCGGTAGCCGAGCCGGCGCAGCTCCGCCGCGAGCAGCGGCGCGAGGTAGCTGCCCGAGGTGCGCACGCCGAGGACCAGCACCGGGCGGTCCCGGTCCGGGTGGCGGGCGGCGACCAGCCGGGCCAGCGCGACGCAGTCCCGCGGGTGCTGGTCGAAGCTGCGGAAGCAGGCGGGCGGGCGCTGCACCGCCCCGGCGAGCAGCCGGCGGGCCCCGGGCAGTCCGGACGGGAAGGCCACCGCGACGGCCGGCTCCGCGGCAGGACCGGCGTCCGGAGCGGCGTCCGGAGCGGCGCCCGGATCCGGCGTCCCGGGGTGGAGTGCCCGCAGCGCCAGGCGGTCGCGCAGCGCGGCCACCTCCCGGCACCAGCCGCGCAGCTCGCGGGCCGGCGGGGCGGCCAGCCACAGCCCGGTCGCCGCCCGCAGCCCGGCCCGGGCCGGGCCGACCGCGGCGGGCCGGCCGCCCTTCGCCAGGTGCTCCACCAGCCGGCGGGGCCGCCACGCGGTGCCCTCCAGCACGTCCTCGACGGCCTGGACCAGTCCGGCGCTCGTCAGGAAGGCGTCCAGCCACTGCCCACCGGCGGCGTACCCGAGCAGGCGGTCGGTCAGTTCCGGCACCGTGAGGTGCAGGTCCACGGGTGTCAGCGCCCCGTCGGCCGGCTCGGTTCGCGCTTCGTTCATCCCTGGACTCCCGTCAGCTCCGAAGGCGGAGACGAACGCCCTCGGGGCCGTGCAGTCGCTAGTCCTCACCACTCTAGGCAACCGGCGCCCCGGCCGCCCCCCTGAGCCACCCGAGTGACGGCGCGCGGACCGACCGTCACCGCCCGCCGCCCGTCCGGGGCCGCCGGCCGTCGTCCTGAGCCCGCCGCGTCGAGCCCGCCGGGGGTCCGGCCGGAGGCGGGTAACGGCTTGGCCACAGGGCTGCTCGAAAGCGGTCGAACTCGGCAACCCACCGTGTCCGCCTGCGACATGATGGCGACTCAAGGGACTGGCCGGCAGGAGGGGGAACGGCAGGATGGCCGACGGCGCGCCGACGGATGCGGGACCGCGCACACGGGTGGACCGGCGGCCCTGGGGCCGACCCGAAGCCGACACCACCCGGGTACCCGGACCGCCCTCGCGGCTCAAGCGGTTCCGGGCCGACCCCGACGCGCCGACCAGGGTCAAACCGCCCCGCGACCGGGGAACCGACCCCGAGGCGCCGACCAAGGTCAAGCCGCCGCGTGACCGCGGGGCCGACCCGGAGGCCCCGACCAGGGTCAAACCGCCCCGCGACGCGACGCCGGGGACGGTCACCCGCCGCCCGGCGCCCGCCCGCGGCGGCCACTTCGGCGGCGCCTTCCCCGCCGCCCTGCTGGACCGGTACGAGCCGTACAAGGTCGCCGGATCGGGCACCGAGGGCACCGTCTGGCACGTCCGGCGACTGGACGGCCGCGGGGACGCCGCGGTGAAGATCACCCGGGCCGGCCAGGCCATGGACGTCGAGCTGCTGGAGCACCTGCGCGACCGGGCCTACCGGCGGCACGTCCCGGAGATCTTCGACTACGGCCGGGTCGAGCACGCCGGGGTCGGCTGCGACTGGGTGGCGATGGAGTACCTCCCGCTCACCCTCGCCGACCGCATCGCCGCGCTCAGCGAGCAGCGGAACACCGACCCCCGGGTGACCGAGGACATCGTCCGCGAACTCGTCGCGATGCTCGACTTCTGGCAGCGGCGGATCGAGCGCAACCCGATGGACTTCAAGCCCTCCAACATCCTGGTGCGCCCCGGCGGCGGCCCCGGGCAGTTCGTGATCTCGGACTTCGGCGGCGTCGCCCGGCTCACCGCCAGCCGCAGCTTCTCCTCCGAGATGCAGGTGACCGTCGCCTACATGGCCCCCGAACAGCTCGCCGGGGCCAACCACCCGGCCGGGCCGTGGTGGGGCCTGGGCAACGTGCTGTACGAACTGTTCACCGGCCGACCGCACTACCTGGACGCGGACGGCTACCTGGTGAGCGACGAGGTGCTGCAGTACGACCTGGTCTTCGGCGAGGGGGTCAACCTCAACCTCTCCGCCGTCGCCGACCCGCGCCGACTGCTGCTGCTCCAGGGCCTGCTGACCAGGAACCCCGCCCACCGCTGGCGGGCCCCGCAGGTCACCAGCTGGCTGGCCGGCGGCAACCCGGCCGTGGTGCGCCCCCAGCCCGCCGCCGGCGGCAACGCGGGCGGCCACGTCCACCGGCCGGTCACCTTCCTCGGCGACCCGTACCACGCCCCGTCCGTGCTGGCCTGGACGATGCTCAACCGCTCCGGGGAGGCCGCCGAATGGCTGGTCGACGGCGGCGCGCAGCAGCTGCTGGTGTGGTTGCGCGACGAGGTCCGGGACACCCTCTTCGACCTGCACTACCTCCGCGCGGTCGACAGCGCCCGCGGCGCCCGCAGGAGCAGTGCCGCCGCGCTCGCCGTGCTCGCCTTCGGCGCCGCCTTCGCGCCCTCCGCCGCCCCGGTCTACCGCGAGCGCGCGATCGACTCGGCCGGCCTCACCCGGATCGCCGCCGAGCCGGACGCGGTCGCCTTCGTCGACGAACTGCTCGCCGCCTCCGTACCGGCCATCGCCGCCCGCTACGACTGCGACCACCCGGAGTGCCACGGCGAGCACTGCGGACGGCTGCTCGCCCTCGCCCGGGTCCCGCAGGTCGTGGTCGAGACGGACCGGGCCGCCCGGGAACTCGGCGGCGGCCGCCGCACCGGGGACGGGCTGAGCACCGACGAACGGGCCGAGGCGTACCGGCTGGCCGTCTGGCTGACCGTCCAGCCCGAGGAGCACCACCGGCTGCTGGGCCGGCTCTCCCCGCTGCCCGCGGCGCTGCACCGGCTGCCGCGCTCCTGGCGGGTGTCGGCCACCATGGCCGTGGTGGCGGCGGCCGTGGTGGACGTCGTGCTGGCCGCCTGGTCCGCCGTCACGGCCGCCGCATGGCGGCAGCCGGCCGACGGGGTGCGGCGCCGCTGGTCCGCGCTGCGCCGCCGCGCGGTGCGCGCCGACCCCGGGACGGTCGCCGGCTGCGCCACCCTGATCGCCGCCGAGGCACTGCGGGCCCGGCGCGCGCCCGCCGGGCAGGGCGCCACGGCCGGGCAGAGCGGAACCAGCGGGCGCAGCGGTACCACCGGGTGGACGGGCGGCGCCGCGGCGCTGACCGGGCGGCTGCGGGCCTGGCTGGCGCCCCGGGCCCGGATCTGGTGGTCGAACGCCCGGACCGCGCTGCCCCGCCAGGCGGCCGCGGCCCTGCTGCTGGTCGTCGTCCTCGCGCTGCTGCTCTGGGCCGGGGCGCTGGCGCGGATCAGCGTGGACGCCGGGAACCAGCTGAAGATCCTGCCGAACGGCCTGCTCGGCGACCGGCTGCGCACCGCCGGCGACCACGCGGCCCGGTGGGCGGCCCCGCAGCTGGGCGCGGCCCTGGCCGCCGCCGTCATCCTGGTCGGCTTCCCCGCCAAGGTCGGCCGGGGGACGCTGGCGCTGGCGGCGGTCGGCGCCGGGGCGATCGGCTACCTGCGGCTGGGGCCGCCGATGACGGTGCTCAAGCCGCCCCCGGCGGTGGCGGACCGGGTGGTCACCTTCGAGGGCGGCATGGGCAGTTGGTCGGGGGTGGCGGCCACCGCGGGCCTCGTCCTGGCCGTGGTGCTGGTCGAACGCGCCGCCCGGCTGATGCGGACGGCCTGGACCGCCCGGGAGCGGACCGCCGAGCAGTGGCGACGGCTCTCCCGGCCCGCCGGGACCGCCGGGACCGCCGGGCGACCCGGTACGGGCGGTACGGGCGGTACGGGCGGTACGGGCGGCAGGGTCGGTACGGGCGGCAGGGTCGGTACGGGCGGGTCGGGAGCCTCCGCGACGGACTGGGGGCCGGCCGGCGCCGGCGTGCGCGAGCGCGTCCGGTTCGCCCTCGGCAGCACCTTCGTCCTGGTCGTGCTGCTCTGGGCGGCCGTCGAGGTCCGCATGGCCGCCACCGGGCACCACCCCACCCCGGCGTCCTGGGGCACCGGCCAGGTCGGGGCCGGGTACCAGGCCGGGTTCACCGTCCTGCTGGCCGCCGTGTCGGCCGCCACCACGCTCGCCCGGCCCGCCAACGCCCGGCGGCTGTTCGCGCTCTGGCTGCTCGGCACGCTGGTGCTCGGTGCCGTACCCCCGCCGCTCGGCCCGGTGGAGGCGCTGCGCATCCCGGTGGCCGAGCCGCTGTACGGCGCCGTCGCGGAGCTCTGGGGCCACAGCGCCTTCTGGGCCGCCGTCCTGATCGCCCTGCCGCTCGGCTGCCTCGGCATCCGGTGGACCGTCCTGCGGCGCCGCCGCTGAGGGCCGGCCCCGTCGCTGCGGGCCGGCCGTTGCCGGCCCGCCCTAGGCGCGGGGTCCTTCGGCGGCCGGGCCGGGCGCCGACTGCCGGGCGGGCAGCCACCAGGAGCGGCGCCAGAGCAGCACCGCCGCGACGACGGTCTGGCCGATCAGCCAGGCCGCGCCCGCGCCGGTGATGCCGAGCACCGGCAGCAGCGCCTCGGTCAGGCCCAGCACCAGCAGCGACAGCCCGCCGAGCACGCCCACCACGACGCCCATCCGGCGCCGGGCCCGCGACAGCGCGACCACGGTCGTGTTGAGCAGGTTCGGCAGCGCGGACAGGGCGAGCAGCCACAGGACGACCGTGCCGTGGCGGGCGTAACCGGAGCCGAACAGCCGCAGCACCCACGGGGAGACGGCGATCAGCAGCACGACCGAGGCCACCAGCACCCGGCCGGAGTGCCGCAGCACCCGCCGGTAGTCGTCGAGCCGGGTGATGTCCCGGGCCGACTCCACGACCAGCGAGTAGCCCATGTTGGAGCTGAAGCAGTACAGCGCGAACGGCACCATCCAGGCCAGTGAGAAGTACGCGCTGTCGGCGGCGCCGAGCCGGTTGAGCACCATCACGACGGGCAGGTTGACCGCCGCCAGCCAGCACATCGCCCCCAGGTAGTCGGCCGCGAGGTAGCCGAAGGTCGGCGCCGAGGTGTCCGCGCGGGCCTTCGGCGGGGTCCGTTGGTGCCGGGGCACCGCGCGGCCGAAGACGAAGGCGTTCGTCACCACCAGGGCGAGGGCGAGCCCGATCATCCAGGAGAGCAGGATCCCGTTCACCGCGCCGACGGCGGCGAACGCGACCAGCAACCCGATCTTCTCGGCCGAGAAGAGCCCGTTCTCCAGCGCCACCCAGTCCGCCCGCCGGAGACCGGTGAGGACGCCGTCCTGCAGGTTGAAGATGGCGTAGGCGCCGGTGGCCACCACGAAGGCCGCGCCCAGACCCCAGCCGTGCAGGAAGCCGAGCCCCGGGGAGACCACGGGGATCAGCAGCACCAGCCCGGCGGCGAAGGCCAGGGTGACCGTCGCGGCCACCAGGTAGGCCAGCCCCACCAGCCGCCCGGTGCGCGGCCCGGCGGAGGGCACGAAACGCACCATCGCGTTGGCGAGGTTCAGCTGGCCCACCCCGCCGAGGAACATCATCGCGGAGACGGCGGCGGAGTTGCGGCCGACGGTGGCCGGGCTGTACCAGTGGGCCGCCAGCGCCCAGTAGAGGGCTCCGAGCAGCGAGGTCAGGACCGAACTGAGGGTCAGCAGGTGCGCGTTGCGCAGCAGCGGGTCGTAGCCCCGGGCGGAGTTGAGGAGCGCCCGGCCCCGCGACCGCACCGACCGGTGGGCGGCGGCCGACGGGCCGGCCCGGTTGCTCACCACCAGCTGCTCCCGTCCCCGGCCCGCCCGGTGGGGAACGCGACCCGCAGCCGGTAGGGGCCGGCTCGCCCATTTTATGACCGGGCCCCGGGGCGGCGCCCGGCCGTCGCGTGGTGGCGGGCCGGCGGGGGGCGTCGGGGTGCCCGGCCGTCGGGCGGGCGTCGGGGTGCCCGGCCGTCGGGCGGGTGTCGGCGTGCCCGGCTTGTCGGACGGGCGTCGGGCGGGCGGGCGCCCGGGGCGCGTGCCTAGCCTGGAGAGCGGGGGCCCGGAGACTCGAGCCGGAGAGGAGCCCCCGTTCCATGCCCAGGAAGCCTCCCGCCGGGGTCGAGGTGACCAGTCCGGTGCCGCGCGAGCTGTGGTGGGAGCTGATCGAGCGCGACGGCGGTGCGCTGGTGACGCAGACGCCGACCTGGCTCGACTGCCTCTGCGCGACCTGGCCGCTGGCGGACGCGAGCCGGCTGTACCGCTTCGACAGCGGGCGGCGGCTCCTCGTTCCACTGGTCCGGCACCGCCGCCGGGCGGCGCGGCTGCTGACGGAGGAGTCCTGGCCCGGGTGGGGCGTCGGCGGCGCCGTCGTACCGGACACCCCGGACGGAACGCCGGACCCGGGGGAGGCCCGGCTGGTCTTCGAGGACCTCGCGGCCCGGCCCGCGCTCCGGGTGGCCGTGCGGTTCAACCCCCGGGCGGCCCGTGCGGTCTGGGACGAGGCCGTCCCGGGCGCCTTCGCGGCGGTGGACCGCACCACCTACCTCCTCGACCTGGCGGGCGGCTTCGAGGAGGTGTGGGCCCACCGCTTCCACCAGGGGGTGCGCCGGGGGGTGCGCCAGGCCGAACGCGCGGACGTGGAGGTGGAGGTGGACCGGGGCGGACGGCTGGTGCCGCAGTTCCGGCGTCTGCACGAACGGTCGGTCGTCCGCTGGGCCGAGCAGCAGCACGAGCCGGCGGCCCTGGCCCGCTGGCGCCACCGGCGGGAGGAGCCGGCCCGTCTGCTGGAGGCGGTCGCGGAGCGCTTCGGCGACTCCTGCGCGATCTGGCTGGCCCGCTGCGGCGGGGAGCCGGCGGCCGCGATCGTCGTGCTGCGGCACGGCACCCACACCAAGTACTGGCGCGGGGCGATGGACCGGCGGCTGGCGCACCCGGTCCACGCCAACCACCTGCTGCACCGGCTCGCCGTCGAGGACGCGTGCGCGGCCGGGAGCCTCGTCTACGACATGGGCGACGCCCGGCCCGACTCCTCGCTGGCCGCGTTCAAGCAGAGCTTCGGCGCGCGGCCGGTGGCCTCCCCGGCCTACTACCGCGAGCGCCTGCCGCTGACGGCGGCGGACCGGCGGCTGCGCGGCGTGGTCAAACGGGTCATCGGCTTCCGCGACGCCTGACGGCCGCCGGGCGCTCCCCGACCGACCAGCGGACTCGGGTCGGCCGCTCAGCCGACCAGCCGGGACAGCTCGATCGAGTGCCCCGTCCGCTCCACCTTCGCCGTCAGGTACCGGACGTTGCTCGCCGAGAGGTGCACGCCCGTCGGCACCCGGTGCCGCACGGTGACCCCGAGGTCGGCCAACTGCGCCGCCTTGTCGGGGTTGTTGCTCAGCAGGTCGACGCCGGTGGTGCCGAGCGCGGCGAGCATCTGGGCGGCGGCGGTGTAGTCCCGGCCGTCCTCGGGAAGGCCGAGCGCGGTGTTGGCGTCGTAGGTGTCCAACCCGGAGTCCTGCAGGGCGTACGCGTCCAGCTTGTTGTACAGGCCGATGCCCCGGCCCTCCTGGCGCAGGTAGAGCAGGTACCCGCCGGCCTCGCTGATCCGCTCGACCGCCTCGCGCAGCTGCGGTCCGCAGTCGCAGCGGTCCGAGCCGAAGACGTCGCCGGTCAGGCACTCGGAGTGCAGCCGAACCAGCGGGGTCCCGCCCTCGGGGACGGCGCCGAGCGCGAGCGCCAGGTGCTCGGCGCCGTCGGCGAGGTCGTGGAAGGTGAAGACCTCCGCCTCGGCGCGGTAGCCGTCGGGGAAGGTCAACGGGATGCGCACACGCGAGCGCACCGTGGCGGGGCCGGGCTGGGGCATGGGCGGGCCTTCGGGGATCGGGGTGGACCGGGTCGGTTCGGATCCGGGCGGAACGGGCTGACCGGGTGGAGCGGGGTGATCGGCCGATCGGGCTGATCGGGCTGATCGGGTGTCGACCGTACTCGGTTGTTCCAATTTGAACAACTGGACCACTGGGGTCCGATGCGAACACGGAGGCGCGGGGAGGCGTACGGAGGCGCACAACACCCCGCCCGTCCCAGCTGTTCCCGCCCGGCGCACGAGATCGTTCCGGCATCCGGAAGGAGGCCGGTGCGGGGTGTGGACACCGCGAGACTTCCTCCCGTTTCCTGGGCACGGGAACGCCCGCGCACGACCACCCGACGACAAACGGAAGGTCCTGATCAGATGCCCATGAGCCGTCAAACCTCCACCTCCGCACCGTCCTTCGAGGCCGAACAGCGCGCGATCGAGGCCCTCTACGCGGACGTGGTCCGCCGCAACAAGGGCGAGACCGAGTTCCACCAGGCCGTGCACGAGGTGCTGGAGACGCTGGCCCCGGTGCTCGCCCGCCGCCCCGAACTCCGCGACGCCCGGATCATCGAGCGGATCTGCGAGCCCGAGCGGCAGTTGATGTTCCGGGTGCCGTGGACGGACGACTCCGGCGACATCCACGTCAACCGCGGCTTCCGGGTGGAGTTCAGCAGCGCCCTCGGACCGTACAAGGGCGGGCTGCGCTTCCACCCCTCGGTGAACCTCGGCATCGTCAAGTTCCTCGGCTTCGAGCAGATCTTCAAGAACGCGCTCACCGGGCTGTCGATCGGCGGCGGCAAGGGCGGCTCCGACTTCGACCCCAAGGGCCGTTCGGACGCCGAGATCATGCGGTTCTGCCAGTCCTTCATGACCGAGCTGTACCGGCACCTCGGCGAGCACACCGACGTGCCGGCCGGGGACATCGGCGTCGGCGGCCGGGAGATCGGCTACCTCTTCGGCCAGTACAAGCGGATCACCAACCGCTACGAGTCCGGCGTGCTCACCGGCAAGGGCCTGGGCTGGGGCGGCGCTCAGGTCAGGACCGAAGCCACCGGCTACGGCTGCGTGCTGTTCACCGCCGAGATGCTGCACAGCCGCGGCGACGGCCTGGACGGGCGCCGGGTGGTCGTCTCCGGCTCCGGCAACGTCGCGCTCTACGCGATCGAGAAGGCGCAGCAGCTCGGCGCGACGGTGCTCACCTGCTCCGACTCCTCCGGCTACGTGCTGGACGAGAAGGGCATCGACCTCGCCCTGCTCAAGGAGGTCAAGGAGGTCCGCCGCGGCCGGGTCTCCGAGTACGCCGAACTGCGCGGCGGCCACGTCACGTTCGTCGAGGGGCCGGGTGTGTGGAGCGTGCCCTGTGAGGTCGCGCTGCCCTGCGCCACCCAGAACGAGCTGACCGAGGCCGACGCGCTCGCCCTGGTGCGCAGCGGCGTGCTGGCGGTCGCCGAGGGCGCCAACATGCCGACCACCCCGGAGGCGGTGCGGGTGTTCCAGGAGAGCGGGACGGCGTTCGGTCCCGGCAAGGCGGCGAACGCGGGCGGCGTGGCGACCAGTGCGCTGGAGATGCAGCAGAACGCCTCGCGCGACTCCTGGACCTTCGAGCGCACCGAGGAGCGGCTGGCCGCGATCATGAAGCACATCCACGACTCCTGCTTCACCACCGCCGAGCGCTACGGCCGGCCCGGCGACTACGTGACGGGCGCGAACATCGCGGGCTTCGAGCTGGTCGCGGACGCGATGCTGGCCCAGGGCGTGGTCTGACCCGTACCCGTACCCGTACCCGTACCCGTACCGGGTCACCGGTGACCCGGCGATCGGTACACCGGTGACCCGGTACACCGGTGACCCGGCGATCGGTACCCGACCGGAGCGGGCACCGATCGTCGGGTACGGCAGGGTGGGTCCTTCCTACGGTGGTGATCAGCAAGGAAGGACGGGGTCGGAGTGCTGGAACACCTGAACCGGGCGATGGACCACATCGAAGGGCACCTGGACGGCGAGGTCGACGTGACCGAGCTGGCGCGGATCGCGATGACGTCGGAGTACCACTTCCGGCGGCTGTTCTCGATGCTCGCCGGGATGCCGCTCTCGGAGTACGTCCGGCGCCGGCGGCTGACCGTCGCGGGGGCCGAAGTCCTCGCCGGCGAGCGGACGTTGCTCGACGTCGCGGTCCGGTACGGGTACACCTCGGGCGAGGCGTTCGCCCGGGCGTTCCGGGCGATGCACGGGGTCGGACCGGGCGAGGCCCGGCGCGACGGTGCGGTGCTCGTCTCCCAGCCCCGGATGTCCTTCCGACTCGTCGTGGAAGGAAGCAGCAGTATGGAATACCGCGTCGTCGAGAAGCCGGACTTCCGGATCGTCGGCAGGAAGGCCCGGGTCACCCTGATCTACCAGGGGATCAACCCGGGGATAGCCGAGTTCATCAAGGGGCTCGGGAGGGAGACGGTCGAGCGGATCACCGCCCTCGCAGGCCAGGACCCGGTCGGCATCGTGTCGGTGAGCGACGACTTCTCCCCGAACCGCGAGGAGGGGTCCGAACTCGACTACTGGCACGCGGTGGTGGCGCGCGAGGACGCCGAGGTCCCGGAGGACCTGGACGTCCTGGAGGTGCCGGCGGGCACCTGGGCGGTGTTCACCAACACCGGGCCGTTCCCGCAGGCGCTGCAGGAGATGTGGGGGGACGTGGCCGCCCAGTGGTTCCCGTCCAACCCGTACGAGGCCCGGCCGGGCCCGGAGATCCTGCAGACCCGCTTCGTCCCGGGGACGGGTGATGCCGAGGCGGAGCTCTGGATCCCGGTGGCCCGGGCGCTGCGCTGACGGGTGACAGCTGACGACTGACGGATGGCGGCTGACAGATGACAGATGATGAAATCTGTTATCTGTCGGCTGTTATCTGAAATCTGTCAGCTGTCGTCCGTCGGCTGTTATCCGTCAGTCGTCAGCCCCCGTTCGGCCCACCAGCGCCCGCCCCCGGCCCTCCCCGCCCCGCATCCTGGGCGGGGAGGGCCGGGGGCCGAGCGCACGAGCTGGAGAATCCGAACCGATGAAGCTGACCTCCGTGACCACCGACGGCCCCTGCTGGGTCGAACTGGGCACCACCGACCCGGTCGCCGCCCGGGCCTTCTACCGCGAACTCTTCGGCTGGCGGGAGGACGACGCCGCGCGCCCCGCGGACGGCGACTACGTCCAGATGCTCCTGGAGGACACCCCGGTCGCCGCCATCTCCCCGCGCTACGGGCCGCGGCAGCCGACGGCCTGGACGGTCAGCTTCGCGGTCGCCGACGCCGACGCCACCGCGGCGCGGGTCGAGAAGGCCGGCGGCAGCCTCCTGAAGGAGCCCACCGACGTGCTCGACCACGGCCGCTTCGCGGTGGCCGCCGACCCCTCCCACGCGGTGTTCATCCTGTGGCAGGCCCGTACGTTCAAGGGCGCCGGGGTGTTCAACGAGCCCGGCTCGCTCGGCTGGGTGGAGCTGGTCACCCGCGACCCGTCCGGTGCGCTCGCCTTCTACCCGGCGGTCTTCGACTGGTCCGTCTCCCCGTCCGACTACTACACCCAGTGGGGCGTGGCCGGTCAGGACTTCGGCGGCATGCCGATGACGGACGACCGCTCGCCGGAGGCGCCGTCGTACTGGCTGCCGTACTTCTCGTGCGCGGACGCCGACCTCACCGTCAGCCGGGCGGTGGCCCTCGGCGCGGACGTGCTGGTGCCCGCCTCCGGCATGCCGGGCGGTCGGCGGACCGCCGTGCTGCGCGACCCCCAGGGGGCCGCGTTCGCCGTCTACCACGCGCCTCCGGTGGGCTGAGCCGGGCGCCCCGCGGCGGCCCGGCGCCGTGACCTTCCCGCCGCCACCGCCGTCACCCCGGCTCCAGCCGTGATCAGCAACGCGCCCAGCGGGACCACGTCGCCGACCCGGTCGTACCAGGTCAGCGTCCCGGGTGCGGTGAGCGGCAGCCGGACGGTCAGCGCGCCGGTGCCGTCGGTGCCGAGCCGGGCGAGCTCCCGGCCCTGCGCGTCGAAGGCCGCCGAGACCCCGGTCAGCGAGGCCTGGACGGCTGGCCGGCCGGTCTCGGCGGCCCGGATCGCGGCCAGCGAGACGTGCTGCTCGGGCGCCCAGGTGCGCTGGAAGGTCGAGGTCGAGGACTGGTAGACCAGCACCCGGGCGCCGTCCCGCGCGGCGGTGCGGGCCATGTCGGGGAAGGCCGATTCGAAGCAGATCAGCGCCCCGACGGGCAGCGGCGCGCCCGTCCGGTCGGTGGCCGGCAGCAGGTGGAAGGCGGTGCCGGGGGCCCGGTTCTCGCCCGCGGCCCGGCTGACCCCGGCGATCCAGCCGAGCACCGGCCGCAGCGGGATGTACTCGCCGAACGGCACCAGCCGGATCTTGCGGTAGCGGTCCACCACGCCCGCCGGGGAGACCAGCACCGCGTCCTTGGAGATCCGTCCGTCCGCCTTGCGCGCGTCCTCCCCGGCGATGATCCGGGCGCCGGTGGTCGCGGCGAGTCGGCGCAGCGCGTCCAGGGTGGTGGGGTCGTGGTCCAGGTCGGCGGTGGTGCTGCTCTCACCCCAGACCACCAGGTCCACCGGCTGCCCGACCAGGCCGGCGGTGGCCCGCGCGCTGGCGTCGAACCGGGCCTGCGGGTCCTCGACGACGCCGGGCTGGACCAGCGCCACCGTGACGGCCCCGGCCCCGGTCGGCGCCTCGCGCAGCGCGAAGAGCGCCGGACCGGAGAGCAGCGCCAGCACCGCGGCCGCGGCCGCCACGGCGCGCGGCCGCCAGTGCACCGCGGTCAGCGCGATCAGCACCCCGGTGTTCACCGCCGCCACCGCCGCGCTGACCAGCCAGATCCCGCCCGTGGAGGCCAGCCCGAGGATCGCCGGGTGCTGCCACTGGGTGGCGCCGAGCAGCGCCCACGGTCCGCCGAGCGCCGGCAGGGACCGCGCGTACTCGGCGGACACCCAGACCGCGGGAACGACCAGCAGCGCGAGCAGCGCCCGACGGGTGGTCAGCGACGGGCGCAGCAGCCGGTGCACGGCGTACCCGACGGCGCCCTGCAGCGCCCCGAACAGCACCGCGAGCACCGGCAGTCCGGGCCCGATGGACGGCACCAGCCAGTACATCGCGGTCAGGATGAACCCGGCCCCGAACCACCACCCGCGCACCGCCGCCTCCCGCCCCCCGGGCGCCCGCTGCATCAGCAGCAGCCCGGGGACGAGCGCGATCCACGCCAGCCAGGCCTGCCCGGGCGCCGGGAAGGCGAGCACCGGCACCGCCCCGGCCACCAGCGACCCGGTCCGTGCCCGGTACCGGTGCGGCGGGCGCGGCTCGCGTTCCTCCGCTCCCCGGACATCCGCTTCCCGGACACCTGCTCCCCGGACACCTGCTCCCCGGACATCCGCTTCCCGGACACCCGGTTCCGCGACACCCGCTTCCGCGACGCCCGGTGCCGCGACGTCCGCCTCCTCGGCGTCGTCGGCGGGGGTCGTGCTCAGGGCTGGACTGGTGGGACGGGTGCGGCGCGACATGCCCCGTATTGTCCGCTCGGACAGCGCACGCCACCAGTGTGCCCGTCACCCGAATGGGTGACGGGCACACTGGTGGCGCGGTGGAGACCCGCCGTTCCGCGGGCGCCTCCGGACGGCGGGCCTCAGCCCTCGCCGCCCTCCAGGTCCCCTTCCGTCTCCAGGAACGCGGCCTGCAGCTGCGCGATCAGCTCCGGGTCCGGCTGCTCCCACAGCCCGCGGCTGGCCGCCTCCAGCAGGCGCTCGCTGATGCCGTGCAGCGCCCACGGGTTGGCGCCCGCGAGGAACTCCCGGTTGACGGGGTCGAGCACGTACTCCTGGGTCAGCTTCTCGTACATCCAGTCCGCGACCACGCCGGTCGTGGCGTCGTAGCCGAACAGGTAGTCGACCGTGGCGGCCATCTCGAAGGCGCCCTTGTAGCCGTGGCGGCGCATCGCCTCGATCCAGCGCGGGTTGACCACGCGGGCGCGGAAGACGCGGGCGGCCTCCTCGGTCAGCGTCCGGGTGCGGACCGTCTCGGGGCGGGTGGAGTCGCCGATGTAGGCGGTCGGCGCCTTGCCGGTGAGGGCGCGGACGGTGGCGACCATGCCGCCGTGGTACTGGAAGTAGTCGTCCGAGTCGGCGATGTCGTGCTCGCGGGTGTCGGTGTTCTTCGCGGCGACGGTGATCCGCTTGTACGCGGTCTCCATCTCCTCCCGGGCCGGCCGGCCGTCCAGTCCGCGGCCGTACGCGTAGCCGCCCCAGACCGTGTACACCTCGGCCAGGTCGGCGTCGGTGCGCCAGTCGCGGCTGTCGATCAGCTGGAGCAGGCCCGCCCCGTACGTGCCCGGGCGGGAGCCGAAGATGCGGACGGTGGCCTTGCGCTCGTCACCGTGGACCGCGAGGTCGGCCTGGACGTGGGCCCGGACGAAGTTCTGCTCGTCGGCCTCCTCCTGGGCGGCGGCCAGGCGCACCGCGTCGTCCAGCAGGGCGACCACGTGCGGGAAGGCGTCGCGGAAGAATCCGGAGATGCGCAGCGTCACGTCGATGCGCGGGCGGCCCAGCTCCTCCAGCGGGATCGGCTCCAGGCCGGTGACCCGGCGCGAGGCGTCGTCCCAGACCGGGCGGACGCCGAGCAGGGCGAACGCCTCGGCGATGTCGTCGCCGGCGGTGCGCATCGCGCTGGTGCCCCAGAGCGAGAGCCCGACCGAGGGCGGGTAGGCGCCGTCGTTGTCGGCGGTGTAGCGCTCGATCAGCGAGGCGGCGAGGGCCTGGCCGGTCTCCCAGGCGAGCTTGCTGGGTACGGCCTTCGGGTCGACGGAGTAGAAGTTGCGGCCGGTCGGCAGCACGTTGACCAGGCCGCGCAGCGGCGAGCCGGACGGCCCGGCCGGGACGAAGCCGCCCCGCAGCGCGTGCAGTACGGCGTCCAGCTCGTCGGTGGTCGCGGACAGCCGGGGCACCACCTGGGTGGCGGCGAAGGCCAGCACCTCGCGGACGGCCTGCCGGACGGTCTCCGGCAGCTCGGCGGTGACCTTCTCGACCGCCTCGGGCGCCCAGTCCTGCGCCTCCATCGCCTCGACCAGGGCGCGGGCCCTGGCCTCGGCCGCGTCGGTGGCGCCGAGGGTCAGCGCCGCCTCGTCCAGGCCGAGCGCCTCGCGCAGGCCGGGCAGGGCGCTGACGCCGCCCCAGATCTGCCGGGCGCGCAGGATGGCCAGCACGATGTTGACCCGGTCGGTGCCGGTCGGAGCCTGGCCGAGGACGTGCAGGCCGTCGCGGATCTGGGCGTCCTTGACCTCGCACAGCCAGCCGTCGACGTGCAGCAGGAAGTCGTCGAAGCCGTCGTCCTCGGGGCGCTCGTCCAGGCCGAGGTCGTGGTCGAGCTTGGCGGCCTGGATCAGGGTCCAGATCTGGGCGCGGATGGCCGGCAGCTTGGCCGGGTCCATCGCGGCGATGTTGGAGTGCTCGTCCAGCAGCTGCTCCAGGCGCGCGATGTCGCCGTAGGAGTCGGCGCGGGCCATCGGCGGCACCAGGTGGTCGACCAGGGTGGCGTGGGCGCGGCGCTTGGCCTGGGTGCCCTCGCCCGGGTCGTTGACCAGGAAGGGGTAGATCAGCGGGAGGTTGCCGAGGACGGCGTCCGGGCCGCACTCGGCGGACAGCGCGGCGGTCTTGCCGGGCAGCCACTCCAGGTTGCCGTGCTTGCCGAGGTGGATGACGGCGTGGGCGCCGAAGCCGCCGTCCTCCCGCGCGGCCTCGATCCAGCGGTAGGCGGCCAGGTAGTGGTGGCTCGGCGGCAGGTCGGGGTCGTGGTAGATGGCGACCGGGTTCTCGCCGAAGCCGCGCGGCGGCTGGATCAGGACCAGCAGGTTCCCGGAGCGGATGGCGGCCAGCACGATGTCGCCGTCCGGGTTCTGCGAGCGGTCGACGTACAGCTCGCCGGGGGCCGGGCCCCAGTGCTCCTCGACCTGCTCGCGCAGCGCCTGCGGGAGGGTGGCGTACCAGCGGCGGTAGTCGGCGGCGGGGATGCGCACCGGGTTGCGGGCCAGCTGGTCCTCGGTCAGCCAGTCCTGGTCGTAGCCGCCGGCCGCGATCAGGGCGTGGATGATCGCGTCGCCCTCGTGGCCCTCGTCCTCCGTGCCGTCGAAGCCGGGGAGGTCGCTCCCCAGGTCCATGCCTTCTTCGCGCAGCCGGTTCAGCAGGCGGACGGCGCTGGCCGGGGTGTCCAGGCCGACGGCGTTGCCGACCCGGGCGTGCTTGGTCGGGTAGGCGGACAGCACCAGGGCCAGGCGGCGCTCGGCGGCCGGGACGTACCGCAGCCGGGCGTGGCTGACGGCGGTGCCGGCCACGCGGGCGGCGCGCTCCGGGTCGGCGGCGTAGACGGTCAGGCCGTCCTCGTCCAGCTCCTTGAAGGAGAACGGGACGGTGATCAGGCGGCCGTCGAACTCGGGGACGGCGACCTGGGTGGCGGTGTCCAGCGGGGACAGGCCGTCGTCGCTGGCCTCCCACTGGGCGCGCGACCAGGTCAGGCAGAGGGCCTGGAGGATCGGGCGGTCCAGCGCGGCCAGCGCGCCCGCGTCCCAGGCCTCCTCGTCGCCGCCGGCCTGCGCGTCGGCCGGCCGGGTGCCGCCGGCGGCCAGCACGGTGGTGACGATCGCGTCGGCCTCGCCGAGCGCGGCCAGCAGCTCGGGCTCGGCGCCGCGCAGCGAGGCGCAGTAGTACGCCGCGGCCCGGGCGCCCTGGTCCTCGATGGCCCGGCAGAGCGTCTCCACGAAGGCGGTGTTGCCGCTCATGTGGTGGGCGCGGTAGTAGAGCACCGCCACCGTCGGGCCCTCGGACGTACGGGCTTCGCGCTCCAGTGGGCCCCAGGCCGGCGCCGAGGCGGGCGGGGCGAAGCCGTGGCCGGTCAGCAGCACGGTGTCGGAGAGGAAGGCGCCCAGCTCGGCCAGGTTGGCCGCGCCGCCGTGGGCGAGGTAGGCGTGCGCCTCGGCGGCGATGCCGGCCGGGACGGTGGACAGCTCCATCAGCTGGGCGTCGGGGGCCTGCTCGCCGGTCAGCACCACCACCGGGCGGGGGCCGGCCAGCAGCGCGTCCAGGCCCTCCTGCCAGGCGCGGCGCCCGCCGAGCAGGCGGACCACGACGAGCTCGGTGCCCTCCAGCAGCGCGGGCAGGTCCTCGGGGGTGAGCCGGGCCGGGTTGCCGAGCCGGTAGCGCACCGGGCCCTCGGAGGCCCGGGCGCTGAGCAGGTCGGTGTCGGACGTCGACAGCAGCAGGATCATGTGAAGGCCCTCCCGGCCTCGTCGGTGGCCAGGACGGCCGGGGATTCGGCCGGGACGGCCGGGAAATCGGCCGGGGCGGCCGTGATGTGGGCCGGGGCGGCCGCGGTGGCGGCCGTGGACGCGTGCGCGGGCATGCGACAGCGCTGGTGCATTTCTGCCTTCCTCGGGGTCCGCGCCCCGGGCCGGTGGAGGACGGCAGGAGTTCCTGGCTCCCGCGGCCGACCGGTTTCCCGGTGAACCGCGGTCACAGTGGCGGGACCGCACCGGGCTTGCACCGGTTTCCTCCCCTGCGCCGTCGCTGGCGTGCGGACGGTCCGCCGGGACCGTCCGCCCTGCATCGTACGGGGTGTGGCTGACCTGGGGGAGAGTGAGCTTTCGGCCGCGGGCTCAGGCTGCTCGGCGCGGCCGCCCGGCGCCTGCCCGGCGCCCCGCCCGGCGTGCGCGCCGGGTGCGCCGGAGTGTGATGCAGCGGACGGAGGCAACCGATCGGATCATCTGTATGCTCGCCGCCATGCCACCGACACCCGACGCCACCGCGCCGGGCGTCGCCGTACCCGCCCGGGAGGTGCCCGACCGGGGGCGTGCCGACGCCTGCCCCGGGGCCCTGCGACTGCACCCTGCCGACGACGGCGCCCTGGCCCGGATCCGCCTGCCCGGCGGACTGCTGACGGAGCGTCAGGCACTGGCCCTGGCCGAGGCCGCCGAGGCCCTGGGCGACGGGCAGTTGGAGACCACCTCGCGCGGAAACGTCCAACTGCGCGGCCTCGCCGCGCAGTGCGGGGCGGACCTCGCCGAGCGGCTGCGCGCCGTCGGGCTGCTCCCCTCGGAGACCCATGAGCGGGTCCGCAACATCGTCGCCTCGCCGGCGGCGGGGCTGGACGGCACCCCCTCGGCCGATGTCCAGTCCTGGGTACGGGAACTGGACGCGCGGCTGTGCGCGAGCGACTGGGCGGCCGGACTCTCCGGCAAGTTCCTCTTCGCGCTGGACGACGGGCGCGGCGACGTCGCCGCGCTCGACGCCGATGTGACATTGATCGCAGGCTCGCCATCGGGGGCACGGGGTGCCGCCGCGGACCGGACGTCGGCCGGTGACCGGCCCGCCGTGCTGCGGCTCGGGCGCGCCGACCACGGGCACCCGGTCGAGGCCGGGCAGGAGGTCACCGCCGTGCTGGCCGCTGCCCGCGCCTTCCTGGACGCGCTGCGCACCAGCGGGCGCAAGGCCTGGCACCTGCGCGAGGTGCCAGACCTGCTGCCGGCCGGCCCGGTGCCGCTGCCCGCCTTCGCCGGTGCGGCGCCCGTCCTGGGCGTGCTGCCCGGCGGGCTGTCGGTGGGGCTGCGCTTCGGGCGGGCGAGCGCCGCGCAGTGGCGGGCGCTGGTCGCCGCCTCGGGGGCCGCGACCGCTGCGACCACTGCCGCTGCTACGACTGCTATGACCGCTGCGCCCGGCTCAGCCGCGGTGGGAGCCACCACCGGTGGGCTGCGGCTGACGCCCTGGCGCGGCGTGGTCCTGCCCGGTGCGTCGGCCGACCGGCTGCCCGCGCTCGCCGAGGCCGGCTTCCGTACCGGGCCGGGCTCGCCCTGGGAACGGGCCACCGCCTGCACCGGACTGCCGGGCTGCGCCAAGTCGCTCGCCGACGTCCGCGCGGACGCGGCCCGGGCGCTGGACGCCGCGGCTGGGGCTCTTGCCGGGGTGTCCGCCGAGGCTCCGGGCGGTGTTCCCGGTGCGCTGCCCGTCCACTGGTCGGGTTGTGAACGGCGCTGCGGCCACCCGGCCGGGCGGTGGGTGGACGTGCTCGCCACGGGGCACGGCTACCGGGTGACGGTCAACGGACCGGCGCCTCTTGCTTCCGTGGACGTGTCGAACGAGGAGATGGCCGAGGCGGTCGCCGAGGCCAGGAGGACCACGAAGTGATCGAGTACGAGAAGGACGGCGCGTCCATCTACCGCCAGTCCTTTGCCACCATCCGTGCGGAGGCCGATCTGGCCGCCCTCCCGGCGGACGTCTCCCAGGTCGCGGTGCGGATGATCCACGCCTGCGGGATGGTCGACCTGGTCGAGGACCTGGTGTACTCGCCCGGCGTGGTCGCCTCCGCGCGCGCCGCACTGCACGCCGGTGCGCCGATCCTCTGCGACGTCAACATGGTCGCGAGCGGCGTGACCCGCAAACGGCTGCCCGCCGACAACGAGGTGATCTGCACCCTCACCGACCCGTCGGTGCCCGAACTCGCCCGCGCGATGGGCAACACCCGCAGCGCCGCGGCCATGGAGCTGTGGCTGCCCCGCCTGGAGGGCGCGGTGGTCGCCGTCGGCAACGCGCCGACCTCGCTGTTCCGGCTGCTGGAGATGATCGAGGCGGGTGCGCCGCGCCCGGCCGCGGTGATCGGCGTCCCGGTCGGCTTCATCGGCGCCGCCGAGTCCAAGCAGGCCCTGGCCGAGCACCCCTCCGGCCTGGAGCACCTGGTGGTCCGCGGCCGGCGCGGCGGCAGCGCGATGGCCGCCGCCGCCATCAACGCGATTGCGAGCGAAGAAGAGTGACGGACGATCAGAAGCCTTCGACCGGGCGGCTGTACGGCGTCGGGCTCGGCCCGGGCGACCCGTCGCTGGTGACCGTCCGCGCCGCCGAACTCATCGGCAAGGCCGACGTGGTGGCGTACCACAGCGCCCGGCACGGCCGGTCCATCGCACGCTCGATCGCCGAGCGCTACCTGACGGGTGGTCAGATCGAGGAGAAGCTGGTCTACCCGCTCACCGTCGAGACCACCGACCACCCGGGCGGCTACCGCGGCGCGCTGGACGAGTTCTACGAGGAGGCCGCCGCCCGGTTGGCCGCCCACCTGGACGCCGGGCGCGACGTCGTCGTCCTCGCCGAGGGCGACCCGCTCTTCTACGGCTCCTACCAGCACATGCACAAGCGGCTCGCGCACCGCTACCCGACCGAGGTGGTGCCCGGCGTGACCTCGGTCAGCGCGGCGGCGGCCCGGCTCGGACAGCCGCTGACCGAGGCCGAGGAGACGCTCACCGTCATCCCGGGCACGCTGCCCGAGGAGGAGCTGACGGCGCGGATCGCCTCCGCCGACTCCGCCGTGATCATGAAGCTCGGCCGGACCTTCCCGACCGTCCGCCGCGCCCTGGAGCGGGCCGGGCGGCTCGCGGACGCCCAGTACGTCGAGCGGGCCTTCATGGCGGGGGAGCGCATCGCGCCGCTCGCCGAGGTCGACGGCGAGACGGTGCCGTACTTCTCGGTCGCGGTGCTGCCCAGCAAGGTCGCGCCGCTGGAGCCCGAGGTCCGGCTGTCGGAGGGCGTGGGCAGTGTGACCGTCGTCGGCACCGGGCCGGCCGGGCCGCTCTGGCTCACCCCCGAGGCGCGCGGCGCGCTGGCCGAGGCCACCGACCTGGTCGGCTACACCACCTACCTGGCCCGGGTGCCGGAGCGTCCGGGCCAGCGGCGGCACGGCTCGGACAACAAGGTCGAGTCCGAGCGCGCCGAGTACGCCCTGGAGCTCGCCCGGCGCGGACACCGGGTCGCGGTCGTCTCCTCGGGCGACCCGGGGGTGTTCGCGATGGCCACCGCCGTCCTGGAGGTCGCCTGCGAGGAGGCCTACCGGGACGTTCCGGTGCGGGTCCTGCCGGGAGTGACCGCAGCCCACGCGGCCGCCTCCCGGGCCGGCGCCCCGCTCGGGCACGACTACGCGACGGTGTCGCTCTCGGACCGGCTCAAGCCCTGGGACGTGGTGGCCAAGCGACTGCGCGCCGCCGCCGAGGCGGACCTGGTGCTCGCGCTGTACAACCCGGGCTCGCAGTCCCGCACCACCCAGGTCGGACTCGCCCGGGACCTGCTGCTGGAGTACCGCGCACCGGAGACCCCGGTGGTCATGGCGCGGGACGTCGGCGGGCCGACCGAGCGGGTGCGGATCGTCCGGCTCGGCGAACTGGACCCGGCCCTGGTCGACATGCGGACGATCCTGCTGATCGGCTCCTCGCAGACCCGGGCGGTCGAGCGGGGCGGCGGCGTGGAGGTCGTCTGGACGCCCCGGCGCTACCCGGAGGGGTGACGGCGGCCGGGTGACCGGTGGCGGGTGACAGATGACAGCGAACAGATGATGAAATCTGTTCGCTGTCAGCTGTCAGCTGTCAGCTGTCAGCTGTCAGCTGTCACCTGTTCGCCGTCAGCCGTCAGCCGTCAGCCGTCAGCCGTCACCCGTCACCGGGTCGGCTTGGCGAGCAGCAGCTCCGTGTTGTGGTCCTCGCCCGCGCCCAGCAGCGCCGTCACCCGCCCGTTCGGGTCGTTGTACGACAGCTCGCGGTAGAGCGCCGCGAGGTTGGCGTCCGAGGTGCTGCCGAAGTCCGTCCCGTACGGTGCGGAGGATTCGATCAGCGTGGTGAACAGCGAGACCGTGCCGTCCCCGTTGTCCACGACCTCGATGATCCGGCCGTGCTGCGGGTAGTCGATGTGCGAGGCGGTGTTGATCTCCCAGAACGCCCGCTCCGGCACCGCGTGGCCGTGCGGCGTGATCTTGTTCATGTGGGTGTGCCCGTTCACCCACCCGACCACGTTCGGGTAGCGCTGCAGCAGCGCGACCAGCTCGTTGCCGTCGTGCCGCTTCTCGAAGATGTTCCGCGGGTCCGGCAGCAGGTTGCCCATGCTGGTGCTGGTGTGGTGGCTGAAGACCAGGATCAGGTCGTCCGTGCTGCCGCCCGTCACCCGGTTGCCGTTGGTGTCGTACCAGTGGCCGCTGTGCGCCTTCAACTGCTGCTCCAGCCAACGCAGTTGCGCGGTGCCCAGCGAGCCGTCGGCGAACCCGGCCTGGTTGGTGGTGTCCAGGCTGATGCCGACCACCTTCTCCGAGATGCGGAAGGTGTAGTAGAGCTTGCCGCTGCTCACCATGTCCGAGGTGAAGCCGTGCCCGTAGGGGCCCGCTCCGGTGGCCGCCGGGTTCAGGTGGGCCTTGGCGAACTCCTTGAGCGTGAAAGGCTTCCGGCGCTCGTCCGGGGTGATCCGGCGGACCGCCTCGCCGTCGGCGATCAGCTTGGCGAGCAGCAGGACGGCGCCCGCCGGGTCGCGGCGCAGCGAGTCCATCAGCTGGGCGGCCGTGGCGTCGTCGCAGCCCTCCAGCTTGTACTGGCCGGTGTAGAGGTCGTTGAGCAGGCCGAGGTCCGGCAGCGTGCCCTCGATGCTGTCGTCGTGGTTGCCGACCGTCGTGTACCAGGGCGTGCGCAGGCCCGGCGCGTCGAAGGGGCGGCCGGCGGCGGACAGGAAGCCCGGAATCTGCGGGAAGCCCTTGGCCTTGTAGCCGTCGCCGTAGGAGAGTTCGGGGTTCCAGAAGGCCGCGTTGCCGGAGTTCTGCACCCCCTCGTAGCGGTTCGGGTCACCGGTGCTCTGGGCGAGCCTGCCGCCGCCCATGACCTTGAGGTACCAGTCGAGTTCGGCGAGCTCGTGGTTATCGGTGTTGTCGCCGGTGGCCATCACCATGCTGAACGGCATCCCGGTGTAGGGGCCACCGGCGAGCGAGTTGACCCGCTCGACGAGGGCCGAGACACCGCGGGCGTTCAGGGCCTCCTGCGGCCGGTAGGCGCTGCCGTTGAACTTGGCCAGGTACTCGAAGCGCACCGGGGACTCGGTGTCCACCAGGTGCAGGTCGCTGAACTGGACGAAGCTGGCCAGTCCCGTGCGGCGGTCGTCCCGTCCGGCGGCCGGCGCCGCGAGCTCGCCGCGTACCACCAGTGGCCAGCCCGGTCCGGCCGTCAGCCGCTTGTAGCCGCCGGTGCCGACGGGCGTGGCCACCTGCTCCAGAGTGGTCCCGGTCACGGTGACCGCCCGGGCGGCCGTCGCCGCCAGAGCCTGGTCGCGCGCCGCGGCCGAGGCGAACTGCGCGCCGCCCAGCGACAAGGCCGACCACGCGGCGGCCACCGACGTACCGGTGAGGAACGTACGCCGACTCATCCCTGCCACAAAAACCCCCACAGACTGATGGCCCGGCGGGATGGACAACCCCTGTGCCGGGCCGATGTGTCATGAACTCCGCTCCTGGCGGACCGCCAGATTACTCACTGGTAGGCCCCGGGGGCGAGGGCCGTGCAGCGAACTCTTCGGGAACGTGGAGCGGCGACTGCGCCGCAGCTCGCGCATGCGGGCCCGTGGTCCGTGCACCCGCTCCGGCGGTTCGCGGCGCGGGTCCGCGCAGGCCACCCCGGTCGGGCCCCGGCCGGGCGAATGGGGGAAAATCGGCGGCGGCGGCCGGTGCGGCCGCCCGGGAGAGCAGGACGGCGCGGGCGCCGTCGGAAGCGAGGCGCAGGTGGCCGCAGCGGGAGCCGGGGCCCAGCCGGGGGCCGGGGCTGGATCCCAGCCGGGAGGCCGGGCCGGTCAGCTGAAGAGCAGCGGGCTGCGGCACGGCTGGACGACGGGCGCCTGCGCCACCGCCGCCACCAAGGCCGCGTACACCGCGCTGCTCACCGGCGAGTTCCCGGACCCGGTGGTCATCACCCTGCCCAAGGGCCAGCGGCCCGCCTTCGCCCTGGCCGCCGAGCAGCTGCTCGACGGCGGACCCGGGGCGGCCGGGAGCGCGATGGCCGGAGTGGTCAAGGACGCCGGAGACGACCCCGACGTCACCCACGGCGTGCTGATCCGCTCGACCGTGCGGGCCGGCGAGCCGGGGGCCGGGGTGGTGTTCCGGGCCGGTCCCGGGGTGGGCACGGTCACCAAGGCCGGGCTGCCGCTGGCCGTCGGCGAGCCCGCGATCAACCCGGTGCCCCGGCAGATGATCCGGGACGCCGTCGCCGAGGTGGCCGCCGAGCACGGCGGCAGCGGGGACGTGGTGGTCGAGATCTCGGTCGACCACGGCGAGGAGATCGCCCGCTCGACCTGGAACCCGCGGCTCGGCATCCTCGGCGGCCTGTCGATCCTCGGGACCACCGGGATCGTCGTCCCCTACTCCTGCTCGGCCTGGATCGACTCCATCCGGCGCGGTGTGGACGTGGCCCGGGCGGCGGGGCGCACGCACGTGGCCGGCTGCACCGGTTCGACCTCGGAGAAGGTCGCGGTCGCGGTGCACGGCCTGCCCGAGGACGCGCTGCTGGACATGGGTGACTTCGCCGGCGCCGTGCTCAAGTACCTGAAGCGCCACCCGGTGCCCCGGCTGACCATCGCGGGCGGTTTCGCCAAGCTGTCCAAGCTCGCGGCCGGACACCTGGACCTGCACTCGGCGCGTTCCCAGGTGGACAAGGGGTACCTGGCCGAACTGGCCCGCCGGGGCGGGGCGGACGAGGCGCTGGCCGCAGCGGTGGCGGCGGCCAACACCGGGCTGGAGGCGGTGCAGTTGTGCCGCGCGGCCGGGGTCCCGCTCGGTGACCTGGTCGCCGAGGCGGCCCGGGCGACGGCGCTCGACGTGCTGGTGGGCTCGCCGGTCGCGGTGGACGTGATCTGCATCGACCGCGCGGGCACGATCGTCGGTCGGGCCGAACCGCTCGGCCCCCGGGGAGCGTCGAGTTGAGTGCCGCGCACCCCACGCTGCCCCCGCTGGGTTCATACAGCCGAAGCTCAGCAATATCGTGCGGTGATGTGAAGATCTGACGACCATACGGGGTGAGAAACGGACAAATGTGGCGCCTTGCCCGCCGTTGATTCTGCCGCCATCTCAACCGTGAGATATGGTCTGCCGAGTGACAGGCGACTACCTCACCCGTATCGGCACCCTCATCCGTACCGCGCGCCAGCACCGCGGCTGGTCCCAGGCGCAGCTCGGAGAGGCCCTCGGCACCAGCCAGAGCGCGGTCAACCGCATCGAACAGGGCAAGCAGAACGTCAGCCTTGAGATGATCGCCCGCATCGGCGAAGCCCTCGACAGCGAGATCGTCTCCCTCGGCTACTCCGGCCCGATGCACCTGCGCGTCGCGGGCGGCACCCGGCTCTCCGGCGCGATCGACGTCCGCAGCAGCAAGAACGCCTGCGTCGCGATCCTCTGCGCGTCGCTGCTGACCACCGGCCGCACCACGATCCGCAGCGTCGCCCGGATCGAGGAGGTCTACCGCATCCTCGAAGTCCTCACCAGCATCGGCGTCAAGAGCCGCTGGATCAACGAGGGCCGCGACCTCGAACTCACCCCGCCCGCCGAGCTCGATCTCGAGGCGATGGACGTCGAGGCCGCCCGCCGGACCCGCAGCGTGCTGATGTTCCTCGGCCCGCTGATGCACCGCGCCCAGCACTTCGCCATCCCGTACGCGGGCGGCTGCGACCTCGGCACCCGCACCGTCCAGCCGCACCTGACCGCGCTGCGCCGCTTCGGCCTGGAGGTCGCCACCACCGGCGGCGCCTACCACGCCTCGGTCGAGCCGGGCGCCCCGCTGGACCGCCCGATCGTGCTGACCGAGCGCGGGGACACCGTCACCGAGAACGCCCTGCTGGCCGCCGCGCGGCACGACGGCATCAGCGTCATCCGCAACGCCTCGCCCAACTACATGGTCCAGGACCTGTGCTTCTTCCTGGAGAAGCTGGGTGTGAAGATCGAGGGCATCGGTACCACCACCCTCACCGTGCACGGCGTCCCGGAGATCACCTGCGACGTCGACTACACCCCGGCCGAGGACCCGGTGGAGGCGATGAGCCTGCTCGCCGCCGCCGTCGTCACCTCCTCCGAGCTGACGATCCGCCGGGTGCCGATCGAGTTCCTGGAGATCGAGCTCGCGGTACTCGAAGGCATGGGCCTCGACTACGACCGCACCCCCGAGTACCGGGCCCACAACGGCCACACCCGCCTGGTCGACCTCACCGTGCGCCCGTCCAAGCTGACCGCGCCGATCGACACCATCCACCCGATGCCGTTCCCCGGCATCAACATCGACAACGTGCCGTTCTTCGCCGCCATCGCCGCGGCCGCGCACGGCACCACGATGATCCACGACTGGGTCTACGACAACCGCGCGATCTACCTCACCGAGCTGACCCGCCTCGGCGCGGACGTCAAGCTCCTCGACCCGCACCGCGTCCTGGTCCAGGGCCCCACCCGCTGGCGCGCCGCCGAGATGATGTGCCCGCCGGCCCTGCGCCCGGCCGTCGTCATCCTCCTCGCGATGCTCGCCGCCCAGGGCACCTCGGTCCTTCGCAACGTCTACGTGATCAACCGCGGCTACGAGGACCTCGCCGAGCGCCTCAACTCGATCGGCGCCCGGATCGAGACCTTCCGCGACATCTGACGCGCGGAGAGGGTCATCTGACGGTCAGTCATCCTGCTGCCGGTCTCACTCGTCGAGGCCGGTCAGCAGGATGGCCACGTCCAACCCGGTGTTCAGGTACTCCACGAACACCGGGTTGTTCAACGCCCAGGGTGACCGCCCCTCCCGCACCAGCCGCACCGCCTCGCCGGTGTCGCGGCCGAGGCCGACCAGTGCCTGCGCCACCACCAGACCCGAGCGGTTGTAGCCCGAGTGGCAGCGCACCAGCGTCCGGCGGCCCCGGCGGACGGCCGCCGCCGTGAGCTCGGCCGCCTCCTGTACGGCCAGCAGCTGTCCGGGGGAGAGCGGATCGTCCGGCACCTCCCGGACGACGTGCTCCACCCCCGGGCCCGGGCCGTGCCCGGGGCGTGTGTACAGGCTGACCACCAGGTCGAACTCGCCCCGGACGACGGCGGGTTCCCGTTCGCCGCCGGACGGGGTGAAGTAGTGCCCGCCCATCCACAGCCCGGGGACGATCTCGTTCCACGGGGCCGACGGCCCGGGGGTGTGGCGTTCCTTCCGGCGGGTCCGCACGGTGCTCCCTCTCTGGGTCCGTTCCGCGCTATTCGCCGGTGCCGCCGTCGTGGACGTTGCGGAACCGGCCGCCCGGTCCTTCCGCGGACCGGACTCAGCCCCGCTGCTCCAGCCAGCGCACCGCGCCCTCGACGTCCGGGACGACCGGCACGCCCTCCGGCACCGGCGGGCGCTCCACGATGATGACGGGCAGGCCGAGCCCGCGGGCGGCGGTCAGCTTGGGGGCGGTCGCGGCGCCGCCGCTGTCCTTGGTGACCAGGACGTCGACGGCGAGCCGGCGCAGCAGCTCCTCCTCGCCCGCGATCGTGAACGGGCCGCGGTCCAGCAGCACTTCGAACGAGGGCGGCAGTGGCGGCTCGGGCGGGTCCACCGAGCGGGCGATGAAGTGGGCGCCGACCACGTGGGCGAAGGCGGCGACGCTCTGCCGGCCGGTGGTGAGGAAGACCCGCTCCCCGCGCAGCGGCAGCAGCTCGGCGGCCGCGGCTAGCGAGGGGACGGGGAGCCAGCGGTCCCCCTCGACGGGGGTGAAGCCGGGGCGGCGGAGCACCAGCAGCGGCACGCCGGTGGAGGCGGCCGCGAGGGCGGCGTTGTGCGAGATGCCGGCCGCGAACGGGTGGGTGGCGTCCACGACGGCGTCCACCCGCTCGGCGCGCAGCCAGTCCGCCAGGCCGTCCGCGCCGCCGAAGCCGCCGATCCGCACCTCCCCGACGGGCAGCCGGGGTTGGGCGACCCGGCCGGCCAGTGAGCTGGTGACCCGCAGGGACGGGCGGCCGTCGAGGGCGGCGGCCAGCGCCCGCCCCTCCGTCGTCCCGCCGAGGACGAGCAGGTGGCGGACCGGGCCCGCTGGCATGCCGTGCATCACGCCCCGCAGGGCTCGTGCGGGCGCTCGCGGTCCGCCGAGTAGAGGTGGCTGTCGCGGAAGTGCTCGGCGGCCAGCGTGCGGCCGACGATGATGACGGCGGTGCGGACCACGCCCGCCGCCTTGACCTGCTCGGCGATGTCGCCGACGGTGCCGCGCAGCACCAGCTCGTCCGGGCGGCTGGCCATCGCGACGACGGCGGCCGGGCAGTCGGCGCCGTAGTGCGGGAGCAGCTGCTCGACCACGTCGTCCACGTACCCGGCGGCCAGGTGCAGCACCAGCAGGGCGCCGCTGCGGCCGAGGGTGGCGAGGTCCTCGCCCTCGGGCATCGGGGTGGCGCGCTTGGCGATCCGGGTGAGGATGACGGTCTGGCCGACGGTCGGCACGGTCAACTCCCGCTTCAGCGCGGCCGCGGCAGCGGCGAAGGCGGGCACGCCGGGCACCACCTCGTAGGGGATGCCCATGGCGTCCAGGCGGCGCATCTGCTCGGCGACGGCCGAGAACACGGACGGGTCGCCGGAGTGCAGCCGGGCCACGTCCTTGCCCTCCTGGTGGGCGCGGGCCATCCGGTCGATGATCCCGTCCAGGGTCATCTGGGCGGTGTCGATCAGGAGGGCGCCGGGCGGGCACTCGTCCAGCAGCTCGCGCGGGACGAGACTGCCGGCGAACAGGCAGACCTCGGTGCGGGCCAGGATGCGCTGGCCGCGCAGGGTGATCAGGTCGGCGGCCCCCGGGCCGGCGCCGATGAAGTAGACGGTCACGAGGCGTCCTCCTGAGGGGGGTTGGGCTTGACGGCGGACCACTGGGTGACCGGCATGGCCTGGCGCCACCCGGTGAAGCCGCCCACCGGGACGGCCGTGGCGACGGCCAGCTTGACGAGCTCGCCGCCGTGCCGCCGGTACCACTCGGTGAGCAGCGCCTCGGACTCCAGGGTCACGGTGTTGGCGACCAGCCGGCCGCCCGGCCGCAGGGCGGCCCAGCAACTCTCCAGCAGGCCGGGTGCGGTGAGGCCGCCGCCGATGAACACGGCGTCAGGGGTGGGGAGTTCGGCGAGCGCGGCGGGGGCGGGGCCGGTCACCACGTGCAGCCGGGGCACCCCGAGCGCGGCGGCGTTGCGGGCGATCCGCTCGGCGCGCACCGGATCGCGCTCGACGCTGACGGCCCGGCAGTCGCGGTGGGCGCGCAGCCACTCGATGGCGATCGAGCCCGAGCCGCCGCCGACGTCCCAGAGCAGCTCGCCGGGGGAGGGGGCGAGGGTGGCCAGGGTGGCGGCGCGGACGTGGCGCTTGGTGAGCTGGCCGTCGCTCTCGTACGCGGCGTCGGGCAGGCCGGGGACGAGGGAGCTGCGGGGGCCGTCGGCGAGTTCGACGGCGATGAGGTTCAACGGGTCGCCGGCCGGGTGCGGCCAGCCGTCGGCGGGGCCGTCGAGCTGCCGCTCGTCCGCATGGCCGAGCTGTTCCAGGACGCGCAGCCGGGCGGTGCCGTAGCCGCGCTCGGTGAGCAGCGCCGCGACGGCGGCCGGGGTGGCGGCGTCGGCGCTGAGCACCAGCAGGCGGCGGCCGGGGTGGAGGGCGAGCGCGAGGGTGGCCGGCGGGCGGCCGACCAGGCTGACCACCTCGGTGGCCTCCAGCGGCCAGCCGAGGCGGGCGCAGGCGTAGGAGACCGACGAGGGGTGCGGCAGGACGCGCAGGCGTTCGGCGCCGACGGTCTCGGCGAGGGTGCGGCCGATGCCGTAGAACATCGGATCGCCGCTGGCCAGGACGATGACCCGGCGATCGGCGTGGGCGGCGAGCAGCCCGGGGACGGCCGGGCGCAGCGGGGACGGCCAGGGGAGGCGCTCGGCGGTGACCTCGTCGTGGGGGAGCAGGTCCAGCTGACGGCGGCCGCCGACGACCACTTCGGCGTCGCGCAGCGCGGCCCGGGAGTCGGTGGCGAGGCCGGGCCAGCCGTCGGCCCCGATCCCGACGACGGTGATCGTGGGTGGCAGCTCGGGCACCGGGTGGCTCCTCCTCGTTCGGTCCAGCGGTCCAGCGGTCCAGCGGTCCTGCTGGCCGAGGCAGCCTACCTGGCGGTATGCGAGCGCTCTCCGGGCGGTCCGGGCCGGACGGCGGGGGCGGGTGACGGATGACAGTAGACAGATTTCAAAATCTGTTCGCTGTCATCTGTTATCTGTCACCTGTCACCGCTCCGCCCAGTCCCCCGACTCGATCAGGGCCGGCCGCTCCCGCAGCCGCAGCTCGACGGCAGGCCCGGCGAGGTAGACCCAGGCGTCCCGCAGCTCGCCCGGCGCCGTCCGCACCGCCATCCGCCGCCGGACGTACAGCCCGGTCCCGTCCGTCCGGCACTCCTCCAGCAGGTCCAGGTCCGCGAGCGCGCCGGCGTACGCGCCGGGGCGTACCGTGATCAGTTCACCCACGATCCGGCGCCCGGGCGTCGCATCGGGCACCGCGTACGGGAAGCCGGGGCCCTCGTGCAGCGCGGCGCCGTCCAGCGCCGCCGGGCGGATGTCGGCGCAGCGTCCGGCCAGGTGCACGGCGTGGTTGCGGTTGCCGCTGCGCAGGGTGCCGTACACGAAGAAGGGCAGTGGTTCCTCGGATGCGGACACGGGTTCGACCTCCTGGTGGGGAGCGCCCACGGTACGGCTTCCGGTCCGGTCCGCGATACCGACTGGCGCGCCGGGCCGTGGATGCGCTGTCATGTCGGATGTTCGGCCAGCACCGTCCAAGGGGGACACACATGACATCGCCCGCCTCCTCACAACCGGCCGCCACGGCCCCCGCCGACGCGGTTCCGGCGGACCTCGTGAAGGCCGCCCCTGCGAAGGCCGCCCCTGCGAAGGTCACCCCCGGGAAGGTCGGCCCGGGGAAGGCCGCCCCCGCCGCCCGCCTCGGCGGCGCGGTCTGGCTGGCCCTCGCCATCGTCTACGTGGTCTGGGGCTCGACCTACCTGGCGATCCGGATCGTGGTGGAGACGATGCCCTCCTTCCTCTCCGCCGCCGCCCGCTTCCTCGCCGCGGGCCTCCTGCTGGCCGGCTACCTGCTGGTGCGCCAGGGCCCGGCCGGCCTGAAGGTGACCGGACGGCAACTGGCCTCGTCCGCCCTGGTCGGCGTGCTGCTGCTGACCGGCGGCAACGGACTGGTGGTGCTGGGCGAGACCTCCGTCCCCTCCGGCCTGGCCGCCCTGCTGGTGGCCGCCGTGCCGCTGTGGATGGTGGTGCTGACGGCCTTCGGCGGCGGCGAGCGCCCGAGGCCCGCCGAACTCGCCGGGGTGCTGCTCGGGCTGGTCGGCCTCGGCGTGCTGTCGGCCCCGGCGATCGGCGGTTCGATCGAGCCGCTCGGCGTGGTCCTGATCATCTGCGCCACGCTGCTCTGGGCCTCCGGCTCGTTCGCGGGCAAGAAGCTCCCGATGCCGGGCAACGTGCTCGCCGCGAGCGCGTACCAGATGCTGGCCGGCGGCCTCTGCGACCTGCTGATCGGCCTGGTCCGCGGCGAGCAGCGCGGGCTGGACCTCGGGGCCGTCTCCGGCCGGTCCTGGCTGGCCCTCGCCTACCTGGTGCTGTTCGGTTCGCTGCTCGCGTTCACCGCGTACGCCTGGCTGCTGCGCTCGGCCCCGCTGACCCTGGTCGGCACCTACGCGTACGTGAACCCGGTGGTCGCGGTGCTGCTGGGCTGGCTGATCCTGGCCGAGCCGCTGACCGGCCCCACCCTGGCGGGCGGGGCGATCGTGGTGGCCGGGGTGTGTCTGGTGGTGAGCGTCAGCAGGCGTCCGGGCCGTCCGGTGAGCCCGCGTCCGTCGGCGTCCCGGTCGACGCCGAAGGAGCCGTCCGCGCGTAGGTGAGGATCACGTTCCCGCGCTCGAAGACCCGGCTGTCGGTGAGCGTGAAGGCGCGCGGCTCGAAGCCCGTGCGGAAGAGGGGGGTGCCCGACCCGGCCACCACGGGGTACTGCTTGATGATCAGCTCGTCGATCTCGGGCAGCAGCTGACCGGCGAGGTCGGCGCCCCCGCAGAGCCAGATGCCGAGCCCGTCCTCCTGCTTGAGCCGACGGACGACGCTGAGCGGGTCCTCGGCGGTGACCTCCACCGCCGGGTCCGGGCTCGGCGTCAGCGTGCGGGAGAAGACGATCTGGCGCAGGTGGGCGTACGGGCTGGTGAGCCCGACGGCCAGCCCGTGCTCGTAGGTGCCGCGCCCCTGGAGCACGGTGTCGAAGCGCTTGTTCGGCGCCTCCGCGATGCCGGCCGCCGTGCGGCCGGGGGTGGGGATGGTCTCCGGGTACGCGGAGAAGAGCGTCGGGGCGTAGTCCTCGGTGAGGTGCGCGAAGAAGAAGTCGTAGCCCCCGTCCGGGTCGGCGATGAAGCCGTCGATGGTGGTGCCGATGAAGTAGCTGAGCTTGCGCACGCAGGTCCTTGCGGTCGAGGAACGGGATCGGGACGCGGCGCGGGCCGTTTCGACGGCCTCCCGCGAACCACGACAGTCATAGTACTCCGCATGTAGTGGTTGGCAAGGGCTTTCGATCCCGCCTCCGGGCCCCGTCGTCGCGGGAGGGAGAATCGGCCCATGGTCCAGAACCCCGCCCGCCGTACCGCCCTCGCCGACGCCGCCATCGAGGTCCTCGCCCGGGAGGGCGCCCGCGGCCTGACCTTCCGCGCGGTCGACGTCCAGGCCGGCGTCCCCAACGGCACGGCCTCCAACTACTTCGCCAACCGGGACCACCTGCTCCACCAGACCGCGCGGCACATCCACCACCGGCTCGTCCCGGACCCGGCGGTCCTCGGTGAACTCCTGCGCGCGCCCCGGGACCGCGCCCTGGTCGCGGCCCTGATGCACGACCTGATCCGACGTATCACCGCCGACCGGGCCGGCTACCTCGCGATGCTCGAACTGCGCCTGGAGGCCACCCGCCGCCCCGACCTCCAGGCCCAGCTCACCGGCACCATCCGGGACGACCTGGAGGCCAACATCGCCTACCACCTGGACGAGGGCTTCCCCGGCGACCGGGAGACCGTCGTCGTGCTCTACCTCGCCATGACCGGCCTGGTCCTCGAACACCTCACCCTGCCCGAGGTGTTGGGCGTGGACGGCCTCGCGGCGCTGATCGACACCATCGTCGAGCGGATCGTCCCGGCGGCCTGACCGGCCTGACCGGGCGCAGGCGTGGCCGCGGCGGGGAGCCGCACGACCGCGGAACGACCGCGGAACGACCGGCGCCCGCCCCCGCGCATCCGGCGCGCGGGGACGGGCGGCGAGTCCGGGAGCTCCCGGCGCTCCGGCGGTCGGGCGCTCCGGCGTCCGGGCCGAACGCGTCGCTCAGAGGGCGTGCGGCGGCTTCCCCGTCCACCAGTTGCCGGGTGCGTCCGGGTCGCGGCTGGTCCAGTACTGGATGATCGCGTCGGTGAACTCGGCCGCGGAGAGCACGCCGTCACCGTCGGTGTCGAGGTGGCGGAAGGCCTCGTCGGCGTCGTCCCGGGAGAGGCCGGCGAAGTGGCCGCGCTGGAAGACGAAGAACTCGCCGGCGTCCACCGTCCCGCTCCGGTCGGCGTCGGCGACGGCGAGGAAGGCCTCGGCGAGCGCACCGAGGCTGTCCCGGGCGGCCTCGGGGTCGTCGGCGAGCGAGCCGGTCGAGGCTATGAACTGTTCCCGGGTGATCGCCTCGGTGCCGGCGGGCAGCCGGGCGAGGTGCAGGTCGTGCCAGATCGTCAGATAGGCGCGGACGATGACGGCCTCCGCGTCCGAGCCCTCCTGGTGGCCGAGCGAGCGGGCCACCGAGTGGCCCATCAGGACGTGGTCCCGTTCGGTGAGGCGTCCGTCGCCGTCGGCGTCGAGGTGATCGAAGCCGTGATTGATCTTTGCGATGAGCAGGTCGTCCGACAATGTGTCCCCTCGGCTGGCGATTCCTGTCCCCCCATGTCACATCGCCTGCACGCTAACGCTTCGAACCGGGCTCGCGCAGCCGAACGAAGGGCGAACGACGGTCCCCACCACGCCCTCGCGCCCGCCCGCCCGGGCGTCGCGCCGGCCCGTCCTTCCCGCCGGTCAGTCCACCTGGTGGTCGGCCCAGACGTACGCCTCCGGCAGCAGCTCCCGCACCGGCACGGCGCGCAGCTCGGACCCCCGGCCGACGATGACCCGCAGCTCCGGGAAGTAGTCCAGCATCACCTGCCGGCAGCGTCCGCAGGGCGGGATCACCCCGCGCTCCCGGTCGCCGACCGCGACGACGGTCGTGAGCTGGTACGCCCCCTGCCCGGCGGCCGACCCGATCAGCACCAGCTCGGCGCACGGCCCGCCGGTGAAGTGGTAGGCGTTCAGCGCGGTGACGATCCGCCCGTCGGCGTTGCGCCCGGCGGCCGCCACCGTGTGGTTGTCGCCGCGCGCGTACCGCCGGGCCACCTCGCGGGCCGCCTCGACGAGCTCCACGTCCACGGTCGACCGCTCACTGCTCGCCATCGTCCTCGCACCTCTCCGATCGGGCCTGACTGGGTCCGATCATGAACCGCCCGCCCCGGATCGTGCCAGCTCATCACGCCGCGCGCCGCGCGCCGCGCTCCCGGGACCGCCCGCCCGGGAGCGCCTCCGCGTTCCCGAGCCGCCCGCCCGGGAGCGCCTCCGCGTTCCCGAGCCGCCCGCCCCGGGCCGGCCCGCCCCGGGCCGGCCCGCCCCGGGCCCGCCCGCCCCGGGCCCGCCCGCCCCGGGCCCGCCCGCCCCGGGACCGCCCGCCCGGGAACCCGGACCCGCCCCTCCTCAGTGCACCGCCGCCAGCAGCTCCCGGGTGTACGCGGTGTGCGGAGTCCCGAACAGCCGGTCCCGGTCGGTGGACTCGACCAACCGCCCCCGGTGCATCACCGCGACCCGGTCGCAGAAGTGCCGGACCACCGCCAGGTCGTGCGAGACGAACAGGAAGGCCACGCCCAGGCGTTCCCGCAGGTCCATCAGCAGGTTGAGCACCTGCGCCTGCACCGACACGTCGAGCGCCGACACCGGCTCGTCCGCGATGATCAGCCGGGGCTGCGGGGCCAGGGCGCGGGCGATGCCGATCCGCTGGCGCTGCCCGCCGGAGAACTCGTGCGGGTAGCGGTCCAGGTGTCCGGCGCCCAGCCCGACCTGCTCCAGCAACTCGGCGGCGCGTTCCCGTCGTTCGGGTGCGGACAGCGGAGTGTGCAGGCGCAGCGGGGTGTCGAGGGTCTGGGCGACGGTGCGGCGCGGGTTGAGCGAGGCGTACGGGTCCTGGAACACCAGCTGGATCTCCCGGCTGAGCCGGCGCCGCAGTTCCCGGTCCGGGCGGGTGGCGTCCCGGCCGTCGTACGACACCCGACCACCGCTGGGCCGTTGCAGTCCGGCCAGGACCCGGGAGGTGGTCGACTTGCCGGAGCCGGACTCGCCGACCAGCCCGACCGTCTCGCCGGGGGCGATCCGCAGGTCCAGGCCCTCGACCGCCCGGACCGGCTCGGAGCGGCGGCCGGGGAAGCGCCGCCGTCCGGGGAACCGTACGCTGAGGTCCTCGACCTCGACCAGCCATCGCGCGGGCGGCCGCTCGACCACCCTCGGCCGGAACGCCCGCGTCGGTGACGGTTCGTCAACGGTCGGCAGCGCGGTGCCCGGCGCGGAATCCAGCCGGAGCGCCGCCCCCACCAGGGCCCGGGTGTACGGCTCGCGGGGTGCGGACAGCAGCTCGGCGGTCGGCGCGGACTCCACCCGGACGCCGTCGCGCAGCACCAGTGTGCGGTCCGTCGTCCCGGCGACCACACCGAGGTCATGGCTGACCAGGAGCACGGCCGTACCGTGTTCGCGCTGCAACTCGCCCAGCAGGTCGAGCACTTGCCGCTGGACCCGGGCGTCCAGCGCGGTGGTCGGCTCGTCGGCGATCAGCAGCTGGGGGTCGTTCATCAGCGCCATGGCGATCATCACGCGCTGGCGCATCCCGCCCGAGAACCGGTGCGGGTAGTCGCGTGCCCGGGCCGCCGGGATGCCGACCCGGTCGAGCATCGCGACCGCCCGGCGCCGGGCCTCGGCGCGGCCCGTCCCCGGGTGGTGCAGCCGGTACATCTCGGCGAGTTGGGCGCCGACCGGGTGGAAGGGGCTGAGCGAGGTGAGCGCGTCCTGGAAGACCAGCGCGGCCCGGCCGCCCCGGACCTCGCGCAGCACGGACTCCCCGGCGCCGACCAACTCGCGCCCGCCCAGGCGGATCGAGCCGGTGACGGTGGTGGTGCGCGGGTCGTGCAGGCCGAGGACGGCGAGGCCGACGGTCGACTTCCCCGAGCCCGATTCGCCGACCAGGCCCAGGACCTCACCCGGGGCGAGGTCGAAGGACAGCCCCTGCACGGCGGTCACGGGCGCGCCCCCGCGCGGGTCGGCGAAGGTGACGGTCAGGTCCCGCACGCTCAGCAGGGGCCCGGCGCCACCCGCACCGCCGACATCGGCAGCACCCACACCCGCACCACCGGCACCAGGAACAGCGGACTTCATCACAGGACTCCCCTCAGCTCAGCCGGACACGCGGGTCGAGCCAGGCCACCGCGAGGTCGGCCAGCGCGACGAACAGCACCACGAAGCAGGCGGCCAGCAGCACCGCACCGACCACGGCGGGCAGGTCCTGCCCGGCCACGGCCTGCGCGGCGAACCGCCCGACCCCGTTCAACCCGAACACCGTCTCGGTGATCACCGCCCCGCCGAGCAGGGCACCCGCCTCCAGCCCGAGCAGCTGCACCAGCGGTCCGGCGGCGCCGCGCGAGGTGTACCTGAGGTGGGCGCGCAGCCGTCCGTGGCCCTTGGCGCGGGCCGTGCGGACGTACTCCTCGTTCATCGTCTCCAGCAGCTGCGAGCGCGAAAGCCGGGCGAAGACAGCCGAGTTGACGAATCCGAGGACAAGCCAGGGGAGCAGCATCCCGCCCGCCCAGGCCGCCGGGTCCTCGGCCGGCGGCGTGTACGAGGGCAGCGGCAGCAGCCCGGTGGAGTAGACCAGCGCCCACTGCGCGACGTACCCGAGGAAGTAGATCTGCACGCTGGCGCCGACCAGGGTGAAGCCGGACAGCAGCCGGTCGGTGCGCCGCCCGTGCCGCAGCGCGGAGACGAACCCGGTGCCGAGGCCGAACACCAGCAGGACGGCCAGCGCTCCGGCGGTCAGCGAGAAGGTCACCGGCAGGTGGTCGGCCAGCGCCTCGCTGACGGGCTGGTGCAGCCGGTAGGAGTAGCCGAGGCAGGGCGCGGCGCAGTGGAGGGGGGAGCCGTCCACGTCGTTGATGTCCCGCCCGGCGACGACCCCGACGAGGTAGTCGGTGTACTGGGCGACGAGCGGCTGGTCCAGGCCCATGCTCCGGCGCACCGCCGCGACCTGTCCGCTGTCGCAGCGCGGGCCGCAGGCGGCGCGGGCCGGGTCGGCGGGCGCGGCGTAGAAGAGGGCGAAGGCGGCGGCGGAGACCGCGACCAGGACGGCGAGGGCCTGGACGGTCCGCCGCAGGACGAAGGAGAACATGGCCGATCCGGGGGTCGACGTGGGCGGGGAGCGGGAAGCGCGACGAGGAGCGACGGGCCCGGCCACCGCCCGCCACCGACCGGCAGCGGGCGGAATGGGCCCGGGCGCTCGGGCACTCAGGACTTCAGGTACAGCCAGGCCAGCGAGACCGTCCCGTAGATCGGGTGGATGAACGCCCCGCCGAGGTTGCTGCCGCGCAGCTGGTTGACGGTCGGGTAGGCGAACGGCAGCACCGGCAGGTCCTTCATCACGGTCTGCTCCAGCGCGTACAGCTCCTTGGCCTTGGCACGCGGTTCGCCGATCCCGTTGATCCGGTCGATCTCCTTGTCCACCTCGGGGTTGCGGTAGCGGGCCGAGTTGATGTCGCTGCCGGCCCGGCCGTCGAAGGAGAACGGGATCAGCGTGGACGGGGTCGGCCAGTCGACGGAGGAGGTCTCCTCGAACAGGTCGTACGGGGAGTCGGCGCGGTGCACCTCGTCCAGGAAGGCCTTGGGGTCGATCGGCTTGGGGACGACGGTGATCCCGGCCTTGGCGAAGCCGTCCACCAGCACCTGCGCGACCCGCTGCCCGTTCGGCGTGTTCCGGTACGCGTAACTCAGGCTGCCCGGCGCCTGCTTGGCCTTGGCCAGCTGGGCCTTGGCGGCCTCCGGGTCGCCCTCGGGCTTGGCCGGGAGGAGGTCGTACGCCTGCCAGTCGATCAGCGCGGGCGAGCTGAGCGTGGTGGCCAGTTCGCCGGTGCGGGCGCCGCCCTGGACCTGCCGGGCCTGCCGGCGGGGGTAGGCCAGGTGCAGCGCCTTCCGGACCTCGACGTCCGGCACCCGCTCGTTGTTGATCACCAGCTGGGTGACGAAGGCGCCCTGCCGGCCTGAGACGACCAGGTCCTTGGCCTTCGGGTCGGTGTCCGCGGTCTGGTACAGCTCGGGGGAGAGGGTGTCGGAGGCGGTGGTGGCGTCGGCGCCGCCGTCCCGCCCGGAGAGGATCTCCTGGTTGAGGTTGAGCGCCTCCTTGCCGTAGGTGAAGACGAACCTCTCCGGGTACTGGTGCCGGATCGGGTCGCTCTCGGCCTTCCAGTACGGGTTGCGCTCCAGCACCATCCGGGTGTTCTGGACGTGCTCGACGATCCGGTACGGGCCGGTGGCGAACGGCCGTCGGTCGTACTCCGTGCCGGTGTCCTTGTCCCGGCGCACCGGCGAGGAGGAGGACTGCGCGGCCATGTACGGGACGTCGGCCTGCGGCTGAGGGAAGTGGAAGACGACGGTGCGCTCGTCCGGCGTCTCGATCGCGGCCAGGTCGCCGTCCTGCGGGCCCGCGTACCTGGCGCGCGCCGCCTCGTAGTCGGGCGCGCCGGTGAGCCACTGCGGCCAGTACGGCGGGCCGACCTCGTAGCCCTTGCCGAAGCTGCGCTCGATGCCGTACTTGACGTCCTGGGCGGTGATCGGCTGACCGTCCTCCCAGGCCACACCCGGCTTGAGCCGGTACGTCCAGGTGCGCCCGCCGTCGGCCGGGGTGCCGGTGTCGGTGGCGAGGTCGCCCACCAGCGTGGCCTTGCCGTCGACGACCTGGTACTGCGTCAACTGCCGTCCCCAGAGCAGCGAGGCGTTGTAGGCGGCGCCCGCGTAGACCTTCTGCGGGTCGAGGTGGCGGAACTCCACGCTGTTGTACACGTTCACCGTGCCGCCGGCGCGGGCGCCCGGAACGGCCGGTGCAGGACCGGCGCTCTGCTGCTCGGTGCCGAGCGTCGCGGTCAGCGGCGAGGTCTCCTTGGCGGCGGCTCCGGCGGCTCCGGCGGCTCCGGCGCCCGCGGCCCCGCCGGTGCTGCCCGCACCGGCCGAGCAGGAGGTGGCCAGCAGGGCGGCGGCGATGACGGCGAGGGACGGTCTGGTCCAGCGCATGGCGAATCTCTCCTCGCCCCGGCGGATCGCGCCGGGGAGGGCTCGGGTGATGGATGGGAGGGGAAGCGGCGTGAGCGGGCGCGCGGCCGGGCTCGAAGGGCTCAACGAACGCCGGAGCGCGGGTCCAGCGCGTCCCGGACGGCGTCGCCGAGCAGGTTGAAGGCGATCACGAAGAGCAGCAGCGCCACCCCGGGGAAGACCAGGTAGGTCGGGTCGGCCTGGAAGACCTCCGACCCGCGCGCGATCATCCGCCCCCAGTCCGGGACGGGCTCGGTGACGCCGACGCCGAGGAAGGACAGCGCGGCCTCCGAGGCGACGAAGGTCGGGACCGCCATGGTGGCGTGCACCAGCAGCTGCGAGCGCACGTTCGGCAGCAGTTCGTGGACGACGATGTGGAACCGGCTCGCTCCCTGCGCCCGGGCGGACTGTACGAAATCCCTTTCCCGGAGCGAGCGCACGGTGGCCCGCAGGGAAAGCGCGAGCGGAATCCAGCCGAATGCGGAGAAAACCAGGACCAGCACCAGGAACTGCATCCACTCCGGTTCCGCGGCGCCCGGATCGACCAGCCGGGACTGGATGACGGGGCTGAGCGCGAGCAGCAGGAGCAGGGTCGGAAAGGCCAGCAGCACATGGGCGAGGAATCCGAACAGCCGGTCCGCGACCCCGCCGAGGAAGCCGACCGCGACACCGGCCAGTACGCCGAGGGCGGTGGTCACGGTGGCGGCGGCGAAGGCGATCAGCAGGGAGGTGCGGATGCCGTACAGCAGCTGGGTGAACACGTCCCGGCCGAGCCCGGGCTCCAGGCCGAACCAGAAGTCGCCGGAGATCCCGCCGTTCGGCAGCGTCGGCAGGCCGCCGTCACTGAGCAGGCCCGGGGCGTTCTGGCCGTAGTGGTCGACCGGGTTCTTCCCGTACAGGGCGGCGATCAGCGGGGCCGCCGCGGCGAGCAGCAGGAACAGCAGCACGACGGCCAGGGCGGCGGCGCCGACCCGGTCCCGCAGGATCCGGCGGAGCGGGGTGCGGGCCGTGGCGGGCTCAGCCGAGGGGACCGGTACCGCGTCGACCACTGCCATGAGGCGTAACCCCCGAATTCTCCGCCGCCCCATGGGTGAGGGCATGCTCGCGTGCATTTCCGGTGCGGCCTCCGGGGGTTTCCCGTGGGCCGCTCGAACGCCATTGGATCGGATGCGTCCGAGGTTCCGCAAATCATCGTGGGCGCTTCGTCCGGTGATTCCTTCGGAACTGTTTCGGGAATTGTGTCGGCTTCATTTCGCCGCAACACCGGCGTCGCGGGGGAACGGACATACGCCGTCAAACCGGACCCGGTGTTCCGCATTCTGAGACCTCCGCCACAGCCCTTCCGGTGTTGGTACGATCCCGATGGGCCGCGACTGGCGCGTAGGGATGGAACCAACCATCGGGAAGCGGCCCCGTGAATCCTCACGTGAAGTTGCCGAGCGCCTGGGCCGTCCGCAATCCCCACCAGGAGACCGCCATGGCCCAGCAGCCCCACACCGCGGCGACCCCCGCCGCCGACACCGCCTTCCGCAGCGCCCTCGACGTGGTCGCCGGCGTCGAACCGCGGATCGCCGCCGCCATCGGTCAGGAGCTCGCCGACCAGCGCGCCTCGCTCAAGCTGATCGCCAGCGAGAACTACGCCTCCCCGGCCGTCCTCCTCACCATGGGCAACTGGCTCAGCGACAAGTACGCCGAGGGCACCGTCGGCCGCCGCTTCTACGCGGGCTGCCGCAACGTCGACACCGTCGAGGGCATCGCCGCCGAGCACGCCCGCGAGCTGTTCGGCGCCGACCACGCCTACGTCCAGCCGCACTCCGGCATCGACGCCAACCTCACCGCCTTCTGGGCCGTCCTCTCCCAGCGGGTCGAGAGCCCGGCCCTGGAGCGCGCCGCGGTCCGCAACGTCAACGACCTCACCGAGGAGGACTGGGCGCGGCTGCGCCAGGAGCTCGGCAACCAGCGCATGCTCGGCATGTCCCTGGACACCGGCGGCCACCTCACCCACGGCTTCCGTCCCAACATCTCCGGCAAGATGTTCGAGCAGCGCAGCTACGGCACCGACCCGGCCACCGGCCTGATCGACTACGACGCGCTGCGCGAGACCGCCCGCGAGTTCCGGCCGCTGATCATCGTGGCGGGCTACTCCGCCTACCCGCGCCTGGTCGACTTCCGCCGGATGCGCGAGATCGCGGACGAGGTCGACGCCACCCTGATGGTCGACATGGCGCACTTCGCCGGCCTGGTCGCGGGCAAGGTGCTCACCGGCGACCACGACCCCGTCCGGCACGCCCACATCGTCACCACGACCACCCACAAGTCCCTGCGAGGCCCGCGCGGCGGCATGGTGCTCTGCACCTCCGAGCTGGCCGAACACGTCGACCGGGGCTGCCCGTTGGTGCTCGGCGGCCCGCTCTCGCACGTCATGGCCGCCAAGGCCGTCGCCTTCGCCGAGGCCCGCCGCCCCGAGTTCCAGGCCTACGCCCGCGCCGTCGTCACCAACGCCCAGGCGCTCGCCGAGGGCCTGCTGCGCCGCGGCGGTACGCTGGTCACCGGCGGCACCGACAACCACCTGGTCCTCGCCGACGTCTCCGGCTACGGTCTGACCGGCCGCCAGGCCGAGGCGGCGCTGCTCGACTCGGGCATCGTCACCAACCGCAACTCCGTCCCGCAGGACCCGAACGGCGCCTGGTACACCTCCGGCATCCGCATCGGCACCCCGGCGCTCACCACCCGCGGCCTCGGCACCGCCGAGATGGACGAGATCGCCGACCTGATCGACACCGTCCTGCGCGCCACCACCCCCACCGCGGCCGCGGGCGGCGGCCCGTCCAAGGCCGGTTACGCCCTCGACCCGGCCCTCCGTGACGCCGTCGCCAAGCGCGCCGCCGACCTCCTCGCCCCGTACCCGCTCTACCCGGGCGTCGACCTCGTCTGAGACCACCGCGCAGCACCCCGGGGCGCCGAGCCGTCAGGACGCCCGACGCCCCCGGGTGCTCCAACCCGCCTAGTACTGCAGCGACTTGTACCGCAGGAACTCCTCCAGCCCGTGTCGGCCCAGCTCCCGCCCCAGGCCGGAGTCCTTGTAACCGCCGAACGGCGCCAGCGGGTTGAAGCGGCCGCCGTTGAGGTCGACCTGCCCGGTGTCCAGGCGGCGGGCGAAGGCGGCGGCGGTGTCGGTGTCGCGGGCCCAGACACCGCCCGCCAGGCCGTACGGGGTGCCGTTGGCGAGTTCGACGGCGTGGTCCTCGTCGCGGTAGGGGAGGATCACCAGGACGGGGCCGAAGACCTCCTCCTGGGCCACCGCCATCTCCGGTGTGACGTCGGCGAGTACGGTCGGGCGCACGTAGTAACCGGTGGGCAGTCCGGCGACGGGCTCCGAGCCGCCGACGACCAGCCGGGCACCCTCGGCCAGGGCGCCGTCGATGTAGCCGCGCACCCGGGCCAGCTGCTCGGCGTTGACCAGCGGGCCGATCCGGGTCCGCGGGTCGGTCGGGTCGCCCGGCAGGTACGGGGCGGCGGCCTGGGCCGCGCGGGCGACGGCCTCCTCGTACTGGTCCTCGTGCACCAGCAGACGCGTCCAGGCGCTGCAGGTCTGGCCGGAGTTGGCGAAGACCCCGGCGACGTTCGCCTTGACCGCGCGGGCGACGTCCGCGCCCGGCAGCACCACGTTGGCCGACTTGCCGCCCAGCTCCAGGGCGACCCGCTTGAGGCCCCGGCCGGCCGTCTCGGCGACTCGCCGGCCGACGGCGGTGGAGCCGGTGAAGGAGACCACGTCCACCCCGGGGTGGCCGACGAGGGCCGCGCCCGCCGCCTCCCCGGTGCCGGTGACCAGGTTGAACACCCCTGCGGGGAAGCCGGCTTCGTGCACCAGCCGGGCGAACAGCCGGGCCACCAGCGGGGTGTCCTCGGCCGGCTTGAGGACGACCGGGCAGCCGGCCGCCAGCGCGGGGACGACCTTCGCCACGATCTGGTGCAGCGGGTAGTTCCACGGCGTGATCGCCCCGACCACGCCGGCCGGTTCGGCGTGCACCACCGAGTTGCCGATCCGCTCCTCGAAGGAGTGCTCGGCGAGCAGGGTCAGGTAGGAGCTCGCGACGGTCAGCGGCAGCCCGGCGTGCACGGCGGCGGTGAAGCCCACCGGGGCGCCCAGTTCGGCGACCACCGTGTCGGTGATCTCGCCCTGGGCGGCGGCCAGTGCGTCCCGCAGCCGGGTCAGCGGGTCCAGCCGCTCCTCGCGGGTGGTCGCGGCCCAACTCCTGGCCGCCCGGCGGGCCGCCGTCACCGCCGCGTCGACGTCGGCCGTCCCGCCGGCCGGCACCGTGGCGAGCACCTGCTCGGTCGCCGGGTTCAGCACGGCGATCGAGCCCGGGTCCCCGGAGGGCCGCCAGGAGCCGTCGATGTACTGGTCGCCGTACTCCGCGTACTGATGCACCGATCGTCCTTCCATCCGCTCGACCGCCGAACCGGCAGCGCTCGTCGGAGGCCAGTCAAAACGGCCCGGCGACCGGACGCAAGGGCCCGCCCGCCCGGCAGGCTCCAGCGCCACCGCCCGCCGCCGGACGTCGAACCGCCGGTCCGCGTGCCGGGCGGCGGGCCGCGCGGCCCCGGCCGCCTCCGGGCCCGTGACCAGGTACGAGGGAGTCACTCCCGAAACCCCGCCGTGTTCATGACCAGGCGGCGACGTGACGGTTCGGGAAACTCTTCGTGCCGGGTCCTCCACACGACGGCCGATCCCTGGGTAGATTGCCTCGAACTCAGTAGCGGGGGCGTACTGCTGACAGCGGTTCGGTGGTGATCGGCGCAGGGGGACCGGTGCGTTCGACGGCCGGACGGGAAGCCCGCCCCGTGCTGAGCTCCGGTTCAAGATCCGCAGGTCACAGTGCCCAGAAGGAGCTTTCATGACCGACGCCGCGTTGTCCGGTGAGTCGAACCGCGCCACCGAGCCGGCAACCCTGGACGACGTCCCGGGCTGGTTCTGGGACCACGACCGGCATTCCTTCGACTGGTTCCTGGGGCGGCAGGAGAAGGCCGGCGTCACCGGCGACCTGCTGGAGATGGGCGCCTACCTCGGCCGCAGCGCCATCGTCATCGGCGAGCACCTCCAGCCGGGCGAGACCTTCACCGTCTGCGACCTCTTCGACTCGGACGCGCCCGACGACGAGAACGCCGCCGAGATGGACATGTCGTACCGGAAGACACTGACCCGGTCCGCCTTCGAGTCCAACTACCTCGCCTTCCACGACGAGTTGCCGGAGATCATCCAGGCTCCGACCTCCGTCCTGTCGCGCGGACACATCGCGACCGGCACCTACCGCTTCATCCACATCGACGCGTCCCACCTCTACGAGCACGTCGTGGGAGACCTCCAGGTGGCCCGGGTCGCGTTGCGGGACCAGGGCGTGGTCGTGCTGGACGACTACCGTTCCCAGCACACCCCGGGCGTCGCGGCCGCGACCTGGGAGGCGGTGTTCAACCACGGCCTGAAGCCGATCCTGCTCACCGAGTGCAAGTTCTACGGCACCTGGGGGGACCCGGAGCCCTTCCAGCGCGACCTGCTGGACCGGGTGGACCTCGCGGTCGGCTGTCAGTTGAGCGCGGAGAGCCTGAACGGCGGCCGGGTGCTGCGGATGACCGGCGACTCGCAGGGCATCGCCGCCTTCCGCGGCTCACGCCACCGGGACCGGCTGGCCGCCGAGAACGCCCGGCGCGAGGCCGAGCGGTCCGCGGAGGACGCCCTCCAGGCCCGGGACGAGGCCGCCCGCGACCTCGCCGCCCGGCGGGCGCGCGCGGCCGAGGCGCGTCGCCCGGCCAACGTGGCCAAGCGCGCGGCGCGGGACCTCCTCCCGCCGGTCGTCACCACGGCCATCCGCCGCGCCCGCCGGGGCTGACCCGCCCCGGGAGCGGGCAGCCGCACCACCCGGCACCCGTACGGCCCGGGCACGCCGAAGGGCCGGTCGGAACACCGACCGGCCCTTCGCCGCGAACGTCACGAACGTCCCGAACGCGGGGTCACACCCGCGAGGGCTCGCCCGCCTCGACGGGCGCCGCGGCACCCTCCGCGCGCTCCGCGTCCAGCTCCTGCCGGACGGCGGCCAGCGAGGGGTTGGACCAGGCGCTGGCGACGCCCCAGTAGTAGAACGCGAGCCCGATCGCGGCGACGATCAGCAGGTCCCAGCCCTCCGGCAGGTACCCCTGCCCGCCGAAGTCGCTGCTGCCGGCCCAGGAGACACCGGCCATCACGAACAGGTACGCGACCATCCAGGCGCCCGCCAGCAGGTGCGGCTTCAGCTCGGCGAACGGCTTGCGCAGCTCGTACCAGGCCCAGATCGGCAGACCGGCGGCCATCAGCAGGATGACCTTCCCGGTGAGCGGCCAGCGGGCCCAGTACAGCACCAGCGAGCCGAAGACCATCGCGACCGGGGCGATGACCGGCATGGCGCGCAGCCGGACCGGCCGCGGCAGGTCCGGGGCGAGGCGGCGCAGCGCCATCACGGCGACCGGGCCGGTGATGTACGAGATCACGGTGGCCACCGAGACGATCTCGGCCAGCGAGCCCCAGCCGCGGAAGACCGCGAGGAACAGGAAGGCGACCACCAGGTTGAGCACCAGGGCCGGGCGCGGGATGCCGGTCTTGGCGTCCACCTTGCCGAAGAGCTTCGGCAGGTGGCCGTTCTCCTGCACGCCGTGGATCATGCGCGAGGTGGTGGCGGCGTAGATCATGCCGGTGCCGGACGGCGAGACGAAGGCGTCCGCGTACAGCAGGATCGCCAGCCAGTTGATGCCCCAGGCGATGGCCAGGTCGGCCAGCGGCGAGGTGTAGGAGAGGCTGCTCCAGCCGCCCGACAGGTCGGCGGCGGGGATGGCGCCGAGGAAGGCGATCTGCAGCGCGACGTAGATCACCAGGGCGATCAGGATCGAGCCGATGACGGCCTTCGGCAGCGACTTGCCGGGGTTGCGGGCCTCCCCGGCCAGGTTGAGCGGGGACTGGAAGCCGTTGAAGGCCCAGACGATGCCGGAGACGGCGACGGCGGTGAACACCGCGCTCCAGCCGTTCGGCGCGAAGCCGCCGTGGTCGGTGAAGTGGGCGGTGTCGAAGTGCGCGAGGAGCAGGGCGCCCGCGGTCAGCGTCGGCACGACGACCTTGAAGACGGTGATCGCCGTGTTGGTCTTGGCGAACAGCGTGATCGCGAACCAGTTGAGGGCGAAGTAGACCAGCAGCAGCACGCTGGCGAGCGCCACCCCGCTGAGGGTCAGCTCCTGTCCGTCGTAGAGCCCCTTGGCCCAGCCGAAGTGCCAGGAGCTCATGTACTGGACGGAGGCGGTGGCCTCACCCGGGATGACCGAGACGATGGCGATCCAGTTGGCCCAGGCGGCCAGGTAGCCGGCCAGCGAGCCGTGCGAGTACTGGCCGTAGCGGACCATGCCGCCGGCCTTGGGGAACATCGAGCCCAGCTCGCTGTAGGTGAGGGCGATGGTCAGCGCCACCGCGGCACCGATCACCCAGGCGAGGATCGAGGCCGGACCGGCGAGCTTGGCCGCCCGCTCGGCACCGAACAGCCACCCGGACCCGATGATCGACCCCAGCCCGACCGCGGTCAGGCTGATCGTGCCGAGCGACCGGCGGTAGTTCTGGTGTGATGCCGTCGAGGATTCTGCCTCACTCAACGTATCGGTCCTCTCGCTCGTGGTTCATCGGGTGGTGTCGGTGTTTTTGCGGTTTTGCGTCCGTATTCCGGACAAACGCACAGCAGCTTATGGTCCGAAAACGGGCGAATACCTCAGGGGAAGCTCAAACCGTTCGATCGTTGCCATCTCGTGTCCGGTTTCCGGACCGCCCGGCTCCGGCGGAGAGACCGGCGCCACACCGCCCCGGCGGTCGGCGCTCGGGGGCGGGGAGGAAGGCCGCCCGGAAGGCAAGCCCGGAAGGCGGCCCGGAAAAAGGAAATTCCCCGCGGGTTCCTTTCGGATCCCACGGGGAATTTCGGCTGTGTCCGAGGGGGGACTTGAACCCCCACGCCCGATAAAGGGCACTAGCACCTCAAGCTAGCGCGTCTGCCATTCCGCCACCCGGACGGGGTGTGTGCTCCGGGGGTTTTTCTCTCGCCCCCTCGGCGACAGAGAGAACATTACCAGGGTTCTGGAGTGCTTCCGACCTGCGCTTCCTCGGGCCCGGGTCCCGGCGCCCCGGGACTGCCCCGCACAGGTTGGTACGGCTGGCGAACACGCTCGAACCCCGTCCGAACCGATGACGACCGCGAAGGAACCGGTCGACTTCGGTGATGATCACGATCGATTCCGCTCGGAAGCGGTCCGACACGGGCAAGTTGTCGACGCTGCCACGGGCACCCGGACCGCTCTCCTAGCCTCTGTGGACCGAGGGCGCCATGAGCGGATCGCCTGATTCCCGGGTCGCGGACGAAGGGCGGCTGGACGTGGAGCAGATCAGCGGGACGGCGGAGGCCGAACCGAGACGCGGCAGGCCGGGGGACGGACAGGGTGACGCCGCGGCGTCCGAGGGCCGGCCCGCCCGGCCCGGCCGCCCGACCCGCAGCCCGGCGAAGGACCCGGCCGAGGGCGTGTGGCGGTTCCCGGTCCCCGCCGCCGAGGCCTCGGTGCCGGTCACCCGCCACGCGGTGCGCGACCGCCTGCTGGCCCAGGGCATGACCGGCGTGCGCTACCAGGAACTGATCGACGACCTGCTGCTGATCGTCTCGGAGCTGGTGAGCAACGCGGTGACGCACGCCGCCGAGCTGTCCCCCGAGGTGGTCACCGAGCTGACGGTGCGCGGGGGCTGGGTCCGGGTCTCGGTCGAGGACGGCGACCCGTACCGGCCGAAGGCGCTGGAGAACGACACCGGCCGCACCGGCGGGCGCGGCCTGCTGCTGGTGAAGAGCGTCACGCTGCAGGCCGGCGGGGTGTGCGACGTCGAGCGGACGGGGGAGGGCGGCAAGGTCATCTGGGCCTCGCTGCCCGTCCCCCCGGAACCCGCCCGCTGACCGGCCCGCCCGTCCCCCCGGAACCCTCCGGCTGACCGGCCCGCGCGCACGGCCCGACCGCACGGGCGGCGCGCCGAGCCTGCCGGGCCCTCCTACCAGTCCCGCCCGGCGATCTCCCGGATCCCGGGCAGCGCCGCCTCGAAGACCGTCTCGAACCAGACCGAGAACGGCCGCTCGGCCCGCAGTTCCCGCAGCTCCTGCGCGGTCACGAAGGCGAAGTCGTCCACCTCGTCCGGGTCCGGCTCGACCGGCGCGGTGACGAGTCCCACGAAGAGGTGGTTCCACTCCCGCTCGATCAGCCCGGAGGCCTCGTCCGGCAGGTCGTAGCGGACGGTCCCGGCCTCGCAGAGCAGCGCCGGCGCGACGCCCAGCTCCTCGGCGGTGCGCCGGGCGGCGGCCACGAAGGGCGGCTCGTCCGGGTACGGGTGGCCGCAGCAGGTGTTCGACCAGACACCGGGGGAGTGGTACTTGCCGAGGGCCCGGCGCTGCAGCAGCAGGCGGCCCTGGCGGTCGAAGAGGAACACCGAGAACGCGCGGTGCAGCCGGCCCGGCTGCTGGTGGGCCCAGAGCTTCTCGGCGGTGCCGATCGTGACGCCCTCGTCGTCGACCAGTTCCAGCAGGATCTCGGGACCGGCGGTCGAGGCGGCCTGTGGCGGCACGGTCACATCGGTCTCCACGTCGAGACCGGTGTCGATCTCGGCGGCGAAGTGCGTCGGCTCGGTCGGCAGACTCTGGGGCATGGGGCCTCTTTCCGGGGGCGGGAGCAACGGGAGCATCGGGTGCGTACGGCGCACCGGGTGGCGCGCGACGGACGCAGCGGGGGCACCGGCGCCGGCAACGGGATCCAGTCTGCCGTATGGGTGGCGCCGGGTCGGGGTCCCACGCACATCCGGGCGGATCATGACGCGGAGGAGTCGGAATCCGTGCAGAGAAGGTTCCGGGAAGCCCCCGGAAGGGTCACGAACCTCGCAGAATCGTTCGACGCGCGTTCGGGGTCCGTTCGACCCGCTCGCCGCCCCCGCCCCCGGTCCGCCCCGGTCCGCCGTCCGGCCCGCTCCCGGTCCGAACGCCCGCGCGGACCGCCCGGCGAGCCCGCGTGCCCACCCCGCGTCCACCGCCGCTCATCCCTCCGTCACCGGTCGGTCGCCGGGCGCGTTCGGGCCGGTCGTCCAAGTCGCCTACCATCACATACGACACGGTGCCCGGATCCGTGCCGGCACCGGCGCGCCGCTGCCCGGCCCGGTCGCACGCCGGTCCGGCGGGGCAGCGCCGCCCACCCCTCGGCACGGCCCGCGCGCACAGCACGACGGATCAGGAGACCCCGCATGATCGGCCTCGTTCTGGCAGCCGGCGCCGGCCGCCGGCTGCGCCCGTACACCGACACCCTGCCCAAGGCGCTGGTGCCGGTCGACGGGGAACGGACCGTCCTGGACCTCACCCTCGGCAACTTCGCCGAGGTCGGACTGCGCGAGGCCGCGATCGTCGTCGGCTACCGCAAGGAGGCGGTGTACGAGCGCAAGGCCGCCCTGGAGGCCGCGTACGGCGTCAAGCTCCACCTGGTCGAGAACGACAAGGCCGAGGAGTGGAACAACGCCTACTCGCTCTGGTGCGCCCGCGAGCTGTTCGCCGAGGGCCTGCTGCTCGCCAACGGTGACACCGTCCACCCCGCCTCCGTCCAGCGCACCATGCTGGAGGGCAACCAGCGCCTGGTCGAGGCCGGCCGCGCCCCCGGCGTCCTGCTCGCCCTCGACACGGTGAAGAAGCTCGCCGACGAGGAGATGAAGGTCGTCGTCGACCCGGCCGCCGGCATGCGCCGGATCACCAAGCTGATGGACCCGGCCGAGGCGACCGGCGAGTACATCGGCGTCACCGTGATCAACCCGTCCGCGGCCGCCGACCTGACCGACGCGCTGCGCGCCACGTACGAGCGCGACCCGCAGCTGTACTACGAGGACGGCTACCAGGAGATGGTGGACCGCGGCCTGCGCATCGACGTGCAGCCGATCGGCGAGGTCTCCTGGGTCGAGGTCGACAACCACGACGACCTGGCCAAGGCGCGGGAGATCGCGTGCCAGTACTGACCCGACTGGTCCCGTCGCCGCTGTTCGTGGAGATCCGTCCGGGCGCGCTGGACGCGCTCGGCGGGATCCTCGCGGACCAGCGACTGTCGGCCTCGGGCCGGATCGCGGTGGCGATCAGCAACGGCTCCGGCGCGGCCATGCGCCGCCGCCTGGAGCCGGCCCTGCCCGGCGCCGACTGGTACAACGTGGACGACGGCAGCCTGGACAGCGCGGTGCGGCTGGCCGAGGCGATGCGCGGCGGGCACTACGACGCGATCGTCGGCCTCGGCGGCGGCAAGATCATCGACGCCGCCAAGTACGCCGCCGCCCGGGTCGGCCTGCCGCTGGTCGCGGTCGCCACCAACCTCGCCCACGACGGCATCTGCTCACCGGTCTCGACCCTCGACAACGACGCCGGCCGGGGCTCCTACGGGGTGCCCAGCCCGATCGGCATCATCGTCGACCTGGACGTGATCCGGCAGGCCCCGGCGCGCTTCGTGGCGGCCGGCATCGGGGACGTCGTCTCCAACATCTCGGCCTGCGCCGACTGGGAGTTGTCCCACGCGGTCACCGGTGAGCCGGTGGACGGACTGGCCGTCGCGATGGCCCGCTCGGCGGGCGAGAACCTGCTGCGGCACCCAGGAACCACTCAGGATCAGGACCTCCTGACGGCCCTCGCCGAAGCCCTGGTACTGTCCGGCATCGCGATGAACATCGCGGGCAGCAGCCGACCCTCGTCGGGCGCCTGCCACGAGATCTGCCATGCCCTGGACGTGCTGTATCCCAAGCGGTCCGCCCAGCACGGCGAGCAGGTCGGCCTCGGCGCCGCGTTCGCCAGCTTCCTGCGGGGCGAGCGCGAGCTGACCGGTCTGATCGTGGAGCGCCTGGCGAGCCACGGACTGCCGGTGACCGCAGCTCAGATCGGCTTCACCGAGGCGGAGTTCACCGAAGCGGTGCACTACGCTCCGAACACCCGACCGGGGCGCTTCACCATCCTCGAGCACCTCGACCTCTCCCCCTCCGCAATCAGGGACGCGTACGCCGACTATGTCCAAGCCGTCAACAGCTGACCCCTCCACCGCGGGCGCCGAACGGCCCCCGGTCGACCTGACCCGCCGGCCCTCGATCGAGGAGCTGCGCGCGGTGATCCACCCGGAGGGCATGCTCCAGCGCCGCAGCGCCGAGCACTGGGCCGGGCGCCTGTACATGCGGAAGATCTCGCTGCGGATCACCCGCGTGCTCTCCACCATGACGGCGATCACGCCCAACGGCCTGACGTACCTGATGATGGTCACCGGCATCCTGGCCGGTGCCGCGCTGATCGTGCCGGGCATCGCGGGCGCGGTCCTGGGCGCCCTGCTGATCCAGGTCTACCTGCTGCTGGACTGCGTGGACGGCGAGGTGGCCCGCTGGCGCCGGCAGACCTCGCTCACCGGTGTCTACCTGGACCGGGTCGGCCACTACATGTCCGAGGCCGCGCTGCTGACCGGCCTCGGCCTGCGCGCGACCGACCTGCTGCACCGCGAGGGCCACGGCACCCACTGGGAGTGGGCCTTCCTCGGCACGCTGGCCGCGCTCGGCGCGATCCTGATCAAGTCCGAGACGGACCTGGTGGACGTGGCCCGGGCCCGCAGCGGCCTGACGGCCGTCGAGGACAGCGCCTCGGTGCCCCGCTCGGCCGCCGTCGCCAAGGCCCGCCGGGCGGCCTCGCTGCTGAAGTTCCACCGCCTGGTGGGCGCGGTCGAGGCCTCGCTGTTCATCCTGGCGGCCGGGATCGCCGACGCGGTGCACGGCGGACTGCTCTTCACCCGGCTCGCGGTGGTCGTCCTGGCCGCGATCGCCATGCTGCAGACCGTGCTGCACCTGCTGAGCATCGTCCTCTCCAGCAGGCTGCGGTGACCGCGATGACCAACGCGGACGACTTCCGCCTCGGCGCCGTGATCATCACCATGGGCAACCGGCCCGCCGAGCTCAACGCCCTGATCGAGTCCGTCCGCGCCCAGGAGGGCCCGGCGGTCGAGCTGGCCGTGGTCGCCAACGGCGCCCCGCTGCCCCCGCTGCCGGAGGGTGTGCGCAGCGTGGAGCTGCCGGAGAACCTCGGCATCCCGGGCGGCCGCAACGTCGGCATCGAGCTGTTCGGCCGGGACGGCAAGGAGGTGGACGCCGTCCTCTTCCTGGACGACGACGGCCACCTGCCGCGCACCGACTCGGCCCGCCTGCTGCGCGAGGCCTTCGCGGCCGACCCGCGGCTGGGCATCGTCTCCTTCCGGATCGCCGACCCGGACACCGGCGTCACCCAGCGCCGGCACGTCCCCCGGCTGCGCGCCAGCGACCCGCTGCGCTCGTCCCGGGTGACCACCTTCCTGGGCGGCGCCAGCGCGGTGCGCTGCGAGGTGTTCGAGCAGGCCGGCCAGCTGCCCGCCGAGTTCTTCTACGCGCACGAGGAGACCGACCTCGCGTGGCGTGCGGCGGACGCCGGCTGGGCCATCGACTACCGGGCGGACGTGGTGCTGCACCACCCCACGACCTCGCCCGCCCGGCACGCCACCTACTTCCACAACGTGGCCCGCAACCGGGTGTGGCTCGCGCGGCGGAACCTTCCGGCCCTGTTGGTGCCTCTCTATCTGGGAACCTGGCTTCTGCTCACCCTGGCCCGTCGCCCCTCCCCCGAGGCGCTGAAGGCCTGGTGGGGCGGATTCCGGGCGGGCTGGCGCGAACCCTGCGGTCCGCGGCGGCCCATGCGATGGCGTACCGTTTGGCAACTGACCAGGCTGGGCCGTCCACCGATCATCTGATCTGATCGAATGATCGATCGCCACGGCCGGTGACCACACACCGGCCGGCTCCCCCGAGACCCCAGTGGATCCCCATCGGCGCACGACCGGCGGACCCCCCGCCGACCGGCCGCACCGACCGATCCCGCGTGAAGGACGAATGTGTCGACAGTGAGTGAACCCGTCAGCCTCTCGACCCCCAGGGGGGTGGACGCGGGCCTGACCCCCAAGCAGCTCGCCGACAAGTACGGCCTGTCGGTGAGCGGCGCCCGGCCGGGTCTGTTCGCCTACACCAAGCAGCTCTGGGCCCGGCGCCACTTCATCTGGGCCTTCGCCACCGCCCGCCTGGTGGCCCAGTACACCGACGCCAAGCTCGGCCAGCTGTGGCAGGTCGTCACCCCGCTGCTCAACTGCGCGGTGTTCTACCTGGTCTTCGGCGTCATCCTGGAGAACAAGGACGGCTTCCCGCCGAACACCTACATCGCCTGGCTCTGCATCGGCGTCTTCGTCTTCCAGTTCACCCAGAACGCGGTGCAGTCCGGCACCCGGGCGATCTCCGACAACCTCGGCCTGATCCGGGCGCTGCACTTCCCCCGGGCCAGCCTGCCGATCGCCTTCACCGTGATCCAGCTCCAGCAGCTGCTGATCTCGATGGTCGTGCTGGTCATCACGGTCCTCGCCAGCGGCATCACCCCCGGCAAGACCTGGCTGCTGATCGTCCCGGCGCTGCTCCTGCAGACGATGTTCAACACCGGCATCTCCCTGATCATGGCCCGGATCGGCGCCAAGACCAGCGACATCTCCCAGCTGATCCCGTTCGTGATGCGCGCGTGGATGTTCCTGTCCGGCGTGATGTTCAGCATCCAGGACCGGGTCCACAAGTGGCCGCACTACATCCAGGTGATCTGCGCCATCAACCCGGCCTCGGTCTACATGGACCTGCTGCGGCACGCCTTCGCGCCGATCATCTACAACCCGCACCAGCCCTCGCACCAGTCCCTGCCGCCGCACCAGTGGACGTACGGCATCGCCTGGGCCGTCGGGCTGTTCGTCATCGGATACGTCTTCTTCTGGAAGGCCGAGGAGGAGTACGGCCGTGGCTGACACCGACCTGAGCAAGAGCGACATCCTCCGGGACGCGGACGTGGCCCGCGAGCCCACCGTCGTCGTCGACGACGTGCACATCGTCTACCGGGTGCACGGCGCCGGCTCCGGCAAGGGCAGCGCCACCTCGGCGCTGAGCCGCATCCTCAGCCGCAAGCGCGGGGCCGGCGTGCGCGAGGTGCACGCGGTCAAGGGCATCAGCTTCACCGCGTACAAGGGTGAGGCGATCGGCCTGATCGGCTCCAACGGGTCCGGCAAGTCGACCATGCTGGCCGCCATCGCGGGCCTGCTGCCGACCGAGAAGGGCGGCATCTACACCAACGGCCAGCCCTCGCTGCTGGGCGTCAACGCGGCGCTGATGAACGAGCTCACCGGCGAGCGCAACGTCGTCCTCGGCTGCCTGGCCATGGGGATGTCCCCGGCCGACGTGCGGGCGCGCTACCAGGAGATCGTCGACTTCTCCGGCATCAACGACAAGGGCGACTTCATCTCCCTGCCGATGCGCACCTACTCCTCCGGCATGGGCGCCCGCCTGCGCTTCTCGATCGCCGCCGCCAAGACCCACGACGTGCTGCTGATCGACGAGGCCCTGGCCACCGGTGACCAGGCCTTCCAGCAGCGCAGCAAGCGCCGCATCGACGAGCTGCGCGGCTCCGCCGGTACGGTCTTCCTGGTCAGCCACGACAACAACTCGATCCGCGAGGTCTGCGAGCGGACCATCTGGATCGAGGCGGGCGAGCTGGTCATGGACGGCCCGACCGAGGAGGTCGTCGGCCGCTACGAGCGCGGCGAGCGCCCGTAGCACCCCGTGCCACCAGGGCCGGTTCCGGAACCTCCGGGACCGGCCCTTCGGCTTGCCCCCTCCGGTAGCCCGGGTGGCCGCCGCCGCGGGGGTGAGCCCGCGGCCGCCGCGCGGGGCGCCCTTCTCCCGCGCGCCCCGCGGTGTCAGGCTGGTGGGCGCGGGGGCGGTGTGCCTGACGTGACGCCCGCGCTCGGACGCGTGTCCGAGTCGGGCCGGTGATACCCAGCGGTGTAGAACGGGGGAGTGACAGCAGTGTCGGCTTCGGCCCAGCCCAGTGATACGCCGGTGAACCGTTCCGCGGGTCAGACCCTGGAGAAGGCGGGCGCCGAGAACTTCCCGGTCGCCCCGTTCTTCCTGCCCGCCGCCTGGCGCGACGACCTGATGGCGGTGTACGGCTTCGCCCGCCTGGTCGACGACGCCGGCGACGGCGACCTGGCCGACCCGGCCGCCACCGCCCGGGAGCTCGGGGTCGAGCGCACGCCCCCGGCCACCCCTTCGGAGCAGTCCGGCCCGCCCACCGCGCAGGAGTCCGCCTTCCGCCTCGCCCTGCTGGACGGGCTGGAGCACGACCTCGACCGGGTCTTCGAGGCCGCGCTGCACCCCGGCGGCCCCTCCGGGGCCGGCGCCGAGGGCCCGCGCCACCCGCTGATGCGCGCCCTGGTCCCGGTGGTCGACCGACGCGGCCTGACCCCCGAGCCGTTCCGCCGTCTGATCGAGGCCAACCGGGTGGACCAGACCACCGCCCGCTACCCGACCTACGACGACCTGCTCGGCTACTGCACGCTCTCCGCCGACCCGGTCGGCCGCCTCGTGCTGGCCATCACGGGCGTCTCCACCCCCGAGCGGATCGAGCTCTCCGACGCCGTCTGCACCGCCCTCCAGGTGGTCGAACACCTGCAGGACGTCGCCGAGGACCTCGCCCGCGGCCGGATCTACCTCCCGACCGAGGACCTGGAGCGCTTCGGCGTCACCGAGGCCGACCTCGCCGCCCCCTCCGCCGACGGCGCCGTCCGGGAGCTGATCGCCTTCGAGGTGGAACGGGCCCGCACCCTGCTCGATCGCGGCGCACCATTGGTAGGTACGGTTCGGGGGAGGCTTCGACTGCTCCTGGCGGGATTCACCGCCGGCGGGTACGCGGCCCTGGCGGCCATCGAGGACGCCGGGTACGACGTACTCGCCCGACAGGCGAAGCCGGACAAGCGCCGCCTCGCAGCGAAGGCGGCGGCCATCTTCGCGAAGGGAAGGTGAACGCCCGCGTGGCGGCATCACCACTGGCGTCGGCCCAGGTCATGGCGGCGTACCGGTACTGCGAGGCAGTCACCGGGCTGCAGGCGCGCAACTTCAGCTACGGCATCCGCCTGCTGCCCGAGCCCAAGCGGCTGGCCATGTCGGCCCTGTACGCCCTGGCCCGCCGGGTGGACGACATCGGCGACGGCGACCTCCCGGCCGACCGCAAGGCCGACGCGCTGCTGCGCACCCGGGAGCTGGTGGACGAGGTCCGCTCCGGGGTGGTCGCCGAGGACGACACCGACCCGATCAAGGTCGCGCTGGCCGACACGGCCCGGCGCTTCCCCGTCCCGCTCGGCGGCTTCGACGAGCTGATCGACGGCGTCGAGATGGACCTCAAGGGCGCCGAGTACCAGACGTACGAGGAGCTGAAGGTCTACTGCCGCTGCGTGGCCGGCGCGATCGGGCGGCTCTCGCTGGGCGTCTACGGCTGCGACGACCCCGAGCGCGGGGCCGAGTACGCGGACACCCTGGGCCTGGCGCTGCAGCTCACCAACATCCTGCGCGACCTGCGCGAGGACGCCCTGAACGGCCGTACCTACCTCCCCACCGAGGACCTGGTCCGGTTCGGCTGCGAGCAGGGCTTCGCGCTGTCCAAGCCGCCGGCCGGCGCGGACTTCACCGGCCTGGTGGCCTTCGAGGCCGCCCGTGCCCAGGCCGCCTTCGAGGAGGGCCTGCGGCTGCTGCCGATGCTCGACCGCCGCAGCCGCGCCTGCACCGCCGCGATGGCCGGGATCTACCACCGGCTGCTCGGCCGGATCGCCGCCGACCCCGAGTCGGTCCTGCGCGGCCGGGTCTCGCTGCCGGGCTGGGAGAAGGCGTACGTGGCGCTTTCCGGGCTCGCCGGGGGGCGTTCTTGATTCTCGCCACAGTTCTGTCACGCTGTGTCAGCGGGGAATCACGTGCGGGTAGTTCCGTGTTGACCGAACGCGTAACGGCTTCAGTGACCGCCTCCCGGCGGTCCAGCGACTGCGAGGGGGAGGGCCGATGACCGGGCGAGCCGATGCCGCGCGCCCGGCCGCCGTCGTGGTCGGCGGCGGGCTGGCCGGGATCACCGCGGCGCTGCGCCTGGCCGAGGCAGGTCACCGGGTCACCCTCGCGGAAGGCCGGCCCCGGCTCGGCGGCCTGGCCTTCTCGTTCCGGCGCGGGGACCTCACCGTCGACAACGGCCAGCACGTCTACCTGCGCTGCTGCACCGCCTACCGCGGCCTGCTGGAGCGGCTCGGCGCCACCCGGCTGGTCCACCTGCAGGACCGCCTGGACGTCCCGGTGCTCTCCGTCACCGGGCCCGCCTCCGCGCCGGTGCGCACCCTCGGACGGCTGCAGCGGGCCGGCCTGCCCGTCCCGCTCCACCTGGCCGGCAGCCTCGCCCGCTACCCGCACCTGTCCCCGGCGGACCGCGCCCGGGTGGTCCGCGGCGCGCTCGCCCTGAAGGGGCTGGACCTCGACGACCCGGCGCTGGACGAGATCTCCTTCGGCTCGTGGCTGCGCCACCACGGGCAGAACGACGCCACCCAGGCGGCCCTGTGGGACCTGGTCGGCGTCGCCACCCTGAACGCCCGGGCCGACCAGGTGTCGATGGCGCTGGCGGCCAAGGTGTTCCAGACCGGCCTGCTCTCCGACCCGGGCGCCGCCGACATCGGCATCGCCGCCGCCCCGCTGGGGGCGATCCACCACGACCGGGCGCTCGCCGAGCTGGAGCGCGCCGGCGTGAAGGTGCTGCTGCGCACCCGGGTGGCGGAGCTCAAGCCGGCCGCCCCCCAGCACGCCGTCCTCCTGGAGGACGGGGAGCCGCTCACTGCCGACACCGTCGTCCTGGCCGGTGCCCAGGACAGCGCGGCCGCCCTGCTGCCGCCGAACGCGATCCCGGGGCAGGAGCGGCTGGCGGGGTTCGGCACCGCGCCGATCCTCAACGTGCACGTGATCTACGACCGCGCGCTGGTGCGCCGGCCGTTCTTCGCCGCCCTCGGCTCCCCGGTCCAGTGGGTCTTCGACCGGACGGCGCACTCCGGCCTGGCCGGCACCGAACTAGGCCGGGCCCACCCGGGCGCCCAGTACCTGGCGCTCTCGCAGTCCGCCGCGCAGGACGAGATCGACCTGCCGGTCGCCGAGTTGCGCCGCCGCTACCTGCCCGAGCTGGAGCGGCTGCTGCCGGCCGCGGCCGGCGCCGAGGTGCTGGACTTCTTCGTCACCCGGGAACGCACCGCGACCTTCGACCCGGCCCCGGGCAACGGCGCGCTGCGCCCGTCCGCCCGCACCGGCGTCCCCGGCCTGCTGCTGGCCGGCTCGTGGACGGCCACCGGCTGGCCCGCGACCATGGAGGGCGCCGTGCGCAGCGGCCACGCCGCCGCCGACGCCGCGCTCGCCGCGACCGGCACCCGCGTGCCGGTGGACCGCGGCGACGGGAGGTGGCCCAGGTGACGGCGGGCCCCGCCGCCGGAGAGCCCGCCAGAGCCGACGGGCGTACCGTCGAGCGCACCGGCGGAATCGTCCGGTCCGGCCTGGGCGGCCGGACCGGCACCCTTGGCATCGGCAGCACTCGAATCGACACCAGCCGCACCGACGGCACCCGGCCGCCCCGTGCGGTCCGGCACCACGAGGGAGAGGGAACGCACGTGGAGTCACGCACCGGCTTCGCCGTCGGAGGCACGGCGCACGCCGAACCGGTCTCGGTGCCGGAGCTGCTCGCCCGCAGCCGTACGCTCTGCACCCCGCCGCTCCGGGCCGCCGTCGCCCGTTTGGCCGCACCGATGGACACCGTCGCGGCCTACCACTTCGGCTGGATCGACCGGGACGGCACGCCGGTCGCCGGGGACGGCGGCAAGGCCGTGCGCCCGGCGCTGGCGCTGCTGTCCGCCCAGGCCACCGGTGCGGCGGCCGAGGTGGGCGTGCCCGGTGGGGTCGCTGTTGAACTGGTGCACAATTTCTCCCTGCTCCATGATGATCTGATGGACGGTGACGAGACCCGGAGGCACCGGGCCACCGCCTGGACGGTCTTCGGGCCGGCCCAGGCGATCCTGGTCGGTGACGCCCTGGCGACGCTCGGCACGGAGGTGCTGCTCGACGCCGCGGTGACCGGCGGCGCGAGCCCCACCGACGCCGCGCGCGCCGTCCGACTGCTCACCACGGCGACCCGCCGGCTGATCGACGGCCAGGCCATGGACGTCGCCTTCGAACAGCGCGACAGCGTGACCGTCGCCGAGTGCCTGGAGATGGAGGGCGGAAAGACGGCGGCCCTGCTGGCCGCCGCCTCGGCGATCGGCGCGGTCCTGGCCGGGGCGGACGACAAGGTCTCCGACTCCCTCCAGCGCTACGGCCACCACCTGGGCCTGGCCTTCCAGGCGGTGGACGACCTGCTCGGCATCTGGGGTGCCACCGAGGTCACCGGCAAGCCGCACTGGGGCGACCTGCGCCAGCGCAAGAAGTCCCTCCCGGTCGCCGCCGCGCTGGCCGAGGGCGGTCCGGCCTCGCGCCGGCTCGCCGAACAGCTGGCCGACCCGAAGGGACGCGGGGAGGAGAGCGAGCCCGAGCTCGCCGCCCGCGCCGCGCTGATCGAGGAGGCCGGCGGCCGCGCCTGGACCCAGGAGGAGGCCCGCCGCCAGCACACGACTGCCCTCGCCGCCCTGGACGAGGTGCCCATGTCCGACGAGGTGCGGGAGCACTTCGTCGCACTCGCCGAATTCGTGGTGGTACGAGAGAGGTGACGTTACGTTGACAGCAACCGCGGACGGCCGGCTCGACCCTGAGTACGATTCCGAGCCGGTCGCGGTGGGCGACCGCCCCCCGGCCCTGCTGGGCGCGGGGCGGTGGCAGCCCGAGGACACCGACCGGCTGCCGGCCGGTGAGGCGGACCACGGACCGGCCGACGCGCGGGAGGCCCTGGCCCGCGCCACCACCCACCTGCTCTCGCTGCAGTCCTCGGAGGGCTGGTGGAAGGGCGATCTGGAGACCAACGTCACCATGGACGCCGAGGATTTACTGCTCCGACAGTTCCTCGGGATCCGGACCGAGGAGCAGACCCACGCCACCGCCGAGTGGATCCGCTCCCAGCAGCGTGAGGACGGCACCTGGGCCACCTTCCACGGCGGGCCGCCCGAACTGTCCACCACCGTCGAGGCGTACGTCGCGCTCAAACTCGCGGGCGACGACCCGAACGCCCCGCACATGCTGGCCGCCGCCCGGTACGTCCGCTCCGCGGGCGGCATCGCGGCCGCCCGGGTGTTCACCCGGATCTGGCTCGCGCTGTTCGGCTGGTGGCCCTGGGAACGGCTGCCGGAGATGCCGCCGGAGATCATCTTCCTGCCCAAGTGGCTGCCGCTGAACATCTACGCCTTCGGGTGCTGGGCCCGTCAGACCATCGTCCCGCTGACCGTCGTCTCCTCCCACCGGCCCGTCCGTCCGGCGCCCTTCCCGCTCACCGAGCTGCACACCGACCCGGACGACCCGTACCCCGAACGGCCGCTCGCCCCCGCCACCACCTGGGACGGCATGTTCGAGCGCCTGGACAAGGCGCTGCACGCCTACCACCGCCGGGCCTTCCGCCCGTTGCGCCGGCTGGCCGTCTCCCAGGCCTGCCGCTGGATCGTCGAACGGCAGGAGGCCGACGGCTGCTGGGGCGGCATCCAACCGCCCGCCGTCTACTCGCTGATCGCCCTGCACCTGGAGGGCTACGAGCTGGAGCATCCGGTGATGCAGGCCGGGCTCTCCTCCTTCGACCGCTTCACCGTGCACACCGAGGACGGCAAGCGCTGGCTGGAGGCCTGCCAGTCCCCGGTCTGGGACACCTGCCTGGCCACCATCGCGCTGGCCGACGCCGGCGTCCCGGCCGACCACCCGGCGCTGGTCTCCGCCGTCGACTGGATGCTCGGCGAGGAGATCCGCAAGCGCGGCGACTGGGCCGTCCAGCGGCCCGGGCTCCCCGCCGGGGGCTGGGCCTTCGAGTTCGAGAACGACACCTACCCCGACATCGACGACACCGCGGAGGTGGTCCTGGCACTGCGCCGGGTGGCCCACCCGGACCAGGCCAGGGTCGACGGGGCGGTGGAGCGCGGGGTGCTGTGGAACCTCGGCATGCAGTCCAAGAACGGCGCCTGGGGCGCCTTCGACGTCGACAACACCAGCACGCTGCCCAACAAGCTGCCGTTCTGCGACTTCGGCGAGGTGGTCGACCCGCCCTCCGCCGACGTCACCGCCCACGTGGTGGAGATGCTCGCGGAGACCGGCCGCGCCCGCGACCCCCGGACCCGGCGCGGCATCGAGTGGCTGCTGCGCAACCAGGAGGCGGACGGTTCCTGGTTCGGCCGCTGGGGCACCAACTACATCTACGGCACCGGCTCGGTGCTGCCCGCCCTGGTCGCGGCCGGCGTCCCGGACGAGCACCCGGCGATCCGCCGGGCGGTGCGCTGGCTGGAGGACCGGCAGAACGCCGACGGCGGCTGGGGCGAGGACATGCGCTCCTACGACGACCCGGCGCGCTGGGCCGGGCGCGGCGACTCCACCGCCTCGCAGACCGCGTGGGCGCTGATGGCGCTGCTCGCGGCCGGCGAGGGGCCGGACGGCCGGGCCAACCCCGCGGTGGAACGCGGCGTGGACTGGCTGGTCCGCACCCAGCTACCCGAGGGCACCTGGGACGAGCCGCAGTTCACCGGCACCGGCTTCCCGTGGGACTTCTCCATCAACTACCACCTGTACCGGCTGGTCTTCCCGGTCACCGCGCTCGGCCGCTACCTGCACGGCCACCCGGGCAGGGCCAACGCGGGCGGCACCCCGGCGATCGGGGCGGTGCGGTGACCACCGCCCCCCTGCTGGTGCTCTGCGCCCTGGGCCCCGAGGTCTGGGCCCTGCGCGGGGGTGACTGGCGCGGCGCGGTGGGCGGGTCCCCGGTGCTGGTGCGCACCGGGGTCGGCCGCCGGCGCGCCGGGACGGCCGTCCGACGGCTGCTCGGCTCCGCCCCCGGCGGCTACGGGGCGGTGGTGGTGGCCGGCTTCGGCGCCGCGCTCGGCCCCGGCGTGCAGCCCGGCGACGTCGTCGCGGCCGACGGGGTGCGCGACGCCGAGGGCCACCTCTACCCGGTCGGCTCCGGCCCGGACCTCACCCGGGCGCTGAAGGAACGCGGCCTGACCGTGCACACCGGGGTGCACCACACCGCCGACCACGTGGTGCGCGGCATCGAACGGAGGGCCCTGCACCTGCAGGGCGCGCTCGCGGTCGACATGGAGGCCGCCGCCGTCCTGGCCGCGCTGCGGGAGGTGCGGCCGGCGCTGCCCGCCGCCGTCCTGCGGGTGGTGGTCGACACCCCCGAGCACGAACTGCTGCGGCCCGGGACCCTCCCGGCCGGAGTGCGGGCCTGGCGGACCCTGCGGGCGACGGTACCCGCCCTCGTCGACTGGTACCGGCAGGAGCGCGAACCCCGCTCCGACGTCCTGTTCCACCCCACATCCTCGACGCTCCCCCAGGAGGCGAGCTAGCCATGGCCATGCCGTTGCGCCAGACCGTGCGGGTCGGCACCTACCTCATGCAGCAGAAGCTGCTCAAGCGACGGGACAAGTTCCCGCTGATCGTGGAGCTGGAACCGCTGTTCGCCTGCAACCTCGCCTGCGAGGGCTGCGGCAAGATCCAGCACCCGGCGGGTGTCCTGAAGCAGCGGATGCCCGTCGCCCAGGCGGTCGGCGCGGTCCTGGAGTCGGGTGCCCCGATGGTCTCGATCGCGGGCGGCGAGCCGCTGATGCACCCGCAGATCGACGAGATCGTCCGCCAGCTGGTGGAACGCCGCAAGTACGTGTTCCTGTGCACCAACGCGCTGCTGCTGCGCAAGAAGATCGACAAGTTCAAGCCCTCGCCGTACTTCACCTTCGCCGTGCACATCGACGGGCTGCGCGAGCGGCACGACGAGTCCGTGGCCAAGGAGGGCACCTTCGACGAGGCGGTGGCGGCGATCAAGGAGGCCAAGCGGCGCGGCTTCCGGGTCACCACCAACAGCACCTTCTTCAACACCGACACCCCGCAGACCGTCATCGACGTGCTGGACTTCCTCAACGACGAGCTCAAGGTCGACGAGATGATGATCTCCCCGGCCTATGCCTACGAGAAGGCCCCCGACCAGGAGCACTTCCTCGGCGTCGAGCAGACCCGGGAGCTCTTCCGCAAGGCCTTCGCCGGCGGCAACCGCCGGCGCTGGCGGCTCAACCACAGCCCGCTCTTCCTGGACTTCCTGGAGGGCAAGGCCGACTTCGAGTGCACCCCCTGGGGCATCCCCAACTACTCGCTGTTCGGCTGGCAGCGGCCCTGCTACCTGATGGCCGACGGCTACGTGCCCACCTACCGCGAGCTGGTCGAGAAGACCGACTGGAGCAAGTACGGCCGCGGCAAGGACCCGCGCTGCGCCAACTGCATGGCCCACTGCGGCTACGAGCCGACGGCCGTCCTCGCGACCATGGGCTCGCTGCAGCAGTCGCTGCGCGCCATCACCGAGACCGTCACCGGCAACCAGGGCCGCTGAGCCGGGAGTTGACCGCCAGGTCGGCACCCCGGCCCGGGCCTCCGCGCCCGGGCCGGCTCCGCCCGCCCCGCCGGGCGGAGGCACCACCGCACCGCTCCGAGTCGTGAGGTGTACCCATGTCACTGCTCTCCCGCGTCACGTCGCCGGCCGAGCTGCGCAAGCTCCCGGCGGCCGAACTCCCGATGCTCGCCGACGAGATCCGCGACTTCCTGATCGACGCCGTCACCCGCACCGGCGGACACCTCGGGCCCAACCTGGGCGTGGTCGAGCTGACCATCGCGCTGCACCGGGTCTTCGACTCGCCGTACGACCGGATCGTCTTCGACACCGGCCACCAGAGCTACGTCCACAAACTCCTCACCGGCCGCCAGGACTTCACCCGGCTGCGGATGCGCGGCGGGCTCTCCGGCTACCCCTCGCGCGCCGAGTCCGAGCACGACCTGGTGGAGAACTCGCACGCCTCCACCGCGCTCTCCTACGCCGACGGGCTGGCCAAGGCGGCCCAGCTGCTCGGCCAGCACGACCGGCGCACCGTCGCGGTGATCGGCGACGGCGCGCTCACCGGAGGGCTCGCCTGGGAGGCGCTCAACAACATCGCCGAGGCCCGCGACCGGCCGCTGGTCATCGTCGTCAACGACAACGAGCGCTCCTACGCCAGGACCATCGGCGGCCTCGCCAACCACCTCGCCACGCTGCGCACCACCCAGGGCTACGAGCGCTTCCTCGCCCTCGGCAAGGAGGCGCTGCAGCGCACCCCGCTGGTCGGGCAGCCGATCTTCGACGCGTTGCACGGCGCCAAGAAGGGCTTCAAGGACGCCTTCGCCCCGCAGGGCATGTTCGAGGACCTCGGCCTCAAGTACCTCGGGCCGATCGACGGCCACGACCTGGGCGCGGTCGAGCAGGCCCTGCGCCAGGCCCGCAACTTCGGCGGGCCGGTCATCGTGCACTGCCTGACCGTCAAGGGGCGCGGCTACCGGCCCGCCGAGCAGGACGAGGCCGACCGCTTCCACGCCGTCAACCCGATCGACCCGTACACCTGTCTGCCGATCTCGCCCAGCAGCGGCGTCTCCTGGACCTCGGTGTTCGGTGACGAGCTGCTCGCGCTCGGCGGCGAGCGGCCGGAGCTGGTGGCGATCACCGCGGCGATGCTGCAGCCGGTGGGCCTGGCGCCGTTCGCCAAGGCTTACCCGGCGCGGACCTTCGACGTCGGGATCGCCGAGCAGCACGCCGTCACCAGCGCGGCCGGGCTGGCGACCGGCGGGCTGCACCCGGTGGTCGCGGTGTACGCGACCTTCCTGAACAGGGCCTTCGACCAGGTGCTGATGGACGTCGCCCTGCACCGGCTCGGCGTCACCTTCGTGCTCGACCGCTCCGGGGTGACCGGCCCGGACGGCGCCTCGCACAACGGCATGTGGGACATGTCGATCCTGCAGGTCGTGCCCGGTCTGCGGCTCGCCGCGCCGCGCGACGCCGAGCAGCTGCGCGCCCAGCTGCGCGAAGCCGTCGAGGTCGAGGACGCGCCGACGGTCGTGCGCTTCCCCAAGGGGAACGTCGGGCCCGCGGTGCCGGCCGTCGAGCGGATCGGCGGGGTGGACGTGCTGCTGCGCACCGGGCGGCCCGCCGAGATCCTGCTGGTCGCCGTCGGTACCACCGCCCCGGCCTGCCTGGACGCCGCCCGGCTGCTGCTCGCCGAGGGCTTCACCGCCACCGTGGTCGACCCGCGCTGGGTCAAGCCGGTCGACCCGGCGCTGCCCGAGCTGGCGGCCGCGCACCGGCTGGTGGTCACCGTCGAGGACAACGGCCGGACCGGCGGGGTCGGTTCGGCGATCGCCCAGGCGCTGCGCGACGCCGACGTGGACGTACCGGTGCGGGTGCTCGGCCTGCCGCAGGAGTTCCTCGGGCACGCCTCGCGGGGGGAGATCCTCGAGGAGGCCGGGCTGACCGGGACCGGGGTCGCCGCCCAGACCGCCGTCTTCGCCAAGAACCTGCTACCGAACCGAGGAGCGAACCCGCGCCATGCCGGCTGACCCAGACCGCCCCGCCTCCGACGGCGACGCCTCCGCGCGCCCCGCACTCGACGGCGACGCCTCCGCGCGCCCCGCACTCGACGGCGACGCCTCCGCGCGCCCCGCCCCGGACGGCGGTGCCGCGCGTCCCGCCTTCGACCTCGCCGCGCTGATCGCCGAACGCGGGCGGGAGCGTTACGAGTTGAACAGCCGCTACCTCAACCCGCAGCTGTCCCGGATGCTCCACACCATCGGCTTCGACAAGTACTACGAGCGCGCCAAGGGGCCGTACTTCTACGACGCCGAAGGCAACGAGTACCTCGACATGCTGGCCGGCTTCGGCATCTTCGCGCTCGGCCGCCACCACCCGGTGGTGCGCTCGGCGATCCAGCAGGTGATGGACCTCGACCTGCCGGACCTGGTCCGCTTCGACTGCTCGCCGCTGCCGGGACTGCTGGCCGAGCGGCTGCTCTCGTACGCGCCCGGGCTGGACCGGGTGTTCTTCGGCAACAGCGGCACGGAGGCGGTGGAGACCGCGCTGAAGTTCGCCCGCTACGCCACCGGACGGCGCCGGATCCTCTACGCCGACCACGCCTTCCACGGGCTGACCACCGGCTCGCTCTCGGTCAACGGCGAGAGCGGCTTCCGCAAGGGCTTCGACCCGCTGCTCCCGGACACCGCCATCCCGCTCGGCGATCTCGGCGCGCTGGCCAAGGAGTTGAAGCGCGGCGACGTCGCGGCGCTGATCGTCGAACCGATCCAGGGCAAGGGCGTCCAGGCGCCGCCGCCCGGCTGGCTGCGCGCCGCCCAGGCGCTGCTGCACGAGCACAAGGCACTGCTGATCTGCGACGAGGTGCAGACCGGGATCGGGCGCACCGGGGAGTTCTTCGCCTACCAGCACGAGGACGGCGTGCTGCCCGACCTGGTCTGCGCGGCCAAGGCGCTCTCCGGCGGGTACGTGCCGGTCGGCGCGACGCTCGGCAAAGGCTGGATCTTCGAGAAGGTGTACTCCTCGATGGACCGGGTGCTGGTGCACTCGGCCAGCTTCGGGTCCAACGCCCAGGCCATGGCGGCCGGGCTGGCGACCCTGGAGGTCATGCGGGACGAGAAGGTGGTGGAGAACGCCCGCACGGTCGGCGACCAGTTCCGCGAGCGGCTGACGGCGCTGGTCGACAAGTACGAGCTGCTCGCCGAGGTGCGCGGGCGCGGGCTGATGATCGGCATCGAGTTCGGCCGGCCGAAGTCGCTCAAGCTGCGCACCGGGTGGGCGGCCCTGCAGGCGGCACGCAAGGGCCTGTTCGCGCAGATGGTCGTGGTCCCGCTGCTGCAGCGCCACCGGATCCTGACGCAGGTGTCCGGGGACCACCTGGAAGTGATCAAGCTGATCCCGCCGCTGATCATCACCGAGCGGGACGTGGACCGGTTCATGGACGCCTTCACCGACATCATGGACGAGGCCCACCGGGGGAGCGGCCTGATGTGGGACTTCGGACGGACCCTGGTGAAGCAGGCGGTCGGCAGCCGCTGACGCCCGGGGCCGGGAGCTGCCGGGCCTGGAACTACCGGGCCTGGAACTACCGGGCCTGGAAGTGGCGGGTCGGGAACCATCGGGCCGGGAACGAGGAGTGGGGGGGGGGGCGGGGGGCCCCCCCCCCCCCCGCCCCCCCCCCCCCCGCGCGGGGCGGCGGCCCCCCCCCCCCCCCCCCCCCCCCCCCACCGCCCCGCCCCCGCG